>JACPFF010000020.1 GCA_016183065.1 Deltaproteobacteria bacterium | reverse complement strand
AGCGGACCATGAGGGTGCCACTATAGGCAGGGGACTGGAGGAAGGCGCTTAACGAAAGATCGTCGGCACTCTCCGTGAGACTGGCGCTCTCGGACGCCGTGGGAGGGAGCGCTCCCGCGCCCGGCGCCGCTCCTGATGGGGCATCGCCCCCACAGGCCGCGCCGAGCGCGCCACTCAGCGCCACACCCGCCGTTGGTCTCGTACGGTCCATCGGATCGGACCTTTCCTTCGGCCCACCGGGGTGCGCACCGAAGCGTGCCCCCAGCCGTACTCCTCGTCGCCCGGCGGCGCAAGCTAAAAAACAGCGCGTGTCAAGAAAAAAAGCGAGTTTTCTTCTGACGCCCTATTCTCGGCCGTTCTCGCGAAAAAGTTGCGGGGGGACCCCCAGATCCTCCGTCCGGTCTGTTTCCCGTGTGTTCCCCACGCTTGCGCGGAGAGGAGGCGCTGGCAGATGGTGAGGGCCCCCGGTTAGGTGGGGAGTTCGAGGGCAGTCAGGCGGGCGTCATGGGTGGCCACAGTGTCGTGGAGCGCCGCCAAGGTCTCTCCCTGCGCGGTGACCAACCGCCGGATGTGCAAGACCGCCTCCCCCACGGCAGTGAGCCGCTGATCCACGGCCTCGATCTTGGCAGAGAGGCGCTGATCCACGGCCTCGATCTTGGCAGAGAGGCGCTGATCCACGGCCTCGATCTTGGCAGAGAGGCGCCGATCGACGGCCTCCAACTGCTCCTTGGCATCCTGCCGGGCCCAGTCAATCTTGCGCTCAAGTTGCAGGCGGGTTTCGGTCAGCTTGGTCTCAAAGACGGCGACCACCCGATCAAGGGCCTCGGTCAAGTCCGTTTTGGTCAAGGAAGGCTTGGTGGTCTGCTTGCCTGACATTCGGCGTGGCTATGTCACAGCGCGGGCGGAAGGGCAATGGGAAAGTCGCGCGCGGTTGCATCACGCGACGACCAACGGTCCGGTCTGTGAGATGCCCAGGGATACGCCCGGGGTGAGCGGCAGTCTGTTATCGCTATGCCCTATTCTCGGCCGAATTTCGAAGAAGTTCTGTTGGGTGCTCGCCTTACGGTCATGCAGAGCGGGCATTCCCATGGAGAAGAGCATGTTCCGAGGAGGTCTCCATGGGCGCGAGAGTATTCCCAGCATATATCAATAGCCTTGTATTCTTGTATTCAATATTGCATAATACAAGGCAATGTTTCGATCCCTGCAGCAAAGTCTCTTGCATTGGAAGGACGATACGCGGCGAAAGCCCTTGATTCTGCGGGGCGCACGGCAAGTCGGGAAAACCTACGCGGTCACCCAGTTCGGACAGGAACATTTCCCCAATCATTTCGTCGCGGTCGATTTCGAAAAACGGCCAGATTTGCACGTAATTTTTCAACGGAATTTAGAACCACAGCGCATCAGAAGCGAACTCGAAATTGCGGCGCGCATGCCCATTATCCCTGGAAAAACCTTGCTGTTCCTGGATGAAATTCAAGCCTGCCCTCGGGCGCTGATGGCACTGCGCTATTTTTATGAAGAACTTCCGGAATTGCATCTCATTGCCGCGGGATCCCTGTTGGAATTTGCCCTGCGGGATATAGCCTTTCCCGTGGGCCGTGTGATGTTCACCTCGCTCTATCCCCTGACCTTTGCAGAATTTTTACGGGCGCTGGCGGAGACAGACTTGGCGGAGCTGGTACTGACCATGCCTACCACCGCGTCCGATCGGCTGTCGGATTTCGTCCACGAACAGTTACTGCAAAAGTTGCGGCTCTATTTTTTTGTTGGCGGCATGCCGGAGGCGGTTGCCACGTATCTGCAGACGGGGTCGCTGCGGGATGCCATGCGGGTGCATGCAGACTTGGTGTACAGTTATCGGCAGGATTTTGCCACCTACGCCCCACGGGCCAATAAACTGGCCTTGGACCAGGTGTTCAGAGGGGTGGCTACTCAGGGGGGTCGCCAAATCAAGTATACAAATTTATCACGCGATTTTACGATTCCCACCATCAAAAAAAATATGGAGCTACTCGTCTGGGCGCGGATTCTTTCCATCGTCCAATCCGCGCGACCGGAGGGCCTCCCCTTGGGGGCGACGGCCACGATGAAGCGGTTCAAGACGATCCTGGTCGATCTTGGTCTGATGAATCATCTCTGTGGAATGCCCATGGATACGCCCGGGGTGAGCGGCAGTCTGTTATCGCTGTATAAGGGCGCATTGGCCGAACAGTTTGTGGGGCAGGAGTTATTGGCGGCCCAAGATGGGGAACTGTACTATTGGTCGAGAGCGGAAAAAAGTTCTCAGGCGGAAGTCGATTTTCTTATCGTGCGCGAGGGAGATATCTTTCCCGTGGAAGTCAAAAGCGGGCCGGCCGGCCGCTTACGGAGTCTCCATCTGTTTTTCACTACCTACCCACAGTGTCTGAAAGGATTTGTTCTGTCAGAAGCACCTTTTTCGGTGCTGCGAGAACAAAAGATGGTGTTCCTCCCCCTCTATTACGCGTACGCCGTAGGGTCCCGTGGTGTACTGTCCGCCACCGTTGCCTCACCATCTGTGAAGGATGTTGGAGAGTGATAATCCTCTACCGGTTCGGTGGTCGGGTGATTCTCGCCCCAAGAAGGGCACCGTTTTTCACAATGAGAACGGTCCCTTACTGCACGACACAGGTGAGGTCGTCAGCCACGGGGCCCCCGTGTCCCCCGCGGGGAGGGGGGTCGGGACGAGGCTCAGGCCGACGACGAGGAGCACGCCCGTCCGCCCCGCGGGGCGGCGCATTTTGCCCAGACACGCTGAATCTCCCAGTCAGGTCACGGTGTTGCGCAGCGTATGACGTACCCGGGAGTTTCCACCGCGTAGTAGCGGGTCCCACTCGCACACCCCGCCACCGCACACACCCGCGCCAGGCCCCCGATCGGGTCGTAGCGGTAGTGCACCTGCCCCCCCGCCGGCCCCGTCACCACCGTCACCTGCACCGGAAAGCGGTGCTGCGCATGGGATGCCGTACCCGGGAGTTGCAAATGGTCAGGGGTTGAGCGCCATTGTGCCTACACACGGCTGAAACCCGCGGTCGTCTCACGGCGTTACACAGGGTATGACGTACCCGAGAGTTTCGGGATGAGGCTCAGGCACACCTGAACTTCCCAGTCAGATCAAGATGTTGCGTAGCGTATGACGTACCAGGGGGTTCGTCGGCGTTGCATAACGTATGCCGTACCCAGGAGTTTTGTTGCCACAGTGGCGGCGGATGAGTTAGGGCAGTTCGCCAATATAGGGAAACAAGATCAACAGCAGGGCCAAATACAGCCAAAAGTGCAGAGTGAGAAGCGCCATCGGGGGAATCGGTTCCTGCGCGTGCCGGGCCCGGCGGATCCACCGACCCAGTACCACGAACGCGGTCAGAAAAACCAAGCCATTCAGCGCCCCATAGACGAGGAGATAGACCAAGCCTTGATGGGCAATGCCTACCGGGGAGTATTCCAGCACAGACCACCAATACCACCCATCAAGCCCCAAGACGACCAGCAGTCCCCCCACCGTCGGAGCACAGGCACGCCCGGAGGATAGCACCTGGGGACGGAGATGCCGGCGGAGGAGATACGTGTTGAGGAGAAAAAAATTCCGCCGTGCATGAAAAATCCCAGTGCGGGAACAACGAGGCCATATTGTGGAAAGAATGCTAAAAAAATTGTCACTGCAACTGGTGGCAACGCCACACCAACAGAAGAAAGCATCGCGCCTCCAATAGTCAGGGGAATTGCTAGGGCATAGCCAAACCCAATACTAATACAACATACGATATATGATCGGACAAACTGTATTCGCTGCATTCGCCTCCCCGTCCCTCATTCACTATACTCTACTTGAAATATTGGTCAGGAATGGAATTGTTGCCGCCCCAATATTCACCAAATTCCACAGAAGTCGTACCACCCGTTCTCTCAATTAATTCCCGTGTATAAGTATTCGAATTGGGACGTCCAGTTATTCTTCCCGCATCCACATACGGATAGCCCAGACAATCATAATACGTGCGGTCCACCGTACGCACTCGCTCAAAATAGGCGCCGGACGTCTCCCCCGCTGGTGGCGTGACTGTGCCCAGCCTCTCGTTCTTGCTCGATCGATCCGTGGAACGCGCGGCATTGTACACACCAAATCCATACGCCTGTCCCTGACCACTCACCAATCGCCCCCACTCTGGCCCCGCGCTCACCCAGGTGGTTTTACCCAACTCATCCGTAAATTCAATCGCCGTATGATAGGGCCCCCGCCCCACAAACTGATGCCCCGTGACGTACACGGTGTTGGGACGGCGGCCCGTGGCCGTACTGTTATAGTGCTGCTGCGCCGCTGGGGCATACCACGCCGGCAGTGCCGAGGGCGTGGCGGGGGAGGGAAGCTTCGCCCCAGTCGTGTCCGCTACGAGGTTCGGTGCCGCCGGGTCGAGGGGGGAAGCCCGGGGCGCCTCGGCATAATCGGCGTCATAGAAAGCGTCGACGAGGGACGCCCGGTCTGCGGGCGCCTCGGCGACGGCGGCAGCACTGTACCCCGTCGGATCGGTGTACCGGAACGGGTTGTTCCGGGCGTAGGCGTAGCGATTGTAGGCCTGCGCATCGGTGGGATCGCTCACCACGGGGTCCGGGGTGAGGAAGCGGCCCCACGTCGGGTCGAGGTCCCGGGCCGGGATGGTGACGAGGCCCAGGCCCGGGAGCGCCCGGTGGCCGGTATAGGCCGGGGTCGTCAGGAGCGCCGCGTGGGCGGGGCTCGGGGCCCCGAGGTTGGGATTCAGCTGGAAGGTAGCCGCCCCGAACGGGGCGTAGGCGTACCGCTGCACGACCTGCCCCTTGCTGTACAGAATCCCGGCATGGATCGCGCTCGCCTTCCCTTCCGTCACGAGCCACGCCGAGCCCAAGGGATCGGGGTGGACGGAGACGAGCGGCGTCGGATCGTCCGTCGTCAGCCACGGCACGCCGGTGTCCCCCGCGGGAATGGGAGTCTGGACGAGGCACGCCGGCATCCCCCAGTCAGGTCACGGCGGTGCACAGGGTATGACGTACCCGGGAGTTTTCGTTGGCGGATGACAACGGCGTAGGCCGTCGGGCGAGCGGAGACGGTGGCGCGGCGTGTGTGATATGCAGACGCCGTGTGACCGGCGTAGCGAGAGGGGATCTGACGGCAACTAAATAACCTCACGCAATGTCTTGAGTACAAGACGTACTTGGCTGGATAACGGAGCAGACATGGCTACTCCCTGTGTGGCGTCAATGTCAGACAGAACCTTCACCAGTTCTTCGAAAAGTTCGTCTCGCGAAGTCCAGGCGACATTGATCATGCGGTGCGTCAATATTGCCGCTTGCTTCTCCAAACCGGTCTTCCGCATTTCTTCGATGATCTCTCGAAGTGCGGGATAAATATCCTCGGCAGTGCGCACGTCGATCATGGCATGTGGAACCAATCGAGAATGACATTGTTCGGATCTTGCGGCAGAACCTCTGTTGCCCCTCCGGTGTTTAAAGGATTGTTGTGACTTGCCGGCGCGGGCTGTGTTGTGTATGGCCCTTGCGATCGACCGCCGACAACCCAGTCCGGCTTGCCGGTGTTCTTCGCAGGAAGTCCGTAGTGCTTTGCGTAGTCCGGCGTCGTCAACGGATTGTCAGTGGCCCATTGCTTACCTTTGACGGCATTGCCTTCCCACCCGAGTGTCTCATCAGCAAAAGTCCCCTGCCGGAAAATAGTGGCTTCACTCTTTGCACTCCCCCGTCCGAGGGTGCGGCTTAGCATACTCCAGGCCGTGCGCGCAAGGGGCGAGAGCGCGCGCCCTGCGAGGCCCCGCACGAGACTCACCCCCAGTGGCCCAACGCCCAGGAGGAGTTCGACCGGCCCAACTCCCACCGGG
>JACPFF010000017.1 GCA_016183065.1 Deltaproteobacteria bacterium | reverse complement strand
GATGATCGTAACGGGCATCTTCAGATCGTCGAATTTCATCCTGTAATATTAATCCCGCGTGCGGGACGGTTATTTTTAATGTCATGCCCCGGCATAACACATCCTAAATATATCGGCAATTACTTATGGCGTCGTGTATACTATGGCACACACCTCCCGTTGCGCAGTCGATGGGGCGCAATAAATCCTTGGGAATAACCGCAGTAATAACCGCCGTCCTCCAGTATCACACCAACCGTTCTTCCCTCATCCAGGCAATGGTACGGGCGGCGGTTGCGGTAAAGGGGCGGTAGGTCATCCCGAGTTCGCGGCACGATTTGGTGTTGTCGAAGAAGAAGCGGAGGTGGGCCACGCGGGCCATGGTCGGAGTCAGGGCCCACGGCCGACGGAACAATCGTCCAAGCGGTGCAATCACGGCGGCTGCCACACGAATGAGCCATCGCGGCATGACCCAGAGCGGCCCGCGCCGCTGGAGTGCTGCGGCAAAGCGCTTGCCGATCTCACAGTATGTCCGATTTTCCGCCGCCAGAATGTAGCGTTTGCCGCACCGTCCGTGCTGCCACGCACGGATCGCACCCTCCACGACGTCGTCCACGTCGACCACCGCCATGCCACCACGGGAGGTCACCGGACTGGCGAGACTGCGCACGTAGTAGGCCCGCCGATGGTCGCCCGGACCGTAAATCGTGCCGGGATTGATGATCACGGCATCGAGGCCCCTCGCCACACCGTCGCGCACCACACATTCGGCCGCGAATTTTGTGTCGGCATAATTGAGGCGGAGACGCCCAAGATTGAAGAGGACCGATTCATCGGCGGGTGCACCATCGGCACGGAGACCAATCGCGGAGACGGAACTCACGTGGATCAACCGTGCCACACCGTGGCGCAGAGAGGCCGTGACCACATGCCGCGTCCCCTCGACATTGGTCGCGGTCTGCAGGGCATTGAGATGCTCCCAGTACGCAATCAACGCCGCGCAGTGAAAAACCGCCCGACAACCGGCCACTGCACGATCGACGGCCACGGGATCGGCAATGTCACCGATCGCCTCCTCATACGCGATCTGCTGCAAAATATTGAGGTGTGATCTTTCGCGCCGAAAAATCCGGACACGATGTCCATCCGCGACAAGACGGCGCACCAACTGTGCGCCGAGAAATCCGGTCGCCCCGGTCACGAGAATGGGTGCTGTTGCCATGTCAGCCTTGCAACACGGGCACAATGCGTTCCAGCGCCCAGTTGATCGTCTCCTTGTCAATCACGAGCGGAGGCGAAAACCGGATCACCTGATCGTGTGTCTCTTTACAGAGCATGCCGGCGTCTTTGAGACGTTCGCAGTACGGTCGCGCGGTGCCAAACGATTTCTTGATCTCGACACCGATCATGAGACCCCGACCGCGCACGTCGGCAATGCAAGGGGCCTGGACCTTCTGCAACTCGCCCAGGAAATAGCGCCCCAATTCTGCGGAACGTTCGACCAGTTTTTCCTCACGAATGACCCTGAGCGCGGCGCGACCCACGGCACATGCGAGGGGATTGCCCCCGAAGGTCGACCCGTGATTCCCCGGCACAAACGCGGCGTCCATGATCGCGCGGCTGGCCAGAATCCCGGAGACCGGATAGACGCCGCCACCCAGGGCCTTCCCAACGATCAAAATATCCGGCTCGATGTTTTCATACTCATACGCAAAGAGTCGACCGGTCCGCCCGAGTCCCGTCTGGATTTCATCGGTCATGAGGAGGAGTTTTTGCCGATCGCAGAGAGCGCGTGCCTTCTGCAAAAATCGGTCGGGCGGAATCACCACACCCCCCTCGCCCTGGATCGGCTCCACTAAAAAGGCGACCGTTTTGTCCGTGACTGCCGCAGCCAATGCGTCGATATCACCGTAGGGAATCAGGCGAAAGCCGGGCGTGAAGGGCCCAAAACCATCGCGATACGCAGGCTCGGAAGAAAAACTGACTACGGTCACGGTGCGACCATGGAAGTTATTCGCGCAGCAGACAACCTCCGCCGTATCCGGCGCCACACCCTTCACGCGGTAGCCCCACCGCCGCGCGGCCTTGATCGCGGTCTCCACGGCCTCGGCGCCGCTATTCATCAGCAGGGCCTGTTCAAAACCGGTCATCTCGCAGAGCTCACGCAAGAACGGTCCCATGATGTCATTGTGAAACGCCCGCGAGGTGAGCGTCAGCCGATCGGCCTGCGCCTTGAGCGCCCCGATGATCTTCGGGTGTTGATGCCCCTGATTCAGCGCGGAGTAGGCCGCCAACATGTCGAGGTATTTCTTCCCCTCGACGTCCCACACCCAGCAGCCCTCCCCTTTGGTCAACACCACGGGGAGTGGATGATAGTTGTGGGCACTGTAACACTCGACCTCTTCCAGAAACTGCGCTGTTGTCGGCATGGTTGTTCCTCCGCTCACGGTTAATGTCGAAACATATTCTTCACCACAAACCAGACATTTTCTTTGCGTTCCCTCAGGCGACGCATGACATACGGCATCCAGGCATTACCGTAGGGAAGATAGAGACGGACGCGCCACCCGTCATCGCGCAGTGTCTGTTGCACCGACGGCCGCACACCGTAGAGCAATTGGAATTCAAAATCGTCGCGTGAACGACCATACTGCTCCGCCAACTGTTTTACGCGCCCGATCAAGGCCTCATCGTGCGTCCCGATCGCCGGCATGGCGCCATCCCGCAGCAGCATCTCGGCAAGGCGGAGAAAGGCCTCGCAGACGTCTTCACGACGTTGATACGCGATCTCCCGATCCTCCTTGTACGCGCCCTTCACCAGCCGGACCCGGATGCGCTCGGCAAGGAGCGCGGTCAGATCGCCGGCGGATCGGCGCAGCATGGCCTGGAGGGCCACGCCGACCGTGGGGATGTGCTGATGCGTCCGGGTCACGACCTCCAGCGTGGCACGTGTGTACGCCGAGCCTTCCATGTCGACCTCTACAAAACCCCCCAATCGTTTGGCTTCGGCAGCCAGGCAGATCAGATTTTCTTGTGCCAGATGTTGATCGATGTCGAGCCCCAGTTGCGTCAATTTCACGGCAATCGTGCAGGAGAGCCCCTGCGCATGGAGCGCTTGCAGGAGGTGGAGATACTCATCGGTCGCCTGGGCCGCATCTTCGGGACGGGCGACGTTTTCCCCGAGGAGATCGAGGATCGTCTCAAAATGCGCCTCACGTAATGCGGTCGCCTTCGGCAGCATCTCCTCGAGCGATTCACCGGCAATAAAGCGCTTCGCAAAGTGATAGAACACGCGCATGCCCCTAGCACTTCTCCGCAACCGATTTCGCCTGGAGGAAGAGGAGGAGGTAGTCGCGCCCTCCGGCCTTTGAATCGGTCCCTGACATATTAAACCCGCCGAACGGATGGGCACCGACCATCGCCCCGGTACATTTCCGATTCACGTAGAGATTGCCCACGTGAAAGACCTCTTTGGCAAGATCCGATTTTTCCTGATTGGCCGAGAAGACCCCGCCCGTCAGGCCATAATCGGTTCCATTGGCCACGCGCAGGGCCTCATCGAAGGTGGCGACCTTGATCACCGCAAGGAGGGGCCCAAAAATCTCTTCCTGCGCAATCCTGGCCTTGGCATCGACATCGACGATCACCGTCGGTTCCAGAAAATAGCCATCGCTCGCAATGCGGTGTCCACCGCACAGAAGCCGCCCTTCGCGTTTGCCGATGTCAAAATAACCCTCAATGACATTGCACTGTTTTTCATTCACCACCGGGCCCAAAGTATTTTTCCGATCCTTGGGAGGCCCCATCGTGATCTTATTGACGCATTCCTGCAGCCGGGCAAGAAATGCCTCGTACACCGGCGCACAGACAATCGCGCGGGAACAGGCCGAACACTTCTGTCCCTGAAATCCGAAGGCCGATGCCACTACGCCGTCGACCGCCGCCGGGAGGTCGGCTTCATCATCGACAATAATCGCGTCCTTCCCGCCCATCTCGGCAATCACGCGCTTGATCCAGCGTTGACCGGATTGATGCACGGCCGCCTTTTCCACGATCTGGAGCCCCACATCGCGGGAACCGGTGAAGGCAACAAATCGCGTGCGCGGATCGGTCACCAGGCGGCTCCCCACCTCACCACCCGGACCCGTAAGAAAATTGACCACGCCGGGCGGGAGTCCGACCTCTTCCATGATTTCCATGAACTTTGCGGCAATGACGGGCGCATCGGACGACGGCTTCAAGACGACCGTATTGCCGGTCACCCAGGAGGCCACCGTCATCCCGGTGAGAATGGCGAGCGGAAAATTCCAGGGAGGGATGACCACACCGACTCCCAACGGGATATAGACCAGCGCATTCTTCTCGCCGGGGAGAGACCCCACGGGCTGGTCCGCCCCGTATCGCAGGGCCTCGCGGGCATAGAACTCGCAAAAATCGATCGCCTCCGCGACATCGGCATCGGCCTCCACCCACGACTTGCCGACCTCGAAGACCAAGCAGGCGGCGAGCTCAAGCCGCCGCCGCCGCATGACTTCGGCGGTTTTGACGAGATATTTGACGCGCGTTTCGGGTCGCTGCCAACGCCACCCCTTGCCATAGCGCTCCTCACCAAATGCCTGCGTCGCCGAGGCAATGGCCTGCTCTCCCTGCGTAACCGAGGCGCGCTGCACCACGCCGACCACCTCGTTCGGATCGGCCGGATTGAGCGAGCGCATCTTCTGGCCGCTCTTCACCTTCTCACCATGAATGACGAGGGGATATTCCCGTCCGAATTCCTGTTGCACTTGTGTCAGGGCCTCTTCCATCTTCAGGATAGATTCGTCCCGAGAAAAATCGGTCAGGGCCTCATTCTGGAATGGGGAAAGATTGACGGTCATGCGGGCCTCCTTCTGCAGGACATCTGCTCATGCGTACGCTCTGCACACGATGGCTGCGATGGATGATGCGTGGACAACGTACACCGTGTCCTATATAGAGCCACATGAAGGAAGACAACAGCTTTTCGGAAATCAAACCATGCGCGCTCTGACCCAATTTATCGTCGATATACCGACGCGAAACCCGGATCTGTTCTATCTCTGCCGCCTGCCGATTCCGGATCCTGTCGTTTTTTTTCGTCATCGAAACCGGTCCCATCTGATCTTGAGCGATCTGGAATTTGATGGGGCCCGACGACAGGCCACCGTCGATGATGTCCTGTCACTCCGTCCCTATGCCCAGAAGGCCAAGGCGCGGCACGGCGCGATGGGGCACGCCGAGATCATTCTCGAAGTGTGTCACGAACGGAAGATCCGCCGGATCGAAATGCCCTCCACCACCGCGGCAGGGATTGTCGATCGTCTCCGTGCAGCACACCTGCAGGTCACGCTCCGCCCGGTGCCCTTTTGCCCGCAACGCCTCATCAAATCCCCAACCGAACTGCAGGCGATCCGCCAGGCCATGCGCGCCACATTCCGTGCCATGGGCGTTGTCGAGATGACCCTGCAACAGACCCGGATCCGGCGTGATCACCAGCTGGAGTTGCATGGCGAAATCGTGACGGCGGAGCGGCTGAAGATCATTGCCGGCACAGCCCTGATCGATGAAGGCTATTCCGCACCCGAGGGGATGATTATTGCCGGCGGCCACGACAGTTGCGAACCGCACAATCAGGGCTCGGGGCCCCTCCACGCCCACACGTCCATTGTGGTCGATCTCTTTCCCCGTTCCAATACCGACTATTTTTTTGGCGATGCGTCCCGCACGTTTTGTCGCGGCAAGGCGCCACCCGCCCTCGCACAGCTCTATCAGACCGTCCTTGCAGCGCAGCAGTGGGCCATCAAGGAGATTCGACCGGGGGTCGATGGCGCGGCGATTCATCGCGGGATTCAGAAACGTTTTTCCGCCGCGGGATATCCGACCGGGGAAAAAGAGGGCCGCCGTGAAGGGTTCATGCATGGCACGGGCCATGGTCTCGGGCTCGCCCTCCACGAGGAACCCCTGCGCATCGGCCCCCTTCCCTGTCGCCTCCGCGCCGGCCATGTGGTCACGGTCGAACCGGGCCTCTACTACCGCGCCATCGGCGGCGTGCGCATTGAAGATGTCGTGGTCGTGACCCGCACCGGCGGTCAGCTCCTCGCACGCTATCCCAGGCGGCTGGAGATTCTCTAGGGCGTGTGGCGCGATTGTTTCTACAGGCGGGTGGACGAGGAAGTCCCAGCGCGCACCGCGCGCGAGAGGGGGAGGCTCCAGCGGCTTTGCCGCTGGAGGGGGGTGTGGCGACGACCGAGTCCGGGGACCCGCGAAGCGGGTGGACGAGGAAGTACCCGCAGGCGGAGCCGGAGGGTACGTGAGCCCCTGTAATAGTCGCGGAGGCGATTCGCTCACAATGCATTCAAAATCGCGCGACGTTTGGCCTGGTATTCTTTTTCGGTAATCAGGTTCATCTCTCGCAGTCGTTTGAGTTCCGTCAGACGATCCGGGGCCTGCTCCGGAAGGGTGTGGCGACCGCGGGCAAAGAACGTCGCGCCGGTGTCCGCAATGACTTCACGCGCCGTCTCCCCCAAGGTCATCCCCGGCGCCGGTTCCAGGACAATACGGACCCCACGCGCCATGTTCACCAGTTTGTCGGAATAGCCGCGCTTGCTCAGATCGCCGGTCACCTTGGCGTAGACCTTGAGAAACTCCACGTGGAGATCTTTCCCCGTCATCCACATCTTCCCCGCCGTCAGACGATCATTGCGCAAAATGAATTTCGGATTTTTATAGAGATAGGAAAAGACCACGACCTCGTGTTCTTTGGCCCGTCGCAACCCCTCAACCAGGTGGGGCGCGAGGACGTTGATGGCCTCTTCATCAAAGATTTCCCGCTCATCGACCATCTTCCCCTTTTTCATGAGTGCCCGGCGGCTCAACCGGAATGTCGATAAGATCCCGCTCATGGTCTCGGTGGAGACCTCGGCCGGATGTGTCGGCGCTTTGGCCTTCAGATCCGGACCACTCAGTGCTTCCAATTTGACAAAATTGAGCCGGTAATCGGTGTAGATGGTATTTTTCGGTGCGGCCTTGCCGGCCAGCGACATTCCCAGGGTCAGTGGAATCCCCAGCACGAGTGTCATCACGATGACATGACGGATACGCATCTCTCTCCTCCTTAGAAGGCAATGGTGCAGACTGGGCGCGGCGTAGCATAGGCGGCATATCACCGCAAGGACCTTCTGCGACGCAGTAAATTAAAAGGCTCCCGATAGAGCAATGCCGCCAGCGACCTTACTCCGTCCCACCCTTCAGGCGCCTCAATTCCTCGGCCGCCTCTTGGGCAAGGTCGGCATCGACCGTCCGGGAAGTTCGAGGCGGGAGCGCCACACGGGTTGCGGTGGCGGGCTGGGCACGGACGGTGGGAGTGACCTCTTTGACCGTCGTGGACGGCGGAAGGATCCCTTTCTCGATAAATTTCGGCGGGGTCGGCGCAATCGTCGGCGTCTGTTGCACGGCGACTCTCCGCGGTCCAACCGGGACCGGCACCGGCGCGACCGCCCGCGCGACCGGAGTCACAGGCTTCAGCACTGGCGGCGCGGCCTGCACGACCGGCGCAGGTGCAGGAGATACGGTGGCAGGCTTGGTCCTTGCCACGGTGGACGGCGGTGTCACGGGTGCCCGGAGGCCCGGCACAGTCTCTCGTCCGGAAAGCGGATCGCCAACGGCCAGGTCCGAAGGAGTAGGCCCTGCTGCGCGATGTGTGGCAACTTGCGGTGCCGGTGATGATGGCGGCGGGGAGGCCGACGGCCGCGGAGTGGGGATCGGTTTTGGCGTTGCCGCAAATGCCGGGGATGGCGCGGGCGCCTCCACGGCCTTGCCCACAAAGGGATCACCAACGGCCAGGTCACTATAGGCGGCCCGATCGACCGGCGTCATCGTCTTGACCGCTGTTGCCGGACGCGACATGACCACGCTCTTCGTCACCAACGGGGTCGGTGTCGCGCCCCCCTCACCCGCAGGGAGAAGGAAACGCGGATCGCCCGTTTCGCGGACGGCAAGATGATTCTCCACCATCACGACCCCATCGACGCTGCGGGCCAGTGCTTCGGCCACAGTCTTTTCCGAGGTCGTTTCGACGCGGCCATTGAGCGAGACGACGCCGCGAAAGACGTCGACATCGACATAGCGCGGCATGATGCCATTCGTCCTGGCAAAGGCCTTGGCCACATCGGATTTGATCGTTCCATCGTGCCAGATTTCCTTCACGCTCCGTCGCATTGGCGTGGCGGAACAGGCCGTCCCCAGGAATCCCACAATCATCATGGCAACACCCATTTTGTACCGACGTTTCAACATGTGACCCTCCTTGCGCTTCGCGGCTTGATCAGCGCGCGCAGTATAGAGTACTTTTTTCCGACATGCAACGCCTTCCCCACCTGATTGTGCTGCTGCTCATCTTAGGGATCGGTATCGTCGGCCACCAATTGACGCCCGCGGCGGGAAGGCTGGGGACCCATGAACAACTGGGGCTCCCACTCTGCCTGTTTCATCGTGCGCTCGGCATTCCCTGTCCGTCATGCGGCCTGACCACAAGCCTGGCCACGCTGCTGCAGGGCGACTGGCAAAACGCCTGGGCCATCCACCCATTTGGTCCCCTCCTCGCCCTGTGCCTCGCGACCATCGGTTGTGCGGCACTCTTTGGCCTCTGCCGTCCGTTTCGGTGGTCCCGGGTCCTGCGCAAACCCTGGAGCCTGCGGATCGTGGTCGGGGGCACGGTCTGCTACGTCGGCGTGTGGATGGCGCGGCTCCTGATTCACGGCTCCTGACTCACAGGTGACACTGCCGATCGGTTGTGCTACGAGGGTCCGATGCACGACCCCACATCCACAACACCGCCGGGGACCCCGCAACCGCAAGGACCGAGCGGACGCGCGGTTACCACGTTGATCCTCGGGATCCTCTCCCTCATGCCGTGCCTCCTCTGTGTCACCGGCATTCCCGCGATCATTTTCGGACGATCCGAAATGGCGGCGATCCGGCGTGGCGAGGCCTCCCGCGACGGCGAGGTCTTGGCCCGTATTGGCACAACGCTCGGCATCATTGGCAGTGCATTCGGCGGGATTGTCCTCATCATCTGGACCGGACTCATCCTGCTCGGCCTCCTCGTGCATGGTCTCTGATCATGAACACCCGCTTGTCGAAACCCACGCCACAGTATAGATTTTCACGGGCGTGCCCGTGGGAATCTCTCCAACGAGCACGGTGAGCGTGAGGGGGAGGCTCCAGCGGCTTTGCCGCTGGAGGGGGCGACGTGAGCCCCTGTAATAGGAACGGGCCATGCGCGTGATCGCAGGACGAGCCAAGGGGCGGCGATTGGTCGGCCCCAAGCGTGGGGCGCCGATCAGACCGGTCCTTGATCAAGTCAAAGAGGCCATTTTCAATATTCTCTACGACGTCACGGATTTCGAGATCCTCGACTGTTTTGCGGGCACCGGTGCCCTGGGGATCGAGGCCCTGAGCCGTGGCGCGGCACATGCCACCTTCATCGATGCCGCACCGCAAGCGATTGCCTTGATCATGGATAATCTCGACCGGTGTCACTATACCGAATACGCCACGATCGTGCGCGCACCGGCAGCACGCGGGCTGCAGCAATTGGCGCGGCAGGAACAGACCTTCGACGTGATTTTCATCGATCCCCCCTACGAAAAGCATCTGGTCTCCCCCACCCTCCAACTGACCGCGGACTTGGGCCTGTTGCGCCCGCGAGGCCGCATCATTATTGAGCACCATCCGAAGGAACCGCCACAGCCTCCCGCAGCATTTCGCGTGGTCGATGAACGGAAATATGGACAAACGCGCATCAGCTTTATAGGAAGGCCCCTATGAGAGCGGCGATCTGCCCCGGGAGTTTTGATCCCCCAACAAACGGGCATCTCAATATCATTGAGCGGGGGATCCGCATTTTTGACCGGCTCATTGTGGCAGTGGCCGTGAACATGAGCAAGGAGCCGATTTTTTCGGCGGAGGAACGCGCGGCGATGTTACGCGAAATTTTCGCGAATCACCCGAAGATCGAAATCGATTTTTTTGACGGATTGCTCGCTGAATACGCCCGCAAGCGGAAAATCCACCGGATTCTCCGCGGCATCCGGACGATGTCTGATTATGAATACGAATTCCAGATGGCGCTGGCCAACAAAACCCTCTATCCCGAGCTGGAAATCATCTTCCTGATGACCGAAGGACGGTATACCCATTTGAGTTCCTCCATTATCAAGGATGTCGTGCGCCATGGCGGAAGGGCCGCAGAGATGATCCATCCGCTGGTCGAGCAACAATTGCGCGCCAAGTTGTGTCGAAAGGAGTGGGCATGAGCTGGTCGCAACGTATTGACCGGGTGAAACCTTCGCCAACCCTCGCGGCCTCTGCCCGGGCGAGCGCCCTGACCGCACAGGGCATCTCCGTGATCAATTTTGGCGTCGGCGAACCGGATTTTGACACGCCCCCCCACATCAAGACCGCCTGCATTGAGGCGCTCCACAATGGTGCCACGAAATACGGGCCGGTCCCCGGCCTCCCGGCGCTCCGCACGGCCATCTGCGAAAAATTGCAGCGCACCAATGGTGTGACCTATGTCCCGCATGACATCCTCGTCACGTGTGGCGCGAAGGAGGCCCTTTTCGCGGCACTGCAGGTCTTGATCAACCCGGGTGACGAGGTGTTGATTCCCGCACCCTATTGGGTCTCCTATGCCGACCAGACGCTCCTCTGCGACGGGTTGCCAACAATCATTGCGACGGATGAAGCGGCAAATTTCAAGCTGACGCCTCCCGCATTGAGACGGGCCTGCACGGCAAAAAGCAGAGTCCTCATGCTCAACACACCCTCCAACCCCTCGGGCATTGTCTACACGCACGACGAACTGGAGGCATTGGCCATCGTCTGCGCGGAAAAAAATCTGTGGGTCATCTCCGATGAGATCTACGAGGCGTTGGTGTATCCCCCGGCGACATTTTGCAGTTTTGCCACGGCCGCACCGCAATGCCGCGATCGGACGATCCTCGTCAACGGGGTCTCGAAAAGTTATGCCATGACCGGCTGGCGGATCGGCTGGGCCGCCGGCCCGGAGGCCGTTATCACGCAGATGGGGACGTGGCAGGGACAGGTCGTGACACACGCCTGCGCCTTTGCACAACACGGCGCGATTGCCGCCTACACCGGCCCGCAGGACGCGCTGGAGACCATGCGGGCGGCGTTCCAGGAACGCCGCAATGTCATGGCCGCGGCACTGCGCAACATCCCCGGCATCACCTGTGTCGAACCGCGGGGCGCCTTTTACGCCTATCCCAATGTCACGGCGCTCCTCGGCAGGTCGGTCAACGGACGCACCATCGCCACCTCGGAGGCCCTCACCGAGTATCTCCTCGAAGATGCGCACATTTCGGTGGTGGCCGGCGAAGGCTTTGGCACGCCCGGCTATCTCCGTTTCTCCTACGCGCTCGGCATGGCGGACCTGAAGGAAGGCCTGGCGCGGTTTGCGGCAGCGGTCTCGCGGCTGAGGGTCTAACCGTGATTGCCACGAGATTCTGTGTGGCGGACGGACGGCTAAGAGTCTGAATGCAGGCATTAAAAAAACTTATCTTAAGAAAGGGTACTCTTGGTCCCTTTTGGATCCCCTTACACAATGGCACCAGACCAAAGTTTTTGCAAAAAACCATCCCAGGGAAGGGAGTGTACTCCCTCTTTTTTTGCAGCAACGCGGTCCTGACTCACCAAATAGAACGTCTTGAACACCCCCTCCTCTGCAAGGGCTTTTAATCCTTTCAGGTGCTGCGACGCCACTTTTGCGGTGGATTTGACTTCGATGGCCGTGTGATCCCCAATGAGAAAATCCACCTCGTCGCCGCGCAACGATCGCCAAAAGGTCAGGGGCTCCTTCTTTCGTTCATAGCTGATATAGGCCCGAAGTTCCATGCCGATGAACTGTTCAAAACTGGCGCCATACAGATTGGAATTGCGGTCCACTGATTTCGTTCCGGCAATGGCGTGCGTGACTCCAGGGTCAAAAAAATAAAACTTTGCCGTCCGGACCGCTTTTCTTTTTTTGGACGCGGTCCACGGTTCGAGCAAAAAACCGACGAGCGTATCTTCCAGAATGGCATAATACTCGCGTACGGTTGAGGGAGCGACCTGTGCGTCACTCCCGATCTGGGTAAAGTTCAGTTGTTGCCCATTGGACAACGCAGCGGCCTTCAAAAAACGGGAAAACGGGGGGATTTTGCGGATCAATCCCTCTGCCAGAATCTCCTCTTTCAAGTACGTCTGGACATAGGCATCGAGCTCCTCCGCAGGATCCTCGCTTTGGCACACTTGCG
The DNA here is from genome assembly GCA_016183065.1 of Deltaproteobacteria bacterium. Classification (GTDB taxonomy): domain Bacteria; phylum UBA10199; class UBA10199; family JACPFF01; genus JACPFF01. The sequence goes on along the minus strand of JACPFF010000017.1, from coordinate 158,857 downwards.
GCAGCCCCCCATAGCGAAGGTATCGCTCCAATTGAAAGTCGCCGATTTCCGCGGAGACAAGCGGAAATAATTCAGCGGTCCAGGCACGCCCCGCAAGCAGGTTGGTCGAACCGCGTCTCAATTTTCTCGCACTGCTTCCGGTCAAGAGAAAACGGTGACCGCGCGCTTCAATGAGACGATGGACCTCATCGAGCAGGAGTGGAATCTTTTGCACCTCATCGATGACAACAATGGTCCCCGTGTTCTCCGGCAGGAGGGTCTCAAGGTCGGTGGGATTCTGGGAGAGCCGCAAAAAAAGTTCCGCTCTCAAGAGATCGAGAATTTTTGCCCGCGACCCCAATTGTTCCCGAAGGAGATAGCTCTTTCCGGTCGACCTTGGCCCAAACAGGAAAAAGGACTTCTTTTCCAATAATTTCAACAAATTCAGTCGTCTTTGAAATCTCATATCAACAATAATACCGCTAATTTTATTGAAAAATCAACAAGAGAATTGCTGAAAATACCTTTAGCTGTCTGGCGATCTTCTGGCGCGCCACCCTTTTTCACGATATCAGCGCCGCGCGCAGACTGCCAAATCCGGCGCGGGCGGCGAGCCGCGCGAGGAAGCGGAGATTCTTCAGGACCAGGGTGTATTGATAATTCCAGACTCCCCCGGCCTTGCGCAGCGCAATAATCTCCCGCTGCACCCGCGCCCAGTCCTGCACCGCAGCCGCCGCGACCAGGGCAGTCGCCGTCGCGTGGAATGCGGCATCGGTGGCATCGAGCTGCAGGGCCGAGAGAATCGTCGTGACCCGCGCCTCGGTATCCCCCTGTCCGAAGAGGAGCTGGGTCATCACGGCCCGCATCGCGGGCGTCAGTTTCACATAGAGATTGCGGTCGTAGATGACGCACTCGTGTTGCGCAGTGACTCCGACATTCCCAGTGTGGAGATCGGACAAGGCCATGCCATTCAGTAATTGCGCCATATAAAACCGGGCATAGAGCCGCACGATCTGTTGCATGTCGTGGCCTGCGGCAACGAGCGCGTCCCATTGTGTGAGATTGATGCTCGTGACCTGCTCTTCCTGGCAGAGAAACCGGCTTTCCGGCCCGAACGACCGCGGAATCCGGAGACAATACGGACCGGCGCGCAGTCCCAACGACTCCACCCACGTGCGAAATATGGTGTCATCCTCCAGAAAGCCTTCGAAGCTCGCATCCGCCATCACCCATGCGTACATGTCGTCCAACAGGAGACGCACATCTTCATAGACCCCGTCATGCGTGCGGACGAGCTGATCGAGCACCCTGGAGAAATAGGCATAGGCCTCGCGAAAATTCCAGACGAGATTCGGGTTGAGCACCTTCACCACGCGCGCCTCGCCCGCATGGGTGCGCATCGGGTAGACGGTGACCATTGATCCACCACCGAGCCGCGGGCCCACCCACGCCACGGTCTCCCAGAACTCCGGCCATTCCCGCTCGGCGAGTTGAAGTGCCGCTGGTTTTGTCTGGCCCTCCACCTGGTCGAAGATCGTGGACAACATCTGCTCGATCTCCGGAGAAAGCGACGGCACCACGAGCGGCAGCTGCTGCAACAACCGCACCCCGAGGGTCCCGATCCGCTCCCCGGCCTCGACCACAAATTGCATGGGAGCAAGGTGCTGTGTAGCCGCCACGGGCGCGCCATCCGACCCCGCCAGACGCGCAAGTCCCGCGCGCAACGCCCCATCGGCATAGCGTGCATAGGTCGCGGCATTGCGCCACGGCTTTTGCCGACTCGTGGCGGGAATCTCGTCCCACTGATATCGCGCCAAGACCGCTGCAAGACGTCCCTTGGGGCGATCCTCGAGACTGTTATAGTCCTCTTCTGCTTCATACACCTGGTACCATGGCATGGGCTTTTCCGGCGGACGCACTACCCGATCGCTCAGCAGACCGGCCAATCCGAAGAAGAGGACCTTCCACGCATCGACCTGCGCCATCGCGGTACTCACGGCGGTCAGGGTCTCCATCACGGCCGGCGATGAACCATCATCGCGCACCAATGTCTGCAACATCTCCTGCAGGAACTTCTGCCGAAGTTCCAGGGTACGCAACGCCCCACCCCGGGCTGTCAAAAACTTCCGGACCAGCATGTGCCGGCCCCCGTCGCCCAGCGAGTAGAGTTGCCGCACCAGTTGATCGGCCGCATCCAGCAGGTCGCGCCATTCGGCATAGTAATTGACGTCGAAACGTCTTCCCGGGTTCATCACGCCTGTCGCCCCCTTGAGCAGGTCGTAGATCCGCGCCCGCAGGGGACTGTCACCATTCCGACTGGAGAGAAAAATCTTGAGCCAGTCGAGAACGTCGTGAAAATCGAGATCGATGTCGGCCAAGACCCCAAGCCCCACCACCGCATGACCCTGATCCAAGGCCCGTGAGAGCGCCTGATCGCCGACCGTCCGGACGCGCGCAAACCGCGTGCCATCGGTCATTTCCTCTTCGAAGAACCGCTGTGCCAGTGTCGCATCGTGCACGCCGCGCGCCCCCTCGGGTGGAAAGAGGAGTGCCAGCTTCTCTTCAAAGGAGAGCTGTGGCCAGAGGCGCCCGACAACCACCGCCTCCACCCGCGCACGGAGATAGGGATCGCCGATCACGGCACTGACGCGCAACAGCTCCTGCAGGGCACTCGCCGTGGGCACTCCTCCAGATTGCAGGGCCTCGACCACGACCATCACCAGGGGGCCACAGCGGTCGGGATGTTTGGCCAGCAATGCCTCGACATCGACCCCCATGGCGCGCCACGCCTCGAAGGCCGCCACCATCCCCCGGATCTCCAGTCCGCGCAGAAAGTAGACCGCGACATCGGCGGAATATTTCGCCGCGCGACCCATGAAACCCATCAGGGGGAGTCGCTGCAATGCAAAATCTCCATCGGTTGCGTATCGGGCAAACAACGCAACGTCTTCGTGGGTCACGGGTTCCTGGACCAAGGTTCGACAGTCCACATACTCGACAAGTGGCTTGAGCAAGACTTTGAGTCGTTCCTGTCCACGATCGCGTGTTTTATCAGAAAGCTCCTCCACGACGAATGGACCTTCTGTCACCATGACGATGCGGATCATCTCCCGTTCCCGTGGGGTGATATCCTCGACGAGACGGAGCCCCTCGTGAAAAAAGAGCCACGGAAGAGCTAAAAGGAAGTTCTCGCAAGTCAACAATCCACCACCGATCCTTTGACCTGAATATTTGTTGGGATTCTCATTGAGCTCCATTTGCAACAGCCAAATGACCCTGTTCCATGTCACCAGGGTCCGGTCGGGGAGCCGCTGGAATAATTTTTCGACCTCCGCAGCAATCCGTTCCCTTCCGTTTGGGATGCAAAGCAGGTCGATCGAGAGGAGATGATCGATGTATCCCGTCAGCATCAGTACCAGTTGTCGGTCGACATCCCGGTGCGAAATCGCGCGTTCCAATTGTTGCTGGATCTGCTCCGCCGTCACCGGTGGCCCGCTGCCGCACGCCGTGTCGAATGCCGTAATGGCCTCAGCAAGGGGGACAATCCCGACGCGCAGGGTCTCTGCAGGGAGCTGGGCATTCTCGCCGAGGCTACGGATCAGACTGTCGAGCAACAACGCCACACGATGAGTCGCCGGCACGGGTGGGTGTGTGGTCAGATAACGGACCACTGTCGAGAGATATGTCAGGGCTCCGGGGGTGGACAATGTCTTCGGGGAGAATGGCAGAGCCGACGAGGGGCTATAGAGTTGTCTGAGCACAAACTCCCAGATGGTGCGTTGTTCGGCATCGGTGATCTCCGTCGGGATAGAGCGGGCCGTGAGGACTCCCCACACATGGTGTGAGAGCGGTTTGCGCAGTGTGTCCCGGCGCCACCGCATGGAGTCGATAAATTCGAGGGCAAAAAAAAGTTCCTCGGTGGAGTACTCATCCAGCGCGGGCCACGCTTTGGGCGTGCCGCGATCGCGCTGCTGGGCCGTCAACTGGCACTCCCGCAAGAGACCCGGCCAGGCGTGGTCCAGTGCCGCAGCCTCCACCTGTCCCAGATCGAGTGCGGCCGGCCACGGGGTGCGCGTCTCGACGTCACTGCCGCGCAGGTCGATCAGTCGTCCCAGCAAGGCGATATTCAGTGCGCGATCGACACCGGACCCGTGCACGATGCTCCGCTGATGGGTGCGTCGTTCGCGCGCCTCCCCCTCTCGCATCAGATAGGCCTCGAACGGGGCGTAGGGGATCCCCAATTCCCCGAGGATAGCCGCGGTTCCGCGCATGTCGGCCTCCCATTCATGGAGGCGCATCATACTGACCTCTCGCAGGGCCCGTGTGAGAAAGTCGCTCGACACCGGTCGACAGGCCAGATGGGCACGGTAGGCATGGACATATTCGTGGGCCAGAATGCCGATCAGTTCTTCCAGGGACCCCCGTGCGGCGATCCGTTTGAGAAGCCCCAGACTCACAAAAATGGCGCCATCCCAGGTGCAACAGGCATTTTCCTCCCACCAGAATGGGAGGACGTAGACCCGCGGCGTGACCCCATGGTGGATGGGAAAACGCGCAACGAGACCCGCGACATACTGCTGGACCGGATGGTCGGGCGGCAACTGGCCATATTCAAAGAGGAGCTTTGCGCGCGCCATCGCAGCCCCACGCGCAAGACGGACGGGCTCCTGTGCCCCGTCCTGAGTGGAACTCGCCACAGTCCCGGCGGCCATCCCAAGGACGGACGTCCGCGGTTCCCCGCCCGTGACGGCACTCGCGGTATCACGCGCCTGCCAGAGGCGCCCGGCCGTGCGCACCGGCGCCTGGACAGCCGACGCCGCCCATCCTGGCGACGGCTCGGACTGGGAGCATGGTCGCATCGTACGCGCGAGCGGCCCCTGCGGGACAACCCGTTGGAGACGGCCGAACGCCGGTCGCATGGACCGAGGGATCTTGGTCATACCGTGTGTACTTTTCTGTGAAGCCCCCGCTATAGGGATTATCGGCCAATGCTCAAGAAAGTTGCGTCTGAAGCAACTCTTTTTGAAAATGGCCGATAATAATAGCGAGGGGCGGTGGTGGTGTGGGGGAGTCCACGCGTGGGGATCAGATTTCCAAAGATATCATTCGGTTCCGTATTTCGTCCCGCTGGACGCGCGCCAAGGGTCACGACACCGCACGTCCCTGCGACACGTTCGGCCTTGGCCGCGCCCAATACCCCTGCCACGTCTGTTCCCTTCGTGTCACCCAACGCCTCAGTGGTGCCCCCTTCCCAGGTAGCCGCACTTGCCGCACGTGATGCAGAAGCTCCCCACACGCTAGAAGCTCTCTACCAACAAGTCCGCAGCGGCGTCCTGCAAAACGGTCGCTCGCGCACCCCAGGCGGCGGCCTCCTCACAGAACTCGAACAGGCCTTCACTGAGCATCCCTTACTCGCGGCCAGGCTGCTCCATGCCTGGGGTGAAGAGTCGCGTGCGATCGCTTATTTGCAACATTCAGTGGCGACCTCTACGGACAGAGGTGGCCATTTCGGAGAGATACTTGACGCGGCCGGACTGTTGATCAAATGGGGCCAAGCGGGGATCGCCGTACCCCACCTGAAACATCTGATCGAGACCTCACATGACACACTCTTCATCCTACATGCCGCCGCACACTTGAAAGAGGCCGGGGAGGGCTTCTCTGCCGCAGCGGCATTGCACCGACTGCTGCAATACCGTGATTTGTATCCGTCGCATGCCGTACAAGCGATCGAACTCTTGTGTGCATCGGGCGACACCGGGGAGTTGAAGCGCTTGGAATCTCTCCTTGCCAACAAGGACGCCGATATCGCCTTCATGGCCGCACGTATCATCGGAACATATGGAGATCGCACCATCGCCGACGCCTTTTTCTCTCAACAGGCTCCGACCAGTCCTCCAGAGCATCTGCTCCAGATGGCAGAACTGTATGAAGCGTGGGGTGATTTGGAGCGTAGTGAGCACTATCTCTCCCAGCTCAGCGAAAACAACATCGAGGACATGGTCCTCCGGGTAACACGGTTGCTCGATCGCCTGGGGCGCCGCAGCGAGGCCGTGGACCTCCTCACGCGATCGCACTCGTGGCCGATAGAGATAGTGAAGCTCCTGTATGACTGGGGAGAAACCGCCGCGGCCGAGACCAAGTGTCTGAAGTTCGTCGACGACTGGGTCTCTCCTCTTCTGTTGTTTGGAGATGCCTTAAAGCTCTGGGCGAGATGGGGCGACCGGAAGTTGGCCAGAGAGGCCATGCTTCAAACAATTGACCGCAGCGACGCAAGCGTCTCGCCTTGGACTTTCCGTCAGGGGATTGAAGGGCTGATCGCCATCGGCGACTTCGCGACAGCCCGCTCGCTCTTTAGAAAATATCTGCCTACTGTGCCTCACGATGATTCGATGGCGGCCTATTATTTCCAGCTCTTTGCACAACTGGAGCCCCCGGCAGCGGTAGAGGTCACCCTGGAGAGCTGCTTGCGGGTGTGTCGGGAGTCGGGGAAGCAGTATATCAGCAATTATCTGCTGACCACGTTCCTCGAAATGCTCGAGTCACCCCCGCGTCCCCCGGCCACCCAACTCACCACCGATGCCGAGTCGATTCGTCGCCTCTGCCGTCGGTTGCGAGGACGGAGGAGCGCACCGGCGCTCGGTTTTGACAACCGTGGCGCGCGGCAGCGTCCGCGGCATCATGGTCACGAGGGGGAGGTCTCCGAACTGGTGGAGATCGAGCAACGACACGCCGATACGCGAGATATCGATTGGCTGGCAACTGCGCGACTCGGCGAGGATCGGCGTGTACAAGGGATGGTGATGGCCCGGCGCCGCACGGCCACCGGGGCCCGTCCCACCATGATCGTCATCGACCCGGCGTGCATTGCCGGGATCCCGGTGCGGAGTCTTGCGATCCTCGCCGGGACGATCGCCCAACACACCCTGCAGGGCCGCGACCCGGTGGGGCTCCTGATCGGGGAAAAGGAGACCTTTCTCCCGCCACGGCCCAGTCACCACCAGCTCGAGGCCATCCTGCGAGCCGTGGCCGAGGCCAAGATCCCGTCGTCCACACAGTCGCAACTTCCGGCGCAGCTCGAGGCCCTGCACCTGCGGCGGTTTTTGCGCCCCGGAACCATGCTCTACCTCATCGGTGATCTCACGACCATGGCACCTGCCCGACTGGAACGTCTCCACACCACCCTGCACGCCCGCGGCGTCACGGTCCAGCCCGTGGCCACCCGAAGCACCTTTCCGGTGCCAACGATCGAGTGGGGGATTGGAAGGACCCGCTGGCGCACGAGGGACATACAGAACATCCTCAATCGCCTTCTACTCGGCCGTCACATCCCGGACGTCAAGAGCGCGCTGCAACGTACGGGGACAGTGGTATTTGACCTGGCCACCGCGGATCCGGAAACGCTTGCCGTGCGCGTCGGCAAGGCCCTCTGGATCGACCCTTCGAAGGAACCAGACATTGTGGCAGAACTCGCAGGCCGGGCCGCGAGTGCGAACGTGACTGCGCCGGCGGTTGGGATCGCGGCAGACACTCTGCACACAGCGAGCGGCTACCCGCAATACATGACCCGGCGTGAGCGGCACTCTCTTTACGATCTCTATCGGGACCTCCAGCTCGGGACGCTGGAGCTTGAGGATCCTCTCGGCACCCTCAAAAAACGCGTGAGAAACGCCGTAAAGATCGCAGAGAAAGTCGTACGCCGCGCGCGGCAGGCACGGTGGCGCTTGAGCCATCTGGACCTCCATTTCCGCGATCTCGTGGAACAGGGGTTTGATGCCGTGCTGAAGCTGTGGGATCGCGAGAGTGAGGCACTCCGAAACGACTTCCAGGCCATGAGAGAACGTCTGGCCACGATGGGTCGTGCGGTGCGTGGCGGAGCGTCACAGACCGTGTCAGCCATCGCGCAGGGAGGGAGGGCGATTGCCAGGGGCGTCTCGGCCGCGGTCGACACGGTCCTCCGCCTCACGGATTCCGGCGTCATGGCGCGGATTTTCTTTCGATGGACGCGCCCGTGGCTCCGGTTGGCCCCGGCACCGCACGGACGCGCGCAATACCTCCGCGAACAATTTGGTGGCCACTTCGTGGGAGGGGCCTTTCATGCGGGAGAGACGATTACGCCCGCCACACTGGGAGAGGACGGGCCACACGTGGTACGGGGTCGAGTCAATCCGGACCGACAACCGGTTGATGCCCACACACTCCAGCCGGTGGGTGGTACGGTGCACACCGAGTCCGTACCTGAGGGACAGGTGGCTTACGCCCTCAATCCCAATCCCGTCACCCACCCATTGTTGGAGACACCGCTCGCCGCTTTGCCCACCGCAGGCCCGCAATATTACGGGGCGACGCTCTACGCGGACCTCACCGCCGGGCCCTCGCTGGCAGAGATTGCTGCTGTCGCACCGCAGCTCGCGCAACAATGGACGACCCTGGTGAGCCGCCTGCAAGACCGCCCGTTGCGCGAGGCGTTAGTGGCCATTCAGCGGGAGGTCACGCAGCGGAGTGGACTCCGGTACCGACACTATCGCTCGCGTCGGGGACGCGTCCTGTGGAAGAAGCTGTCCGAAAAGGTCGACTTCGGAACGGCGACGCTCCTCGACTCCCTCCGGACCACCGTGCAGATGAAGGGGGGCAAGTGTCTGGAGCTCTCGATCGCCGCCCTCTCCCTGCTGCGAGCCACGGGGATCCCCGCCGGTTTGTCCCGTGGCTGGCTCACGTCGCGGCGTGGCCGAGTGGGAACGACCGCGCACGCTTGGCCCGAAGTGGTTCTTCCCACCGCAGAAGGCCGGTGGATCGGACTCCCCCTCGAGGCCACGCCGTCGCCTTCTCTGCGGATTGGGCGGTTTATGGCGGAGGGTCCGGCACCCGCGACCGCCTTGCTCCCCGGTGCCACACCAGAGGTCCCCGAGACTGGAGAGGACACGGCAGGAGAGGTCGCTGAAAGCCCGCCCGTCGCCGCCGACGTCGCCGTCTCCACCGTATCGTCCGCCGGGCGTGATCCCTTGTCTGGCCTGTTTCAACGCTGGCGTACCGGTTCATTGTCACAGCGGGCCGAACTTCTCGCAGCGGCCAATGCTCTTGGGCTCTGGCTCTCCTCCGGTACGAGACCTTTCTTCGGGAGTGACACGACGTGGGAGGCCTATCTCCACGACCACTTTGCGGCGTTTGTCACCAATGCCGCCCGCGGGGAAGATCCCGCGGATGACAGCGAATCCGCCCTTCGCCGTCAGATCGACACCCTCATCGCCGATGCCACACAGCGGTTGGGTGCGGCTCACGTCGACCCCCGCGTCGATGCCTGGCGCACCGCCATCGAGACTTTTTTGGCCGGGTCACCACGCGGCAGCGGAGAGAACGGGGTGTCGTGACTCTCCTGACGAGCCCGGAGCGCAACAGAGTTACGGAAGAAGTCGTGCCGCCTCAGAGTGAAAAAACCGCTTCACATCGGTCCATTCGATAGGATGCAACAGGATCGGCGACGGATCGTCCTCGGCATCCTCGAAGTAACTGAGACTCTTGATCAGATGGACGAGATTGTAACGAACGCTCTGATACTTCTCCTCAAACCATTGTACCATCTCCCGGATGGAAGGTCCGGATTGGGCAACGGCATACAAGTCCAGAAAATCCCGCTTTTTCCCGCGCGCGGCCACCGCCTCCAATTTCATGCACGCCAAATCCGCAAGACTTGCCACTGCCACACCTTCAAACACCTCCAGTGGATTGATTAACGGGTAGTGATACTCGAGAAAACTGACTTTGACTTTTTGAGACAGGCGGAAGTCGCCGTAGCCAGGATTTCTGGATGCATGGGACCTCTGTCGGGTTGACGTGAAAATAGAGTGCCCAAAATGTCGCACTCTTGCGAGACAATACGCGCGTCTGTTTCAACACCGTGATCATACTCGCCGGCGAATAATACCCGAGCAGCCAACGGACGGCCGGCACATCGCCTCGATCGAGCAATCGTTCAATCACATAGCGTTGATGCTGCACCGGATCAATAGTGTCAAAACGGACATCCCAAAAAAACCGTTGCAATCCCCGGGGGAGCATACACCCCAGTATACCAAAGCGGATCGGCAATTCAATCAAAACACGTTCTTGGAGAAATGGTGGCAAGAGTTGACGCCGCGGACAGATCGGCTATGAAGCGTGGCGTCAGCAGCGCGAGAAGAGAGCTAACCAGCAAGGAGGATCGGATGGGGACGATGAGCAGGGCAAAATATGCCAATATGAATGCCGTCGCAACAGCGGAGGGAATCATCGCGGCAGCGGCCATGGATCAGCGCGGGTCGTTGCAAAAATCGCTCGCCAAGGAAAAGGTGGTGGCCTCGAGTGCGATCACCGACCAGATGATGGAAGAGTTCAAATCGACGGTGACAAAAGTCCTTTCTCCACATGCGAGCGCCATGTTGCTCGATCCGGTCTGGGGACTTCCGGCCACCAGGGTCCGTGCCGAGGGATGCGGCCTCCTTCTCGCCTATGAAGAGAGCGGCTATGACAACACCAAACCCGGGCGGATGCCCACGCTGTTACCGAATTGGAGCGTGCAAAAACTGAAGGCCCATGGCGCAAACTGTTGCAAGATCCTTCTCTATTACTCGCCATTTGAACGTCCGGAGATCAATGCGACAAAGCATGAGTGGGTCGCCAATATCGGCGCAGAATGCGTGGCCACGGACCTCCCCTTCTTTCTGGAATTTGTCGGCTATGACCCCAAGGGGGGGAACGACAAGGGTCTCGAGTTCGCGAAAATCAAACCCGACGTCGTACGCAAGAGCATGGAGGAATTCGACAAGCCGACATATCATGTCGACGTCATGAAAGTCGAGATTCCGATCAATCTGCAATACTGTGCCGGCACGACCGTTTTCAAAAAGGACGGCACGGCCTATACCAAACAGGAGGCCATGGAGCACTACCGGGCCTGTGCGGCAGTCACGACAAAACCGTTCATCTACCTGAGCGCCGGGGTCTCTGATGCCGAGTTCCGGGAGAGTCTCTCGCTCGCCAACGAGGCGGGTGTCCGGTACAATGGCGTCCTCTGTGGCCGCGCCACGTGGAAGGAGGGGATCCCCGTCTATGCCAGGGAGGGACGGGCAGCCCTCGAGGCGTGGTTGCGCGATCGCGGCGTCAAAAACATCGAGGCACTGAATACGGTCATCAGGGCCGGTGCCCGACCGTGGTGGGATGCGTTCGGCGGGAAAGAGAAGGTCATCGCGGCGTAATGATCCTCTTAGGGATTAGCGGCGGCATTGCCGCCTACAAGACCCCGGAGCTCGTCCGCCTGCTCGTCAAGGCCGGTCACGACGTGCAGGTCGTCATGACCGAAGCGGCACATCACTTCGTGGCGCCACTGGTCCTGCAAACACTCTCCGGTCACACGGTGCGCGCGGATTTTTTTGCAACCGAGGCGGAACACTCGTGCAGTCACATTGCCCTCGCCGACGCTGCCCAACTGGTGCTGGTCGCGCCGGCCACTGCCAACATCGTGGCCAAAGTCGCGCACGGATTGTGCGATGACCTGTTGAGCACCATCATCAATGCGACCAAGGCCCCGGTGATCTTTGCTCCGGCCATGAACACCAACATGTGGCACAACCCGATCACCCAACGCAACGTTGCGACCCTCACGTCGCTGGGTTACACGATCGTCCCCCCGGATCACGGCACACTCGCCTGCGGCTACGAAGGCGACGGCCGCCTCCCGGCCCTGGAAATCCTCGTCGATGCCGTGCAACGGAGAGTGCCGGCGGGATGACGACCGCCTACTCCGACATAACGGAAACCTGCTTGATCGTGTCGCCGACGGCGATTCTTTCGACCACATCCATCCCCTTCACGGTCTTCCCGAACACCGTATATTGCCCGTCGAGGAACGGAGTCGGGGCGAGGGTAATGTAAAATTGCGAACCGCTCGACCGCCGCTGCGGATTGACGTTGTCACCGGTCCGTGCCCAGGCAAGTGCGCCCCGCACGTGTTTGGCGCCGATCTCGGCCTTGACCGTGTAGTCCGGCCCACCCGTCCCATCGCCCCTGGGATCGCCACCCTGGATCACAAAGCCCGGTTCCACGCGATGAAACGTCAGCCCGTCATAATAGTGGGTCTGGGCCAATTGCACAAAGTTGGTGACCGAAAGCGGGGCCTCTTTGGCATAGAGTTCGACCTCGATCGTTCCTTTCGAGGTCTCAATCACTCCGTGATATTTTTTGGCGGGGTCGACGGTTGGTGTCGTTGGTTCACGCACGGCCTGCTGTGCGGTCCCGGCTGCTGGCGCTGCGGCTTGTGACATGGTGGCTCCCTTCACCGCCGATTCCGTCCCCTTTGAGCAGCCCCACACCACGACGAGACTCATCATCAGAAGCATTCCGGCAGATCGTTGTTGTCGTCGCATGACCTCTCCTTCATTTTGAGCCCCGCCTTCGCGGGAATGACATCCTATATGACAAGTGGGACGGTTCCCTATAGCGGGTCTTCCCTCCCGCGGGAATGTTTTTTTTGACATGCCACACCCCCTGTGCTTACACCCCCTCCACGGGGGAGAAAGGTGGCCATCGTGCATCGGCACTGCCGAATGCTCCTCTGTGGACTTCTCGTGGGGTTGATCGCCTGTGCGCCCGCCAAACGTGCGGAGGATGAAGATGGCGATGATGGTCCGACGCTCAGGCCGGTTCTCCTCATGCCGGAGTCGCTGGGAGATCCGGCGACCATCGGCTTTATCCTGGCAGGCCACACCACGGCCGCACCCGCACAGAGTGTGGGGCTCGAAAAGAGTGGCGAGGCGGTCCAGGCACCCGCGCCCTTCCTCCGCGTAGAAGATCAGGCCCTCGTCATCGAGCGGATGATGTTGAACCAACCGCTCCTCTTGCTCCCGGCCCTGGTGGAAGAGAGGACGACCCCGCATCCGCTCCTCTGGCACTACACCAACATGGTCTACTTTCAGCAGCTGCACGACACCATGCTCCTCATCGAACGCCAGGGCGGACAGCGCCCCGAAACGACAAATCTCTCCGGCACGATACTCGCCACCTTTCCAATCCTCGGCGAATCGGCGCAGGAGATCCGGTTTGATTTCCAACAGGGTGCCTTGGCAGAACTGATCCACGACAGTCCGATCCTCGAACCGACTGCCACCGCGGTCAATGCCGGCCTCGTCGCCGGCAGAGAGGAATCCCGGCTGACCGGGGGCTATATTCGTTCCTCGATCACTGAAGCGGATTGGACAAGTTTTGAACAGGTCCTCGGTTTTCGCGGCACCCCGGAGCGGGGTGCGGTCATCCGCTATACTTTCTGGCGTGCAGACCGATCGACCCTGCCACCCCTCGAGGATGACCCCCTCGATGCCATCGGGTATTTCAATAGCCGCACATTCACGCCCGGGGCCACGACCCCACGATTCACTGCCCGGCGGTGGGATCTGCGCAAACCCCTGACATTCTATCTCTCCAACAATACACCGCTCCGTTTTCGCGAGGCGATCCGTGAAGGGGCCCTGGCATGGAATGCCGTCTTGGGTCCCGACATGCTCGCCGTGGCCGATGCCCCGCCGGGGGTCACAGCGGGCGATCCGCGGTATCCCCTCATTCAATGGGTCGAGGATGAACGGGGCTATGGCATCGGTATGAGCCAAGGGGATCCGGTCACTGGCGAGGCGCTGACGGCGCTGATCATCGTGACACAGGGATGGGCGGACCTGCGGTACACGGATCGGCTCGAGGCGGCGCGGAATGCGGGTATTACGCTGGCCGGGGCCGATGCCGCACCGCTGTGCGAGTACCACCAGACCGGATGGACCGGACCCTGGGGCCCGACGGCTGCCGAGACCGTGTTGCTCACCGAGGAACAGCGGCAGGTCGTCGCCAAGCAACAACTCCGCGCAGTGATCATGCACGAGGTTGGCCACGTCTTGGGTCTCCGACACAATTTCGCCGCCAGCCTCGATACGGCCATCCCGCCGGAGGAGAATCTCGCGGATCTGCAGGGAGCAATCCGCGGGGAACGGCCGCCGGACGCCCCGCTCCCCTCTTCATCGATCATGGATTACCTCACCACGGCCGATATGATCCGGATGACCACGCCGGGACGTTACGATGCCATTGCCATCGCCTGGGGATATCACCGCGCGACCGGGGAGACGTCGCCAGCGACTGCCGCAGCAGAGGCGTTCCATTTTTGCACCGAGGCCCTCTTCGATCGGTACGGCGATTGCGCACCATACGACAGCGGCCCGGAACCGCTTCTCTGGTGGAGTACCGAGCTCGAAGAGATCGCGCACGGCGTCAGTCGCTGGATCGCGACCACTGTCATCCCTCCGCACGGGGAGATGCCGCCGCCACTCTTCCCGAGCAACAATGACGCCCAGATCCCGACCGAGATCCTCGAATGGCAGCGTCGGATGGAACGGGCCATGGAGCGACTCATCGGCTATCAAACGACCGAAGGATGGGTGATAAATCACCACTATCCGGTCGAGCGGGCGGCCTGGGCCGCACAATTACTCAACACCTATTTTGTGGGGAGCCCGACGCGCGATCTGCACGAGTATCTGACCGCCCATCCATTACTCCGCCAACCCCTCCTCACGACAATCGGGCAATTGTCCTCTCTGGCTGATTCCGCGGGCCCTGGCGCCCCATGGGCTGCCCAAGTCTTCCCCTGGGGGGGTAATTTCGCTATACTAGAGCCGTGTTGCACGCGAACGATTCCCAGGAAACACCGATTGCCCCGACGATCCGGGCGGCCCAACAGACCTACACGATCTTGCGGCACATTGGCGCGGGAGGGATGGGAAAGGTCTATCAGGTCACCTCCCCGAACCATCCCGAACCGATCGCCCTCAAATTTCTCCCGGCGAGTCTCACCACGGAATCCCGGATTGCCGCGTTCAAGCGGGAATTTTCGCTTCTCGCGGAGCTCCACCATCCCCACGTTTGTCGGGTCTTTGATTTCGGATTTTCCTCCTCCCACAAACAATATTTTTTCACCGCGGAATTCGTCGAGGGGGAAGACCTCTTTCGCGCGCTCTTGCAGGCCCCGATCGATGAAGTGGAACGGGTCATCGTCCAGGCCCTGCACGCGCTCGATTTCATCCACTCCGTGGGGCTGATCCATTTTGACATCAAGGGGGACAACATCCTCGTGAGTCGCAAGGGGGGGAAACTGCACGCCACCCTCGTCGACTTCGGCATTTCGGTGCACGCCAACGAACCGACCAAGGAAATTGCCGGGACATTGTACTACATGGCCCCCGAACTGCTGCAGCCGGGCGGCCACTTTGATCATCGCGTCGACCTCTATGCCTTTGGTGTCGTCTGCTATCGTCTCCTCGCCGGCATCTATCCGTACGAAGTCGAGACGGTCGAGGAAGCGCGGCTCTGGCACCAGACCCAGAAGCTCGATCTCGAACCGCTGCAACACCGCGGGGTCCCGGATTATCTCTGCCAGATGGTCAAGACCTTGATGGCGCCCAATGCCGAGGAGCGTTTCTCGTCGGCGGGTGTCGTGCTCAATTACCTCCAGCTCCACTCGCCGATCACCAAAGAAGAGCAGACCGCGACACAGCGCGCGACGTTGTTCGAGGGACCATTGATTGGCCGCGAAGGACATATGGCCACCGTGACCAATGCCATCCAGCGGGTGGTCCATGCCATGAGCGTCGATGAAACGATCGACCAGGAAGAACACCCACAGTCCTATCTGATTGTCGGTGATCGGGGCCTGGGGAAGAGTCGCCTCCTGAAAGAGATCAAATATTACGCGCAAATCAAGGACTGTGCGACCTGGCTCATTGACGGTGAACGGGAAGGTCGGGATCTCCACACGTTTCTGGCGGCGTTCGACATTCCGCCTGATCAATATGCCACTGAACCCCTCTCGCCGGATACCGCGGCCCAGCTGTTGCTCGATGTGGCCCGGTATCGACCGACCTGCTATCTGATCGACAATCTCGATCGCGCAGGTCCGGGGGTCCAGAAGGTGATTCTCAACCTGGTCGGGCACCTCTATTCTGCCATGCTCGGCCATGATGCCCCGCCACTGGTTGTCGTCATTGCGGAGACACGGAGCGGGGTCGCACCCCGCCAAGTCACCGGCACCCCGATCTTGGAGCTGATCCCATTGGAAAAATCCGAGGTGCACGACTATGTCCGTCAACTCCTCGGTCCACGGGAAGAGACGACCCGCATTGCCGATGCGGTATGGGAGTTCTCGCAGGGCATTCCGTTCCTCATGGGCGAGGCGGCGCGGCAGTATCATCAACACCATGATTTGGGCGAACTCCCCCACTCCATCGAGGAACTGTATGCGCGCCACATTGCGCAACTGACAACGGACGGACGGCGCGTGCTCGAATGTCTGGCCTTTGCCAGACATCCCCTGACCGTCGACGTGTTATCGATGCTCTGCAAAGGGACGAGTGAGCAGATTTTACAGCAGCTGCAGTCGGAGGGACTGGTCCGCTACAAATCGACCGAGGAGACCTATCTCCCAGCCACAGGGGCCCTGGCCCAGATCGTGATCAAGGATCTCTCCCCGCAGCGGCGCAGCGTCTTGGCCGATCAGCTCATTGCGTGGATGGAAGAGGATCCCGGCTTTGAGGCCCGCGACATTGCCCCCTACATCCCGTATAGCGCAGATCAGCAGAAAGGGATCCCGCTGTTGGAGGCCGCGGCAGAAGAGGCCCAGTCGCTTGGGGAAGGGGACCAGGCCGTCGAATTCCTCCACCAAGCGGCGGCCATTGTTGCGACCATGCCGGAGGCGCAGGAGACCTTACTCAAGACGCAACGCAAAATCGCCACCCTCCTGTTGTATCAGGGAAAATACCAGGCCTGCGAAGAACTGCTCCACCAGATCACGGCCCGACAACAAACGCCGGGGATTGAAGAACTCAAATTGCTCGGACTGGTGAAGCGCGCCGAGCGCCGTCCCAAAGAGGCCGGGACCTTTTACGAACAGGCGCTCGGACAATTGCCGAAAGACACGTCCAATCCGACCTACCTTTTTCTCCTGAACGAGCGGGCACAGGCCCACCTGGAGGCCGGGGCGGTAAAAGAGGCCCTCGACCTCTATTCGCAATCGCATGGCTGGACCAAAAAACTCGCGCGGAACAAGCAACTGAAGGTGACCAACAACAATCTCGGCGTGGCCCTGGCGCGTCTTGGAAAAGTCGACGAGGCCCTGCAGTTCTACCAGGAAAAACTCGACGTGCATGGGCACGAAAAACGGATCGCGGCCTCGATTCACGGGCAGATGGGGGTGATTTATCTCCACGCCGGCCGGACCGACGAGGCCTTGAGCGCCTTTCTGCAGGCCTGGGAGCAGTCGAGTGCCATTGGCGATTCCCACAACGCGCTCACACTCCTCGACAACATCATTGCCTTGCTCCAGAAACGGGCGATCTATTCCGAGGCCCTGCAATATGCCCGGCGGAGTTTTCAGATCAAGGCCGCGGGAGCACCGGACATTGATCTCTCGCGCAGTCTCATGACCGTGGCCACACTCTATCTCAATCTCGGGCTTCCCGATCTGGCGGCGCGCTATCTGACGCAGGCGATGCGGCTGGCGCGAAAGTGCCGCAATCACCAACTCCTCGGATGGATCCAGATCACGTTTGGTTATCTCTACAAAGATCTGGGTCGCTTGATGGAGTCCCTGAATGCCTTTGAAGAGACGATTGCGATCGGCGAATCGAACAATGACGAGGGTCTCATCCGTTGGGGTTGCTATGGCGCGGTGGACCTCCTCGTGGAGAAGGGGGAAATCGAGGAGGCGAACACCTTTTTCCAGCGCCTCTCGCTGCTGCTCGCCAACGAAACCGACGCCGAGTTTCGTGTCCGCTATGAAATCCTGCGACGCAAAATCGAGGTGGTGAAGCATCCGCAACCGGACGCGGCCACTGGTCCCGTCCTGCAGGAACTCTCGCAGCGATGCGCCCAGAATGACTGGCGGGAACTGCATTGGGAGATCGAATACCTGCTCGGCGTGTTTCACGAAAAACGCGATGAAATCGATGCGGCCCTCACGCATCTGGGAGAGGCAGACACGATCATCATGAAAATCGCCAATGGACTCGGGGAGGAATACAAGAGCAGTTATCTGCGCCAATTATCACGGGCCAAAGTGCGGGCGGATCTCCGATCGCTGCTCCGTCAGACCGGGCAATTGGGGACCGCGGGGGCATCGCAACGGGAACAACCGACCACCGCTGTCCCTCAACCAATGGCCACATCACCATTGAAGACCGCTTCCCCATCGCCAGGTAATGAGGCCAACGCCTCTGTCGGTTTTGCCCCCAATGTCCCGTTGGCAACCTATGAGAAGGAACTCCTCGTCGCGGCGCTGGCCCATTATCACGGCGATCTGGAACAGGTCGCAACCTCGTTACACATTCCGCTCGCCGAACTGCTCGTCAAATTGCGGGAGCATCACCTGACCGACTTCGATCCCGACCCGGTGCAGAACAGTGAGGGGGCATCACAGAAGTGAGCGCTCTGAGGACCGGTGATCTCTACGCGGCGCTGCCGGCCAGGTGCGAAATCGCGCGGATAGGCGTGGCCTGTGCGATGAGGTACTGACTGAGCAGCAGATAGAGGCCGGCGACCAGATGGGCCTCGGCAAGGTCGCGACCGAGGTCCATATTGCCAATGGCCACGGCACAGGCGGCATAGACCCCTGCCAGTTCGGCAATCCGCTTGCCTGGCAAGATAAACGGCTCAAAACCCGTCAGCCGTAATTCGAGACCACTCCATAGTTCCTGCTGCGCCAATGCCGCCTGGAGCCGGCGGGCACTTTCGACCGGATACCCCAACGCCAGTGCGGCATCCAATGCCATTTGGGCATCCATCTGGGTCTCGCTGTTCAACGTGGCACCCAGCCGTGCAAGGAGTTGCTCTTTCTCCCAATCGGTCACGTTTATTGGTTCATCCGCCGCACGTTCCTGCAGCCAAAATCCATCAAACTGCCAGTATCCCGACTCGTCCGCCGCTTCACCCTGCGCAAACAATGTGGCATCGGCGGCGACCTGCCACGAGTAGCCGGAGAGCGGATACGGCTCCCGCAGCGACGTATAGAGCAACATGGCATAGAGATCGCGGGCCCCGTCCGTTGCCGTTGGGACCAGTGTAAAAGCGAGCGATCCCGGGGGACGGGGATTGACCTCGATCACGTAGACCTTGCCACTCTCTTCATGCAGTCGCGATTCGACATGGAACACGCCATCCCCCAGGGGAACCCCATGCGCTGCCAACCGTTGCAGAAGGTCGACCGTTTGTGCGGCAATGAGCCCAGCCTCCGGGCTGGCGTAAGTGCCGGCACCATCGGGCCCCTGCCCCACAAAGATCCGCTCAAAGACCCCGTCCGGATTCTGCGGATCGCCCATGAAATATTTGGCATGCACGGCCACGGGTTCATAGCACCCGTCGTGGCTGTAGATTTCACAACTATACTCCCGTCCCCTGACGCGATCGACGAGGAGAACCTCAGCCGGACCGGTTACGCCAGATCTGGCATCGCGACGCAATGCTTGCAACAAGGCCCGATGATGCGAAAGGCGTTGCTCCAGTTGTGGATCATCCCGCTCAAAGCGCCCAACCCCACGCGCACAGGCCCCGCGGCGCGGGATCACAAAAAAATCCCGGCCGATGCCCGTCAACGCATGCACAGTTGCAGCGGTTAATTGGCTGTCGCCAATCACTCTCCAGTAGGGGTGATGAAACGCCGTCCTGTCAGGATCGATCTCGTCACAGAGTCGCCGGAATTGCACCTTGCTCGTCACGGCCTCCAGGGCCGTGGGATTGAGATACTGCCGACCGGGCCGCAAGGCTCCGCTCGCTTCCAATGCCACAGAGAGCCGGCTCGTCGGTGTGACATAGCGATCCATCGGAGAAAAGATGCCGGCAAATGGCCCATGGGTGACGGCATATGCCTCAAGCCCGCTTTGCAACGCCGTGGCACTCACTCGCTCAATGGGCGCCTCGAGCAGATCAATGGCAAAGGGTGCCGTCCCGGGAAATAGGGTTTCCACCGTGTGACGAACGGCATCCGCCGACATCTCGCGCGTGGCAATGACAAATCGGGTGATACCGAGCCGTCCGGCATGGTTTCCTGCGGCAGCAAGCGCGGCGTGTAATTTGATGGCCTGGCCTGGCGCCACCATCAAAACGGTATTGCGTGGCGCTCCCCCGCTCGGGGGAAGGGCTAGGGCGACAGCTCGCAAAGAACCAAAAGAGGTTGTAAGACTCACTGCTCTTTCCTTCCTCGCCGTGGCGATCCTACCTGGGGCGCTACTCAGCCTTACGTGGGAAGTTCTTCCGTGGGACCCTCCCACGCCGTCCTATTTTGCGCAATAAAAAACCGGGACCGGCGCCATTTTTCTCTCCCTCCGGTGTCTCGACTATAGAAAGGCTCACGTCACCCCCCCCCCCCAGCGCCGCTACGCAGCCGGACTGTGGGGCCTTGACATCCCGGCTTTCCAAGCCTCCACTGAGATGATCGGCGTCATTATGAAAAAGTTGTCTTTTCCCGAGTAAGTGGGTGATTTGCGGAGATGACGGTTTCCGATGCGAAGCGGGGGTCAAGACCGCGCCGAAGATCATTCTCCCCTCGCCGAGGAGTTGCTCCAAAAAATTGGGTGATGGTTACATTGTTTCCAAAAATTTTCTTAAAAAGGGATCGATGATAAACAGTCTGTTCTCTGTGTCCAAAGAGAGGAGGGGGCAGTCTTCCAGTGTCTTTTTGATTCGAGCCAGTTCAGAGGCTGGTAAGCCGGTCTCATTTTGCATTTCACCGCCCGAATATCTTTTGACAGGTCCTCTTGTAGCAATCGCTTTGACAAAAACCTTTTCCAAATGGCTATAACCATACAGAGCCGAAGAGTAACGTCCCCGTTTTGATTCCACGGCTGATTCAAAGGCGCTGGCGACATGTCCTTTAGTTAACTCCAAATTTGAAAAATTTTCAACAATCCACGCGCCAAGTTCGTTGATATAATTTGGGATGTTGTTCATAAGATCGAGCATATATTCCGCTTCGTTTTTTTGTATGATGACATGCGCAGTTGCGAACCGCTCGTTCAAATAGGGGAGATAATCCTCCACAGAGATCGGTTGTAATTCCATCTCTTCACCAAAACTGAAAAAGGGGAGTTTTTTATCATTAAAGATTTTGTAGAGAAGCCGTTGGTTACTTCCCATCAGAATAACCGCCGTCTGGGAAAGTTGTTGAAATTCCCTTCGGAGCAGGGCCTGTACCTTTCTTAATTCGGCAATGGCCTGAAATTCATCAACAATCAAAACAGTTTCATTTTTTTCGGATATCTCCCCCAATTTTTGAAAGAGTTGTAAAAGGTAGGCTTCCGGCTGGTGAAATGCGATATTTTCCATTGATAATTCGACACCGCCGGGAAGATTCACCTTCAGTCTGGATAAAATGTCATTGAACACACTTTTAACTTTTTGAACCGGAAATTGTTTTTTGAAGGCTAATTCGCTGTGGGTATGAAATCTCTGTGCCACCTCCTCCAGTGAAGTTGTTTCATTTAAATCGATATAAAGATGGAACACCCTTTGCCCGACCTCTCCTCTCTTTTGGCTACAGACATGAACAAGAGATGTTTTTCCCATACGTCGAATACTGTAGAGAACCAACCGCCCTTGGCGTTCCATAATAGAGAGAACGCGCCTCATTTCCTTTTGACGGTTGCAAAGATCTTCCGAGCTCAAAATGACGTCGAATTTGAACGTTTTCGGCACAACAAATTTATATAGAACTATCTATATAAAATCAATATAAATTACTTACATATTTATAAGTAAGACAATGTATCGGTACAGGGATAGAAAAGTGATGTGCGGGCGTTTTGTTAGAGTTGATGTGCCTCTGGTGTGAGAGCTGGTCGGCTCCCTCCGATGTGTGTCCCCTGTCAGATGACGTGCAGGGCACGGCCGACGTCGGTAAAGGCCTCGACCGCCCGCTCGATATGTGCCGGCGTGTGGGCGGCAGAGAGCTGCACCCGGATACGCGCCACCCCGTGGGGCACCACCGGATAGGAGAACCCGATCACATAAATCCCGCGCTGTAATAGGGCCTTTGCCATGGCACCGGCCAGCGCGGCATCGCCCAGCATGATCGGGACAATCGGATGGTCACCGGGTCGCACGTCAAAACCGGCCGCCGTAATCGCGGCACGAAACTGCCGCGTATTGGCGGTGAGTCGCTCGCGCAGCCCCTCGACCTCGCCAAGCAGATCGAGCGCGGCAATCGAGGCCGCTGCCACAACGGGAGGGAGACTATTCGAAAAAAGATAGGGACGCGACCGGTTCCGCAGCAGGTCGATCAGGGATTGCCGTCCGGTCGTAAAACCGCCTGATGCCCCGCCCAGGGCCTTGCCGAGCGTCGAGGTAATCACATCGACCTGCGCCTCCACACCGCACGCGGCAGGTGTCCCACGACCACCGGGCCCGAAAAACCCCGTGGCATGCGAGTCATCGACCATGACCGCGGCATCATGGCGCTGCGCCAACTGACAAATCTCGCCCAGCTTCGCCACATCTCCGTCCATGGAAAAAACCCCGTCAGTGGCAATCAGAGAGTGGCGGGCCCCATCGCGCCGCGCCGTCCGTAGTTTGGCTTCCAGATCCTCCATCTCCGCGTGGCGATACCGATAGCGCCTCGCCTTGGAGAGGCGAATCCCGTCGATGATCGAGGCATGATTGAGTTGATCGCTGATCACGGCATCGCGGTCGGTCAGCATGGCCTCAAAGAGTCCGCCATTGGCATCGAAGCAGGAGGCATAGAGGATGGTTGCCTCGCGCCGCAAATACCGAGCAATTTTCTCCTCGAGGATCTTATGGAGATCCATCGTCCCGCAGATAAAACGGACCGACGCCATGCCATATCCGCGCGTGTCGAGTGCGACCTTGGCCGCGACAATCAATCGGGGGTGGTTCGCCAGTCCGAGATAATTGTTTGCGCAAAAGTTGATAACATCGTGCTCACCGACCCGGATCTCGGCCCCCTGCGGGGAGGCCAGGACCCGCTCCTCCTTCCAGAGACCAGCCTCGGTGATCTCTGCCAACGCCTTCGCACACTCCTTTTCCATAGATAACGACATACGCTCTTCTTCCCTTCGTTAGCCTGCTGCTCCCGGGGTCAGGACGATCTTGCCGGCCTTCGCCTCTTGTCCCGTCAGTAATTGCATGGCCGTGTCAATGGCGGCCATCGGAAACGTGTGGGTGATCACCGGACGCAGATCCACACGCCCCGACAGAAGCAGGTTCTGCACCTGTTCCCACGTGGCAAACATCTGTCGGCCATTGATCGCCTTGATCTGGATCCCCTTGAAAATGAGTTCATCGGCAAAATTGATCGGGATCGGCGCCGCCGGCAGGCCAAAGGCCACAAAGGTCCCGCCCTTGCGCACCACCCGGAATCCCTGATGGATGGCCGCTTCCGCCCCGCTCATCTCGAGCACGACATCGACCCCCAGACCGCGCGTGGCCTGGAGGATCTGTTCCACGGGCGCATCCTGGGCGGCATCGAAAATCCTGTCGGGCGCATAGTGCCGCAGGAGTGCGAGACGATACGGCTGCAGACCGACGCAAAAAATCTGCGTGGCCCCAAAGGCCCGTGCCACAGCGGTGGCAAAGATGCCGGTCGGCCCATCGCCAAAGATCGCCACGCGTTTCCCCATGACCGCGGCCTCGGTGACCGCATAGACCGAGTTGCCGAACGGTTCCTGCAGGGTCGCAATCTCCCAGGGCAACGCCGGATCCGTATGGACGGCACAGATCTCGGGGATGGCCACATATTCCGCAAAACAGCCCGGGCGATCGACCCCAAGAATCTGCAGATTCTGGCAGATATGCATCGCACCGGTCCGGCACTGATAACACTCGAAACAGGGGAGATGAGATTCGGCGGCAATATGATCCCCGACACGAATCCGCTCGACCTGCGCCCCGACATCGACCACGTCACCGGCAAATTCATGTCCAAAGACCATGGGCGGATGGATCCGGCTCTCCGCCCATGGGGTCCATTTATAGATATGGAGATCGGTCCCGCAAAATGAGGCCGCACGCACGCGGACCAGGACCTGATGCGAGGACGGAATGGGGCGATCGACATCGGTATAGCACGCCCCCGCTCCTGGCCGCTCTTTGACAATGGCTTTCATAGATCCTCACTCCGGTTCCGGTTCCAGACCAACACCGATGGAGAGATGATGCTCCGAATATCGCACGGTCCATTGATAGTGATCGGCAGCAATCTTTCGCCAATACGGCGTCCCCGCGCCGCGCCAGGCATCATACACCAGACCGGTCTCAATCGGCATGCCGCGACGGACGATCAGGAGGGCATTGTTCTCGGTCACTTTCTGGAGATTCGCCACCCCCCAATGATGCGCAAACGCGTTCCATGGCACGGTTTGCATGGCACGCGCCAATGCCGATGTCCACTGGTAACAAAATCCGCCCTCTTTCGCCCCCACATGCACCAAAAAATTGTTGAAGAGCGGGGAGCCGACCATGCGGTACCGCTCGGCATATGCACGGGTCGTTGCCACGATGCGCTCTGCAATGGCCATCGCCTCCGCCTGCACGACCTCCGACGCGGGCGCTGTCACTGCGGGCGGCAGGGCCATCAGATCGCGCTGGAGTGCCAGGACCGCACGCGCGTCATCGACATCACGGGCGAGCGAGAGACACTGGCGGAGCGGTGCCACATCGCGGCGTGGCAGGCGGATGCGTCCTTGTTGACTGGGCTGATGAACAATGTGACGTGCCTGCGGAGAAAGGGTCGCAACGCACGCAGCCACCTTTGCTTCGAGCACGGGGAGATGCATTTTCTGGGCAAGGAGCGGCGCGGGCGCAGAGAGCACGACGGTCAGCAAGAGGCCGATGATCGGGACGAACCGCATGCCGCCCAACCATAGTAGGGTCTCCTGCGCTGTCAACGATTGCCGCTCATGGCGTGTCGACGTGCCGGGAGCAAGTGGAGCACGGTGGCACGATCGCGTGTCCGTTGCAGGACCACGAGGGCCCGTCCACCTTCATGGGGAACCAACTGCAAATAGGTCGTCTCTGCGCCATCCACAGGCGGAAGGAGATAGCGGACATCGGCGTTCATGGTACGCCGGTTGAGCAGATGGACCGCACGATCGTCGGCCAACAAGAGGCCGTCGGCTGCGGCGCGCGGGTCTGCGGTCAACGGCAGGACGTGGCGCGCCTGCAGCGGGAGTTCCGCGATCTGTGCGACAATCTCTCCGCGGGCACCCAATCGCACCAGGCGCCGCGATCGGTCCACACCGAGTCGATCTTCGATATCGGCACGATCGGCATAGATGAGTGGGGCATCGTCGGCGGTCTCATCATCCCGCACGGGACGCACGACACGTTCCAGTTCCGCGGTGCAGACCCGCCGAGCCACGACACCACTCATGCCGCGGCTGAGCGAGACACCGGCATCCAGCAGATCCGCCACATGGACCGCCACGCGCCGGGCCCAAACATCACGCCGATCCTCGCGCATCTCGCGACCGTCACGGCGTGTGGCTGCGGCCTCTTCTGATGAGTCGCGCGCGCCAAGCGCACGCCGACAGGCCCCGACGCGTTGCAACAGCGGATCGATAACCAACAACAGCGGCGTCTCGGCATCCGGGGATTCCACAAAGAGATATTGTTCCATCGCTGGGGCTTCTGTGTACAATGGGGTGAGCACCGTCCCAAACATCCAGGAAATCGTCTCCCCCACCTCGAAGGCAATCGGCGCAAGATCTTCTGTGGCGGGACGCTCCTCCACCTCGCCCGCATCTGCATCCTCGGGTGGCGTGGCGTGCACGTCGGTCGGCGCTGTGAGGGGATCGGCCCCTGCAGTGACATCGACCGGTGGAGCAACGACCTCTTCACGTGGGGCATCACGCCCCTCATCCACTGTGGCCGCAAGCGGCGTCACGGGCGCCACGACAGGCGCGGTAGCAGGGAGCGTGGTCGCCGGCGGCTGGGCCACGGGTGGGGCAATGGGTGCAGTCGGCGTCAGTGGCTGCAGGCCGACGCTGCTTGGTGCACGGGGTTTTCCGATGATCAGCGGCGTCAACGGCGCCACCACAATCGGCGCCACTCCACCCGCAGGGCCCGAGAGCAGGGGGACGAGTTGCGCAATTACGGGCGCTGCGGCACCACTGCTCATACTCCCGGCAGACGGTTCCGCGGAGGCTAGCGTTGAGCCCGTGGCCGGGAGATCCGGTTCAATCAGCAGATCAATCGAAGGCGGCAGCGGCGCTGTTGCCGGACCTGCGGGAGTGATCTCTCCATCGGTCATGGCACTCGCATTCTCTGTGGTTGCACCTTCATCGCTCCCGGCGTTGCCGGGTGCCAGTCCCGTCGTTGTGTCGTTCGATCCATTGCCCGTTCCCGCACTGCCGGGAGTGGCCGATGTTGCCCCGGCCACACCGATCGCGGCCGACACACCAATGGCCACACTGGCGGTCCCTTCCGTGCTCTTCCCCGGATTTTCACTACTGGCGGTCTCTGTGAGTGGATTGCCATCGCCCACTTCCGCACGCAACGCGGCCAGACCCAGAGGATCGGAACCGGCGGGGATTCCCTCCGGACTTGCATTCGGTGCAGATGCCGAGTTGGCCTCGTCGTCCTCCGTGGCACTCTCCGCGATCTCTGGTTCGACCGCAGCAGGCTCTCCGCCCACGCGCACATCGGCGCTCCCCACACCGGTCGGCTCCCCGACAATCGTGTCACTCCAGACGGCCGATGACATCGTCACGGTTGGTCCCTTGTCCGGTTGCTTTTTGACGACCGTCTGCAGGAGATTGGCAATCTTTTGTTGCACGGCTGCCGCGCGTGTCACCCGTTCCAGACGCTTTTGGACCACCTGCCACGATGATGCCGTGGTGTGCGGCAGCAGAGGCTCCGACTCCTCCCTGGCCACGTGGAGCGTGAGCCATTGTGGCGCAAGCATTGGGGGAACGCCTCCCCCTGCCATCATCGGAGAGAGGAGCACACTCACGAGTATCCCCAAAGTATATGGTATCTGTTTCATAGGGAGATCCCCCTACGGATCTGAAACAGCAAGAGCCGTGCCAATGACGATCGTTATATTTATTTGATATTATTATGATTTATGAATTGTATTTTGTTCAAAACTCGATAAACTGAGTGAAGAATCACCCCATGATCATCGCACTTCTCAAAATGGGAGAGAACCAAGGCCTGCTGGGACAATCATTGATCGGCGGGTGACATCGGGTCGCGGTGCTCAGTGCAGATGGGTCAGGCGTTGCACGGTCCCGTCTTGCAAGAGGTGGAGGGCAATGGCGCGCTGATAATCGGCGCCGGCCTCTTCCACGGAAATGGCCGGGATCCGCACGCCATTGGAGCGCGACCGTCCCGATTTGGCGGGACGCCCTTTAAGGTGCCTCGGCAGACGCGATTCGCGCACGGGGCCCCGCTCGCGCGGCTGCTCCGCTTCCCCCTGCTCCTCACTCTCCGGATGATATTCTGGCAGGACGATATCCGGTCCGATCCCAAAGGCCTGAATCGAACGCTTTCGCGGGGTGTAATACCGGGCGACGGTCAGCTTTAATGCCGCCCCGTTCTCAAAACCGATCACGGTCTGCACGGACCCCTTCCCAAATGTCTGGGACCCGAGGACCACCGCCCGACCATGATCCTGTAAAGCCCCGGTCACAATTTCCGCAGCCGATGCCGATCCGCCATTGACCAAAATCGCGACCGGATACTCCGGTTCCAATCCTTCGTCATGGGCCTCCTGACGATCGATCTCCTTGCCGCGACTCTCCGTGGTCACGATGACCCCCTTGCGGAGAAAGTAGTCACTCATCTGGACGGCCTGGTCGAGTAGTCCGCCCGGATTATTGCGCAGATCGAGCACAAGTCCGCGAATGGCCGCCTCACGCGTGAGCGTTTTCATCGTTTCCAAAAAATCGTGATAGGTCTGCTCCCGAAAGCTCGTGATCCGCACAATGGGATATCCGGGGGCCATCAGTTCGCCGCGAACGCTCGGAACCTGGATGGTCGCCCGCTTGAGGGCCATATCGACCGGGAGACGACTTCCCCGTCGCAGGATCGTCAAGGTCACCGTTGATCCGGGCCGCCCACGCATCTTGGCGACCGCTTCACTGACATTCATCCGTTTTGTCGAGACCCCATCGATTTTCACGACCCGGTCGCCCGCCTTGATCCCCGCCAGGGCCGCTGGCGAACCATCCACCGGCGCAATGACTGTCAACCATCCGTGCCGCAACACGACTTCGAGACCGATGCCGCCAAACCGCCCGCCGGTCTCGGCCTTGAGCGAATTGAAGACGCGCGGAGAGAGATAGGATGAGTGCGGATCGAGCGTTTCAAAGAGGCCACGGATCGCCCCCTGAATCAAGGCGGATTCTTCCGGCGCTTCGACATAATATGCGAGAATGTGATGCAGGACGCGACTAAAGGTCTGGAGAGATTCGACACCCTCTTTATGCAACGGATATGCGGTTGCGGGGAGAACGAGGAGTGACGCGATAGCGAGCAGGGCGCACACGGATCGATGCATGACGCGCCCTTAGCATAGGACGCTCCTTGACGCAATGGCTGAGCAGACGCCTCCCTGGGCAGCCACGCTGGCACCGGCATGGTCTCGCTTCACGCCTTGACTTTCCCCGGGGGCCGACTACTGAAAGACCCCGCATGTCTCGTGACGATCGTCGTCTCGCGCCCATTGGCGTCTTTGATTCCGGACTCGGAGGACTGACCGTCTTGCGGGCGATTCGCGCCCTACTGCCGCACGAATCGTTTCTCTATCTTGGAGATACCGCACGGGTCCCGTATGGCAACAAATCGGCGGCCACCGTGGTCCGGTACTCCCTCGAGAATGCCGCTTTTCTCATGCGTCACCATGTCAAGGCAATCGTCGTCGCCTGCAACACCTCGTCCGCCCTGGCGCTCAAGGACTTGACCCAGGCCGTTGCAGTGCCGATCATCGGCATGATTGCGCCCGGTGCAGCACGGGCCGTGGCCATGAGTCGCCATCAGCGGATAGGGATCATCGGCACCACGGCAACAATCGCGAGCAGGGCCTATGAGCACGCCATTCATGCCCTGGCCCCGGGCACCACGGTGGATAGCGTGGCCTGTCCGCTCTTTGTGCCGCTCGTGGAGGAAGGCTGGCTGGACACCCCGGCCACCACGATGATCGCGGGACAGTATCTCGAGGCATTGCCGTCGCGCGACCTTGACACGCTGATCCTCGGGTGCACCCACTATCCGCTGTTGCAACAGGTCATCCACCGGATCCTGCCACGTTCGCTGCCGCTCATCGATACCGGAGAGGCCGCGGCGGCCGAGCTCCATCAGGTCCTGGCATCCGCCGATCTCCTGGCACCACCCGCCACTCTGGCGCGTGACCGGATCTGCGTGACCGATGCCACTCCGCACCTGCCGCGCATCGCGGAACAACTCTTTGCGGCTCCTCTGTCGCCTGCCGAAATCGTTTCCGTCGACTGATCCACGGCATCGCACCGGAACACGTGGCATTCCGCGCAATGATCTGCGCAATGATCTTGACAAGCGCGTCCCTGTCGATCACAATCCGCTCTCGCTCGCGCAGCGTATTTCTTTACAGAAAGGATTTCGTATGTTGTTGGAAGCAACGACCGCCGCAGCGGCAGCAGCAACAACGGCAGTCAGTGGGGAGGAAAATCGGCTCCTGACGATCATCGCGGACTCCGACATCGTCATCAAGCTGACCCTCTTCATTCTCGTCACATTTTCCGTGATCAGCTGGGCCATTATCCTCTTCAAGTACGGACAGATCAAATCTGCGCGGCGGCGGTTGCAGCGGTTCATGCAACATTTCTGGCATGCCAAATCGATCGACGCCCTCATGAAGACCCGCTTGATCAAGGGGCCGGCGGAAAACATCTTCCGCAGCGGCATTACGCCATTGTCCGAGGGGAGCGGAAACAACCAGCAACTCCGCATTGAACACGAGACCAAACGAACGACCGCGCAGGAGATCGAACAGCTCGAATATTACCTCCCATTTTTGGCCACCACCGCGAGCGCATCGCCATTTATCGGCCTCTTTGGGACGGTGTGGGGCATCCTTAACGCCTTTTTTGAATTGAGCGCGGCCGGATCTTCCAGCCTCCAAGTCGTGGGACCGCGCATTGCCGAGGCGCTCTTTGTCACGGCCGTCGGCCTCGCCGTGGCCATTCCAGCGCTCGTGTTTTACAACATCTACATAAACCGGATCCGGTTGCTCTCGCGCGACATGGAGCAGTTCTCCAACGATCTCAACCACCGCATCGCGCTCGAATTTTTTGCCGCCTAGAAAGACCGGTATGGCCATGACCAACTCTTCATCGAACGGACAACGGGGCAACTTGGCGGAGATCAACATCACGCCGCTGTGTGACGTACTCCTGGTGTTGCTGATCATCTTCATGGTCACCGCCCCCCTGCTGACGCAGGGCATCGACGTCAATCTGCCGCAAACCAAGGCCAAGGACGTGGAGCGGACCAAAAACGACATCATCCTGACCCTCCGCCAAACCGGCGAGGAGTATCAAATTTTCATTGGTGACTCGACCAAACCGGTCGGCGTTGCCTCTTTGGAACAACATCTCAAAAACGTCTTTGAGGAACGGGACGAGAAGGATCTCTTTCTCCGCGCCGATCGCGACATCCGATATGGAGAAGTCGCGAAGGTCATGGCCATCGCCAAACTGGCCGGCATTCGGAGAATCGGGATGATGACCCAGCCCGAGGAGCCGTAATGGGGCGCACCTCGCGGCGATTTCGTCACAGCCTGAAGTGGTCGTTCGTTGTCCATGTGGGGCTTTTCCTCTTTCTTTTTTTTTGGGGGGCACATGTCCCCACTCCAACACCGCCATTCCCTGTTGATGTCGTCATGATCGACCTCCCCAAGGGCCCCAGCAAGACCTTGGGACTGGGGACCCTCGAAAATCCCGAAGAACCGGACAAGCCCGGGGAAGTGGCCATCCCCAAGGGGACGCCGCCACCCCCGATCTCCGAAGAGGACTTAAACGCCCTGATCAAACGGCTTGATGAACCCTCGCAGGACAAAAAACCGGCCGAGAGACCAAAAAAACCGCCGGAGAAACCGGCGGAAAAAAAGACCCCGCCAAAGTCGGTGGCACAGGCCACAAAGTCGCCGGCAGCAACACCGACGAAGCCCGCGAGTGAGCGGGACAAATTGCTCAACATGGTCGACAACCTGAGTCGCAAGGGGTCTGGCGGCGCGCGGGGGGCCAATTCGCCAGGCTGGGAAGGCGGCACGGGCGGGAAACCGCTCGCGCAAATCACCCCCGCCCATATTTTGAACCAATATCGGGCACAGGTGCGCGCCAAGATCCTGCGACAGTGGGCCAAGCCGGCACAGATTACGGCACTGCCGCCGGCCAAGCGGCCACAGGCGATCGTCAGTCTGCGCATCAACGCGAGCGGCGCCATTATTTCGAGAGGATGGGCCAAACAATCGGGGAACAGCTTTCTCGACGATTCCGCGATGCGTGCAGTGAACCGCGCCTCCCCGCTCCCAGCGCCTCCGGCGGAGATCAAGCAAATGGTCTTGAACGAGGTATTTCACGTGACTTTTAAGCCATAATCTTTATGATGCCATCCATTCACCGACACCCATGAGGACCATTATGAGAAAAACGTTACTATCGGGTGTCATTGGTCTAACGTTTCTCCTGCCATCGTTTGCCTTTGGCGCCATCGAAATTCTGATCGACCAGCCCGAAGATCACCGTTTCCCGATCGCCGTGGAGACGATCAAAAAAGGGGAGGAGTTCTCCGGCAGCACCGGCATGCTGAAGAAGATCTCCGATGTCATTCGCCACGACCTGGAACTGAGCGGATATTTTTTCGTGATCAAACCGTCGATCTATAAAGATCGCTCGAATGCCCTGGATGCGGCCTCGATCCCGTGGCAGGCCTGGCACGCCATCGGTGCCCGTGGACTCGTCAAGGGGATGGCAATGACACAGGGTGGCCGCACCACCATTGAGCTCCGCCTCTTCGACACCGCCACCACGGAGATGCAGATGGGAAAGCAGTATACGTTCGATCGGGATGATTGGCGTATTATCGCACACCGGTTTGCCGATGAAATCATGCTCGCCACCACGGGCATTCGCGGGCCCTTTGCCACGCGCATTGCCTACACCGTCATGACCAAGTCGAGCCGCATGAAGCGGTGGAAGCAGATCTTTGTCATGGATATGGACGGTGCCAATGTGCGCCGTATCACAAAGGACAACTCATACAATCTGGGACCGGCCTGGGCACCGGACGGCCAGCATCTGGCGTTCACGTCTTATGTGGAAGGCTTCCCCGATATCTACGTGGTCAATCTCCAGACCGGGCAGCGTCGGCGCCTCACCGCCAATCAGAGCACCAACATCACCCCGGCCTTCTCGCCCGATGGCTCGGCCATCGCATATAGTTCCGGGCAGGGTCGTGACATGGAGATCTTTATCATGTCCAATATCGGTTCCGATGACCGGGCGTTTGCGCCGGCCTTTGGCATCGACATTGCCCCGAGTTTCTCGCCGAGTGGCAATGAAATCGTCTTTGCCTCGGAGCGCGGCGGCCGTCTCAATCTCTACCGCTATGCTGTGAGCGGCAGCGAGGCCCGCCGCATCACGTTTAGCGGCGCACAAAATGATTCCCCCGATTGGTCACCCGATGGAACACGGATTGTCTATACGCGCTTTGCCGGCGGCAAATATGACATCTTCACCATCAATACCGATGGCTCGGGGTTGCGGCAACTGACCTCGGTGGGGAGCAATGAACATCCGCGGTGGTCGCCCGACAGCCGGTTTGTCACCTACAGCACGACCCTGGGCAAAAAAACGCATATCTACTTCATGCGATTCGATGGCGCACACAAGACCCTGCTCACCAAGGGGAAAGATGCGAGCCTGCCGGACTGGGGCCCCTGGCCATCCGACTACTGGAATTAGCAACCTGGGAGTACTCACCGGCCATTGAACGCTTGTGCACACAGACTACACAACCGCATCACTTCATTTTCACCTGCCGACAGGAGAGTGTGGCGCGGGAGGCAAAGACCGCGTGACACTCGGTCGCCTCCCCCGCGATAAGCTGCACGGGGCGCGACAACCGGTGCCCGCGCTTCCCCATCGCGATCTGGAGCGGATACTCGCCTGCGGGGAGCTGCACCTGCACGGGTGCCTCCCGGGACCGCACATGCCCTGGGATCGTTACCACGCCCCACGGCCGCGCACGGACGATCAGGCGGCCTGATGCATGTACCGTGGCACTCCTGTTCACAGGCACCGCGCGTGCTGCGAGTGCCGGCGTGTCGTGTGCCATCTCCATCGCATCGGAACGGAGTGTCTCGATCGGTTCCAACGGCATTGCCACAGGGAGTACCGGCAAGGGCGGCAGCATGAGCACACGTGGGGGGATGGTCCGCGCGAGGATTTTCGGCTCCGGACGGCGCATGTGGGTCGATGCCGTACCGCTCAGCACGATGCCGGCGGAGAGGATCATGAGCACGCTGCCGGCGCGCAACGTGCGGACTAACGCGGAGTGCAGACGAAGCGCCCATGGCCCCACACAACACGTCCGGCTGCCATGCGCCGTTGCCGCCAGCTGGCGGCGCTGGGCAAGGAGCCCGCAGAGGGACGGCGGGGACTCTCGCAGAAATCGCGCCAGCGATGGGCCGTCGCTGATACAGCGGTAGGTATTGACAAAGTGCCGGATGTCGGCATGCAACGCCAAAGCCGTCGCATACCGTTGCATCGGTTGGGGCGCCAGCGCGCGGAGCAGAATCGGACGTATCCCCGGATGAATTGCCGCTTCCCACCGCGGCGGCAAGACTCCGCACTGTACCCGTTCCAGGACCTGCAGATCGCTCGCCCCATCGAACAGCCGCCGTCCGCTGAGCAATTCGAAGAGGAGTGCTCCGACGGCAAAAATATCGGTCCGCTGATCCACCGGTTCCCCGCGGGCTTGTTCGGGAGACATATAGGCGTATTTCCCCTTCAACTGGCCATGCTGCGTCGCCAGACCCCGATGCCCGCCTTGCGCAATGCCGAAGTCCGTCAGCTTCACGTCCCCATGGGTCGAGAGGAGGATGTTCTGCGGCGACACATCGCGATGGACAATCTGCAGGGGGACACCCGCCTCGTTGACCTGGGCATGGACAGAGGCAATCCCCTGCAGCACTTCGAGCAGAACATAATAGGCGTGCTCTTCGGGAAGTCGGCACTCGTCCCGGCGCAGTCCCCACAAGACCTTGGCCAAATCGATGCCGTCAACGTATTCCATCACCATAAAATAGGTCCCCTGATCCCTCCCCAATTCGAAGACCTGGACGATATTATGATGCTGTAGTTGCGTCAGCACTTTGGCTTCGTCGATCAGGCGCGCCGTGAAGTCGGCCTGCTCCGTCCAGTCCTCGAGCACGCGCTTGATGGCGACTTCTTTCACAAAGCCCTTGGGACCGAAGACCTTGGCGCGATAGACCACGGCCATGCCACCGCGACCGAGCTCTTCCACCAGGAGATAGCGGTCATGTCGATAGGGTAGTTGCATCCGACCCCCCGGTTGGATGGTTATGGTGCGTTAACTTTTCCTGAATACAGGCGTCTTGCGGTACCATAAGTATTTCTAACGTTTAATGAGCACATCTCTACTCCTTAAACGTTGAAATACTATATGGCGCTTGATGCTGGATGATCCGCTCGATGTTCCGCACCATCTCGGCACGCGCGTCTTGCGACATCCCGTGCAACGGCATACGCCCGCGCGTCCCGGCCACGGGCGAGGTGTAGCCCCAGGCACTGACGGGATAGAGAAAGAGGACCTCCTCCGTCCCAGGCCGAAAGGGGGCCGTCTGCTCGTCACCAGCGACGACGCTGGCCACGCTGCGAAATGTCACACGATCCTGTGCGGTCCCTTTGAGCAGACGATGGACCCGATAGCTCACCTCGAAGATGAGAAAACCCCGTTCGTCGATGATCGACCTGACCTCGTCACACGTGCCATGGATGATCGTCCCGGCAAGTTCAGTCAATTCTTCCGGTGTCGTCGGCAGCATCGACTCGCCATTGGCCATCGGAGAGGCCCCGAAGAGGAGCACCGCAACAAGGAGAGGCACCATCCGTCGTCGACGCATGCGGAACACCACAAGGGCACTGCATACGATGACGATGACGAGACCGCCAAGGCCGCTGCGTGACGCCTGTGGCGACGCCATGAGGGTGCACCCCTTTGCATTGGTCGCGGACGTCGACGTGGCATCATCCTCGTTGCTGGGGAAGGCGTCTTCGTTCGAGGAGAGCGGGAGATTCGCGGTGGAGGCCAACAATTCCTGATAATTGACCGGATCGATGGCGCATGTACTTTTTGTATTTGGTGAAAAGAGCGCAAGATTGATGGAGGGAGTCGTGGTAGCGCTCGATGTCCCCAGGACAATATCGAGTCCATCTATTGTTTTTCCGCCGTCAATCGCCACAACAGAACGATTCTCTGCGGCATCCGTGGCATTCTCATCGGTGTCGTAAAACTCTGCCCCGCCCGGCAAGGTCAGATCTCCAAACTTCGGAAACATGTTGGCCCGCGCCCCACCGGTCGAGACGATTTCACTCACCTCAATGGTATACTCGCCCGGCGCCAATCCATCGATCCGATACGTCCCTTGCGCCATGGCATCGCCGAGACAGCGATCGCCCAGGAGCGAGGGCTGCATAAGCTCATTCACCAGCGGCGTACAATAGCGCCCGGAGACCGTCGCAATGGCCTGACACAGCGGGTCGTCTTGCCGGCGTGCCACCACGTTGGCGCCACGAAACCCCTTGCCATCCGCCTGCCACACAACACCACCCACCATTCCCAATGCACCCTTGGCCGTCTCTGTGGGATAGAGCGCCGAAATGGCCGCCACATCGTCGGGTTTGAGCACCGTGGGAGCGGCCGCATCGTGCAACACCAGTGGATACATCACGGGGAGATAGCGGGAATCCTCCACCGGACGTGCCCCACCCAGCACTTCCTGAAAAATGGTCTCATTGACCATAGAATGATGCAGCCCAAGAAAATGGCCGAGTTCATGGAGGATAATACCGGCATAGACATTGATGCCGAGATCCTCCGGCGCCGCCTTGCCATCGAGAAAACGTCCATTCAGAATGATAAACGATTGGGTGGCTGCTGCGGGACTTTTCAGCGTCCCGGTATAACAGCGGTACGCCGATTTTCCGACAATCTTTTTTGAGGCCCCTTCACCGGCGAGGAGGTCGAGAATTGTTCCATCATGGTCAAAGATGACCGGGCTTTCGCCACTCTCCATCGAGGCAACCTGCGATGGAAAGTCATCGGTGCAGATCGTCCCATCAAGATAGTCGCCAATGTTTGCCTCGGTCACATCGTCCGGCAGGAGGCTGAGCGGAGAAAAAGTGACCGTGGCCGTGGTCACTTCTTCCCAAATACCGATCATCGATTCCACCAAGGCACGCGCCTGCACATTACTCAGCAGGCCGAGTGGCCCGGTATCGAACATGGCAGGAATCACGTGCGGAGATTGCCAGCCGACCGGATTTCCCGTCGTCGGATGAATCGTTTGGGGAATGCCGGCAGCCAGTGGTACGGGAATGAGGAGCAACATGGCGAGCAGGCAACGTGCGATCACGGGATCTCCATCCACGACGTATACGGCATCATGTGGAGGGACTATCGGCCACGCAAGATAAAAGTTGTGCGAGGAGTGTCGTCGACGCATCCGACGTGTCGAGGGACGGGTCCTGTCATGGGCTCCTCCCCCGGCAGTCCTCGCTGCGCCACGGGCTGACGGGGGAGCCCCCTCCGCCCATGCCACCCGTCCCTCGACACGTCGGATGCGCTCGCGACGGCTCCAGACCAAGCGATTATGCAAAATCAACAACAATTCCAACGCATTACCTCACCTGCATCTCCACTCGCCGATGCCGGCCCGTTGGGGCGGGTCGCGACTCACCAAAGGAAATCAGGCCGGCCAGGCGGTCCGCGTTCACGCCATGTGTCATGAGCACGGCAGCAACGGCGCGGGCGCGCCGATCGCCCAGCGCCCGATTGTAGGTCTCGGGCCCGGTGCGATCCGCATGCCCTTCGATCCACAACACGACCTCAGGATAACACGCCAGCCACTG
Source organism: Deltaproteobacteria bacterium (assembly GCA_016183065.1). GTDB lineage: Bacteria > UBA10199 > UBA10199 > JACPFF01 > JACPFF01. The sequence continues at coordinate 121,673 of JACPFF010000017.1, read as the reverse complement.
CGCATTCTGCGAGACCTTCCGCATCTCACGCGGCGATAACCGGTCACTGTCGAACGGAAAGTGGATCTGCGAAAAGACCGGGGGCCGCGCCTGCATGGCACGGACGTGGCGCTGTGGTGCGCGGGCACATGCCGTGGTGGATCCACCGAAGAGCAGCAGCAAGAGACCAAACCCGCGCAGCATAGCGGGGACGACACGGTCGGGGCGATGGGCACTATTGTTCGAAGGCACCGACATCAAACACCCCCTGTCGCAGTTGATTGAAATAGTCCTTGCTAACATTATAGTAGGCGCTCAACGACATCTCGGCCTGATCGACCCCGAGCGGGCCCGTCAAGGCACCATTGTCCTGCAGTACCGTCGCCAATGTGGGCGTGGTCGTCCCCACCGTGCCGATGAGTGTGGCACCAGAAAACGGGAGATCTCCGGACGCCATTGCATCGGCATAGAGATATTCCCCGGTACAATCGATGGCGAGCGGTTGCAGGCCCTGCCCACCAGCGGCTGCCAGGAGATTGTTGACCGCCGTGCTCCCGGCCATGGTGGTGCCACTGCACAGCAACGGCGCCTGGTCGGTGGCATTCTCGGTCGCCAAGAGAGTATTTGCGAGGACCAGGGGACTGTCGGACCATGCAATGCCATAGGCCGTGCTCGCACTGGCACTCATCGTCCCGATACGGATCGTGTTATGCACCAGCTCTCCGCTTGCGCCGGCAACCGAGAGTCCGCGGGCATGACGCGCTCCACTGATCTGCACGAGCGAGTTGACGACACGCACGGTACTGTCGCTCACGACAATCCCGATGGCCAGATGGGGATCACCTTCCACAAGCATCAGGGAGCGATCGACAGTCGCCGCACTCGTCTCGGAGACCTGCAAGGCCGTGGCATGGAACCCGGCACCGGTCACATGGAGCACGGTGTCGATCAAGGTGACGCTCCCCTGGGACACCGCGAGGGCCGTTCGCTCATTGGCCAACGTTCCATTCCGGATGATGACGCCATCGAGGCGGAGGTCATGGACGCCCGAAAGAAGCATGGTCGTCGCAGAGCCGCTGCTCGTCAACACCGTGGCGAATTGCGCCTCGGTCGTCTTGACCTGGCGCGCGGAAAAACCCGCGACATAGCCCCCGCGGATCGTCTGATTATCAGGCCAGGCCATGTCGGTGATGTCATAGGTCCCGGCCGCGAGACGGATTTCATCGTTGTATTTTTGCGCGAGCGCGAGCCCGGTGGCCAATGTCCGCACCGGCTGGAGGAAACTGCCGTTGTGACTGTCATCGCCATGGACGATATCGACATAGGTCGCATGCAACCCATCGCCGTCGCGATCCGCATCGCAGGCATCCCCTTTGGCATCGATCGTAATCGCTCCGCCCGACGGCGTAAGGACGCCGAGTGCGGCATAGGCCAGATCGCTGTTTTCCTGCGCAGGATTCTCCGCGTCGGGACAATTATCCCCCTGATCGCCGATCCCATCGCCGTCGGTCTCCTCCCATTCGTCCGAATCGAGGGGAAAGAGATCGAGACTGTCACTGTAGCCATCGCCGTCTGTGTCGCTCTTGAGGGGATTGGTCTGCGTGGAAAAGATCTCGATCGGATCACTCAACCCGTCGCCATCGGTATCGATCTTCGTGGGATCCGTTCCATAGAGCGTCACTTCCGTGACATCGGCAATGCCGTCACCATCGTCATCCGAGGAACATGCATCGCCCACGCCATCGCCATCGCTGTCGTGCTGTGCGGCGTTCGGTTCCACAGGGCAGTTGTCTTCCGCATCCGCAATCCCGTCGTGGTCGAGGTCGCTCACGACGATGGCCTCCGACGGCACGTCCGTGGGCACAGGACCGGGTATCCCGCCCGGCGGTTCGGTCACACCGCCACACGCAGCCATGAACAGAGCGCCTCCCCACGCGCAGACTTTCCGCTGCCAGAGCGATGGCCCGGCGGTCATCGCTGACTCCGTGCGGCGCCACCCACGACCCATCTCCCGCGCACCGAGACAACGGCCGCACTCCAGAGCGGCGCGCTGGTGCGAAGGCGCCCATCGAGCAGATGGATCGTCACCGGCTCACCCTCGGCCCCGTTCACGGACGCAACCTGCAGGCGATAGGTCCCGGGCGGAAGGGGCGCGGTGTGCAGCGTGGCCACCCCTGTGGCATCCGTCACCAGCGTGTCGCTCTCTGCGGCCAGATCAAAGAGCGGGAGTGGAAGACCTCCCTCGACCACATACGAACACTGCACGGCTTCTCCCGGGGTCATCAGCACCTCGGGCTGCAGCCGTGTATTGGTGATCACAACTCCCTCGGTGAGATTGGCAAAAATGGGGACCGTCGCGAGTGTGACATCGAGTGTTTCCACCCGTCCCTTGGCAATCGTCACGCCCTCGACCGTGGCGCGACGAATGATGTCACCACGCGTATTGCGCGCGACCACCTCGACACGCCGCGCACTCCCTGCAGGGATCTCTTCCACGGTCCCTGTCGAGGCCGTCCCGTCGATCGTCATCGTGATCGGCGCAAAATCGGGACCCTCGACCGTGATGTCATATGCCGTCACCAGCGATAAAGGGTGCGGACTGACCGCTTTCTCCTGATGCAGGACAATCGCCAGCGCGGGGACACCCGTCCCGGCCACATCGACCATTCCCGCGGGACTACCGCCACATCCCGCACAGAGCACGCCCAGCATGACACATCCGTATTTCATAAAATCTCCATTAGTGCAGGGTGACAAGGAGCGCCCCCAGGCCAGCGCCACCGCCCCCCCCGGTGAGTAACACGCCGGCCAACACCCCACCACCGAGCAGCAGACTCCCGGCAGTCCACACCCATGGCGAGACCCGGCGCCGCTCGCGTGTCAATGCGCTGACCCGTTCGGTACCGGTCATCTCAAGCGCCGCCAAGGCAACGGGTCCCTCACGACGCACATCCTTCGACAGACGCTGTGTGAGTTGCGACAGGGCCCCGGCCAATTGCGTACGATCCTTGGTCAGGGGAATTGCGAGCGGCCGCAACATGACGTGTTCGACCGCATCGACAAATTGCACGCGGATCTCGCCGCGAGAATGTCGTTCATCCACATCGACAAAAATCACGCCATCGGCCCTGAGACGCTCGGCCAACGCATAACCCTCTTGCGCCCGCGCCACCCCACTCCGCGCGTGAGTCGATGATGCGGCACGTTGTACCTCACTCCAGCGCAGTCGTGCGTGCCATCGCGCTTCCTTTCCCGGACGGACCGTCACCGATCGCGTGATGGGAGCATAGGACGGCGCCACCAGTGCCACCGGATAGGTCCCCGCCGGGAGATCCCGCACGGTCAGTGGCGTCATGCCAATCGCGACGCCACCGAGACGCACCTCGGCCGCGGGCGGCGCACTCGTGACCTGCAGGTCGCCGACCGACGTGCGACGCCGCTGCGCCTGTGCAACCTGCCACCCTTGGATGATCGAGGGCGGATAGCGGTCGGCCGGCAGGGTGTACAGCGGGGCAACCGTCGCCGCCTGCTCCAGTGCCGCTTGCATGGCCGGGAGATCGTTTTCCGACTGGTGGATCAGCGCGAGCAAGAGGAGGGCATCGAAATGGAGCGCGCCGTAGAGGGCATGCCACGCGGGGTGTCCCTGAAACTGCTCAACAATGGCCGCAGCGTATTGCTCTCCCTCTCGATTCTCGAAGCGAAGATAGGCCGCCGTGGCGGCCGCAAACTGCTGACGACAGGCTGCCACAGCCTCCGGCTCCTCGAGTACCGTGGTCGATGACGATTGCACCACATCGACGATCCGCTGCGGCGCAATCGTCTCAAAGTCGAGCCGTTGTAGGGCCTCGTCAAAGGCCAGGGCGAGGTCCCGGCTTTCGTCATCGCTGCTGCCGTCGAGCACGGGAACCACGGCCAATGTCGGTGCGGCCGCACACAGAGATCCGGGGAAAAAACCGTGCACAGAGAGAAGAGCGAGGATGAAGAGACGACGCATGATGGCATCGTTCACAGCAATTCACATGCCAATTACTTCCCAGAGAGAGAGATTTCCCAACATATTGTTGTCACGATTGTTTTATTGCTCCGTCTCTATTGCATCTCACTCGTGTGGATTGCGGAATGAGTCCGTATCCAACTGTCCGTGCACACCTTCCGGGAATCCGAACAACAACTCCAAAAAGAAAAATGAACCAACTCCCCGGGCTAACGCCAGGGGAGGACGCAACATTATCCATCTCGTGACGATAATGAGGACATGGGTACTCATTGTCGAAGAATAACCGCTGTCACCATTGGCCGCGCATGGTCTCCGTTTACCCGCTATATAGCCAGACCCGTTGGTCGGCGAGGCCCTTCTACAAACCAATCGTCTTCCTTCACGATCACGACTGACGCACGGAGATCGCCAACCGCCGGCCATGTTTTTGCGGCAGTGCGCCGGCGGTTTAGGAGAGCCGCCACCACAGGGCCGTCCGCGACCGTTACACCTCCCTTTTTACACGCGGCAGTGAATACCTGGTATTTGCAGGCGTGCCAAAATGGCCCGGACTATGCGGCACTCGTTCTCCTCGCAAAACCTCACATTGCGGACTGGCGTCATCCTGATGGGGAAGTCGTGGCAATGCTTGCAAGCCATGCCGATCTCGATCCTCAATTCGCGTATACTTGTGCGGACGCATTACAGCGAGCGATTGATGGTCCTCCGCCACGTATGGACCGGAACCCCGATGTGATATTGCGGCATGCAGTCTGTTATACGCATGGCGCAGACAAAAAGACATGGGAAGCGCTCCTCAGAAAATTGAGAGAAGGCGTCCAGATCCCGGCGAATCCTCCGTACGTTGCCGAGGGAAGCTTTATCGCGCGTCACGGCCTCTACCGCGATACAAAGACCGTCGCACGGGACAAAGTCCCCTTGCTGACAGATCTCGCAGCACACCGGGATTTCATTGAAATGGATCCTGATGGCATGCTCCTCGATTTCCTGGCCGAAGAGGGGATTCCAAATGGCGTGCGTCTTCAGCTCCTACGCAACCTACAACTCGATTACGATCCTGACCGCTCGACACCATTACATCAGCATGGCATTCCGTGGTCTCTCGCGGGAGAGGCTTCGACAGCAATCGACGTCACAAAGTACACAGACCTTCTTCGCGCCATGGCCTCTTCCCTCTTTCACAGGAAGCTCGGCAATGCCGAGACCCTGCGCCTATTCAATGAATACCTCCTCTTCTTCAGCGTACACGCACTGTCACAGCATACGCACTATCGGGACCAATGGGAGACATTGACCAACGCCCTGGTGGCCACCTCTGACCAAGAGGAATTGAAGATGAGTCAATTGCGGCCAATATATGAGGCCGTATCGCAAATACTGATCCATGGACTCCCAGACTATCCCCTTGAGGACTTTCTCGCACCGATCAAGACGCATTTGGCAACCCTCTCTGCTGAACTGAAAGCGAGTGTTCCATTGCAAAATGCGACGACCCTGCGCCAATTACACCAGGCTTTGGCTCCACATTTGCGTGGAATACCGGGCGGCACATGGCATCGCACCACGAAGGGGTTGATGGAAACGTATGATCAATGGCTCCGGAAAATGCGCACATTGGGAAAATTCTTTGAGGAACAGATCGACGATACGGAACGCCATGAAGTGTTCATTGTCCCGGTTGTCGGCTTGGCCGCGGGATTTGCCATCGATTCTGGATCCGATTGCGGACAGGGAGAGCAAACGGGCCGCATTCTATATGAGCACTACATGGTCAACCTATTGACAAATAGAGATCATACCACGCTTGGCGGTTATTTCGGGTATTTCACAGTCACATCAACCCCGGGGACGATGCTCTGCGTCGATGCCATCAATCACGATACTGCGCAATCCTATGCGGGTGTGGATCTGCTTCAGGGAGTACGTGACCATCTGCGGCAATTAACGGGGACGGATTGCCGCGGTGTACTGATCAGTCGCTCAGGCCGTACTGCATCAAATATCGATGCGATCATACGAGCAGTGGAAGCAATATAGCGCATTTGCGGATCATCTTCTTGAGAGCCATCAAGACATGCATAAGCCACAGAATTGGCAGCCTGATCTGACGAAACTGAACCTTTTTCTCGATCTGAGAGATGATTGATACCGTCAGGATGGCTGCGAGGGATCCGCACGTTCGACTGGCGAGCAATCTTTTGTAGGCATCGGACGACTTTTCAGCATCCACCCGTTGCAGGGAGAATCCTGTCCTCCACTCGAGTCCGGGATACGGATGTTTGCCACACATCGATGTCAATAATATCCGACGTGTTCAATTGTTCGGATTTATTACAGAATAATGTTCTATTTTCTGAACACTCGACAGAGTGAAATATCCGACCTTGATATAATCCATCAAAATGTTTACCGTTTTTTCTCCTCAAGAAGTGGCATCAGAATTGTATATAAAAATCGTCCATGGAGGGTCTATGAAAAGCGATTACCAGATTCTGTGGGTCGACGACGATGCCGCATTCCTCGAATCGATGCTCTCGTGCATGGAATCACACTACGCGGTCTCTGTGGCCCACTCACTCCAGGAGGCCGTACTTGCGCTTCAACAGATGAGCGTGGATCTGGTCCTGCTCGACCTCGATCTCGGCGCAGACAATGGTCTCAGTGCCATCCGCACGTTTCGCACACTGGCACCGACCGCGGAAATTGCGATTGTCAGCGGGCATAACGAGGCCGACAAGATTGCCAAGGCCATTCAGGCCGGTGCGGCAGATTATATCTGCAAACCGGTCGACCAGTCGACGCTCCATGTCCTCGTGCAAAAGATGCGCACACTCAAATGCATTCGCGAACGCCACGACGCCCTCGTGGCAAACCTCAATCCTCCGGAGACGACGCGGCAATTCATCGGGGTGAGCACCGCCTTTCAGGCGATTGTCGCACAGGCCGATCGCGTCCGCGGACACACCGCCAATATCCTCATCCAGGGGGAATCCGGAACCGGCAAGGAACTCCTGGCGCGCCATATTCATAGTCTTGAACAGAGTCCGCTCCGTCCCTTTATTGCCGTCAACTGCGCCGCCATCCCCGAGGGATTGATCGAATCCGAACTCTTCGGTCATGAGAAGGGCGCCTTTACCGGCGCCATGCGGCGCAAACTCGGGAAGTTTGAACTTGCCAATGGCGGCGACATTTTTCTCGACGAGATCAGCATGCTCCGCCTCGATCTCCAGGCCAAGATCCTCCGGGTGCTCCAGGAAAAGGAGATCATCCGCGTGGGGGGCAACCACCCCATCGGCGTCGCTTTTCGCGTCATCGCCGCCTCCAATGATGCGCTCGACCGCCTCGTGCAGGAACATCGCTTCCGTATGGACCTCTTTCACCGTTTGCGTGTGATCCAGATCGAGATCCCGCCGCTGCGGCAACGGCGCGAAGACATTCCACTCCTCATCACCCACTTCCTCGAAAAGCACTCCAAAGGCCACCCAAAACGGATCACGGCCGAGGCCTTGCAGCGCCTGCAACAATATGAGTGGCCCGGCAATATTCGCGAGCTGGAAAACGTCATCCAGAGTCTCGTCATTCTCTCGCCGACCGATGTGATCGAGGTCGCCACACTGCCGCGCTGGACCTTTTCCGGCACGGACACGACGACGACAAACACTGCGCACGCCACAGGGACGCACGCAGCCACGGAGGCGCGTGAAGAGACGATCGACGATTTTCCTTCGCTGCGCCACTACTTGCGTCATGTGGAAAAGCGCTACATCACACACGTGCTCAAGCGCTACGCAGGCGACAAAAGCGCCGCCGCCGCCGCCCTCCAGGTCGGCCGCACGACGCTCTACTCCAAGCTGAAAGAGCTCGGGTTGATGTAAAAAAATGGAGAACGTCAGTCGAGCAGATGAAACTGAATCCAGTGATCCCGATGTCGCAAGGTGATCTCAAATCTCGAGATGAGATCCAGACCGATGAGACCATCGATGTCGTATGTCTCTGGAAGATCAAAACAGGCAATATGATATTTTGGAAACTCAAAACTGAGAATTGATAGCCGCTCCACAATGAGCGTATACCCCCATTCCTTGCCAATGATTGATGCGGTACTGATTTTCTGGCTGTCGGCAGTCGCTTGATAACCGAGCGCGTCCGCTACCTGTGTATTGATGATTGTGCGATAGGCACCAGGATCAAATGCAAATCGGATGTTTTGTTCGCCCAATGGCCCCCAGAGATTGCCTGGAAGGAGAATAAGATCTTTTCGGGAATCGTAATGCAGCGCTTCAATCATGGCATAGGCCCAAAAAGAAAGGACCTTTGATATTGCCAGTGTATCGACTCGCAATCTTTCGCACTCTCGGCCTCATGTTGGTTTTTAAGTGTTCGTAAAAGACTTTTCTGCTCGCGTGATGATAGGCAACATGACCCTTAATGACATCCCCGTGTTCATCTTCCTCCCACTCCGTAAATGCCACCCATTCATCTCTGTATTGAATCTGCACCTCATCCCACGTCAGCATTGGATGAGCCGTTTGCTGATCCTGTTTCATAAGAAGGCATAGTATTACATTTGCACCGTCCGATCAAGCCATGATCTGCGGCCCTGTGGCAAGGCGGGCCGGGGCCCAAAAACCGGAGCGTATACGGAAGGACGTGAGATTTTTTTTGGTGACCCAACGCAGCCCCTGGCCGCGCAACAGGTTTTATGGGAGAGGCGCTCAATCAACTCTGCATCGATTGAGCGTATCGCAGACCGCGGACGGCCTGGATGAGAAAGGCTTTCGTGAAGAACCGTTCTTCTTGAGGATCATCCAGAAAGGGAGCGGCATCTCGGGTCACATCGGACATCTTCAAGGCTTGAATCTTTTCTTCCAACTTCTTGACCAATTCTTGTTCGGACCATGAAATCATTCTGCCAGTCGCCTGAAAGAGTCCGCTTTCGAAAAAGCGGCGATTCACGGTGGCCTTGCGCGTCCCATACCAAAGGAGATCATATACGTCCCTTCCCTTGGTATACTGGCGAAACAAAAAAGCGGCCAGCTTTCCGGCACACAGCGTCGACAGGTCATGGTGTACAACGGAAAACAAAAACTCCTTCTGGAGGAGTTGCGTTTCAAATCCGGCATGTTGTGGCGGGTTTGTGTCAACTTCCAGCTTGATGTGTAGCTTTTCTCCTTTTCTTTGCGACGCCTTCGTCTCCTGAAGGATATCGGGGAATTTTAAAAAGAGTCCCTTGATCGCCCCGACCGTTTTTTTCGTGCTTGTCTCTACTGGAATCTCATACGACTCCAAATCATTCAAAAGATCTCTCAGCATTTTTTCAAAATCAAAACGCGGATTCTGTGGTTGCTGAAGGCTAAAATCCATATCTTCCGAAAATCGACGCAAGTCATATAAAATTCGGAGAGCCGTCCCTCCAATAAAAACAATGTGTTGAAAATAACCCCGATCATCAAGGATTTTTAATATGAGGTGTTGCAAGCTCTCTCGCAAGACATTGTATTTTTTACCGGGAGAAGAGATGGTGGCCAACCGTTTTATTAAAATCTCTTTCATTGATTTTCCTGTCGGATCAGATCGCAAAGGACTTTGGCCATCCGGAGAACCTTTGTCGATTCGAATCTCTTTGCAAAACTTTTGAGTCGACGCTGACTTAACGTTTCATAATGTTGCAATCTCAGGTGCTCCAAAAAATAGCCCGGCTCCATTCGAACAAGGCGATCCAGGTACACCTTGTCAAGGATTGCCTTTTCAGGAAGGGCGACCAACACCGAGAGATCCTGACGGTCCTGAACGAAATCGTAGCCAAAGAAGACCTCCTTTTTGAGTGTCTGATAATTGAACGCCCCATAATAATTCTGAAACCGTTTTGTTTTTTTTGGCGAAACAGCAGTCACTTGCGAAACTCGCTCCGGAATCAGACCATAATAAGCGAGGGCCGACTCGAGACTCACATAGGAAGGGGTACAAAGAATGTTGGAGATCAAAAATGGGGAGAGCGGCACGCGCCTTTCGTCATCATTCAGCGTGTACAGCCCTCTCTTGAGCTGATGAACCTTTCCCTCTCTTCCCCACGCAAGGATCTGATTTTGAAATGTCCTGAAATTGCCAAATTGATTCTTCAAAACGTTTGTTTTGAAGTAGTTGTAATTGTTTACTTTTTCTGAAAATTTCCTATAATTCATATTTCTTTAACTCACAATATAATATGATTTACGGAAACATATTATCTCACCGCTTTCTCAAGAAATCAACTCAAAACTGCGTCATATCCTCTCAAAATGAAAGATGACAAGAGACAAAAGCCGCATAAATCGTCCATCGCAAAAGGACTTCTCAATGACTCCCGGATTCGCTATGAGGGCGCCATGAACCGCGGGAAAGCCATCCGGGTCTTTGAAAGCGAACGCCTGGAAAAGTTGACCTTTATCCATCCGATCGTCCCGGTGCTGATCTTCGGGCCGGTGGTCATTTTCATGGTCGGACGGGCTCTGGTGCGGGACGTCCCGTGGGGACTGGTCTTGCCGCTCATGCTCCTTGGCATCGTTGCGTGGAGCTTCGTCGAGTATATCATCCATCGGCTGGCGTTTCATTTTGAAGGGAAGACTCCGTGGCAACGCCGCCTCCACTTTTTGGTCCACGGCATTCATCACGACGACCCGAACGATGCCATGCGACTCGTCATGCCGCCGATTGTCTCCATTCCGCTCGGGATTGCCAGTTATCTCCTATGCCATAGCCTCTGGGCCTTTGCAGGCGACGTCTTTTTTGCCGGATTTGTGACCGGCTATCTGGGGTATGATTACTCCCATTTCTATCTGCACCATGGACGACCGACATCGACGTGGTGGCGGTTTCTCCGCAGACACCATTTGATTCATCACCACGCAGACGACCGCTCCAATTTCGGCGTGTCGAGTCCGCTCTGGGATGTGGCGTTCCAAACCCTCCGCACAGAGCGGCCGGAAACAAAGGTACAGCGCCATGCCGCTTCGTAACTCATCGCCGAAGGCCGGCATTTTTCCGTTTACGCACGGCATCTATCCGGAGATGTACACCAAGCAGCTCTGGACCATGCGGCAATATGCCGGATTCGGAAACGCCGCCGCATCGAATGCCCGCTACCGGTACCTGCTGGCCCGTGGCGTCACGGGACTCTCCGTGGCCGTTGATCTCCCGACACAACTCGGTCTCGATGCCGATGACCCCCGCGCTGCCGGCGAAGTCGGCCGCACGGGGGTCTCCATCTCCTCGCTCGCCGACATGGAACAACTCTTTGCCGATATCCCGCTCAATCGCGTGTCGACCTCGATCACCATTAATGCCACGGCCGCGGTTTTGCTCGCCTGCTATATTGCCGCCGCGCAGGGGCGGGGGATCGCGGCAGCACAACTGGCAGGGACGGTCCAGAACGACCTCTTCAAGGAGTTCATCGCGCGCGGGAATTATATCTATCCCGTCGAGGCCTCCCTCCGTCTCACGACGGACATTATTGAATATTGTTCCACGACGCTGCCCAGATGGAACCCGATTTCGATCTCCGGATATCACATGCGCGAGGCTGGCTGCACCGCGGCGCAGGAGGTCGGTTTCACCCTGGCCCATGGACTCGCCTACGTGCAGGCCGCGGTCGATCGCGGACTCGACGTGAATGCCTTTGGTCGCCGTCTCTCGTTCTTTTTCAATGCCCACAACGATTTTTTCGAGGAGATTGCCAAATTCCGTGCAGCGCGAACCCTCTGGGCCCACCTGATGCGCCAGCGGTTCCGCACCGACGATGTCGCATGTCGTTTGCGGTTTCACACGCAGACCGGCGGTTCAACGCTCACGGCACAACAGGTGGACAATAATATCGTCCGCGTGGCCTATCAGGCCATGGCCGCCGTCCTTGGCGGTACACAGAGCCTCCATACCAACAGCAAAGACGAAGCACTGGCCCTTCCCACAGAAGCCGCGGCACAAACCGCATTGCGTACGCAGCAGGTGCTGGCCTACGAATCCGGCGTCACGAAATATAGCGATCCGCTCGCCGGGTCCCATGTCGTGGAAGCATTGACCGAAAGGATTCTCCAGGAGGCCTCGGCCTACATTGAAAAAATCGATCAACTTGGTGGAGCGGCACACGCACTGAGCGCCGGGTATCAACAACGCGAGATCCAGGACGCTGCCTATCGCGATCAACAGGCCATTGATCGCGGGACCCGCACCATTGTGGGCGTCAATGCGTTCACGAATGATGACGTGACACCGCCCGAGATCCATACCGTGGATCCGCAGAGTGAGTCCGCACAACGAGCGGCGCTCGCGGTGCTACGCAAGACACGTCGCACGTCGGACGTCACAACGGCCCTGGAACGTCTCGCCCAGGCCGCACACGGCACCGAAAACCTCCTGCCCCATATGGTGCAGGCGGTGCACTGCTATGCTACGCTCGGTGAGATCAGTACTGCACTCCGTCAGGTCTTTGGAGAATATCGCGAGCAGACCTCGCTCTAAGGCCGGGGAATCAGTGTGCAGGCCCCGGACGAGACACCCCAGGCGTCGATCCCGTTCACGGCTTTCGGCATGGTCACGGCCGTGTCCGCGGTCTCGTTCTCGCCGACTTCCAGTGTAGTGGCATCGACACCGTCAATGGTGAGAGGCGACACGCCTGCCGGCGCAACGCCCTCCAGCGGTGTCTGCGCATTCCCTCCATCCACGGCGCCAGACGCGAGCACCTCGCCCTCCCAGGTGATGACGACCTTGTTTGAATCGACACAGGCATTGGCATCACAACTCACAGCCCAGATCGTGAGATCGCCGACAATATCGTCCGCCGCAAGGGCCGAGGGGATGAACTCCAGCTTGAAGGAGGTCGCCGACTCCGGCCGCTTGAAGATCGCCAGCAGCCCGTCCTCGCTGATGGCCAATAGATGGCTCAATGCATGCCCGGCTTCGTCCTCGGCCTTCCACGTATGTGTGAGCAGATCGTCCGTCAGGTCATCGGCCGTCAACGTCAGACGCCACTCGCCGGGCGCCGTGTCGCTCTCGTCGATCATGGACGCCACTTGGAGGACATTTTTCGGTGTCTCCGGGAGATTCTTCCAGAGGACCACGGCCACACCGTCGTCTCCTTGCGCGGCATTCAGGACCTGAAACGCCGCAACCAGATCTTCGCCACCATGTGCATCAAAATCACCCGCCAACAGGGAACCGGGAAGAAACGAGGCACCGGTGGCCACGGCATCAAGGCCTGTCGCGGATTCGGTCACCGCGAGACGTTCCACCGTCTTTGCATAGAGAACGACCGATGTCTGTCCCACGTATCCCAATCGAATCCCTTCCGAAGTCCCCAACGCAATGTTCTGCGTAAAGATCCCGTTCTCCTTCATCTCGAAGAATCCGATCGTTACTACGCTGGCCGTATCGATCTCGGCGATCGACTGACACGTCATGGCCTGGGCATCCTGTACAGAGAAGGTGCACAGTTCACCCGACATGCCAAACCATGTCAGGGCCGGTTGTTGCTTATCGGATGCCAATGGCCCCCCTTGTCCGGCAGATCCCTTGGCGACTCCATCTGTCGCACCAAAGAGCGTGGTCACATTGGTCGATGTCTTTCCCGCGCCCCAGACTTCCAGTGGCATCATCGTGGCTGACGTCATGGTACCCTCTATGGAGACACACGCACCAAGCGATGGGGTGGATGCCGCCAGTGAAAGGGGACAGCTGTACGGTGCCATTGAGGCGGATGGTGCGGAGAGCGCATCCCCGCCTGTTTTCTTCGGGATGGCGATGAGCAAATCCGCAGATGCGCCACTCGTGACATGCGTTGCCATCAGCGATGCCATCGAAAATGTCTTCTCGTTCGTGGCCATGGCGGTGACCGCCGGGAACTGTGTGACCTGGAAACCTTGCGGACTGGAGAGAAGCAGGTCGACCGAAAAGAGATGTGTCGCAACTCCGTCCGCGGCGTCTTTTGCCGCGGTCACGCATTCGCTCAGCGTGACCAGATCCAGGGCACTATCGCCATTGAAGTCACTGTCGCTGACGAGAGCCCGATAGGAGAGGTCACCGGCACAGACCGCCGGGAGGGTGGTGAGCGCGGAAGTCCCGATGGTACACGTCCATTGCCCATTGTGCAGCTGCAACGGTTTTTGAAGATCGAGGAGATAGTATCGCGCATCCGTAGTGGCCGCCACCAATGTGTCGTGCCCAAAGCGTTGGACCAGCTGATAGGCAAGCTTTGGCATCTCGCAGGGAATGGGTTGCGTGACCGTCCCTTCGACCATGGCCTTGACGGGAACGGCATAGGCATGCGACCCGGCGATGTCCTGCGTGAAAAAGAGGAGTGCGGAATCATCGCCTGACCGGAAACTCCCCAAATATCCCCGAGCCTCCGCAAAATAGAGTCCATGCCCCTTGCAGTCAAAAATATCGCTCGCGCATTGTGCCGGCGCCATCGGCTGAGGAACGGGCGCTGGCGCGGGTTCCCGCTCGTCGGGCGCTGTGGCCCCCTTGTGATGCAGTGAGGCTTCTGTCTCGGTTTCATCTCCGTGGGGTTCTTCCCCGGCTTCTTCCGCGGTCTCCTCTTCGGGCCGTGTCTCATCCCCGGTGTTCTCCCCGCCGCATCCCTCATCGGTGGCGCCATCACAATCGTTATCGACCTGATCGTCGCACAACTCCTCACCGGGGAGGACCTGCGCATCACACCCGGCCTGGGCAAAGTTTCCGGCAATGCACAACCGCTTTCCCGCACGGCATGCACCGACACCCACGGTTTCTTGCGGACCATCATAACACGCCTGCAAGAGGCCTTCATCCACTTCGCCATTGCAATTGTTGTCGATCGTGTCGCAGACTTCGCCGGTCGGGAGGAGAGGCGCCGTGGTGATCAGCTGGCCATTCAGGCACTCCGTCTTTCCCACCTGACACGGACCGATTCCGGCCGTTTCCATTGGCGAATGATAATCAATGATGACCGCAATCCCCTCATCAATGGCCCCATTACAGTTGTTGTCTTTCCCGTCGCACACTTCCTCCCGCGGCTCTCCGCCGATACACGCTAGCGTTCCATCACTCTGGCACTGATACGTGCCCGCCGCATTGCAACCGCACAGTTCGCTGATCGCGTGATCGAGTTCACTGCACCCCCCGCACGCGTTCTTTGCAGCATCCATGCCGTCGCAGTCTTCGTCAAAGGCATTGCCACAGATCTCGACGCTCGCGGCGGCAAGATTTGGCTTCGCGGTACAGATCGTCGAGAGGCCATCTGGCGCACATTGATAGTCTCCCTGGACCTCACAGGCGGACTTGGCCGGACCCGCGAAACAGATCGCCATGGCGTCCGGACCGACATATTGGCCGACGGCATTCTTGAACGGTTCATCCGCACCACCCACGCAATTGTTGTCGATCGTATCGCACACTTCTTTCGCGCCGGGACGCATCAACGGATTGCCGTCATTACAGTCCGTATTCTCCTCGACGTATCCCTGGGGCTTCTCACAGGCCACAATCGTGCTGATGGGATCGCCATACGTATCTCCATCGGCATCCATATAAAAGGTCTTCCCCATGCTGTTCGGCTCACATGCTGTCCATCCGAGACCATCTTCACGACACATCTGTGACCCTTCCGCGCAGAGACCCGGCAAACCTGTTTTACACGCAACCGTTGTTCCGGGAGCACAGAGGGGACCCTTCTTCTCTTCACACGACGGACTGCTGCTGATAACCCCTGGCTGGCAGACCCCGTTTTGGCACGTGTCGTCTGTCGTACAGATATCCCCGTCCTCGCATCGCGTTCCATCCATCACAGGTGCGGTATTGCAGGTGACCTCGCCATTCGGCGCACACTGGAGGATGCCCTGCGCGTAGCACTGCATATTTCCACTGTTGGTGCAGACCTCGCCGACATTGAATCCCTCATCGCTCGCACCATCACAATCGTTATCCACACCGTCACAGGCTTCCGCGACCGGTGGTGGCGCAATGCAGACGCTCCATCCTCCATTCTTGCATATTTTTTTCCCGGCACAGCTGGTCGATCCGTAGATGACGCTGCACGACGCAATCGTATCCTCTTCGCAGCCTGGCTGTGGATTCTCTTCATCGGTACCCGCTGTCACATCACCATCTCTCTTGGAACTCGTTGAACCGGTTCGAGGCGGCAACGGGCGGCTGGAGGGACTCCTCGGCAATTCGATACGTGATGCCTGTCGCGGAATCACCGGCGTAATGGGGAGTGTCTGCCGCATCGGCACAGGCTCATTGACGTCGGCAGTCTCGGGGAGAGGCTCGCGCACAACAGGCTCCCGGGGTACAAACGCATCGGGGCTGATATCTTGAGGCAACATCTTGCGAGGAGGCATCGGCACAACAGCCTCTCTTGGCGTTCTTGTCTCGATGGGCGCTGCAACCTCCGTCGGACCTCGCGTCTCAATCGGTCCCTCTGGCTGCGCTGGGGCACGCATTTCGATAGGCACCATACTCTCTGTCGGAATTCGCGTTTCGATTGGTGCCGGCGACTGTGTCGGAGAGCGCATCTCAGGCGGCGTCTCAATCCTCGCCGGGTTTCGCACCTCGATCGGCGTCTCAATCCTCGCCGGGGTTTGCACCTTAATCGGCGCGCCAATCCTCGCCGGGTTTCGCACCTCGATCGGTACTATGATGTCGGCTGGTGTCCGTGTTTCAATCGGCGCGACAATCTCTGTCGGCCTCGTTGTGTCAACCGGTCTCGGTGTGTCAACAGAGAGCGTGTCTCTTGCGGGAGTGCCGCCGGGCAATGGAATCTCTTGCTGCAGTAGTGGGAGCCACTTCGGCACCCACGGGATGGCAAGGCCGATCGGTGTCTCCTCGGTCTCTCTGCGCGCATCCCCGGCACGTCCTGGCTGCGACGCGTCGGCAGGGTGTGGGTCCTCTTCAGACGGCACGTCGATGGTGGGGGTCTTCACGTCTTGCCCGGACGGCACACCACTCTCCGGCATGACCGTCCCGCCGGAATTCTCCAGTGGGAATTCGGCCTGGGGCAACACGGCCCCATCAGGAATGCCCGGCTGGAGATCACCGGCCGTGCTTGTAAGTTGACCCGCGACTTGCTGAAAGAGTTCTCCAAAACTTACGGCCTTGACCGATGTACTCACGCCGAGACCGATCCCTGCGAGAACGCCCACCAACACCGCACGCTGCACCATCGACATTTTCATAGTGGCCCCTTGGGGCACTATTTGCATATCTTGTGCCAGATGAAATGGATTACAACTACTTGATATTACTATGAGTCACAAATTCAGTAGCGGTCGAATGTAGTGGAAAAGCACCCAGGGCACTTCGGGGTTATGTCATTTTGAGAATTGGCGTTGGTGGCGTGACTGCCAGCAACTCGATGAGCACGCCACCCATCTCCCTCGGATGAAAAAAGAGGACCCGTTTTCCGCCGGCCCCGACAGATGCCTCGCGCACAATCGGCGTCATTCCTTCATCATGGAGTGTCGCAATGGTGCGTGTCCAATCCTCCACGGCATAACAGATGTGATGCAGTCCCGGTCCCCGTTTCGCAATAAATCGCGCAATGGGGCTCTCTGCGCTGGTGCCGGCGAGTAATTCGATCTTGGTCGGCCCGACGGGAAAAAACGCCACGGTCACCTGCTCAGCGGGGACTGTGGTGACATAAGACGGCGGGGCACCGTGCAAGCGAGTATAGCGTTCAATGGCGCACTCGAGATCGTCAACCGCAATGCCGATATGATCGATGTATGAAAAGCGCATGTTGACGAGGGGGTTACTATAGTGAAATAGAGGTGTCCAGACGGCTGTTGAAACCACGCGCGCTGCAAGACGGGAGAAGAGCATGGCGTCACACAATCCCCTGGAGTGCCTTCAGCAGAAATCCGCTGCCGCAGAAATCGGGGGCGGTGCGACCCGCATTGACAAACAACATGCCGCGGGAAAACTGACGGCGCGCGAACGGATCCAGGCCCTGTGCGATCCGGAAACGTTCGTGGAATTTGACAAATTCGTCACGCACCGTTGCACTGATTTTGGCATGGAACACAACCGGCCGCTTGGCGACGGCGTGGTCACCGGTACCGGCAATATCGCGGGACGCCCCATCTACTGCTTTGCCCAGGATTTTACGGTCTTCG
The DNA here is from genome assembly GCA_016183065.1 of Deltaproteobacteria bacterium. Classification (GTDB taxonomy): domain Bacteria; phylum UBA10199; class UBA10199; family JACPFF01; genus JACPFF01. Next base: position 103,574 of record JACPFF010000017.1, on the reverse strand, counting down.
GCGGCTCACTCGGCGAGGCCCATGCGAACAAAATCTGTAAGGTGATGGACCTCGCCGTCCAGAATGGCGCACCCATCATCGGTCTCAACGATTCCGGCGGCGCGCGCATTCAGGAAGGCGTCGCGGCTCTCGGAGGATATGCGGAAATTTTTTATCGCAATGTCCGCGCATCCGGCGTGGTTCCGCAAATTTCCGTCATCATGGGGCCCTGTGCAGGCGGAGCAGTCTATTCGCCGGCCATGACGGATTTCATCATCATGGTCGAAGAGACCTCCCATATGTTTATCACCGGTCCTGATGTGATCAAAACGGTCACCCATGAGGAAGTCTCCAAGGAGGCGCTTGGTGGTGCGCACACCCATACGACACAAAGCGGCGTCGCCCACTTGTGCGCTCAATCCGATGCAGCAGCGCTCGTGATGACGCGTGAACTCCTGAGCTATCTCCCGTCGAACAATCTCGACGATCCGCCCCTCCGCCAGACCGACATGCCATCGGCCCAATTGGCCGAATCGCTCGACACCTTCATTCCGGAAGATCCGGCGAAACCCTATAACATCAAGACCATCATCCGGGCCACGATTGATGATGAGCGTTTTTTTGAAATAGGGGGGACGCATGCGCAGAACATGGTCACCGGTTTTGCGCGCTACAATGGACACGTGGTCGGCATTGTCGCGAATCAACCGCACGTGCTCGCCGGATGCCTCGACATCGATGCCTCGGTAAAGGGGGCACGGTTTGTCCGTTTCTGCGATGCCTTCAACATCCCGCTCGTGACATTTGTCGATGTCCCGGGATTCCTCCCGGGGACCACGCAGGAATTTGGCGGCATCATCCGTCACGGATCGAAATTGCTCTACGCCTATTGTGAGGCGACCGTGCCGAAAATCACCATCATCACCCGCAAGGCCTATGGCGGCGCGTATGACGTCATGAGCTCGAAACATATCCGCGCGGATGTGAACCTCGCCTATCCCACGGCAGAGATTGCCGTCATGGGCCCGGAGGGAGCGGTCAACATCATTTTTCGCAAGGAGCTCGTTGACGCCCGCGATGCCAAGACGGAACAGGCCCGGCTGGTCGCCGAATACCGCGAACATTTTGCCAATCCCTACAAGGCCGCCGAACTCGGGTATATCGACGACGTCATCCGTCCGGCCACCACGCGTCCGCGGATCATTGCCGCCCTGGCCATGCTCGATGGCAAGCGGCAAAAGGGACCGGCACGCAAGCACGGAAATATCCCGTTATGAAAATCCGGCGCCTTCTCATCGCCAATCGGGGCGAGATTGCCGTGCGCATCATCCGCGCGTGCCAGGAGTTGGGGATCACCGCCTGCGCGGTCTACGCAGATGCTGACGCCACAGCACTCCATGTCCGTCTGGCCGATGAAGCCTATCACTTGGGACCGACCGCGCCCGCGGAAAGCTATCTCTCGATTCCACGGCTCCTCGCGGTCGCAAAAGAGGCAAACGTCGATGCGATACATCCCGGATATGGATTTCTGGCGGAGAACGCCGATTTCGCGGCAGCGGTCGCCAAGGCGCGATGGCGCTGGGTCGGACCGCCTGCAGCCATCATCCGCCGTTTGGGCTCAAAGACCGCGGCCCGCAAGTTGGCGCAGGCCGTCAAGATCCCGATGGTTCCGGGCGCGACCACACCCGTCCGATCCATCCCCACAGCAGGAAAACTGGCAGAAACCATCGGCTATCCCGTGCTCCTGAAGGCCGTGGCCGGCGGTGGCGGCAAGGGGATGCGCATTGTCCGCACGGCACCAGAGCTGTCGCGCGCCTTTGACCTGGCACAAGGAGAGGCCCGCAACGCCTTTGGGAATGGCGACCTCTATCTGGAAAAATACATCGACGCCCCACACCACATCGAGGTGCAGATCCTGGCAGATCATCACGGCCATATCATCCACCTTGGTGAACGGGAATGCTCGGTGCAACGCCGGCACCAGAAGTTGATTGAGGAAACCCCGTCTCCGTTTTTGACGGAAAACACCCGGCGCGCCATATGTCGGGCGGCGTTGCGACTCATGAAAGCCGCACGGTACCGTAACGCCGGCACGGTCGAATTTCTGGTGGACCACCAGCAACGGTTCTATTTTCTCGAGGTCAACACGCGGATCCAGGTCGAGCATCCGATCACTGAACTGGTCACGGGGATCGACCTCATCTGCGAACAACTGCGGATTTCCGCTGGAGAACCGCTCCGGTGGAGCCAACGAGGCATCCACAACAGCGGGCACGCCATCGAATGTCGCATCTGTGCTGAAGACCCTGCCCAGAATTTCATCCCTACACCGGGTTTTGTGACGGACTTTATGGCACCACACGGTCATGGCATTCGCATCGATTGTGGCATTGTCGCCGGAAGCACGATCCCCATGGAATATGATCCCCTTGTGGGCAAACTCTGCACCTGGGGAGCAACACGCGAGGTCGCACGCGCAAAAATGGTACGGGCCCTGCAAGAGTTGCGCATCAGTGGCACAATCACCAACGTCCACTTTCACCTGAACGCGCTACAGCATCCGCTCTTTCTCAAAGGCAATTACTCGACACAATTTGTCGAACGTGAACGCGCATCCCTACTCACGGCTCCCATACCAAACGCCTCACACGCCGTGATTGTCGCGGCCATTGCCAAGGCATTGCACCAGACCGATCCGACACATGCCGCATCCGCTGCGCCACACCCGTCGGCCTGGAAAATCTCGGCACGCCAGCAAGGAGTCCAACATGGAATGGAGTTTTTCTGATGGGGCACAAACCCACCATGTCTCGCTACAGCGACAGGGCAACATCTTTCATGTGCAACTCGGGGAAGCACGATACATCGCACGCCTCTTAGAGTATCGCGCACCGCGCATGACGCTTCTGCTCGATGACCACGTCGTCATCGAAAGCAGTGTGGCATGGCACAACGGCACCTGCACACTCCATTTACACAACGTCCCGCACGAAATCTGCCTCGTCGCGGACCATGCGTCATCGAGGAGTTGGGACAGCGTACGGCCCAGTGGTGCGCGACCCTCGACAAACGAGATTCGCGCTCCCTTGCCCGGACGCATTGTCGATATCCTTGTTGCTGCAGGCGATCAGATCACCGCCGGACAGCCGGTGTGCATCATCGAGGCCATGAAGATGCAAAACGAGATCCCCGCCCCCTGCTCCGGCACCGTCGCCACGGTCTGCGTCACTCCCGGAACGGCCGTGGAACAACAGACCACGCTCATTATTCTATTGTGAGATGCAATCGTGTGGGGTCCTGCAACAAATCTCGTACGTCATCGAGAAATTGTTCAATTTCTCCCAATCGCTTCTGTAGGATGTCAAGGATCTCCTGAGGACCAACTTCATAATAAAAGTGGGTCAAACGTGTCCGGTAACCGGCCATCGGTATTAAGGATTGTTGCGCAAATGTGATTGGCACAACGTTCTGTTCTCCAAGAAGTCGAGCAATCTCCTTATATTCTGTCGCACGGCCCCCTGGAAGTCGAGAAAGAATATGTGATCCAATATGGAAGACCCCCTCTAAGGTCTGCCGCAGATAAAATTGCGCAAGGGCAAATATATCTCCACGTCGCGAAAATTCATCCAACGAATGCCGGGACAATTCGCGTAACCGTTGCAGATCACGTGTAATGCCATCAATCCGTGGAACAATAGATTGTCGTTTGAGTGCCCTCATCTGTTCTCAATTATCGACCGGTCAAATTGCCGCAACAGCGGTTGAAAATCACAATACGCAATGGTCGTCCGTTCTTCGAAATCAAGGCGACATGCTTCTGAACGAGAATATATTGGAAGTCCATGCGTAATCACATCGTAGCGTAATTCCAGCGGAGCCCGCTGCAAAAAAACAATATCGAGTTGATCACTGCACTCGACATAGGGACTGAATAGTTCGAAAAGATGGAGATATATTTCATTTGTGTTCTGGACCACCGTTGTGGGATCTGTCATCACCACACCAATATCAACATCCGAGGCTATACTGGCCATCCCTTCAGCATGAGAACCAAAGAGATACACGATCTTTACACCCAACGCCCCTAAACGAGCCCGTTCCGAAGACCGAAGACGGCGCATTGAACGCACCACATCCATGGTATTAGCGTATCCAAACAATGTACTGAATGCAAGACCTGAGAAGGATCATGGCACCTCATCCCACCGCGAGGAGTTTGCTGAAACTCGGGTGGCGATAACCGGGGGTGGTGAGGAGTTTGCGGGCGCTTTCCTCGAGGCGTTGCTCGGCGGCATAGCCTTCCTGCAGGATCGCCGCACGGGTGGCATTCGGGTAATATTTGACGGTCGCGAGCCGGCGTGCGCGTCGCCGCTCTGTTTCGAGTCCTTGCAGAAATCCGATGACCGGTTGCACATCATAGCCCATCTGGTAGAGCGCGCGACCGGCATAGGCATCGGCACCGGCCTCCTCCTCGCGGCGCAGGGCAAAGAGTGCTTCCCACGTCAGGTGCGACCAATCCACGTCTCGCGGGAGCTCGCTCACCATGTGACCCCATTCATGCGCCAGGATGCCGGCAATGACGGCCTCGTCCCCCTCGCAGGCCTCGAGAAATTCAACACCCACATAGATGTTGTCATCCGGATCGACGGCGGCAATGGTATTGTGGGCTGCGAGGAAATGGCCACCCTTTTTGCGCGAGATCACACCGAGCTTTCGGCGAATGCGATCGAGCAGGCCCCCGCGACGAAACATCCTGGCAATGTGTGGCGGGAGCGCGGCCATATTCGCCAATTGCGGGGCCGGTTCCCCCAAGAGCTTGCGCACATCCGGGAGCGTTCCCAGAGGACGATTGCCCGCAGTAATGCGATTCGCCCAGTGGGTCGGGAGTCCCAACGACGGATTTTCAATCCGCATCACCATAATCGACACCCTTCAGGCACACGAGTGACCTATGCATAGCTTCCCACGGGCAAACGCGTGGTCCTCAGCAGCTCGCGTCGCCCGTGGGAAGCGATCCAGCGAGCACGGCGAGCGTGAGGGGGAGGCTCCACCGGCTTTGCCGGTGGAGGGGGCGACGCGAGCCCCTGTAATAGTATCGGCAAAATTGCTCTACAAGTTGCCCATTCTTTGCTATAATTTTCGGAATGTCCATTCTCCCCCCTGAACCTCCGTACCATGACGCTCACGACCTGATCCAATGGAAAAAACTCAAGCAACTATTTGAATTAATTCCAGAATTTGCAACGTTTTCCGGCTACCACGCCTTCGATCACCGGCTCTCCCGCGCCGATCGCGAGGGGATCGAGGCGGAGTTTCAATTCCTCCACCGGTGGCTGACCGAACTCCGCCAGACCCCGGCAGACCAGCTCACGGAAGATCAACAATTCGATCGCTCGCTCTTTGAACATTATTTTGCCCAGCAGGCATTTTATTATCGCGAACTGCGCACGTGGGAGCGCAACCCCGACGCTGTCAGCGGGATCGGTCAGATCATTTTCCTGACGCTCCTCTATGAACATGGCAAGGCCGAAGAACGCTTTGCCAATCTTGCAGGCCGCCTGGAGGCCTTCCCCCAGTATCTGCACCAATTCCGCTCCCGTATGGCCACACCTCCACGACGATGGCGCGATCTGGCCATCCAGACCGCGCAGAGCATGCCCCACTTTTTTGACGCCATCACTGCCGCCGCAGAAGGCCACATCTCAGCAAGGTTGATGACCCGTCTGCAAAAGGCGGTGATACAGGTGAAGGCGCTGATCGCCGAATATGGCATCTGGCTGACCGGAATTACCGTCGATGAAAAAGAGTCGTGGGTCCTCGGGCCGGAACATTTTGCCGAGCTGATCCGATTGCGCGCCCTGGACCTGACGGTCAATGACATATTGGAGTTGGGGAAGACCTCTCTCGCGCGTTACCAGGATGAGCAGCGCCGTCTTGCCATCCAGCTCGTTGGCACGCCAGATATTGCCGCGGCAAAGGCCATGATCGAAGCTGACGCCCCACGGACATTTGCCGATGCCCTGGCAACGACCCGTCATGCATGCGAGGAAGCGCGAAGGTTTATCCAGACCCTCCAACTGATGGACGTCCCTCCGGAGGAGCAATTACATATTGTCGAAACCCCGAAGTTTCTCCGTACGTTTGTCCCGTTTGCCGCGATCTTTCCACCGGCGAAATGCCATCGCATACAGACCAGCACATACGTGGTCACGCCATCAAACAATCCTGCCCTGTTGCGCAAGCATCTCAACCACACGAGTATCTACAATACCGCGATCCACGAGGCCTATCCCGGTCACCACCTGCAACTCGCCACCGCGAACCGGGAGGTATCGTTTCTCCGGAGTGCGCCATTTGTGGGAGGGAAGCCGGCGGAGTACGTCGAGGGATGGGCCCACTATTGCGAAGAATTGATGAAGACGCACGGATTCCACAACACACCCGCAGGCCGGTTTGTCATGGTCAGCGATCTGGTCTGGCGCGCCACACGCATCATCGTGGACGTCGAGCTCTCGCAGGGGAGCATGACGTATGACCAGGGTGTGGCCATGTTGATCGAGCATGCGCACCTGAGTCGTGAAGGGGCAGAGGCTGAAGTGAACCGCTACACCTACTCTCCCGGCTACCAGCTGAGCTACCTGATCGGCAAACATCTCATCATGAGGCTTAAAGAGGATCTCCAGCGGCGCGATGGCGCGGAATTTTCCGAGAAGGACTTCCATAACCGTTTCCTCCGCGCGGGATCGATCCCCTTGAGCCTGCTGCGGCGGCGCATTTTCGGTCTGGCGGAATAAAAAAGAGACCGTTGCCACGGCGTTTCTTTTGGTCCTAAGATCGCACCATGATTCCCCACGGCGTCATTATTGGCGCAGGACTGGCCGGGGCTGCCACGGCGTACTTTCTCGCGAAATCGCAAAGGGTCCGCGTCACACTGCTGGAGCGGGAGGGACAGGCGGGCATCCATGCATCCGGAAAAAACGCGGCCATGGCCCGGCAATTTGTCCTCGATCCGACGATCCTGCCGCATGCCCTCCGGGGCACGGCCTTTCTCTACCATCCGGATCCGGCAGTGGCCGAGACTCCGTTGATCCGGCCGGTGGGGTCGATCATTTTTTTTCATGACTCTCAATCGGGACGTATCCTGGAAAGCTTGGCAACGGGGCAAAAGGCGGGGCTCATGTCGATGCTGATTCTCCCCTCGGAATGCCACAGTCGTGTCCCGATCCTGACGGAGATGGCGTATCATCGTGCCATCTGGACACCGACGGATGGAGTCGTCGATGTCGATGCCCTTCTGCGCGGCTTCATCAGCGGGGCATTGTCGCACGGCGCAGAATACCGGTTGAACGCCCGTGTCGAACAGATCCTCTGGCATACGAACGGTGTCACCATCGAGACCGCGCGCGACACCGTCCGGGCCGATTTTGTCGTCAACGCCGCCGGCGCCTGGGCCGACCAGATTGCCACATATGCGGGGGTCTCTCCCCAAACACTGCAGCCGATGCGCCGCCATCTGCTGATGACCGTTCCCTCGTCGCTGATTGATCCGCAATGGCCCTTTGTCTGGGATGATGCCGCAGGATGGTATTTTCGCCCGGAATCGGGCGGACTCCTCTGCTCGCCGTGCGATGAAACCCCAGTGACACCGGACGATACCAGCATCGATCCAGAGATGTCGTCATGCCTGGCTGAAAAGTTGCTGCCGGTGGCCGCACCGCTTGCCGAACTGCAGATTGCCCGGTGTTGGTCGGGGCTGCGGACGTTCACCCCCCAGCGCCGGTTGTGTGTGCAATGGGATCCCCACCATCCCGCCTTTTATTGGGTGGCCGGTCTTGGCGGACATGGCGTCACCTGTGCCGCATCGGTCGGAGAAACCGCCGCAGCCGAGATCCTGCAACGTCATGTTTGACTGGGGGACATATCTTCGCGCCCGTGCCGAGGCCCATCGATTCACGAGCATTGGATGGACCCCGCTCGCAATCGACCCGACACTCGCCGAGCGGCTACACCACTGGCTCTCCCGCGAGCATCACGGCGATATGGCATGGATGGCACGGGATCCGGCACGCCGCGCGGATCCACGGCGCATAGTGCCACTTGCCAAGACCATGATCTGTGTAACGTGCAATTACTTCACCGAGCCGACCCCCTGTGCAGCGCCGACCCATGGGCGGATTTCCCGCTATGCACGCGGGACAGACTATCATCGGATTCTTTTGCCCCGTTTGCGCGCCCTGCTCCACGACCTGTGCGCACGCGATGCGGGCGCTGAGGGCATTGCCTATGTCGATACCGGCCCCGTGATGGAAAAACCGTGGGCAGCCAAGGTGGGTCTGGGATGGCAGGGGAAGCATACCAATCTGATCGACCCACATCGCGGCTCCTGGCTCTTTCTTGGATCGATCGTGACGACCTTGACATCGCCGACCATTTCCCCGGAGCAGATCCCGCAAAGCGGGCGTGCCATGCCGACGTGCGGGCATTGCCGACGATGCATTGATATCTGTCCGACCCGGGCCATTATTGCACCCTATCAACTCGATGCACGACGGTGCATTTCCTATCTCACCATCGAACACACGGGAGCGATTCCGGAAACATTACGTCCACTGATGGGGAATCATATTTATGGATGCGATCTCTGCCAGGACGTCTGTCCCTGGAACCGTTTTGCACGGCCAACACGCGAGCCGGAATTTCAGCCGCGCGCCGAAAATCTGCAACCACTCCTCCGTGAATGCATCACGATGACAGAAGAACAGTTCCGCAGCCGTTTCCGCCACTCACCGATTCGACGCCTCAAGCGAAATCGTTTTTTGCGCAATGTCGCTGTCGCCCTCGGTAACAGCGGCGACCGCAACACGATCCCCCTCTTGGAGACCGCGGCCCACGATCCGGATCCGCTGATCCAGGAACATGCGCGATGGGCCCTTATGCGGCTACGGCAGATCGCCACACCCACCTGAACAGGATACACGATGCATCTGGTTCGCTGCCACCTTTACACCGTCTCCGGGACACGCTAGAGCGGGCGCATGAGTGACCGTCCGCTCAGTTTGGTCACCGGTGCCGCGGGATTCACGGGCACCCACATGGTCGAGACACTCGTCCGGGCAGGTCATCGTGTCCGTGCCACCGACCATCCCGATGCCCTCATGCGCGACGACCGCCTCCGCGGTCGTTTTCCGAGCGTGATACGCGGAGCAGGCGCTGAAATCATCCCGGCCGATCTCACCCACCTCGAAGGACTCCGTGAACTGCTCACCGACGTCGACTTCGTCTTTCACGTGGCCGGCCTCTTTAGTTATTCCGCGCCATGGGAGACGCTCTACAAAATCAATGTCGAGGCCACACGCAATCTCTGCGAGGCCATCATTGCCCACCGAAAATCCGCGCGCGTTGTTGTGTGGGGCGCCGGCGGGATCTACGCGACCAAGCCGCCGGGACTCCTCCTCGAAGAGCCGATCGACGAAACCGGGAAGCAGGCGCCCGCCAATCGATATCTCCGATCCAAATGGCATCAGGAACAACTCGTCCTCGACATGCACCGGTACCTCGGCCTGCAGGTGAGCCTCATCCGCCCCTTTACCGTCTATGGTCCGCGCGGCGTTTACGGCGGCGCACAGATGATCTTTCAATTTGCCAAGACCAGGAGGCCCCGCATTCCAAAAAATTTTACCTCGCGCATCCCGTTCAGTCACGTCATCGATGTCTGCGAGGCCGCACGCTACATCGCAGAGCGCAATGACACGATTGGCGAGGCCTATAACGTCGTCGATGACTCCAGCTACAGCCTCGCCGAGATCATCCGGATCATTTCCGGCACGCACGGTTATCGCGCATATTGGGTCATGCCGATTCCGATGTGGCTGGTGCGACAATGCGCCTATGTCGCGGGATTCTGCATGCGGCAAATCTGCCGGATCACGAAACAACGACCGGCGATTGAAACCCAGGCGGTGAAATTGCTCGGTATTGACCTCTGGTTTTCCAATGAGAAACTCAAGTCGATCGGATACGTATTTCGCTATCCCGATGTCAAAATCGGCCTCCAAGAAACGGTGAAGTGGTACGAACAGGCAGGGTGGTTGTAATCAATCGATTCCCGTTTGCGCGGGAATCATGCCAATGGAGGTTCTCCTATGCTCCTCACACTCTTTGTCGACCCACCCTTTCTTCTTTTTCTTGGATATCTCTTTGCCTGCGCATTACCGTTGGCCAGCGCCCGGCCCATTCAGCATACGCGCGCCTTCCGATGGGGACTCGCGACCGTCACGATTTTCAATATCGCCGCCATGGTCGCGTATCTCTGGTATCCCGACTGGATGTGGATGTATATCGTCCATGCTTCGGAGTGGAGTGCGACCGTCCATTTCCCGATCATGTGCATCGCCGTGGCTTCTTACTATCTCCTCTTTCTCTGGGGATTTGACTGGGGGTTGCGCCGTCGGCTGCGAAACGCCGCCTATTGGCCAATTGCCGTGTCTCTACTATTGGCCAGTGGCGTTATTTTGCTCCCCGTCCTCAACCGCTATCTCTCGGTGGGGTCACGACAGGAATTCCAGACAGGGATGGCCATCACCCTCTACCAATCCCCGCTCGCCATGCTCTACAACATCGCCATCGCCCTGATGCTCCTCATTGGCGGCTGCGGTTTCTGGCTCGCACGGCGGGAAAAAGGGTAGTCGCATTTTTCCTATTGCCCCACCTGTTCATTCCAATTAAGAGCCGGTACGGAATATTGTGGGTTGCCCGCGCGGCAGGAAATAGCGGGGTTCTGGGGCAGTAGCTCAGCTGGGAGAGCGCCACGTTCGCAACGTGGAGGTCGAGGGTTCGATCCCCTTCTGCTCCACAGAAGTGCCACACTTTTTCCTTGCCATGCGCGAAACTCTCTGCTCGACCGAGGAGAATTGTCGGAGGGATAAAACATCTTGGGGAGAAGGGGTGTTGGTGCCCCTTCTCCCAAACTTCCGGCATCACACCTTATCGACCACCGCTACACAGGTCGCCGGTCGCTGCCGCCACAGCAAAGGTTCCGGTGCTTGGAGAGACATAATCGGATGCCCGAACACGCACGGAATATGTGGTCCCACCCGTGAGAGAATAGACGATGCGTCCTGCACAGGATCCCGAGGAGGTCACTTCGCTCCCCCCATTCAGGACCTGGATCGTCACACCGGCCACCATCCCGGGCTGTCCTGCGATATACGCGATGGTGAGAAGGCCGGTCGATGCAGGCGTCAGTGAAAGTGTCACGGTCGCACCCACGGTCGCAATGGTCCCTTCCGCAGGCGCTCCACCGATTGTGATGACATTCTCCTCCGCCGGTGGTTGCACACACTGGTCACCACTCTGCGCAATCACACGGAACGTCCCGGTGGTCGGCGACGTGTTCGGGGCCGCGGTGACGATCACCTGATAGCTCCGTCCTGCTGTGAGGGTATAGACAAAGCCACTCTGACATGAACTATTTGAGGAGACCGAGATACTATTATAGAGAAGTCCAGTGGCCGCCCCACCGAGCGTCACGGCGCTCGCCAACACCGTATAGCTACCCGTACTGCTGGGCGCGAAGGCAAAGGTAATTGTCGTCCCGGCAGTTGCAAGAGTACCGGCGGAGGCCTGATCGACCGTCAAGGTCCCACCGGAGACAAACGGGTTCACGCCACTGCCACCCCCACTGTCGCCGCCTCCGCTATCCTGGTCGCCATCAACCTCCACGGTCTGGAGACATTGATACCTTTGCAGTGGCGTCAGTGAACTGTCGGAACACGACCGATCATAGGCCTGCGCAAGCAGATCCTTCTGATCGATAAATGTCGTGATCACCGAGTTGGTGATGGCCGATCCCGATAAGGCCTGGGCCTCCCATGCCATGAACAGACTGGTATCGAGTGTCCCGTTGGAATAAAAGTCATTGACCCCATTGGTACTGTTCAAGAGCAGCGTGGCCGAGTTTTTCATATAATCCTTGATGGCACTCAGGGACCCCGCATTGGACTCTGCCGAATGCATGAAGGTCTCCATGACGTCAAATTCCGAGGCCGACCAGGTCTTGCTCGCAAAGACATCTTTCTGTTGGGTCACGTACGATTCCATCGCTGCCCATTTCTCTTCATCGAGAAACGTGCTAAGAGTCTCGGGACTGTTCTGTTTCTTGTCGTAATAAAATCCGCCAAACGCCTGCCATCCCTTTTCTGCGTTAAATGTCTCGGCAGAAGTAGCGTCATTCATAAAATCGGCGGCCAGCATCGGTCCCATCATGCCATTGCGGAATGTTTCATCGGAGAGAAAATCGCCCTTCCAGTCTGCCTGGGTCATGGTGGTCATGAGCGACTCAAGACCCGTCAACATCTGCGGTCCAACGGTGGCAAAATTTCGGACCGTACTTTTCATCGTACTCGCGTCGACGCCAACGAGATCCGAGGCGATCGTGCTGAGACAGTCGAGGACACTGGTATTGCCACTATTGACGGCCTGAAAGAGCTTCCCAGGCCCTGCGACACCGCAATCAGTGGGCTTTCCACCGGCGGCATAAAAACCATCGAGCATCCTCTTTGTCAGTGAAAAAATGGCGCCATTTCCTGAACTGGTCTCTTGTCCAAAGAGGGCCTTCGTGGCCAGGATTTTTTCCGCAGAGGGAAATGCCGTAATTTTCGCCTCGCCATCGGTCAGGAGCTCTGCCGCATAGGTGGTCGTGGCATCAAGCGTCCCGGCACTCACCGTGGAGGACGAGAGCGTGCTCGAAATGAGCGCCTTTCGACTGACGGTCGTCCCGGCGAGTGTCCCTTGGAGCACGGGACTGGCTCCCGGAAATTCACCCAAGGCGGTCTTTTGATCGATGGCGACCGAGATGGCCCCATTGGCGTCGGTCGTTCCACACGCCAGCTGGACCCCGGCGGTGCTATAGAAGCAGAGCTCGACCCCTCCCTCTGTCGCCTCGGTCACGGCCTTGGCCAGTCCCTTCGAGAGGCTTGCCGAGGTCGTGGTCGGCACCTTGACCGTGCCAGTGACGGTGATCGTATCCGCACTGAGCGCATCGCCCCCCGTGGCTCGTTCGACCGGCGAGCCGCACGCAATGATCCCCAACCAGAGGAGTCCCATTACAACCCGTGGTACCCATTGACACAAGATAGTTGTTCTCATGGCAACACCCCTTTCGTGACGATCAAAAGAACTGCAGCGTCCGTGATTAAGGTACTGCAAGAAAGGCTCCAGACGATACGGAATGAAACATTTAATATTTTCGATAAGTTACAAATCAGAAACAGCAAAAAATGGGTCGGAATTCACCTGATTTTTTTGCAGGGCGTGGTACATTTCAACGGGTCTTGAGAATGCCTGACAGAGGCCTCACTGGACAACTTTTTCCAAAAAATGCCGATACTATTTATGAGGAAGGCGACAACCAATGCGGGCGTATATTATGGTGCGTTAATTTTTCCTGAGTACATGCGTCTTACGGTACCATAAGTATTTCTAACGTTTCATGAGCACATTTGTACTCATGAAACGTTGAAATACTATATCAAGAAAATCAATGAGAGGAAAAACGACCGGCAACGCAATGAGCGCCAACCTGGAGCGCAACTTCCGCTCCAGACACCGCCCCCCATGAGCACCCCGAATGCCAACCATCCTGCACCGGAGAAACCGTATCGACAGCGCCCGCAAGTGACCCAGATCGATCTTTGTTGACGAGGTCCAAGGGCAACATTATAGGTCATACACATGACGCCGGATTTGGAAGTCTGGAAAGAGTTCGAGGCCAACGAACTGACGCACAGCATGGCCCATTACCTCATTGCGGTCCGTGATTTGATCATGGAACAGGGCTATGCACGGATTACCGATGTCGCCAAAAAACTGAACATCGCAAGGTCCAGCGCCTCCATCGGCCTGCGTACCTTGATCGACAAGAATTTCGTCAAGGAAGATCCGAACAAATTTGTCCGGCTGACCGAAAAGGGAGAGCAGATCGCCGGAGAGATCGTCGGGAAAAAGGTCGTCCTCCGCCGGTTCCTTGAAGAGATCCTCCTCGTGAAACCGCACCAGGCCGAGGTCGACACGTGCAAAATCGAACACCTGATCAGCAGCGAAACCGGGGCGCGTCTGCTCGACTTTCTCCGGTTCATGACCTCTAATGACCCGTGTGCCGAGCAGGTCTTGCGCGCGTTCTGGGCCGGGCGGCCCACCTGCGAAGGACCGGAGGACTGTCCCATTTGCAAGGACGCCTGTCTGCGGGAGACCATGCCCGTCCCCATCAAGAAGCGGTACAACAGGTAACCGATGAAAACACTGGTCGGGATTGTGGGGAGCGCGGCGTTGATCGTCGGCATCTCGTTGCTCCCGTCGTTTCAGTGGCTCGCCCTCATGGTCCTGGTCCCGGCACTCCTCGTCCTCGATCGCCGCCCTGTACGCGCCTGGATCGGCTGGAGTGTCGTCCTCTTTTTTTTGGTCGCGATCGGCGCCTATTATTGGGTCGCGCATGTGGCCTTTCATTTCGGGGGACTGCCGCGCTGGCTCGCCGTGCTCCTCATTCCGATGTTTGCGCTGTTCAATATCTGGCAAGGGTCTGTCGGGTTTGCCCTCTTCCGATGGTTGCGCGACCTCATCCGCGTGCCGCACGCGCTCCTCTTCGCCCTCTGCATGAGCGTCGCATGGCATCTGATTCCCGCCCTCTTCTTCTGGGATTTCACTCTCCTCGTACGCTATTGGTGGCCACTGGTCCAAGGCGTTGATCTTTTCGGCACATTCGGCCTTGATTGCTTCCTCTTTGCCACCAACTATGCGGTCTATGAAGTCGTCCGTACACGACGTATTGTCCGCAGTGCCCGGGTGTGTGCGGGAATCCTCCTGGCGCTCCTCGCATACGGCATGGCGCGCAGCTATGATGTCGCCACCGATCTCGCCAGGGCACCGCGGGTCCGTGTGGCACTGATTCAGCCGAATCTCAATTCCGCACAAAAAGCGGATCGCCAATTCTCGGACGATGCGATCCGGCGTTTGAGCCAGCTCTCCGGTGTGGCAAGCGGCCAGTCGCCCGCCCTGATTGTCTGGCCGGAATCGACGCTTCCTATCGACTTTCACCATGACCGCGGCCTCCAAGAATACCTGCGCCGGCGGGTCAAAGAATGGCGCAGCGCACTTTTCTTCGGGAACAGCGATTATGCATCGACGGAGGCCCCCGACTGGCAGATCTACAATGCCGCGACCTTGCTCCGACCCGACACGACCGATGTGCAACACTATCGCAAGCATGTCCTGCTCGCATTCGGCGAATATATCCCGTTCGAAAGCGTGATTCCCAGCTTGCGCAAATGGTCGCCGTCCCGCGTGGGACATTTTGGCCGTGGCCCGGGCGCGCGCGTCTTCGAAGGACCGACATTCCGTTTCGCACCGGTGATCTGCTACGAGAGCATTCGCGGCTCATACATGCGCGCATCCGCAGCAGAGAACGTCGATTTCATCGTCGAGATCAGCAATGACGGGTGGTACGGCAGAACCACGGCGCTGCGCTACCACAAGGACTTGACGGTCTTGCGGGCCCTGGAGAATCGTATCACGGTCGCGCGGGACACCAACACCGGCATGACCATGTTTGTCGATCCCCTCGGCAATGAACAGAAGACACTCCCGCTGGAAACCGCCGGCATTGCACAATATGACATTGCGAAACATCGTCCCTTTTCACTCTATCGGCATGGCGGCTATCATCTGAAACTTGCCGCGATCCTCTTCCTTGGCGTTTGCATTGTGCATGGTATGCGCCAGCGTCGTCAACAACCGGCACCTCAAACATCAGGAAACACCTAAAAAACACTTTAAATTCCAAATAGCTACAAACCGTATGACGTACCCGATTTCAATAATAGATCTCGCGATAGAAGGGACAGCCGCCACGCGCGTCGCAGAGCTGCTGCATCTGCGTGATCATGTTCTCATGTCCGCAGACATAGACCTCCAGATTGTCGACCGACGGAAAATGTTCTGGGAAGATGGCCGTGACCCGGCCGCGCAACCCTTGCCAGTCCCCGGTGGGCCGTGTCAGGGTCATGCAGAAACGAAAGTGCGGATAGCGCTGCTCTAGCGCCCGAAATTCATCCTGATAATAGAGATCCCGTTCCTGTCGGACACTCCACAACACGGTCAACTTTCGTTGGTGCATGGTCTGGAGATATTCGAGCAGCATGCTCCGAAACGGCCCAATACCAGTCCCCGTGGCGACGAAAAGGGCGTCGCGGGTTGACTCGGTCTGAAAGAGAAACTTGCCCGACGGCCCCTTGAACTCGACGGCGTCTCCGACGTTCAAGGTGTGAAGGTACGCCGTCCCCGGTCCACCGACAAAATTATAGACGACCCGGAGCGTTCCCTCTTCTGACGGGGGCGAACAGAGGGAGTAGAGTCGCGAGGCCCCCTTCGGTTTGTCCGGCGCCGGGGCCCGAAAGGCCACATATTGTCCGGCAAGAAACGGAAATGCCGGTGGATCGGTCAACGCAAAGGTCAACTCGCGGACATCGTGCGTCAATGTGCGAACCGCCGCAACGCGGCTCTGGCAGGTGATGAGTGGCATGGCGGCGAGGTCTAGACCCCCCAATCGGAGAATGCAACCGTTTATGGTGCGTTCACGTTTTCTTGCGTTCACGTTTTCTGAGGATCAGCATCCTACAAGA
Source organism: Deltaproteobacteria bacterium (assembly GCA_016183065.1). Classification (GTDB taxonomy): domain Bacteria; phylum UBA10199; class UBA10199; family JACPFF01; genus JACPFF01. The sequence goes on along the minus strand of JACPFF010000017.1, from coordinate 86,922 downwards.
CCCTATCTGACGGCACGGACCTTGGCGCTGGCGCGGATAGAGGAACGGACTTCGTCACAGTACCGTTCCATCACGGTGTGCGCGAACGTCACCGGATCAATCGCATACTCGGTCAGACCGCGCGTGGGCACGGGCGTTCCGTCGCTGATGATGTTGATCCCAAAATGCACCATGGCCGAGACCGGCGACACGGTCGCAATCGACACGGAGAGTTTGGCGTCTCCATCGAAGAGATCATTGCCACATCGGCGGAACCGGGAGTCTCTGACGCGATGCCCCAGCTCTTCCCGCGCGATCGCCACCAGGAGGCGCTGCCACACAATGGCCTGCAAAAGATCCATCGCAAAATGTTCGATCAGGAAATGCAACATCGATCGGCTCTCAATCCAGGCCTTCGATGCCCGATCCTCCAGATCGACCATATGTGTGGCATCCACGCGGGCCGGCCCGCACCATGCCGCAATGGCATCGCCGAGAGATCCCGTCGCCTCGTAGATCCAGTGTGACCGCAGCTGCGATCCGTCATACGGGATCGTTTGCGAAATCCAGTGGCTGTGCATACCCACTCTCTTGCAGGGCCCGACGAAACCGGGCACATGATTCACACACACCGCACCACTCCTCGGAGTCGGCGTAGCACGGCCAACAACACTCAATGGGGAGATGGAGTGTCATGGCCGTCTTCACAATCTCACGTTTGGTCATGGTCTGGGTGTAACTCACCACACGCACCGGTCGCGCGATGGTCATGGAGAGCACGGCATTGACTTTGTCGACAAATGCCGCGGTATTATCCGGAAAGGTCTTTCCCTCTTCGGCATTGAATCCGGCAACGATCCAGGACCAGCCATTGGCCTCGGCAATGGCCGCGCCAATATTCAAAAAACAGCCGTTACGATTGGGGACCCAGACCTGCGCCGCACTGGCGGACGTCCGTTCGGGATCATCCAGCGACGAACGCTCCCGAAACTCGGGGAGGGCGCGTGCGGAATCGACCAGCGCCGAGGCGGAAAGCTCGGCCATCCACGGCAGTGCGATCACGGCATGTGACATGCCATAGTGCGTCGCCATGGTTCGCGCGGCCGCTATCTCGCGCGCCCCGGCCCGTTGGCCATAATCGAACGTCACGGCATGCACGGCGACATGTTGCCGCACGGCAAGCGCGGCATTGACCGCGGAATCGAGCCCGCCAGAGAGGAGGAGTACGGCGGCGTCCTTCATTCTATCGACGAAGAGCGCGGTGGAGTCGCTTCGGAACGGCGGGCCTTTTTCTCCACCGCTTCCTGTTGCAGGTCCCCCAAACGCGATTCAATGCGATTCAATTTCTGCTGCAACGTTTTGAGTTCGCGCTGCGTCGGAATACTCAAGAGGGAGAGCAATTCTTTCCGCGTATGCCGCGCCGAATCGAGCGCCTTGTCGATCAGCACAGTCGTATTGAGACGTTGCACGAGGCCATCCAGGCAGTGACGGGCCTCCTTGATCAGATCATCGCGATGGGCAAAAATAGGGACGGCTGCAATCCGCTCGACAATTTCTTCGCACAAATCCCGCACTTCCCGCAGGACACGGGCCCGCTGCATGGAGGCAAAGGCCACCCAGTCTTCGGCCGTCCCCTGCAACTGGTTCACCCACTGCTCGAGCCGTTCGCCCGTCCGCTCCACCGGCGGTTTCTTGCGTGATCTCCTCGGCAATTTCTTGGGGGATTTTGCCCTTGATTGAGTTGTTTTTGTTGATTTTTTTGGCATATGATTCCTCCGAATGTCCTGTACGCTCAGCAACTGCTCGATCCCGGCGATCAAAGGGATAACCTTTTTAGAGGTGTCCATAGGGTACTCATAAGAGTACCCATAACAAAATTAACGCACTGTGTCAATTTTCTCCCTCCTTTCTGCGGCCCGCAGATCACGGACCTGCAATTGGAGCTGCACCGAACCATTCCACGTGTTCGGGGTCGGTGTAAACACCAAATCGAGACACTCAGCCGCAGCGGCAGGATGTTCGCCATGTGAAAAGGCAATGGCCTGCAACGGCTGCGGATTCCCCTGCAAGTGCAACTGCAGGTGATTACGCCCCACGATCCGCCGCCGGATCACCACCTGTTGTTGCAACAACAGGAGCGGCTCCGGATTGCCAAGACCGAACGGGCCCAACTGCGCCAACTCCTGTGCCAACGCAAGGCTCAGCGACTCCGGCACAACGAGTGCATCGACGCTCAGCTGTTTTTCACGATCCGCTGCGGTCAACCGCATGGTCGCCTCCTCCTCAAAACGCCCTGCAAAGGCGTCGACCCACTCCGCACGCACCGTGACGCCTGCGGCAGCACGGTGGCCGCCATACCGCTCCAGATGTTGTGCGCACGCGGCAATGGCCTCGAGGAGTGGAAAATTCCCGACACTGCGGGCCGATCCTCTCCCCCATTCACCCTCGATCCCGATCAAAATCGTCGGGAGTCGATACTGCTCGGCGATCCGCCCGGCCACAATGCCGATCACGCCGGATGGCCACGCGGGGTCTGCCATGACAATGGAAGACCGGACCGACACATCACCTCGTTGCTGCAGCCGGACATCGACTGCCGTCCGGATGGCCTGTTCTGTGGCCTGGCGCTCGGTATTCAGTGTATGGACTTCCTGGGCCAGGCGCACGGCCGTTGCGGCATCATCGGTCATGAGGAGCTCGGCCGCAGTCTGTGCATGCGCCATGCGACCGGCCGCATTCAGGCGTGGACCGATCTGGAAACCGAGTGTGTAGGTCGACAGCCGCGTCGGATCGATCTGCGCCACCTCCATGAGGGCACGCAGACCGGCCCACGCACTCTGCGCGAGTTGGCGCATCCCCACCGCGACCAGCAACCGGTTTTCGTCGATCAACGGGACGACATCGGCCACGGTCGCCACCGCCACCAGGTCGAGCAATGGGCGCAGGTTCGGTTCCGTGCACGACTCAAACCAGCCGCAGGCGCGCAAGCGCTGGCGCAGGGCCATGATCAGCTTGAAGGCCACTCCGGTACCGCACAACCCCCGAAATGGATATCGACTCTCCGCCCGCTTGGGATTGATCACTGCCACTGCCGGCGGCAATGAGGCTCCCGGCTCATGGTGATCGGTCACCAGCACAGGGACTCCCAATCGCGCGGCCTCTGCCAGGGCATCACGCGCCGTCGATCCGTTGTCGATCGTCACCAGCAATTGCGCCCCGCCGGCGTGCAGACGACGGACCGTCTCGACCTGCAACCCGTACCCGTCGCTCCGATGGGGGATATCGACCCCCACCTGCGCACCGACCATGCGGAAGAACCGCCAGAGGAGCGCCGCCCCGCACACGCCGTCCGTGTCGTAATCCCCGCAGATCACGATGGCCTCGCGCTGCGCAATCGCCGTCATCAGCCGGGTGACGGCCTGTTCCATGTCGGGGAGGAGAAACGGATCGTGCAGCTGGTGGAGGGTGGGGTGGAGAAAACGGTCCGCCAGATCCGGATCGACGATACCACGATTGATCAGGACCTGCGCCGTAATGGGGGAGATGCCGAGTGGGCCGACCAAACGGTCTTGGAGTTCCGGATCGGACTGTGCCACCTGCCAGCGTGCCATGATGGTGCCATACGTGAACGTTCGCAAACAGTGCGACTGCGTCATGCCCGCTTCGATGGCCATTTCCGATAGAGGGAACTATAGAGTGGCGAAGCAATGTAGATGCTCGAATAGGTCCCGACGATAATGCCGATCATGAAGGTGAACGCAAAGTTCTCGATATCGCCACCCGCAATCAGCCACAAAACGCCCACAGCGACCAACGTCGTCAACGACGTGAGGAGGGTTCTCGGCAGCGTCTCACTTAAACTCCGATTGATCACGGCACCCACTGTTTCAGGCGTGACGGCCTTCGCATGCTCCCGAATGCGGTCGTAGACAATGATCGTGTCGTTGATGGAATAGCCCGCAATCGTCAACAAGGCGGCCAGAATCGTGAGATTATATTCAATGCCCAAGAATGCCAATACCCCGAGTGTAATAGTGACATCGTGGATCAGCGCAATGACCGCTCCGGGCGCAAAGAGAAAATCGAATCGAAAGCCGATGTAGAGAAGCATGGCAATGAGGATATAGAGCACCGTCTTCTCCCCTTTGATGCGGAGTTCGCGCCCGACACTCGGCCCCACCGTCTCTTCCCCCTCCAGCAGGGTCTTTGGCCCAAAGGCCTCGGTGAGCGTGCTCGTGATGCTGGCAATCAACTCCTCCTGCGGAACATTCGGCGCCTTGACCTTCACCAGATAGCGCGCAACCGTTTTCTCTCCACCAAAGCGTTGCACCTGGGCGACAATCCCCTTGTCACCCAGGAGCTTCTGGATGGCACCATCGCTCACCTCCTGCGTGGCATCGACAAACTGGTAGGTCAATTTGAGGCCACCAAGGAAGTCGATCCCGTAATTGATGCCGCGCTGGGCAATAATCACGACAGCGACAGAGACCGCCAGAAAGGAAAGCGTCATCATCACGGAACGGAGTTTCATGAAGTCGAAAATCCGCCGTTGTTGGTGGGGCATTGCCGCCATGTGACTCGCCATCTGATTCATCGATACCGGCCTTCAGAACCCGCAACGCATTCTGTTTCGGGTCTTAAATACTGATGCGCGCCACGCGGCGCCGAATCCACAACCACTCAAATCCCACGCGCGAGAAGACCACCCCGGTCAACAAGGTCGTGACAATGCCGACACAGAGTGTCACGGCAAACCCCTTGATCGCCCCGGTTCCGAATTGGTAGAGGACGATTCCCGCAATCAGGGTCGTCACATTCGAGTCGAGGATGGCGCGCTTGGCATTGGCATAGCCTTCAGCAATGGCATCGCGGTGGGGCTTGCCAAGACGCAATTCTTCCTTGATCCGCTCATTGATGATGACATTGGCATCGACCGCCATTCCGATGGTCAGCACGATCCCCGCAATACCCGGCAGGGTCAGTGTGGCCTCAAAGAGCGTCAGAATGGCCAGGATCAGGATGACATTGACGACCAGCGCCAGGTCCGCAATCACGCCAGAGATGCGATAATAGAAGAGCATAAAAATCACCACTGCAAGCGCCGCAATCCACGTGGCGCGAAACCCCTGGGCAATCAGGTCCGCGCCGAGGCTCGGACCGACCACCATTTTTGCGGCCTCGGTCAGCGTGGCCGGTAACGCACCTTCCTGGAGGATCAACGCCAGATCGCGCGCCTCGCGATTGAGCGAGTCAAAATCCCCCGTACCGAGCGTAATAACCCCGCTCCCCTGCACAATCGGTTCTCGGATTTGCGGGGCGGACATCACCGTATCGTCGAGGATAATCGCAAAAAATTCCTTCACGTGCGCCTTCGTGATCTCCGCAAAGATCTTTGCCCCCTGCTTGTTGAGCGCAAACGCGACCTTCGGTTCATTGCCGTCGACCGTGACATAGGCGTTGGTCAGCATGTCACCGGTCACCCGCGCCTTGGCCTCGACAAGATAGGGGATCCCGCGAATCACCTCGTGTGTCTGCGGATTCCGCACCAGACCGAAGAGGATGGCCGTCCCTTCGGGCAATTCCTTCTGGAGGGCTGCATTGATCCGCTGCGTGGTTTCCAGCGTCCAATCGTTCTCGGGGATCTTCTCTTCCTGACGCACCTTGGCCACCTGCAGCTGCAGCTGCTCCTGCTGGGCATCAAACGCCGCCGACGTGTTAACAGCGGGGATCAGGCGGAGTTCGAGCTGTCCCGTCCGTTTGATCAGTTGCAGGGCGCGCTCGGGGTCTTTCAACCCGGGGAGCTCGATGGCAATCCGGTTCACCCCCTGCTGCCGGATGTCCGGCTCTCCCACGCCATAGCGGTTGATCCGGTTTCGGACCGAGTCCGTGGCCTGGGCAACGACATCGTCTTTCAGATTCTTCCGATACTCATCGGTGAGGACCAGCTGCGCAATCCGTTTGTCGGCCGCTTCGGTGACGTCCCGGATGGCAAAGACACGGCGATAATAGCGCGCATGGATCTTCTCAAAGGCCGAAAAATCTGCTGCGGACGGAAACGTCACCTCGAGGTGCCCCAACTGCGGCTGGGCAATGGTCTCGATGGTGGCTTCCTCCCCCTCGAGGTCTCGCCGCAGGTCCTCGCCAAGGATGTCGGTCTTGCGGACAACGGCCTCCTCGAGTTCCACTTCGAGCTCGACATAAATCCCGCCGCGAAGATCGAGCCCGAGTTTCAGGGCCTTTTCCGGCAGAAGCCGGTAGTAAAACGGCAGGGCCTTCCCCGCCTCTTCAAACGCGGCACGCCGTTCCGGCACCTGCAAAAATGTCGGCAACAAAAGGTACGACCCGACCACAATTGTGGCCAGAATGCCAATGGTCTTCCATTTGAGCCCGCTATCCATGCACCGTCATCCATGAGAAACTCACGCGCACGCGCGTGGAACCCTGCTGCGCCCTTAGACCGCGGAGAGTTTTTGCGATTTCTTCTCCGGTGTCGCATCGAGATTTTTGACGAGCGCAATCTGGTCTTTATTCATCCGCACCCGGACATTGGTCGCGATTTCCACCGAGCAGATCCCCTCTTCAATGGCGGTGACACGCCCATGAATACCACTTCGCGTGACCACATCGTCCCCGGTGCGCAGCGTGGTCAACATCTGCTGATGTTTCTTCGCCTGTTTCTGTTGTGGCCGGATCAGCAGAAAATAAAAGACGGCAAAGACGAGAAGCATGGGGAGCAGCATCGAAAAGAGATTCCCCTGCGGCTGGCCGCCTTGTGCGGCAAGAAGTAACATCATGTTAGACCCCTTCCTTCCGGTGCTCGATGACGTCCATTCGGTATCGAGGATAGTATCCGCCCCGCAACGCCTGACGGGCGCCCTCTAGCAGACGCATATAGAAATGTAAATTATGAAGTGTATTGAGGCGTGCACCGAGAATCTCGTGTGATTTCGCAAGGTGATGGAGATAAGCCCGCGAATAGCGCTGGCACGTCGGACATGCGCACGCGCTGTCGAGCGGCGTACGCTCGGTGGCAAAGCGACTGTTCATGATGTTGAGATCGCCGCGGCGGGTATAGAGCCGGCCGGTCCGCGCGCTCCGCGTTGGCAGGACACAATCGAACATGTCGATCCCGGCATCAATGCAGGTCAGGAGGTCTTCCGGCGTGCCAACGCCCATCAAATAGCGGGGGCGCTCCGCCGGGAGATGTGCGGCCGTGCCGGCAGTCATTGCATAGAGGAGTTCGCTCGGCTCGCCCACGGAGAGCCCGCCAATGGCCAGGCCATCGAAACGCGACGACGCGCACTCCACGGATAAGAGTCTCTCGACATATTCCTTTCGCAAGGCGGGATAGATCCCCCCCTGGATGATGCCGAACAGAAGCCGCTCCGGTCGGGTCCGCGCCCGCAAACCTCGCGTGGCCCATCGCAACGACAGCTCCATGGAGGTCCGCGCCGCAGCTTTTGTCGCGGGATAGGCCAGACACTCGTCGAGGACCATCATGATGTCGCTCCCCAGCGCCTCCTGGATGGCAATGGCCGATTCCGGGGTCAAGAAATGGTCCTGGCCGCCATCGAGCGACGACGTGAAGCGGACGCCCTCTTCGGAGAGATCGACGGCGATGGGGATCGCGTTGATCGCCTCTCCACGACGTCGACCCGCCGACGGTGTTGCCGCCCCGCTCCCCCGGCACCCCGCCGACTGCGTCGTCGCCCGGCGCTCTCCGGCCACCCGCCCGAGACTGAAGATCTGGTATCCACCACTATCCGTCAGAATCGGCCCATGCCACTGCATGAAGTCGTGGAGTCCCCCGTGTGCCCGGATCAATTCGTGCCCGGGACGGAGCATGAGATGATAGGTGTTGCCGAGGATGATCCGGACACCGAGCGATTGCAGCTCGTCCGGCGTCATCGCCTTCACGGTCGCCTGCGTCCCGACCGGCATAAAGACCGGCGTCTCAATGCACCCGCGGGCCGTGGTGAGTTCCCCAAGGCGCCCGGCCGTCTCAGCACTGGTATGGAGAACTCGAAACGACGACATGCGCGGCTTCTAGCGGCTCCCTTGCGGAGTGCCAAGGGAAAATGACAGAGTCTTTGTGAGTGTTGCCGCATGATTGGCCGCTACTGTGCGAAACAGATCGGAGAGCTCTGCATGCGCCTGCACTTGGATCCAATAGTCCCTGGCAGCGGCGACAGCGTCGTCCCAGACCGCGCGTTCAAAAAATCTCGGGGGAGCGGGGTCAAAAGACTTCTCGACCAACTGGTGGTGTTGCGGCGCATACATCATGGGCAACATGTCGTACGTTGGCGCCAAGCCGCCGATGATTTCGCCGGTGCAGAAAAAGGCGATGTTGCCGTGATGCCGATCCGAGTTGCCGATCAACTTCCCAAAGACGTCGAGCCAAACGATCGTCTCGTAGGCCTCATAATCAATCTTTTTTTGATGCCATAACGCCTCGGCCGTCTCCGCCCACGAGCGGTGTTGGCCAACAAACTCGAGGTCCAGGGCGTGGAGCGAGATGACGCCCCGGCGCCCCCCAAGACGAGCGCGGTCAAAACGTTCGATCTCCAAAAAAAGACGCTCCCCTCCCCTGATCAGGCAAGATTGTGAAGCGGTTTTGCCATGCCTTCTCAAGACTGAATGCGCGATATGCTCGCAAATCAACAGGTCGGCAACGCGTTGGCTGAGGGTATCGAGAATGGGGGGTGAAAATTTCACAAGCACGGGCACGCATCCGTCTTGGGTCTTCCGGATCGCAAGGAATTTTGGTTGTTCTCCTGCAGCAGAGGACCCCGGAAGACCTTGCGACAACACCAGCGCGGCAATCTGCGGGTAGCACGTTGCACGATCAGGGTCCTCGACCACATTCAATCGCGTGATGTCGGCTTTCACATACGCATCGTACGCTTTTTCCCCCAGAATATAATTTCCCACGAGATTCCATCCACAATGCGTCAGATAGACAAGGCAATCGTCATCGGTCCACCGCGCAATATCGTCTGGAAAACCGAGATCTGGATAGAGTCGCGGCACCAGTCGTCCCAAAAATCCTGATGGGCGCAAGTCTTCAAGGAAGTACGGAAGATTGGGATAAGTTTTGGTACGAAAGTTTTCACTTTCGGCCTCAAGGTAAATGCCTTGAGGCGCAATGGGATGTATGGTGGCGACACGACGTAAAATCCCCTCCTCATCAATGGCAAAGAGGGGAATCCTCGATGCACCCCAACCCCCAATCCTCCTGCACGCATACTCCGTATGTGGGCCATGCCCCATACGGAGAATCGCGTCTTTCCCTCGTGCAACAAGGCGTGAGAAAGCGGGCTGGCTGATCTTGAGCCATGCACACAAGTCCTTCGCCTTCGTTGGTCCCCGGCTCGACAGGAATTTCAGCAGTGTTTCAAGAAGGAAGGGTTGATCCAGAATTTTGGCCTTCGGCATTCATTTAGAATAGATAAAAAATAGAAAATGTCAATTAAAATTAGTAAATTAAGTGCATATAAAACAACGTATAGAATAGATTGAGCTTCTCAAGTTGTCCGTGAATCTAATGCGGGAGAGCCCTCTATTGATCACCCGGACTCCGCTGGGTCGCCCACGGGTCGCCGTCCGGGTCTCGCGTGGTGCTGCCAGGGCCGATATTGGGGGTCGAGACCTCTTCGACAAACGATGCCGCGCCAGGGAGCACCGTCGGTTGATGCCATAGCCCCTCCGGGATGTGAAAGGCCTCGCCGGGCCAGATCCGATAGAGCGCATCCGCGGTCCGGATCAGATAGGGATCGGGCCCGAGGCACATCTGCGTCTCGACCTTTGCGCCGTGTGCCGTCCCGGTCGCGTCGTGATACGGCGTGTGGACTTGACGCGAAAGCGGCCCGACAATGAGCAACATTTTATAGGTGTATCCAGCATCGGTCGCCATGTCTGTGGCGGCGACCGAGTCCGGGCACCCGCGAAGCGGGTGGACGAGGAAGTCCCCCAGCGCGCACCGCGCGCGAGAGGGGGGGACCCAACGGGCTTTGCCCGTTGGGGGGGCGACGTGAGCCCCTCCAATAGCAGGGCGCACAATCGGACCAATGAGCTCCCAACCCCACGGCTTATCGATGCGGGCGGTCGGAGTCATCTGCCCGACCGTCATGATCGGCTCTCCCTCCTGCGTCCCAACCTGTCGCTGTTGCAGGCCGAGGGCCCATCGACGTTGCAGCCAGCGGTGACGCGAAAAAAACCGCAACACCCGCGCCCCATTGCCGCAGTTCCACGCCAGCGTCCCCCTGGCAACCGCACAACGCACGTGCTCCGCCAGTTGCCGCAGTTCTGATGACGCACCACATCTCAGGAGAGTGCGGTACCAGGCCAGAATCGCCGCACTGCGCAGGGCCGCAAATCCCGAGGGAGATTGTCGATAGGGCTGCGCCGCAAAACAGTGCGCGAATCGACGGTCATCAACAGCAAACCGGTCCATGGGACAGAGGAGATAGCAAGGCCCCGCAAAATGACCAATGGAAATCTACACGGAAAATGAATCGCCACACGAACATGTGGCCCTCGCATTCGGATTCACGAGGACAAATTTGGATTGCATGAGGGAGGATTGATAGGTGAGTGTTGAGCCGGCCACGTAGATAACGCTTCGCCGTTCGACGAGCACCTGAAAGCCGTTGGCCTCAAACACCAAGTCCTCGGCCGTAGGCATGTCGGCGGGTTCCACCTTGTATTCGAGTCCCGAACACCCACCTGACAGCACGACAATGCGGATATTGGGTTTCCCAATCTGCGCCAATATCTCTTTTGCCTTTGCTGCGGCAACCGGATCGACCGTGATCATGGTGACAACCTGCATCCCATCCTTATAGTATGACTATTTCGCCGCCTGCGCGTACAGTTCGCCGACTTTCTGCCAGTTCACCACATGCCACCATGCGGTAATATATTCGGGGCGGCGACTTTGATATTTCAAATAATAGGCGTGCTCCCAGACATCGAGGCCCAGCAACGGGACCTTGCCATCCATCCATGGGCTGTCCTGGTTGGCCGTGGAATAGCACTCGAGCTTTTTGCCAGAGGCCACGACCAACCAGGCCCACCCGCTCCCAAAGCGATTCGTGGCGGTGTCAGCGAAGAATTTTTGAAAATGCGGAAAATCCCCCCACGTCGCCTTGATGGCATCTGCCAACGGCCCACCCGGCTCGCCACCGCCATGCTTGGACATGATCTGCCAAAAGAGCGCGTGATTGGCATGACCGCCCCCATGATTGCGTACCGCCGTGCGAATCCCCTCAGGCACAGCGCCAATCTCTTTCAGCAAGGCCTCGACGGGCTTGTCCTGCCATTGTGGGCCACCGCTTTCGAGTGCGGCATTCAATTTGTCGACATAGGCCTTATGATGCTTGCCATGATGGACCTCCATCGTCCTCGCATCGATGTGTGGCTCGAGGGCCCCAAAATCGTAGGGCAAATCTGGCAGTCGATGACTCATCGTCTCCTCCTTTGTGCTCCAATGCCTGTGATGAAGGCCTCTTCTCCTCCACAGCAGACCCATTTGTCAATAGGAGATAAAAACGAATATATTCATATGGTTATAAATTTAAATTTTTGCCGACTTCTCCTTGACAGCATGGACAACTGTTAGATATGTCTGACAACCGTATGAATAGAGTCCCCTTACATGACATGGTCGATGGAGAGCACGGCATCGTGTTGACGAACGCCTGTCATTCGTCACTGACCGCCCGTCTTGCCGAGCTCGGCCTCACGGAGGGCGAGGCGATCACGATGATCCGCCGCGGCACACCCATGCTCGTGGAAATCGGGAATGCGCGCTTGTGTCTGCGCGATGATGACGCGAGCACCATCACCGTGCTCCGCGCTGAGTAACCCAGGTCCCATGACAAAACGACTCAACACACTGCGCCCGGGAGAACGGGGAATCGTGGAAGCGATCCATGGCGATTCAGCCGTGACCCAGCGCTTGGCAGAAATGGGGATGGTCCCCGGTGCCACATGTGAAGTGGTCCGCTATGCCCCCCTCGGAGATCCCATCGATATCCTCCTGGATGGATATCATCTCTCACTGCGCAAGCGGGATGCCGCGCATGTGAGTCTCGCATGAGTCTGCAGAAAACGATTGCCCTCATCGGCAATCCCAATACCGGAAAGACGACACTCTTCAATGCCCTGACCGGGCTGCGACAGCGCGTCGGCAATTATCCCGGGGTCACGGTGGAACGCAAATCGGGGACGATCCCGCTCCAGGGAAGTGCCATTGAACTGATCGATCTGCCGGGGACCTACAGCCTTGCCGCCCAATCTCCGGATGAAATGATCGCGGTCGATCTCCTCCTGGGGCAGCAGTCCGGCAGCGCGCCGATTGACGGCGTCATTGTCATCCTCGATGCCACCAATCTGCAGCGCAATTGCTATCTCCTCTCGCAGATCCTCGAGTGCGGTCTCCCGATACTGGTCGTCCTCAACATGATCGATGCCGCCCGCAAAAGCGGGATCCGGATCGACGTGCGGCGTCTCAGTGCACGGCTCGGCGTCCCGGTTGTGGAGACCTGTGCCCGCACGGGCGAGGGAATCCGGGACGTCCTCCAGGTGCTCTGCCAGTTGCCTCCCCCCCTGCCGACTCCGCCAGTGACCCCGCTGACATTGCCTGCGGCACTGGCAACGGCGCAGGCCGCGGTTGCCGAGACGGCAGAGCTTTCCGCGGTCGAGGCCCTGCGGGTGTTGGTCGATACAGAAGGCTATGCGGCGCAGCGGTATCTCCAGCGTTGTCCAGAGTGTGCCGACCGTCTGGCCGAATGGCGCCGCACGGCCGCCAACGGCACATCGCTGGCAGCCATCGAGGCGTCCAGTCGCTACACGTGGATTCGCCAACTCTTGCGGGATGTCGTCGCAACACCAGCCGTACGCACCAAGAGCTGGAGCGATCGCCTCGATGCGGTGTTGACCCATAAAATATGGGGGACCCTCACGTTCTCCATGGTAACGATTCTCGTCTTTCAATCGATTTACGCCTGGGCCGGCCCGCTTATGGATTGTATCGACTGGCTCTTCGGCACCCTCGGAACCACTATCGGCGCCTATCTCCCAAGAGGGGCCCTGCGCAGCCTCATTGTCGATGGCATCATCGGCGGCGTCGGGAGTGTCCTGGTTTTTCTCCCCCAGATTCTTTTCCTCTTTCTCTTTATCGCAATCATGGAAGACTGCGGATACATGGCCCGCGCGGCCTTCCTGATGGATCGGTTGCTCTCGCGCCTCGGGCTCTCGGGCAAATCTTTCATTCCACTCCTCTCGAGTTTTGCCTGCGCCATCCCCGGCATCATGGCGACGCGGACGATTGAAGACCGGCGTGACCGGCTCGTGACCATCATGGTGGCCCCGCTCATGAGCTGTTCCGCGCGATTACCGGTCTATACGATCCTCATCGCCGCCTTTATTCCCGCCCACGCGTATCTCGGCGGATGGTTGGGATTGCAGGGAATCGTCCTCTTCGCTGCCTATTCCATCGGCCTCTTCGTGGCGATTCCCGTGATCTGGCTCCTGAAACGGACGCTCTTTCGTGCGGCGACCCCGGCGTTTGTCATGGAGCTCCCGCCCTACAAGTGGCCCTCGCTGTCACTCGTGGGGCATCGCGTCTATGAGCGAGGCATGGCCTTTGTGCGGCGTGCCGGCACTATCATCTTTGCCATGACGATCGTGGTGTGGGCACTGTCGTATTTCCCGCGACCGGCGGGGATTGCGCAGAAATATGCCGGCCAACGGGTTGCCACAGCGGTCCTGCATCATCCTGCAGAGGCGGCGGCCGAGTTGGCCCGCATCGACCGTGAAGAGGCGGGCGCCTATCTCCGGGCAAGCGCCATGGGCCACCTCGGCCAGTGGATTGAACCTGTGGTAAAACCATTGGGATGGGATTGGCGCATTGGCATGGCGACCTTGGCCTCTTTTCCCGCTCGCGAGGTGATTATTGCGGTGCTGGGGACGATCTACAATCTGGGCGATGCCGTGGATGAAACATCCGCCGGCCTGCAGAGTGCGTTGCGCACGGCCCACTGGCCCGATGGTCGACTGGTCTTTTCGATCCCGGTTGCGCTCTCCATTATGGTCTTTTTTGCCCTCTGCTGCCAGTGCGGCGCCACCGTGGCCACTATCCGGCGCGAGACAAACTCCTGGCAATATGCCTGGCTCACGTTTGGGTACATGACGATATTGGCCTATGGGGCGGCCTTCCTGACGTATCGCGCCACTGAATGGTTCTTGGGATGAGACACGGATGAACCCCTTTGACTGGCAGCAACTCTTCGCACTGGTGATTTCCGGGATGGCCGGATGGTATCTCCTGCGGGCGTTTCGTCGCGAATGGCGCGAGAGCCTCCACGGCGGATGTGGCGGATGCATCCTGCGGAGAGGATGTCGCGCGAAGAAGCGCTGACTGCCCTTGCTATGAGGCCCCTGTGAGGTGATGCCCATGGACCATACGGCCATCCTCCATGAAGTCTTTCCCTCGCTGCAGGGCGAAGGGCCCTTGACCGGCACGCCGATGACCTTTGTCCGTTTTCAGGGGTGTGCGCTCCGCTGTCGCTGGTGCGATACACCGAATGCCCTCTCGCACCACATCGACACCTGTCAGGTGAGTCTGCCAGCGGGTGGCGATGCGCGGGACGCCTATCCCAACCCTTTCACGGCGACTGCACTGACGGCCATGCTCCACTCCTATCCAGCCGAGTGGATCGCACTGACCGGTGGCGAACCGCTGGAACAGGCCGCCTTCCTTGAGCGCTGGCTCCCCAATGGTCCGGTCGGAAAACAGTATCTCCTGGAAACCTCGGGCGTCCTCGCGCAACCACTGCAACGGGTCCTCCCATGGGTCCATCTGGTCAGCATGGATATCAAGCTCCCCTCGTCCACGGGCATGCGCGCCTACTGGTCCCAGCATCGCGCCTTTCTGGAGACTCTCCATACCAGTCACGTCGCGGCGTATATCAAAATTGTGCTCGATGCGAAGAGCACGATGGAAGACCTCGCAATCGCGGCACAGATGATTGCATCAAGCGATCCGACACTCCCCACCTATTTGCAATATTGCTCGGAGACCCCGTCGCACTCGGCATCTCCCGCAGAACCACAGATGGTCGATTTCCTCCGGCATTGCCAACAATGGCTCCCCGGGAGTAAGATCGGACGACAGATGCACAAGGCATGGGGCATCCGATAGCGACAATCGGAAGGGAGTGGGGCCCCACGACCCAGCCGCATCGCGGCGTTGAAGGGGAGGCTCCAGCGGCTTTGCCGCTGGAGGGGGCGACGTGAGCCCCTCCAATAGTCGGGGAAGAGACGATGTTGACCCGCGAACAATTCGAGCGGCATGAGGTCACGCTCCTCGCCCCCTATGCCGCACGGGCCTGCGAGTCGCGCGGACGACAGATTGCCACCCCCGAGGATCCCTATCGAACGATCTTTCAGCGTGATCGCGATCGCATCATCCACTCGAGCGCCTTTCGACGCCTGGAATACAAGACGCAGGTCTTCGTGAATCATGAGGGCGATTATTATCGCACGCGTCTCACGCATAGTCTCGAGGTCGCACAAATTTCGCGCGCCATTTGTCGCTCACTGCAACTGAATGAAGACCTCGCGGAAACCATCGCGCTCTCCCATGATTTGGGGCACACACCATTTGGTCATGCCGGCGAAGAGGCCATGCACGCACTCATGGCCGACTGCAATGGATTCGAGCACAACCATCAAAGTTATCGTGTGGTGACCCTGTTGGAGCAACGATATCCCGATTACACAGGATTGAACTTGAGTTTTGAGGTCCTTGAGGGGATCGTCAAACATGCCGGCGAATATGATGCACCACGGGGCATCCCTGATTTTGATTATCAGGGATATCCGAGCCTTGAATCACAGATTGTCAATCTTGCCGACGAGATCGCCTACACCAATCACGATCTCGACGATGGGCTGCAGTCGGGCATGTTGACCTACGATCTCCTGGATCACGTGTCACTCTGGCAGACCTGCTACGAGGACGTGGGGCGGGAATTCCCGACCGCAATCCCGAAGGTCATCCGGCATCAGGTCGTGCGACGGCTCATTAAACAATGCATCGAGGACATGTTGCGGGAAACAGAGCGGCGTCTCAATGCACATGCCATCCAGACCGTGGCCGATGTCCGCGAGCGTGGGGATCAAATTGCGGCGTTCAGTGCCCCCTTTAGTGCAGAACTGACGGCCTTAAAACAGTTCCTCTTCGAGCACCTCTATCGCCATTATCGCGTGGTGCGCATGGCCGAAAAAGCGAAGCGGACCATCGAAGACCTTTTTTACGCCTTTCAGAACAATGCCCGGATGCTCCCGAGAGAATTCTATGAACGGATTGTCGCCGATCAGCAAAAAGAACGGCACATCTGCGATTACATCGCCGGCATGACCGATCGCTTCGCCTTCGACGAACACCGCCGCCTGTTCGACCCCCATGCGAAGGTGTAACCGGACAGCCTGTTAATTCTTCAGCACAATCCCCTCAATGCGATGGGCAACATCTTCACACGCGTCGTTCGTCTCTTCGAGCATTTCGAGGACTTCCTTGATCTTGATCAATTCGATCGGGTCCTTTTCATTGGCAAACAGATCTTTCAATCCCTCGCGCACCTGGTCGTCCGCGCTATTTTCAATGCGATTCACCTCAATGCAATGCGTCAAGACCTGACGCCGATGACTCGTATTGCGCATTCCGTGGATGGCATTATAGATCTCCTTCGTCGCATTGCGGATGAATTCCGCCATGGGGATCACGGCTGGATGGAGATAATTTGGCCGATAGATCAGGAAACGCCCCCCGCAGGCAAAGATCAGATCGACCACATCGTCGAGCGCTGTGACCAGACCGTGGATATCCTCGCGATCGAGCGGGGTGATGAAGGTCTTGTTGAGCCGTTCCAGGGCCTCGTGGGCAATGTGGTCCGCCTCATTTTCAATGGTCTTGAGCTGTTTCACATGCTGCTCGCCATTGACCGTCCCGTTGCGCAAGAGGACGATCAACTCTTCTGCCGCCTCGGTCATCTTCGTGCTGAGCTGTTCAAAGCCGGAATAAAAATCGAACGATTTGGGCAAAAACGGCATGGGACCTCCCTTGAGCCAGTGCACCGCTATAGTATTTCAACGTTTAACGAGCACAAACGTGCTCATTAAACGTTAGAAATACTTATGGTACTGTAGATTGCATGTACTCAGGAAAAGTTGACGCACCATAAAAGAACTCTCTGAGAGAGTCAAGCCGGGTGAAAGATTCCCACGGGCTTGTCCGTGGGAATCTCTCCGGCGAACACGGGTCGAACCGGCCCTTACCAATATTGCTGCAGGATGCGCATGACATACTGCCGCGTCTCGCGATACGGAATGGTCTCGATAAACTCTTCCAGATCGTGACCGGTGCGAGTGCGGCGCCAGCGATCGACGGCCGCCTCCCCGGCGTTGTAACTGGCCAGGACATACGGCAAGGCTCCATCATACCGCGTGAGGAGTGTGCGGAGATACCACATCCCCAATTGCAGATTCGGGAGCGGACGGAAGAGGGCCTCGACGCGGAAGGGCTCTTGCCGCAATTCACGGGCCATCGCGTAGGCTGTCGTGGGGATCAACTGCATCAACCCGATCGCCCCTGCCGGTGACACGACCAACGGACGATTCGCCGACTCCTGCCAAATGAGCCGTTCCACGAGTGCCGGATCGATCCCCCACAGTGCGCCGAGCCGAGCAATGGCCTGCTGATGATGCGGACGAAACTGGACCGGACGCACCTGGTGATCAAACGCTTCGATGGCCGCATCCCACAGCCCCAAGGCATCGAGCTCGCGAACCTGTGCAGACGTGGTATCTCCCATGACCTCCATCGGGCCCATATCGTGCACCGCAGGGGACTGGTGCCGGAAAAGGGTCTCGACGCCTTTGCGTCCTTTCACACGGGCCGCGGCCAGGGTGCCATAATAGGTCCCGGCCGCCGTCCGTGCGAGCGCCTTCCATGCAGTCCGCGCGGGCCCTCGTTGCCCCGCGGCATCCAGTACGCGCCCCCGCCAATAGGCCACGCGCGCATGCCACTGGCGGTCCCGCGCCGTCGCAATCGCCGTGAGATGATCAAATGCCTCGAGCGCGGCCTGCCAGTGCTGCTGCCGATACTCGCTCCATGCGATCGCCCACCAGGCGCCACACTGCTGGTCGATCGACAGTCTGGCGGGCCGCGCGCTCTCCACCCACTGGCGATATTTTTCCGCCGCCTCACGATACCGGCCACTATCTAAAAAGAGAAAGGCCTCTTTGGCACGGGCCTGCAGGCGCGTGGCGCCACTCGACTGTTCGGCGATCTCCTGCTGCAAGGCAATGGCCCGGTCGGTGCGCTCTCCCCGCGCACTCGCAGTGGCATAGAGCTGCAGCGTCGAGAGACTCCCGTCGCGCTTCCACAAGGTCTCATAGAGGTCCGCCGCCTCGACATATCGACGGGCTCGAAAATAGGCCCGGGCAAGTAACAAGGACGGCACGTGTCGCAACGGATGCAAGACCTCGACGGCCTCTGCGGCCAGGCCGCGCTGGAGAAACCGTTCCGCCAACGCCTGCCGGGCCCCGGTATCCAGGTGGCGCACAGGATCTTCACCGCCCGCTTTCGCCCCCAGGGTCAATCCCTCCCGCGCCCGCTGTGCCTCGTCGGGATATTCAGCGCTCGTATAGAGGGCAAAATACGCCTGCGACGCCGCCGAAGAATCACCGCGGGCCACGGCCAGGTGCGCCAATTGCTCGCGCAGCGTGCGCTGCCGCCAGCGATCCCTGGCCATCGCCAGTTCGGCCTGCAACAGTGCCGCGGCACCATCCCAATCGCGACGGGCCATGGCCAGCTCGACCTGCAGATCGCGTGCGGGCGCGCTCCAGCGGCTTTCAGGAAACTCGCCCAGCAATGCCGACACGGCGGATGTCGCCCGCGTCAGCGCCCCGCTGCGCAGCGCACTCTGCGCGATATCGTAGAGAATATCCTCTTTCAGTTGCGGATAGCTCGTGAGCGCTGTTTCGAGATACGGCAGTGCCGAGGCATACTCCCCGCGAAGGAGATGGGTATGCCCGGTAATAAAGGCCCGTTGATGCGGTGCATAGGCACGCCACCGCGTATCGAGTTGATGCAACGTCGCGAGGACCTCGGCAGAAATTTTTTGTACACGGTGTTTCGTTGGGGACATGCCATGCGAACAGGCGCAGAGCGCAAAGGTCAGAGACAAAAACCAGCGGCGCACGGATTGTTCACACATGGGCTTCAATCTCGGCGACCCACTCGTTGAGCCGATCGCGAATTTCGGCCTCCACGGTGATGGCGGAGCGGCCCGGCACATAGGTATCCCGGATCACCCTGACGATCCGTTCGTGTTCCCCCTCCGTGGCCCGCCAGAGCGACCGCGGGACCCGCGGATAGTGCTCACACAGTTTCCGCTCGATATATTGCCACTGGGATTGTAAGCGGTTCGGTCGCATCGGCATCTCCCTTTACGCATGTACACCCCGCTCGGTCATGGCATTCCGGCATCACGGACACGGGATGACTATCTGACCGGAATCAACGTACAGCTCCCGCCACCCGTAGTAACAACCGCTGTGCTGCCGGGGTCGCCCAGCGTCGATCCGGCACCCACATCGCCCGTGTTGTTCGGTTCGCAACTGGCGGCGGACACGGCATTCACCGCAGCGAGCGTGTCGAGCTTCCCCGCCCCCCACGTATTATTCGGCAGCGAACTCCCTGTAAAGCTGTCGCTTGTGGCCGTGCTCGTCAGTGCCGACTTGATCTCCGTGGTCGTCAGACAACCGTTGCGTTGCAACATGAGCGCCACCGTCCCCGTCACATGGGGCGCGGCCATGGAGCTCCCCTCGAGTTTCTGATGCGTGGCATCCCCCTTTTCGCTCGAAGAAACGCCCGTGGCCGTCGAGGCGAGCGTGGCAATGATCGGCTCGCCGGGGGCGGAGAGATCGGGTTTGGTACGACTATCGGCCGTGGGCCCCAGACTCGAGAAGAGGGAAATGCCGCCGGCAATCCCGCCCGTCCCTTCCGAGGTCGAGGTCTGATCGTGCAATGTTCCATTCAGATCAATCCAGGTCCCTGCGTCCATAAACGCCCCTACCGCGATCACCTTGCCCGCCGTGGCCGGGATCGTCATGGTCCGATCACTATCGCCGCTCACATAGGGATAGCCGCGCGGATTCGTCGACACCGGCAGCGCGCTCACCTTGCGGAAAGAGAGTGCCGCGGTCAGGTCGGGGTAGAGCCAGGCATCGCCCTCGCAACTGCCGATCAAAATAAGATCGAACGAATAACTCGTGGCCGTCACCGAGGCCCCGCTCACCTTGGTGATGGTCGCCAAGGCGTGCTGCTTTCCGTTGTTGGCATTACTATCATCGGTAAAGTCGAGGGCGATTTTGAGCCGCCCATCGGTGTTGCTGTTCGCCGTGGTCGAGCTCCCCTTGGAGACCGGCAACATGTCGATCTTGAGGGCCGATGATGATTTGTCATCGAGCGCATAGGCGTCGATCTGGACCGTACACGCACTGGTGCTCGTCAACCAGATGTCGACCTGGGCGCCCCCAAAGACCGTGAACACCGTGGCACTGCTCCGAATGGCAAAATCGTACCCATTTTCCGTACTCGATTGATCGATGGTCGCATGGATGCCGGCAAAATCCGTGGTGCCGCTATCGGCGGACGAGAAATTCTCGTTCCCTGCGGCATTCACAATCGCGCGACCCTCCTTCTCTGCGCCATCGGTGTCGGTCAGGAGACTGTCGAGCGCCTCCTCAAAGAGCGAGGTCCCGTCGTGGGCCCCCAGCGAACTCCCGAGCGAGAGATTCACGACCGCCGGCATCCGCGGCGACTCTCCCTGCGCCTTGCGAAAAATATAGTTCACCGCGTCGACCACGGTCGTGGCAAAGGTCCCCTCGCTCTCCGCATCCTGGGCATTGTGTTTGACGACAATGATCGACGCATCCGGTGCAAGGCCGGTATAGGGGCTATTGTCGCTCGTCGCGATCCCGGTGACGTGCGTGCCGTGTCCGCTGGAATCGCCATCGGGTGAGCTGGCACAGCTCCCATCCGTCAGTTCGCTCCCGGTATATTCCGTCCCCACCGATCCGGAGATCTCCGACACGCCTGTGGTATCGCTCGTCTTGGTCTGATCCCAATAGGCCAGAAACCGCGAGCCGCCGCTGCTGTCGAGGAAATCGGCATGGGCACAATCGACCCCGGAATCGACCACCCCCACCAACACGCCATCGCCGGTGTAGGCCTGGCTGACGCCAGTCCCTGCATGAACGTCGTCTGCGCCGATCACTGGCAGAGACTGGTTGAGTTTCGGCGAAAGCCGCCGCCCGGCCTCGACATATTCGACGATGTCGATTGCCGCGAGCGCTTCCACGTAGGGGAGCGGTAATGCCGCCGTGAGAATCTTGCCAGCCACGGTCCGGACCTCGCCCCCCCACTGTTCGATAATCTTCTGGCATTCCACAGGATCGACCGTCTTCACAAAGAGATCGACCAGCGGTCTCTCCCCAACGGTTGCGGCACGCATTCGAAAGTGCTTCGACAGAGTGCCCGTCTCTGTCGCTTCCGCGCGGGCCGCCATGCGCAGCGCCGGATCGAGCCGGGTCATCCGTGTCGTCGCGCCCGATTGTGCGGCCAGAAGTACCGCGGCCATTGCCCAGAGTGCCTGCACCGATCGCCTCATCCCCATCATTTCCCCCGCGAGAGATGTTTCCTGCTATTTCGTCACCGGCACGCGCCCGCCGCCCGGCCATTTCCCGCCAAGGCGCGACGCCCCTTCCAGCCGTTCCACAAAAGGAAGGGCGGCGACGGCCGGAACGTCTTGCAATGCCACGTGTCCGGTCAGGATGGTCGCCGTGTGGCGGGCATATCGTTCGCGACCGCGTCCCGCATGCGCCCGCGGAATGATACTCCGGACGACAAACCCGCTCTCCGCCAAGGCCGAGAGCCGCTCGTCGGTGGCACGTCCGGTCATCAGCAGAAACGATTCAATGGCCGTCCGCTCACGCGCCCTCGTCGATGCGGTCTTCCACTGTTCGATCAGCACGGACTGGACTTTGCTCACCATTTCAGGTGGCACGACACCGGCGCGGGCATCTGCAGGCCCGGGAAGCGCGCCGACCACCGCCAACATCATCAACGACCACACACGACGCATAAGCGGCCGTATTACTGAAACACCATCGACATTGCACGTGAAAAGAGAGAATGGGGAGGAGAGATTTCATCGGGATCTGTCTGACAGTTTTCCTCTCACCAATCCACACTCTGGATGGTGATAGAACCATCTTCATCGATCTTCCCCGCCAAATATTTTCGCCGAGCCATCTGTTCAATGACTGGGCGGTTTCGCTGAAATATGGTGATGAACGTCCAGCCATCGTTGGGAAACCGGTCCTTGAGCGTCTCTTCTGAAATGCAACATCTGATTCTGTTGTCCCCATCAAATCCCCAAAATTCGACCGTATCATGCTCCCAAATGGCCCGCGCAGCCCCTCCAATAGTGGAGTCTGGAAAAGTCAGTATCCGTCGATCAATCATGCCAAAGACCTTCAAAATTTTATTCACAGAAGAGAGCTGAAGGTCGTCTTCCCCGTTTTCAAATCGGGAAATGGTGGGCGTGCTGACACCCGCCAGCAGGGCAAGCTCCCTCTGCGTCATTTTTTGTCCCTTGCGCCTCTGCTTTGCCTCTTCGACCATAACTGGCCAATTGATTTGAAACTGTTGTTCCATCGCTTCTCCGTTTTGCTCACGAGTTCATCCCGCAACTTCCGCGACCCTGCAGCGGATTTTTCCATGACCTGCAGGGTATATGGCAGTCGCTCGCCCAACTCCGCGATCACGGCCAGAACAAATTCGTCGGCCAGGTCAAATCCCCTTCCCAGTCCAAGAATATGTTTCGGCTCCAGTTTGTGAAGATCGAGATTATTGGCACCCGTTATTTGAAGTGCAATAGATCGGTAATTGACGTAATGTGCCGAAGAGACCACATCATAGAGAGGTGTCAATCTCAAGCCGTCCTGAGTATGAAACATCGCAAAGTTTTTGAAATGCGCATCAGTGTTCCCTATGAGCAGATTGGCCAGCAGACGGCGAAAGAGCTTGCCGGCTTCCGCAGGCATGCAACCATGCGTATGGGAAACAAATTGCCCCATCTGTTCGTATGATCCGCGATATTTGTCGTCTCCCGAATAGTGACCCAACAACTGGTTGAACTCCTCAAAGTGGATCCGCTTTCCTGATCGTGTTCGGTCAAACCGTGGAATCATCAGCGCCGTCTCATTGATGTCGGGAAGCGATACAATGTGCGTGTCAACAACTGCATCATTGGGGAGAAGCTGCGCAACGGCGAGCGTAGAGAGATGCTCCACTTCAATCACATCGGTCAGATTGCCGGAGACCAATTTGGCGATATGCGTGCTCAGTTCATCCTCTCCGACCGGACGGTATGCCGTACCTTCCTGTAGCATCAGGAGTTTCCGCTGGACGCCGGAAAGGGAGGCGTGCCCCCTGAGAGCAGCTAATGTCGCTCCATCGCTGTCATGACTCATAGGCACTCGAGGATCTGGTTCCGGATCGACAATCGAAATCGCCCCAATGAGATCAATGCCAAAGCCCAACAGCAATGCGAAACGATTATTCGGATCGACGCCAAGTGCCCGTGCCTGGGCATTTTGCAGCCACCCCTCAGCAACGAGATTATCAAAAAAAGGGGGGAGGCCTCGTTCTGAAATGTACGGACTTTTTCGCAGAGGTAATGTGAACGCAACGGGCGGTGCGCCCGCTTCGAGATAGGAGACGTCGTAGGTAAAGCGACACCGACCGCCAGGCTCCTCCTGGAGTCGACCAACGTATCGATCGTGTAAATAGACTTTCCCCCAACGGACCTTTGCCATATAAAATATAATTTATAATAGTACTGATAAAACGTCAATATATAAACTATACTTTATGCAGTAGTCCCCTTCTTTACAACATCGTCACAATATCTTCGTACCCAAGACGGCCGCACCGCTCCCGGTGGCAGCGCCACCCTCAACGGTTGGCGTCTCGGGGGTTTCCGGCGGGGTCACGGTCCCGCCATCTTCCGGCGGTGTCGGTTCCGTCTCCGCAGGCGTCTCCTCTTCAATCACGACTTCCGGTGCGGGCAACAGCGCCTGCGCCTGCGAGATAAAGACCCCCTGCGCGGTCCCTGCGGCGAACGTCCCGCCACGTACGGCCACACCATGGACCACGGGTGCCTCATCGGCCTTTATCGAGGCACTCACGTCGCTCCACGTCTCGCCGCCATCACGGCTGATGAAGACCCCGGCACCCGTGCCGGCGATGACCACCTTGGTCTCCGCATCGACCGCGAGGTCGTAGACCGGTGCATCCACTGTGTACTTCGTGGTCCAGCTCCCTTCCGACGTCGATCGTGTGGCAATCTCTCCGGTGGCCGTCCCGGCGTAGACGATGCCATCGTCATTGTCGGCCGCCAGGGCATAGATCGCGCTCTGTCCGAGCTCACCACCGGAGTCTTCGCTCCAGGCACCCTCCTGGCCACCCTGCGCGTTGACGTACACGCCCGTATCGGTCCCCGCATACACAGAAGACCCGGCAATGGTCAGCGCATGGACGACGATCCCGCCGTAGAGATTCCCCTCGCCCTTCTTGGCGCCCTTCCAGCCGATCTTGCGTGTGGCCTGATCGCCGGTCTTCGACATGGTCTCGATCGTTTTGTCCGGATCGTCGAGATAGGCCACCCCATTGTCGGTGGCAACAATCACCCGACTCGAGGACGGATCGACCACCACATCGCAGACATGGCCAATCCCGATGATATCGGTCTCCGAGCTATTGATTCCCTTGACTTCAAGACCATCGCAGCTCGTGAAGACGTACTCTTTGTCGCGATATTCCCCTTTGGTATCCCAGATCAGGATGTGATCAATGGCAATCCAGTTGGCCCCACCATCTTTCGAGGCCATGAATCCACCGCCCATGGCGGCATAGACCCGCTGGCCCTCGTTTTTATTGGGATCAAAGGCAAAGGCGTGGATCGGGTAGGGACCATACTTTCCGGCGACACTGGCGAGCGCCCCCTGTTTGCCGGAATTCGAGGCATATTCGAAGAGCTGCGCAAATCCGACCGGCTCGCCGCTCCCGGCCGGATCACCGGCCAGGGGGTTCACCGACCAGTCTTCACCACCACCATGCACCCCGATAATGGCGTCTGGTGCACCAGCGAGGACCACATCCGATGACGGATGCATGTCGACCGTGCTCCATGACTTCCCGCTCCCTTTTCCCACACCCCACGTCTGCACGTTGACGGTCGGCGGGGTCTTTGTAAAGCCGATGGTGGCGCCATCGGCATCCGTGGCCACCACCGAATATCCACCGGCCACCGTGACCGGGATGGTCACGCTCCCATCGGTGATCTCCTGCGTCGTGCCATCGGGCGCCTGCAACGTCACGGTCCCTTCGACCGTCTCGGCTACGGTGAATGTCACCGACTCGCCGGCAAAGACCTCTCGTGCACTGGTCGTCACGTTCAGTTCGACAACCTCCGGCTTCTTCACCTCGATGTTGACGGTCACCGTCTCGGTTGCCGTCTCACCGGTCAGCGGATGCGTGGCGGTCAGGGTATAGACCGCCGCCTTCTCGGCCTTGGTGTTGATCGTCCCCTCACCCTGCGCATTTGTGTTTTGTGTCACATCGCCAAAGTCCGGCTCGATCGTTATCGTCGCATCGGGCGGTTCCACGGCCCATGCAAAGGCCAGTGGCGCCCCGCTCTCCACCGTGACTTCTTTGCTCCCGTTGACGGTGAAGCTCTTCACCGCAATCGGCGCGGTCACGGAGATCGTGGTCTCCGCGGTCTGCTTGGTCCCATCGGGACTTTTGACCGTCAGGGTAAATCCGTGTTCGCCCGCCCCAAGGGTGAGCGGCACGGAGCAACCGACATAGCTCTCGCTCGGTGATGGCGGCAGGATTTCGGCGTCGTCTGGTTCATCGGTCACCGTGGTTTCATCGACAATCGGTTCTCCCGGCGTCTCCGGTGTGACGAGATCGCCTGGCGAGACGTCCTTAAGCGGCGGTGTCTCGGCGTCCGCCGCGGACTCGTCCAGCGTCGCGGCCAGCGAGAGCTTCGCCATGGCGCCAAGGGCGCCATTAGCGATGGCGTCCTCTTCGCCAGAGGTCGCATCTCCCGCATCTCCCGCACCGGTTGCACCGTCGTCGACCGTGGGCTCTTCGTCACCGGTCTCATCCGGCGCAACACCCCCCGTGGCATCCGGGTTCCCGACGTTTGTGCCATCTTCGGTCTCCACCTCTTCGGGGGCGGCCGGACCACTCTGTGCCAGCTCAACCGTGGTCCCGGTCTCTGACTCGATGATCTCCACCGTGGCATCGGACGGGACGACCTCGAAGCAGAGTTGCGTCTCTTCCCCGAGCGCCACAGTCTGCGGTGTCCCCGTAAAGCTGATCACCGCGGCCGCGGGCTTTGGTGCGGCCACGGTAATGATGACCTTTTGCTCCACAATGGTCCCCTGATTATTGGCGGTGAGGGTAAAGGTCTCACTGGCGGTGAGACTGGCGATCTCGCGACTGCCGCTGGCGTCCACCTCGTCCCCCGCCCCAAAACTGAGGCCATCGGACGCGAGGATGATGCTTTTCGCGCCAGAGACCGACCAGGTCAGGAGGATCCCCTCACCGGACCCGATCAGCAGGTCGTCGCCGGCAAGCGTCGGGTCCGCAAGGCTCATGGCCTCGAAGGATTCGATGACCGGTGCCGCAACCGCCGGCTCGGCGGGTTTCTCAATATCCCCGCCGGCCCCGTCACCGCACGCGCTGATCAGTGCGACACTGCAGGCGAGAACCACATGTCCGACCCATTGCCAGTGCTTTCGTTCGACTAATCGCATAACCGACACTCCTTCGTTTCAAGGGATTAGAATTTTAATGTCATACTGCCTGTCACGATCGGATCGCAGAGCATCTCGCCAGAGCGTTCACCAGATATTGGATTCTCGACCATCTGATAGCATCCGACACCAGCACGCAGCGCAGCCGTAAGAGCATTCCATGGGGTCGTCCACGCGGCACCTGCGAGGAACTCAACGGCATCAACATCGCTTAATATCGTCTTCGGACCTACAGGATCACCACTGCCGGGGGGATGACTCAATCCATCCTCTGCTGTTCCAATGGTGCCTTGCAATATATTCGCAACATTGGAGGCATAGCTGACACCAGCGCGGACACGGAGTCCGCCCCATGACCGGTCGGCAAATGATTGGTATGCTAAATCAGCATGGACCCCATTGTCATACGCTCCATTTTCCAGAAAAGAATGAACATAACTCAGATCAGCTCCAAAGAAACCTTCTTTGGTTGGCTTCGCCACATTACCCAGCATGGCAAGCGCGACGCGAAAGGCAAGTGTCCCTCGGAGGATGTCTGGCGAGTCACCCCAGATGTACTGGAAATGCGCTGCACTAATAAGGGCAATTTCCTCCGCCGGAGTCAGTTGGAGGACGAGATTCCCATTGAAATCAGAATTCCCGCTCTCAACAGGGGCATCAAGGGTTGCTTTGGGATCGTACGTAAGATTTGGATCACTTAAAAACTCGAAGGCCGCCCAAGCGCTCCACTTGAACATACCAACGAAACCTTCATCTCTCAGTTGAAAACCGACACCCAGATTATCGAGGCCGCCGCGCGTGATGTCACCGCCATAGCGCCAATTGTCACCCATATGAGGTCCGTACCACCCATCGCGCCGATCAAGATCGAGAATGCCGAACCCCAATGCGATCCGGTGACTGATAGGAGTAACCGTGTCGGGATTGGCTGAAGCTTCGGCACTATTATTGCCCTGATAGTAGAAGTCGAAACGACAATCGAGTGGTGTCAATAAGAGCGCGGCCTCTTTGGCCTTAATGATCGTCCCCACATCTTTTTTACTCCCTCCAGCTCGCGCATGCTTGACAATGGTACTGGCGACCAGCATCATCCCAAACATCTCTTCATCATCGAACGGGAGGCCGAGGACTAGACGGGCATAAAACTTCCCAAAGTAATCGTCATAGGCCGTACCAAAAACGGATTCAACCTTGGTGCCAGCGACAAAATTATGCTCCTTCGTCCCTTCCTTCCGCCACTTGGCATACTTTGCCTGCAATGCGGTGAGGGTCTGGAGGTCCTGGTTTCGGAGCCCGTCGATTAGAACGCGCTTTGCTTCAGCAACGTCGCCCTGGATGGCATTGAGCACCTTCGCAGCGGTCCACTCCGTCTTGTCCTCAATCGCATTGAGCTTGTCTGCGGCGGCCGCAAGCCCGGTCTCCATCTCGGCGGCATATTTCTTCACATACTCGGCATCAGTCCGGGCCAGTCGCACATAGGGATTCATCCGCCCCAGATTATCGGCCTCCTGCACGCCGCGGACTTGATTCCTCCCCTGCCCCGTCCCATCAATCAACTCCCTGGTTTTCGTCTCAATCTTAGTGCCCAGGGCCTCGAGCGCCTTCTTCTCCTTCGGCGTTGTTGCCGTTGTCGCGGCACTTGTCCGTTCTTCGACGAGCTTACGAATCGCGTTAATGCGCTCTGTGAATTGTCCCCGCTTCACCCCGCGCACAAAGAGGATATCTTCAAAAGTAGCGATATCCCCACTTTTCACCACTGCATCGACCAGATTCTCAATCGCGGGGCTTCTCGGCTTCTCACCCTTCTTTTTTGCCGCCTGTGTGGTATTGAGATATGTATCAAACAGAACCAGGGCCTTGGTCAGAAAGAGGATTCCCTCAGCCGAGTCGGTCCGCAGGGACTCAATCACCCCGGCCGGGAGAGTCAACCCGGTAGTCTCGAGAGAGCTGGCCTTGGCCTTGAGCCAGATATGAAATGTTTCCCGAATATCTTGGTCACCGTAGGTCTCTCCCTGGCGCATGAAGAGGAGATCGACCACGGGACCCCGTAAACCGAGAGGGCCACCATCCGTCAACATCCCCTGAGCCTTGGCGTGTGCCTGGTAATCGGGTGGGTTGATGACCGGCAACTGATGCTTGTCAGGCGCTTTCTTCTCCTCAGGGACCGGTGCGGCTGGTGCAGCAGCCCCATCGGCTGGAGTGGTAGCAGGACCCGGTTGGGGTGGGGTGGTCCCATCAGGAATAGCCTCCGGACCAGGTTGGGGTGGAGGAGGAACAAAGTTATCAGCTGGTATTGCAGGAGCGGACCGCGGCGCAGGAGACACCGACGCGGTGCGTGTTGGCGCCGACAATTTGGGCGCTGCCTTTGGCAGAGCAGCAACACCACTCCCGCCATTCACGCCCAGTGTGCCCAATGTGTTCTCGTCATCCCGCGTTTCCGATGTATTGATCTTCGGTTCACCAATGATACCTATCCTGTTCGGTGTGCCCATAGCCTCGCTCCTTCCATCAATCCCCTGGTCACATTTTCATCACTGCTGAAGTCTTGACATCTGTCGTCATTTATTTGTCACCGTCACTTTTTCTTCACAAAATCTCTTCACCATCAAATCCTGCAAATGCACGCATGATCTCCGTTTGCCGACGCCACTTTCCGCAAGTCGGCTCTCAGCAATACGTACATCGGCGTAGCAGAAAAAAAGTTGCGTCCTTTCTGAAAAAAAACAGACCCTGTGGATAATTCAGAATGAATTCAATTGGTTATGCGACTTAAAATCCTGTGACGACCGTCCGGACCGAGCGTGTACCGAGGACACCGTGTTGAAGAGATCACTACATGTCACTGCTGTCACACCGGACAACTTTTGCGGATCTGTTGACGGAATATATCCGTTCGGATATTATAGCCTCCATGAATGTTGTCCGTCTTTTACGATCCCAGTCCGGGGTCACACAGCAGACGCTGGCTGAGCGGGCCGGGACCTCGCAGCCCACCATCGCCCTCTACGAATCCGGAGGCAAATCCCCCACCGTAGCAACCGTACAGCGACTGGCAGCCGCACTGGGACTCGAACTGGTCGTCACCTACACGCCCCGGATGACACGGGAGGATCGCAGGAGCCTCGCCTACCACCGCGTTGTGGCAGAAAAATTGCGGCGCGACCCCGTCGTCGGTCTCAAGCGGGCGAAAGAGACCCTGGAGAAGATGCACAGAGAGCACCCTGGGACGGAGGCGCTCTGCAAACGCTGGCGTATGTGGCTGGCACTTCCCACAGAAGAGTTACTCGCCCGCCTCCTCGATCCAGGCGTCCCGGCACGGGAGATGCGGCAGGTCACACCCTTCGCCGGCGTGCTCACCCCGAAGGAACGTGCCCAAATTTTGCGGCAGTTTCGCAAAGAGTCTGCGGCATGAAACGGCGTGAATTTGTCCATACCATTCGCGCCGCCGGAGCCATTGCCCATCGCCGGAAGGATGTGGAATTCTGTCGTGCCCTGATCAACCACAACGTGGTCCATACCGAGACCTTGCAGACGCGCCTGAAACTTGTCAAAAAATTGGCTTCTGCAGTGCGCACGTCTGTTGCCACGCTGATTCATGGCAATTGGGCGAGCCACTGATCGGCGCTCGCCACAAAAATACCGTCGCGCTTAGTGACAATGCCTGGTTTTTGCAGTAATTGCATCGCCGGTATTTGTAGGCGCCGACAAAAGTATTGTAGCGTGGAGGAAGGTTGCGCATCGGCAATTTTAGTTTCGATCAATAACATCGGCTTTTGATCACGGGTCAACAGAAAGTCCACTTCTCGTTGGTCACGATCCCGAATAAAATACAATCCCGCATTCGCTTTCCCCAAATCGGTCCAGACCTGAACGGCCTTCCACAGATGGCTGGCAATAAAATTTTCAAACCGCGCCCCCTCGTCATCAATCTGTGACCAATCGGTCAGAAAATATTTTGGTTGTTTCCGAATCGAGCGGGTAATATTTTTGGAATATGGCTGGATCTTGAAGACGATAAAGAGATGCTCGAACACCTGCATCCAGTGCTGGATGGTTGGTGGACTCACCTGAATGTCCTCTGCAAGCGATCTGTAGCTAAACAACGACCCGATGCGTCTTGGCAGGAGCAACATCAATTGTTCCAACAAGACCAACAATTCAATATGCGTCAGTTCCCTCAAATCTTCCCGTACGAGCAATTGGCGACGCATATTGGACCATCGCAAATGTTCTTCCTGCGACTGCGCAAAAAACGGTTCCGGAAATCCGCCAAAGCGCATCAACTCCGCCATGTGAGACAAGGGTTCATGGGCATTGCACAGATCCGCGGAAAACTTGGGGATGGTGTTGGTGTGGAGCTCTCCCAGACTCAACGGGTGGAGATGATGCAAATAATAACGCCCGAAAAGACTGTCGCCGGACTTTTGAAAGATATCGAGTCGCGCACTCCCTGTAAGAAGAAGGTGCAACGTCTCATGGTACTTATCAAAGATGGACTTGATATGGTTCTTCCAGCGGGGATACTTGTGAAATTCATCGAGACAGACCCATTGTTGGGTCACATAGTTTTTTTCCAGGATCACACGTCGATCGTCATTATCGTCATACAGTAAATACGTCCCCTTTCTTTCTCGAATAAGTCTTTTGGCCAGCGTGGTTTTCCCCACCTGCCTCGGACCGGAGAGAAAAACGAACTTCTTTTGAAGGTCGGTATCGATGGAATGAAAAATATTTCGGTCAACACCCATTGTAAATACGTATTATCACTTGGCATGCCAAATGTAAATATTTATAACAATTTGGCATATTGCGGTTATACGACTTAAAAAGCTGTTTCTTTTCACTCCCTCCACTGCTATGGCCACGGAGAATAGGGAGAGACCTCCATGCCTCTGGACCAATGGCTACATGCCGCAACCGATCACCCACTCGCCCGCTACAGCCAGTACGTCAACCCGCAATTCGCCAAGGTCTTGCGTACCATCGGGTTCGACATCGCGTTTACCCGGGCCAATGGGGCCTATCTCTACGATGCCCGGGGGAATCAATATCTCGACTGCCTGGCCGGCTACGGCGTCTTCAACATGGGGCGCAATCATCCCCGCATCAAGGCGGCGTTGCAGCGCGCGCTGGAACTCGATCTGCCGAATATGCTCCAGATGCATGCGCCACCACTCGCCGGCCTCCTTGCCGAACGTCTCCTGGCACGTGTCGCCCTCCCGGCACTCGATACCGTCTTCTTCACCAACTCCGGGACCGAGGCCGTGGAGGCCGCGATCAAATTCGCGAAATGCGCCACCGGACGGGGCGAGATCCTCTGCACAGAGCACGCCTTTCACGGACTCACCAACGGATCGCTCTCCTGCAATGGCAATGCCGAGTTTCGCGATGGATTCGAACCGCTCCTCCCGGGCCGGCGTGTCCCCTTCGGCGATCTGGACGCGCTCCGCACGGCCCTGGCGTCGCGCACGATCGCGGCGTTTATTGTCGAGCCGATCCAGGGGAAAGGGGTCTACACCGCACCCACGACCTATTTCAACGAGGCGATCCATCTCTGCCGTCAGCATGGCACGCTCGTCATCGCGGACGAGGTGCAGACCGGCCTGGGCCGCACAGGACGGTGGTTTGCCTGCCAGGCCTGGCAGGAACCGCCCGACCTCCTCTGCGTGGCCAAGGCCCTCTCCGGGGGCTATGTCCCGGTGGGGGCGCTCTGTTATTCGCGGACCATCTATGACCGCGTCTACTCGTCCATGGACCGTTGCGTGGTCCATTCGAACACGTTCGGTCGGAACACGCTGGCCATGGTCGCGGGACTCGCAGCCCTCGAGGTCACCCAGGACGATGGGCTCGTGGAAAACGCGGTGCACCGTGGGAGAGCCATCCTCGACGGCCTGCGCACGCTCGCGACAGAATTCGAGATGATCAAGGAGGTCCGCGGAGAGGGATGCATGATCGGGATCGAGTTTGGCGAGCCGCAATCGCTCCGACTCCGTACGGGCTGGAAACTCATTCACACATTGAATGCCAATCTCTTTGGGCAATTGATTGTTGTACCGCTCTTCACGAAGCACCGCATCCTGACCCAGGTCGCTGGACACAATGCCATTGTCAAACTCCTCCCCCCCTTGACACTCGGCGATGCCGATGTTGAACATCTCCTCACCGCCCTGCGCGCCGTCATTGCCGAGGCCCATCGTTTTCCCGGCGGCGTGTGGGATGTCGGTATGGATCTGGCAAAACGGGCGCTGCGGGCCTCGTAAACTGAAGACCCGCCTCGGACGGATTGAGAGAAAACGCCATGCAAGAGAGATTTCTGCGATGGTGCGCGTCCGTGGTCCTGCGGTGGCCGCGCTCGGTGCTCACCATCGGCGGCGTGCTCATGGTCGTCTCGCTCTGGCTTGCGGCGACCCGTTTGCAGACAAACACGGATCAGGACGAACTCGTCTCCGAGACGCTCCCCTATCATCAACGGTACAAGGCGTACTTGCGCGATTTCGGCGACCAGGAATTCCTCTACATCCTCGTTGAACGGGGTGGCACGCCCGACACCGCGCGACAGTTTGTCAACAACCTGACCACGCGACTCACAGCCATCCCCGAAATCAAGGAAGTCGTGACGCGGATCGACCCGACATTCCTCTCGCGCAATGCCCTGCTCCATCTGGGCACCAAGGACCTGCAACAACTGACGACCCTGGCCGCCGATGACCGTATCCCGTTCACGGCCCTCCTGACCGCGCCCGATCTGACCTCACTGCTCGAGACCATGACCCGCGCGCTCTCACAGTCGTTCGCGCCACAGGATCGCGCGCTCCTCACGGAGGGTTTCGATTTTTTTTCGCGCATGATCGACGGCATGCTCGCTGCAGCCACAGGTTCGCCGCCGCCGGAGACACCGCTCGCCCCCATGACCGAGGCCCTTGCCGCTGCGCCGGTAGACCGTGATGGCTACCTGACGCTGGGACACGGTCGATTTCATCTCGTGTTGGTCATGCCGGAAAAAGATTACACCACGCTCGAAGTCATTGCCGCACCGCTCGAAAAAATCCGTCATGCACTCGACCTGACGCGCCGCGAGTTTCCCGATATTACGGCGGGCCTCACCGGTCGACCGGTCCTCGCAGCCGACGAAATGGCGATCACCCGGAGGGACATGACCATCGCGACACTCCTGGCCTTTGCTGCTGCGCTCCTCCTCTTTGTCGCCTATTTTCGTCAACTCTGGCATCCGGTCTTTGCCGCGCTCGCACTGACCATGGGCATTGCCTGGACCTATGGACTCACAACACTTGCCGTCGGCTCGCTCAATCTCCTCTCGAGCATCTTTACCGTGATCCTCGTCGGCTCCGGCATGGAATTCGGGCTCCATATTATTGCGCGATACCGGGAAGAACGTCTCGCCGGAGCGGAAGCGGCTGCTGCGCTCAGGACCACTATCATGCAGACGGGACGCGGGAACCTGGTGGCCGCGCTCACCACGGCCGCGGCGTTTTTCTCGGCCCTTTTCACCGACTTTCTTGCCCTGCGCGAGCTCGGCATCATTGCGGGGAGCGGCATTCTCTTCTCCCTCCTTTCCATGCTCCTCGTCCTCCCCGCCATGATTGCCGTGACCGAGCGCGTGCCACACCGTCCGCTCACGAGTCCCGCGCACGTATCGCTGCGGTGGTTGGAACAATGCGCCCGCCGTCCGCGACCGGTCATGCGCGGGACCGTCGTGCTGACCCTCCTGCTGCTGCCGGGCTTGCTGTGGCTCACCATCGATCACAATCTCCTCAATCTGCAGGCCGAGGGATTGGAGTCGGTCCAATTTGAACAACGGCTCCTCAAGGAGACGGAAGAATCGACGTGGCAGGCGGTCTCGATTGTCGACACCCCGGACGATGCCGCGGCACTTGCTGCGCGACTACAGGCCCTCCCAACGGTGGCATCGGTGGATTCCATCCGTTCGCTCGTTCCCGGAGAGATCCCGGAAAAGATGCCGCTGATTGCGGAACTCGCCGAAGCAGTGGGCCACGTGGCCTTACCGCCGGTTCGCGCGACCATGCAGGTCCCCGCCCTGCTCACGACATTCACGGCGCTCCATCATCGATGCATGACCCTTGCCGATCAGGCCCTCCGCAGCGGCGATGCGGAGGGGGTCCTTGCCCTCCAGCATATTGCCGACCAGCTCGAGACCCTGCGTGGGCTGCTGCGACGCGGCAATCCCGCGACGCTCAAGGCCCTCACGGCCTACCAGACAATGTTTATGGAGCGCTATCAAGGGGTGCTCGGGCATTTTCTGGCCGGCCTTCATCCGCAGCCCGACCTCCTCAAACAACTCCCCACGGTGTTCCTGCAACATTATATCAGTCGTTCCGGAAAATTCGCGATCTACAGCACGCCCCGGGAGAATGTCTGGGACCCCGGCTTGCTCGCGGCGTTCGTGACCGATCTGCGCCGGATCGACCCCATGGTCACGGGGGTCCCGATCGAGGTGCATGAATCGAGTCGACTCCTCGAGCAGAGTTTTCTGCGCGTGGCGGTCATGGCCTTTGTGGCCATCCTCCTCATTGCGTGGATCGATCTCCGTTCGGTGACATTGGCCCTCCTTGCGGCATTTCCCCTGGCCCTCGGGCTCCTGTGGCTCTTCGCCCTCATGGGGTGGTGTCGTATCCCGTTCACACTGGCCAATTTTTTCGCCATCCCCATCCTCATTGGGCTCGGCATCGATAATGGTGCGCAGATGATCCATCGACTTAAGGAGGATGGGGGATTTTGTCCAACCTTGATGCTGCGGAGCACGGGTCTCGCCGTCCTCCTGACTTCCCTGACCGTCGTGGTCAGCTTCGGCATGCTCATCTTTGCCCAGCATCGGGGCATCCGTGGCCTGGGGATC
Source organism: Deltaproteobacteria bacterium (assembly GCA_016183065.1). Lineage (GTDB taxonomy): Bacteria > UBA10199 > UBA10199 > JACPFF01 > JACPFF01. The sequence goes on along the minus strand of JACPFF010000017.1, from coordinate 51,104 downwards.
GTCATGACGCTCGGGGCCTTCTGTATCCTCATCGCCACGGCCATCGTCCTCCCGGCACTCCTCGCCCGCCTGCGACGATTGGCACCTGCAGAGGTCATGGCATGCCGCGCCCCTACTCGGTCTTCAGGTCCAGCGTAAGAAAGGCCTCCTCGAGGTTTTCGTCGTCGGGCGTCACAAGGTCTTCGGACGCAGTACGCACGCCGCCATCGGTAAAGATCCGCGCCGTGATCGTCAGCGTCTCGCCATACCGCACATTAACGCTGATCTCATAGGCCCCCACAAAGGGAAAGAGAAACTGCGCAATCGGTCCGTCTGCAAAGGATTGCTGCGAGTAGACCTCGAGGATCATCGATGACGAGGCATGCGGGCAGGTCGGACAGGTGACCATCCCTTTCACCGTGAGTTGCAGCAGATCCTCGACATCCACGGGTGTTGCGTCCAGGATAAGCGCCTCCGGACCTGCATAGGGGCGCCGATCGCGGCATCCGCCCGAGTACCATCCCGCAATCGTCAGCACCACCAGGAGAAAAACGGTCGACCGCATGACGCGCTCCCATCAGCCCGGTTGCAGAGACCGGATGGCCGTCGCCACGTGTTCGGCCTGTGCTTGCATGGTCTTCAAAAAAAACGCCACCCGTTCTTTGGGCAGATCCCGCACCAACAGGAGATCCGTCATCCCTTTCAACAGGATCGTCGCCGATCGCAGTTCGTTGGCGGCAAATGTGGCAGTCTCGCCGGTCAGAACCGGTTCTGCGTGTTTCCCCCGCGCCAACCAGAGATCGACCCGCGCCGTGAGCTGGCGCAACCGTTCACTCAGCGTCAACGCAAACGTCCGATATATCTCCCGGCCGGCCGAAGGGTCGGCATCGACAAACTGTCGCAGTGCCTCGTGCGTGATCGCGGTGAGGGTCGTCGGCTCAACCGTGGTCACCGTCGCCGAATAGGGCTCGACATTGAGCAGGGCCATCTCGCCAAAACAATCGCCATGCGAGAGGAGGTTCAGGAGCTCCATCTTGCCGTTTTCTCCGCGCGTGGTGACCGCAACAGCCCCGTCTTCGACGAAATACAACGTCTCCCCGGGATCCCCGGCACGGATGACAATGACATCGGCCTTGTGTTGCTCGTGCCGCATGAGTCGGGCCAATCCATCCCGCTGCGGTACATTGAGTCCGACAAAGAGATCAATCATACGCGCCTCGTTTCCCGATGATGTCCGTGCGGAAAATGCGCCAGCTGCTGTGCCACGGCGGCCCCTTCCCGGCTCTCTCCGAGCTGGTGGCCACACAATGCCGCGCGCCAGGAACGGTAGGTGAGATAACAACTATATTCCGCGCCAATGGCGTGCAACTGCACGACACTCTCTCCAAAGAGACGATTCATGGTCGCGATATCTTGTTGTGCCGAGGCAATGAGTCCCTCCACCTGACTGACCACCCCCGAAAGCCACCCCTTTTCATTCTCCTCGATATGCGGCACCACATCGGCCAGATAGCGTTTGCCTCCCTCCACCTGGCCGATCTGGACGACCACCAACGCCAAGATCACATAATACTCGTCGCGTTGTACTTTGGCCAGTGGCACAGACTCGGTGCGCAGCAGCGTCTCATGGATGCGGCCCAACTCCTCCGGTTGTACAAGGACCAGCCCCTCAAACATCGCCAGCTCCCGCTGCAGCGCCAACTGGATCTCCATCTTTTCCGTTGCCGCACGGTCGAGGATCGCCTTGCGTTGCACCTGATACGCCACCATCTCCCCGGAAAAGAGCTCGGTGGCGGCCTGCAGGAGTTCCAGCAGCCCGACGATATATTCATCGCGGGCGCGGCGCATGTCCCGCAGCCCGTCCTGCAAGATACGACGGACCTGCGTAAATTCGCCCCGCCGCAACCGGGCCGCGGCTTCATAAAAGGCCCCCCACCCGACACCGCGCGCCCATCCGACCTCCCGGAAATAGGCCGCCGCCTGGGCCGCGCGGTCGGCAATGACCGCAAAATCGATGCCCCGATCCCACAGATAGGAACAGGAGAGGAGCTGATTACTCTGGCGCGTATAGGTGTCGTTCGATGATGCCGAGAGCATGCGGGTCAGATGGGCCTCGGCGCGCTTGAGTTCATCGGCATTTTTGTAATGATTAAAGACGGCATTATCGAGCAGATATTGATGGCGCGGTTCGCGCAATTTCGGGCGCAAGGCGATCGCGGCCTCAATATAGGCCGTCGCATCGGTCCCGCGCTCCAGAGCAAAGGCGGCCGCGGTCTGCAGGATCTTCACCTGCAATTCGGGCCATTGTGGCAGATGGTGACGCGCGTCGAGCACCAGCTGGGCAATGGCCTCCTGCGCCACTGACCGTTTTCCGTATCGGTGCTCATACTCGATGCGACGCAGTTGCAATGCCGCATGGGCCATGTCGCCCGGCTTGGTAAGGCGGAGGCCTTCTTCCACGTGCATCCGCCATCGATCCGGTTCGCCCAATGCCTCGCCCAGATCATTCATCAGCATATGCACATTGAGCGTGTCGTTGGCGTTTAATACGGCCGGATCGCGCGCCGCCAGTTGCAGGACGCGCTCAAGATAGAGCGCGGCCTCGCGATACGCATATTGCCATCGCGCCGCACGTCCGGCCTCCAGATAATACCCGACGGCCTTGCGCCATTCTTCGGCGCGCTCCCACTGGCTTGCCAGATAGGGCGCATATTGCGTCAACCGGTCCCGCTGCTGATCTTCCACCCATTCCGCCACGAGCCGGTGCAGTTTTTGCCGATTCGCGTAGAGGATCGTCGAATACGCCACCTCGCTCAACATCGGGCGGTGCATGATCAGCCACTCACCGGCGTCTGTCAGCAAATTTTCCGTACGGAGCGCCTCGACAATCTCCTCGACACGATAGGAGAGTTGCACCCGCGAAAGAATATGGCGAAGGAGTGGGAGAGAAAATTCCCGCCCGGCCACGGCGCTGACTTGTAGCGAAAATTTCACCGGTCGCGGCAGGCGATCGAGCCGGGAGAGCACCAGTGACTTGATGGAACCGGAGAGATGGTCATCGAGATGCGCAAGGTCGATGTCACATGTCCCACCGCTCCCAACCAATGCCCGCAGGAGTTCTTCAAGATAGAACGGATTCCCGCCCGTACGCTCATGGAGTTGCGCGATGATGCTGGGGCGCCACGACTGATCGGGGAAGTGCGCGGCGAGCCATGCGGCCGTGGCCTCACGGGTCAGGGGCCCCAGGTGCAGAGTGGAGACGGAGGCCCGTGTCGGGATCCATTGCATGGCCTCCTGCTGACGGCCACTCAGGATCCAGAGCAGAGCCAGGTGCTCCGGAAGTATCTCGATCAATTGTCGCAGGGCACCCTGTGACGCATGGGTCATCCATTCGCAATGGGTCACGACAACCACTAAGGGTCCCCGCGACGCGCGCATCTCGCGTGCCGCCGCAATGCGCAGAAAATGCTTCACGGCCAGGATGGTCTCCTGTTGCCGGGCGTGGGGATCCATCTGTTCGAGCTGCGCCCGCTGTGATGGTTCGTGCACACGGCCCAACAAATCCTCGAGGTAGTACTGGTATCCCGGAAGACTCTCTTCCGTGACCTCATCACTCTCCACCACCAATTGGTCGAGTGTGAGCCGGTGTTGCATCAGATACGCCTGGAGCATGTCGGTCAGTGCATGATAGGGCGTCATGCCGAACGAATCAGCGGTGACGAAAATCGGCTGGACATCCGTCCCCTCGCGGTGGACTCCCTCCAGCATGGCATTGATCAATGCCCGCTTCCCCACACCCGCCTCGCCCACCAGTTGCATGCTGCTCATCTGTGCGGCCGCCGCACGGGCCCAGGCCGCTTTCAGCATCGCGATCTCCGCATCGCGTCCCACAATCGGCCCGGTCTGATCGTGCGGTGGGCGATCTGGCTTCGGAATTTCGTCCCGCACGCGGTAGACCGTCAGCGGCGCCGTCTTGTTTTTCACATGCAGTGGCGGGAGCGCTTCGCAGCGGTAGTAGGTCGCCACGTCGCGATAGACCGGCGCGGAGATGAGAATCCCGTCGACCGGGGCATTGGCCTCAAGACGCTGGGCAATATTGATCGATTCACCGGTGACGGTCTCGTGTTCTCCCAACTGGCCGGTCACAACCAGACCACGGTTGATCCCGATGCGGGCGTTCAGCGTGATCTCTTTCTGTGACAAAATGCTGTTGATATCGTCGATGCGGTCGAGAATCAGTCGCGCCGCGACAATGGCACGTCGCGAATCGTCTTCATGCGCCTCCGAGCGGCCAAAAAGGGCCATAATGGCATCCCCCACAAACTTTTCGATGGTCCCGCCGCACTTCTTGATCTGATTGGTAAAGACCTGGAGCGTATTCGAGACGACAAACTTGAGTTGTTCGGGGTCGAGTCGCTCAGCAAGACGGGTATAGCCGACGAGATCGAGAAAGAGGATCGTGACGTCGCGTCGCTCCCCCTCTTCCAGATCAATGGTCTCATCTGGCGCCGTCTCGTGGGGGACATCGACCAAAAGCTTGGCGAAATCCTCCGCTAACTGACCGAGATTCAGGCTCTTTTCATCCACGTATTGTTTATTGTGCCATGAGCCTGGGGTTTTGCGCAACCGATGATACAGGCTGCAGCAGTCTCTCGAAATTGCCCTCGACATCCCGGCGGCAAATATGCGAGGGGACCCGAAATGAACAAGGATATTCGCTGGCGGCAGCGTTTTGCCAATTTGGAAAAGGCGTATCGCCTTCTGGAACAAGCCAGAGGAATTGTTCATCCTTCTCCCGCTGAACGTGGGGGACTGATCCAGTTTTTCGAAACCGTTTTCGAGCTCTCGTGGAAGACCCTGAAGGATTATCTCGAGGCGCAGGGACTGACGGCCGGAACGCCGCGCGAGGCCATCAAACACGCGTTCCAGATCGACCTGATTGACGATGGCCAGCAGTGGATGAAAATGCTGGAAGATCGTCATTTAACGGCGCACACGTACGATGAGGCCACAAGTCTCAAAGTAGAAAAGCTTGTAAAAGAAACCTATTTCCCGCTCTTCCAAGCGCTCTATGGCGTCCTCAAGAGTAAGATGTGATCCTATGCCATTTGGGTTGACCGACGACGACATCAAGCAGGTGCGACAGGTATTCCACTCCTTCCCTCATATCGCAACGGTGACGCTCTTCGGCTCTCGGGCAATGGGAAATTATAAAAGGGGTTCTGACATCGATCTTGCCCTCAAGGGCGACGCCATCGCCAGTCTCGTGACGCAAGTCAGCGCCAAATTGAATGAAGAAATCCCATTACCCTATTTCTTCGATGTCATCGATTACCATACCATCACCAATGCCGAACTGCGGCACCACATCGATCGATACGGTCAGGTCCTCTATACCCGCTAAAAGTTTAGGCTCTTATCAGGGACGACTACACTACGACCCAGCGCGCACTGCGCGCGAGAGGGGGGGGGCTCCATCACACTCCGCAAAGTCTTCGACTTTGCTTCGCGGCCCAGCAAAGCTGGGCCTTGACCCGGCTGTGCCGCTGGAGGGGGGTGTGGCGACGACCGAGTCCGGGGACCCAGCGAAGCTGGGTGGACGAGGAAGTACCCCAGCGCGCACTGCGCGCGAGAGGGGGGGACCCAACGGGCTTTGCCCGTTGGGGGGGCGACGCGAGCCCCTGTAATAGTCTGGCAAAGCGGTGGTAATAGTGGACGACCTTGGGGACGTACCGCTCCGTTTCCCCATATGGGGGAATCCGTCCGTAGCGGGCGACCGCCCCAGGTCCGGCATTATAGGCGGCCAGCGCCAGCAGGATATCTCCCTCAAATTGGTCGAGCAGCGACCGGAAATACCGGGTCCCCCCCCGAATATTTTGGACGGGGTCAAAAGGCGCCGAGACCCCCATCATCCGGGCCGTCCCCGGCATCAGCTGCATCAGTCCCATCGCCCCTCGATGCGAGCGGGCCCGCGGGTTAAAGTTCGACTCCACATGGATGATGGCCGCGATGATCGCCGGATCGATGGCATAGAGACGTGCCACCTCCTGGATGATCGCCCGGAATTCATCGTCCATCCAGGCGGCGGTCGTCACGGCGGTCGGGGGAATTGTCCGTTTGAGCAGGGTGATGATCGTGGGGCCCCACGGGCTCACGCCCGTGGCACCCTGGGAGGAGGCTTCGCCTGGGCACGACACCCCCCGGATTGACGTCCGGGGCCCCACGACCCAGCCGCACCGCGGCGCTGAGGGGGAGGCTCCAGCGGCTTTGCCGCTGGAGGGGGCAACGTGAGCCCCTCCAATAGTGGCATGGGGACTGGTCAGAGAGACAAGGGATCCGAGACCGATCCAAAATAGTCGCGTGAAGACTCGTTGTCGCATGGGACCTCCTTCGTGTACCAGATCGGCCCATTCGTCAACAAGTTGTCCACAAAACAGTTATTTCTTAATCTGATAATGATATCAAACAATTATAGATAATAATCCACAGGAATCACCTTGATGGCCTGTCAAACGCTATCCTTCATCCTTGGTCAAGGATTCCACATCGGACCGCAGGGCCTGTGCCACATCTTGGGGGATGATCACCAATTCGTTCCCCTCGAGCCGCTTGCCATAGAGCGCCCCACGGGGTGACTCGCTCCCCAGAAGGAGCGTGTGCATCTCTCCATCTTTCATGGTCACTGTGACGGTCATGGCCGGCTTTTCCAGCCCTGCCTGCTCGGCGCTCACCCCCTGCACGATCTCCAAGGCATCGAACTGGAGCCAACGGGCGAACCACCCGCGGAGGCGTTCGTCGTCGAGCGAGGTTGCCTTGGCGTCGGTGGCCACAAAATGATCACTGGGGTCGCGCTCCAAGACGAGGCCACCATCTTTGCGATCGATCCGGATTGATGCGACCTGGTCCGCATCGAGGGCCCAGACTTCCTTGTCGCGCCAGGCGTCGAGCTGCGTGGGAAATCGTCCTGCCAAGGTCTCCCGAATCAGATAACTGGTGATGTCGTCACTGCGACGGATGTAGGTGCTAAAGTAGTCGGGCCCCTGTTTGCCGACATAGAGATGGGCCAAGACCTTACCCATCGCCCCATACACGCGGACCTGCAGACCGACGGCCCCCACCTGGAGCGTGTTGTGGGCGTCGGCGCTGCGACTCGCTGCTGCGCCGACCTGCAAGGTCTGAAGCAGGGTCAACAGGCGTTCCACGCGATCGCCCTCCGCACGGAAGAAAGGCCCGGCCTCGGTGGCACTCTCGGGCGACGCCTGTGCATCCTGTGCGTCCGCTGTCGATCTCTCGGCGGCCTCCTTCTTGTCCGCCGCGGCGTGCTCGGCATGTATCACCTCTTTCTGCAGATCGGTCTGGAGTGTCTTGACCTCCCATACGGACGCCCGACGTTCCAAACGGACACCGTCGAGCAGTTGTTCGATTTCAATGGTCTCCACAGCGTCCGGCAACAACCCAGGGAAGAGGACGGTAGCCTCGGTCGCGACGCGCGGGGATTCCGGTCGCTCGAGGGCGAAGACGATGCCCGCAAGGGCAATCGCGCCCAGGAGGTAGCCATAGGGACGAAAACGCTTCCACATACTCACCTCGATGATGGGGCAAAGAGGGAGCGCAACCGCTGCCACCGACGTCGACGTGCGACGAGTCCCCCCAGACCACCACTAATCACCAGCAGCGGAATGCCCAACATATGGGCATAGCGGATGGCTCCCATCTCTCCTGCAGTCAGTTGGGCCAGGGGCCGTCGCGAGACCGGTCTGGAGCGGATCCCCAAGAGTTCATCGCCCACCGTGAAATGATCGACCACATTTTCAAAAAAGGTCAGCCCATCCTGAAATTGCCCCTGACCGGCAAAGCGATCTTCCAAAAATGCGGCCGTCCCGACAACGATGACGGTCCCCTCCTTCCCCGCACGGGTGGCAGGGACTTGCTTCGGTCGGGGGAGCGCATCGCCGTACGGATCCGGGAACACGCCATGGAGGGAGACGATCAGGTTACGTGGTGTCGCCTCGGACCGTGGCACCAGGAGCCCTGCAGCCTCCGGGTCGAGCGCAAACGGGGGCTCTCCCGGCGTTTCTGCCGACTTGGGGGAACTCTTGGCCAAAACGGTGGCCTGCAATCCCTGCGGGAGTGGGTCCTTCACATAAATCGGACTCACCCATGGGAGGGTGAGCGATTCCAACTGACTGACCACCGGATTCTCTGGATGCAACCCCGCTCCACGCACTGCCGGCCAGAGGGGATAGGGGACCGTATAATTGAAATACCCGGAACGGAACGTGGCATAATCGCTGACGGCATCGGCCACAAGTCGTGCCGGGACTTCGAGGCCATAGGCGGCAAGGAGCGGTTCCAATCCGGTCTCCCGCTTCACCGCCGCCGCGTTCCCCCCCAATTCGACGGAGCCGACGAGCATCAGCACGGATCCCCCCTGATCGAGGTACTGATCGATGGCCGCCAGTTGTTCGGGGGTCAGAGTCTTTGGTGCAAAAAGGACTGCGGCCTCGAGCTTTGCCGGCGACAAGGCCTCGGTCGTGAGCGGAACCTCCGTGATGGTATAGCGTTGGGCCAGGAGCTGACGCACCAGGGTAAAGCCTTCCCCCTCGGCCCGCGTCTCTGCGGCCCACCACCCGATGGTCGGCGGCTTCTCCCGCGTCAGTTTCACAACCGCCCCGGTCATCCACTCTTCCAGATGCCGTGTCGGCTCCCGGGGGTTGACCGGGATGACCTCTTTGCGATCGTTGTGAAAGAGGACGAGCCCCAGGAAAATCCGGGCGACCTCCTGTTTGTCGCGTTCGACCACGTTGAGTTGCATCGGCTGGATCCCCAGCATCATCAGTTCTCGCTCGGTCTGGGGGTCGGCCTGCGGATCGTGGTATTCCACCTGAAAATTCTCCCCGGCATACTGCCGATATTCCGCCAAGAGGTCCTCAATGCCACGCTGCATGGGGGTGAGTTGCGGGGGAAGATTCGTGCTGAAATAGACCCGCATCGTGACCACATCCTTGAGGTTGCGGAGGATGGTCTTGGTCGACTCGGACAAGGTGAATTCCCGGTTTTCCGTCAGATCGATCCGGAAAAAATGTCGGGAGGCCAGATAGTTCCCCACAATCATGAGGATGGCAAGGGTGATCCCCGTGATGACCATGTTCCGCTTCATCGCCGCTCCCGCACAATCCGGCAATTGACCCACAAAAAGAATCCGATCACCGAGAGGTAATAGAGGAGATCGCTCGAGTCGATCACGCCCCGCCGAATCGATTCAAAATGATAGGTCAGGCCGAAATATTGGATCGCTGTCACCAAGACCTTCGGAACGGCCACTGTGACAATCGGTTCGCCGATGATCAACAGGACAAAGGCGGCGATAACGCTGACAATAAAGGCAATGATCTGATTCTGTGTACCACTCGACACGACCAAGCCGACCGACAAATAGGCCCCGCCCAAAAAGAGAAGGCCCAAATAGCCGCCAATGACGGGGCCCCAATCGAGATTCCCCAGGAGGCTGACCGTCACGGCAAGCGGCAACGTCCCCATGATTGCCGTGGCGATGAGTCCCAGTCCGGCAAAAAATTTCCCCAAGACCACGTCGCGGTCCGCCACCGGGAGGGTCAGGAGCAATTCCAACGTCCCCTGTCGACGTTCTTCGGCCCACTTCCCCATGGCCACGGCCGGAATATAAAAAAGGAAAATCCAGGGCATCAGACTGAAAAAAGGCCGCAAATCAGCCTCACCCATGAGAAAAAATCCCCGAAAGAAGAGAAAATAGGTCAAAACGAGGAAGGTCGTCACAAAAATGTAGGCGATGGGGGATCGAAAGTAGGCCAAAAACTCCCGTTGTGCGACTGCCACGATGGTCTGCATGGATCTGCAATGCTCCTATAACTACAGTGGTCTCTAGTCTCTCTCCACCTGTAGTACTATGCGGTTAATTGACGGAAGACCTCTTCCAAACTCGCCGCCTCGCGGCGTAACTCCTGCAGCTTCCAGCCGTGCGCCACAGTCCAGTCAAAAAAATCCGTACCGGCCATGCCATTGGTTGCTTCGAAAACCACTTCATGCCACTCCCCATTGGTGGACCGGCAGTCGATGAGTTGTGCGCCGTGCAAGGCCCTGGCATGCTCGCGCACCGCAGGTTCGGTGGCCTGGAGATGGAGGTGGTAACGAACGCGACCACGCCCACGGGCCATCAGCTCCCCAATGGTCCCCTCGCCCACGACTTTCCCCCGATTGATGATTACGGCCCGCTGACAGACGGCCTCGACCTCCTGCAGGATATGGGTCGACAAAACCACGGTGCATTCCCGGCCGATTTCACGGATCAACTGCCGGATCTCCTGGATCTGGTTCGGGTCGAGGCCGCTCGTCGGTTCATCCAGAATCAGCACCGGTGGCCGATGCAACATGGCCGCTGCCAGACCGACCCGCTGACGATACCCTTTCGACAGTTGCCCGATGGGGCGCCCAACGACCTCTCCGAGACTGCAACGCTCCACCATGTCGCGCAAGCGGGGGAGATGCTCGCCGCGCGGGAGTTTGCGCAGACGCGCCACGTAGCGGAGAAAGTCGGTCACCTCCATGTCATGGTAGAGCGGCGCATTCTCCGGCAGATATCCAATCCGACTGCGGGCTCGCAGCGGCTCGCTGGCGACATCGATCTCGTCAATGCGCAATCTCCCGGCATCGGCCTGGAGAAAACCGGTCATCATCCGCATGGTCGTCGTCTTCCCCGCACCGTTCGGGCCCAACAGGCCCACGATCTCACCGCGCGCGACCATCATGGAGACCTGATCAACGGCAGAGACCGGACCAAACCGTTTGGACACTTCCGAGACCTCAATCATGGCGGCGGATTCTGATCAAAACTTCGGTGAGTGTCAAGCCCTACTCACCATCCAGTCTCTGGTTGATATTTTCTGCGGCGCTCTCTACAATTCGCGCCGTGGGGCATTTTTCTCTGATCATCGGTTTGATCGTCCTCGCATCCACCGCCAGCGGATGCCGGAATTTTTTTTCGCGCGGCGGGCTCGGACAGGCCGTGACCGTGGCCCAGGTGGAAACGCGCAAGACCGCACCCACCATGACCGTCACGGCAACGCTGAATGCCAGCGACACGGCCACCATCAATTTTCCCCAGGATGTCCGCGTGGAGAAATTTGCGGCCGATGTGGGCGATGAAGTCCTAAAAGGCGATCCCCTGCTCCATCTCGACGAGAGCGAGCTCCGCACGCAATTGCACCAAGAACGCACTGCGCGTCGCGAGGTCCAGGCACGGACGGAAAAAAACCAGTACCTGCTCGAACATCGCAGTGAACTGCGTGAGGCGGGGAAAATGTCGGACATTCAATCGACCGGCATCGAAAAAGAGGTGGCACTCGATGAAGCGGAACTCGCACGGGTTGATGCCGATATCGCGGCGATCGAACACGCCCTCAGTCAGACCACCGTCCCCAGTCCGCTGAATGGGATGGTCATCAAGCGGCATGTGGCGCCCAATGAGACCGTGGGGGCCGAGAAACCGATCCTCGAATTGGTCAATGTCGACCCCATTCTCGCGACCTTTCACCTCGATGCCGATGAGGCCGGCGGCATTGCGATTGGCGATACAGTGAAGGTGCGCATCGACGAACTCGGCGGGGAGACCTTTGATGCGAGCGTCCGCTTTGTCGGTCCGGAACTCCATCTGCCGGACCGCACGTTTGCCGTCTGGGCGATCATCCCCAATCCGGAGCGGACGCTCAAACTCGGCATGCGCGGCTTTGCGGAATTCAATTCCACAAAGGAGCACGACGTCTATGTGATCCCGGCCTCGGCCATCGTCATGCAGCGAAATCAACCCCATCTCTTCGTCATCGAGGAGGGGATTGCCCGATTGCGGCGCGTCGTTGTCAAGTCGATCACCAAACAGGAAGCGGTCTTGACGGGCGGAGTCACGGCCAACGCGTGGGTGGCGGTGAAGGGTCAAGAGGACCTGGCCGACGGTGCCATTGTCGATATGCGGCGATAGCGATGGTGATGCGCAGACGAAATGTCCGACAATATAGTATTTCAACGTTTCATGAGTACACATGTGCTCATGAAACGTTAGAAATACTTATGGTACAGTAAAACGCATGTACTCAGGAAAAGTTAACGCACCATATTCCCGCCTCCTCGCGTTGTGTTGCATGGTGATCTGTGCACCATGTACGGCCCACGCCAAGGCCACGACGTGGCGGACCCTGGCGCCCGGTCTCGAATATGCCATGGTCTCGTTCGGCAGCGATAACATGGGGAGCTTTCTGCACGCCTTCCGCGTGGATCCCCAACACTATCGCCTCGACGTGGCCTTTGCCAGCGACTTTGGCCAACAGAGCGCATCGGTCAGAGAACTCGCCGAGCGAACCAAGGCACGCGTTGCCATCAACGGCGGGTTTTTCAGCCCGGAACTCCAGCCACTCGGCCTGCGCATTCAAAACGGGAAGAGACGCACGCCCCTCAAATCGACCAGTTGGTGGGGGATCTTTTCGCTTGAAGGGACCACGCCACACATTGCCCCACCATGGGCCTATCGGCCCTCGTCGCAAACGCGCATGGCTGTCCAGTCCGGCCCGCGCCTCATTGTCGACGGACGGGTGCCCCCCCTCAAAGAGGGCATGGCCGAACGCTCCGCACTCTGCATTACCCCTGAACATCGCATCGTTGTTGCCGCCACCGAAAACGCCCCCATGTCGACCAGCACCCTGGCGGACCTCCTCCGCCGTGCGACGGCCGAGGGCGGTTTTGCCTGTCGCGATGCCCTCAATCTTGACGGTGGCCGCTCCACGCAACTCTACGCCCGCATCGGCAGGTTCCGTGTGCATGTGCCAAACTTGAGCACCGTCACCGATGCGGTCATTGTCGTGCCAAAGTAAGGGTCTGACCGGAAATACCTGTTCTGTTTTGGCGCTCAGCTTGGGGCCAGATGTGGCCGATCTGAGGGAGCAAAACCGGAGGCATAGCCAGGCTATGTTGAGGATTTTGCGAGTGAAGATCGGGCAAAGATGGTCCCAAGATGAGATGCCAAAATGAATAGGTATTTCCGGTCAGACCCTAAGATCCCGCATCAACAAATTTCGCATTCGATCTCCTCCGGCGGAGAGTGGGGCCCCACGACCCAGCGCAGCGGGGTGGACGAGAAAGTCCCCGGAGGCTTCGCTGCAGGGTACGTGAGCCCCTGTAATAGCCGCAGGGCTATTTGTTCATGCTATCGAGAAAGTCCTGATTCGTCTTGCACGGTTCCATTTTGTTGAGGAGGAACTCCATGGAGTCGATCTGGTTGAGTGGCTGTAAGAGCTTGCGCAAGAGCCAGACGCGCTTGAGGATGTTGTCTTCCAGAAGCAGCTCCTCCTTCCGCGTGCCGGATTTGTTGATGTCCATGCAGGGGAAGATCCGCTTTTCCATCAGTTTCCGATCAAGGTGGATCTCCATGTTGCCGGTCCCCTTGAATTCCTCGAAGATGACTTCATCCATGCGACTCCCGGTATCGACCAGCGCCGTCCCGATGATCGTGAGACTCCCGCCCTCTTCGATATTGCGTGCCGCCCCAAAGAAACGCTTCGGTTTATGGAGTGCGTTGGCATCGACACCGCCGGAGAGGATCTTGCCCGACGGCGGCACGACCGCGTTGTACGCACGCGCGAGCCGCGTGATGCTGTCGAGAAGAATGACGACATCGTTCTGATGCTCGACCAATCGCTTCGCCTTTTCGAGGACCATTTCCGCGACCTGCACGTGGCGCGAGGCCTGTTCGTCGAACGTCGAGCTGACGACCTCGCCCTCGACCGAGCGCTGCATGTCCGTGACCTCTTCCGGACGCTCGTCGATGAGCAACACAATCAACTTCACTTGCGGATGGTTTTTGGTGAGCGCGTTGGCAATGTTTTGCAAGAGCACGGTCTTGCCCGCGCGCGGCGGCGACACAATCAGCGCCCGCTGTCCCTTGCCGAGCGGTGTCAGCAGATCGATGATCCGCGTGGAAAACGACTTCGGATCCTCGACCTCCATCTTGAACCGTTCGTTCGGATAGAGTGGCGTCAGGTTGTCGAACAAAATTTTCGTCTTCGCTTTTTCCGGCGTTTCAAAGTTGATCGTCGACACTTTCAACAAGGCAAAATAGCGTTCACCCTCTTTCGGTGGCCGGATTTCGCCGGCAATGGTGTCGCCCGTACGCAAGGCAAACCGCCGAATCTGCGACGGCGAGACATAGATATCGTCCGGACCGGGGAGATAGCTGTAGTCGGGTGACCGCAGGAAGCCGAATCCGTCCGGCAGGATTTCCAGCACCCCTTCGCCGTAGATCGACTTTTTTTGGTCGGCCTGATGTTGCAACAAGGCAAAGATCAGATCCTGTTTGCGTAATCCGGACGCATTGTCGATGTTGAGCTCGCTGGCCAATTGGACGAGATCGCCGATTTTTTTCCGCTTCAATTCACTCAAATGCATTGCTGGCCTCCTGCAGGACTCATGCGGTTCATGTGGAGATACGAAAGGTTTCGATGCGTCAGGCGGTTGTGTGATCCATTTGCTTGTCGGGGATGCGTCCTACCTGGCCAATCGACGTCTCTAGGCGGAGGAGAGTATGGCCGAGATCACCGGAGACGTCAACTCCCGATTTCAAAATGATTGGTCACGATCTCGGTCGGCATGGTCTCGGCAGTGCGCTGGCAAAAAGGAATGGCAAGTCGATACGCCTTGTTACGACAGTGTCGGTCGGTAGACGCTTGAAGCCACATCCCCTCACGCGCCACCGTCGGATCTGACAGCACGGCGCACCTTCCGGAGACATTCCGGTAGCCGATCCGCACCCGACCGACGCGATCCCATGTCTTGTCACGCCCACATTCCAGCGTCCACTCCGTCGCAACGACCACCGGGAACTCGGTAATCCGCATGAGACGAATCACCACCGGTTCATCGCGCGGGTATCGATCATACACCGTTCGCGCAATGATCTTGGCATTGCGCTGCGGCGTCTGGTCTTCGGTGCCAGAGGTCTTTTCATCCCAGAAGCGGACGGGTCCGGTATCGATGTGAATCGTCTTCCCGTGATAATAGCCCACCCCGCAACACTCGAGCGACCGCGCGTATTCGGCCACGGTTGCCGACGCCAGCCCGGGAAAAAAGAGATCGACCGCGCCCCCTTCGATGTGCATGCTCGACTGTGCAGCCAGCAGGCGTCGGCGCCGCAGCCCAGCATTCTGCTCCCGACTGCGATAGCCCGAGACAATGACGAATGGCCGATTCGCAAAATGATCCTGGAGATGATCGAGCGCCTCGAGCAACCGCGGTTCTATACGCATCGGATCATGACCGCGCACGCCCCATAACCGCGCGAGCTGCGTCGCTCCCTCCGGGGAATATGCCCCATCGCCCTGACGATAGTGAACGCTCACCACTTCGCGCCCGCGTTGCACATGGAGGACACCATCGCCTGTGACGCGAAAACGGGGGAGTGGATCGGCATGGGCGGACCACGTCGTGAGACTCCACACCATGAATACCACTCCACAGACCCATCGGTATCTCATCATCCCCAACCCATACTGGGAGTGTCGGCATCGAGTAAAGTCGGGAATATTGCCAATGCGTACGGGGAGGTCCATAGGGACGGCAAAAGATTCCCGTTGTATGCTGTGCTATATTTTAGCACATTCAGACCGTGCAGATCGATCGACACATGATTCAAAAGCTCCTCAAACACCACGGGCTGACACTCGAGCAGGCCTTGAGGGAAGCGGATCGCGAAAATGTGCTGCATACCTTATTGCTCTTGGAGGAGCCGCCGGAACAGACGGCGCGCCGAGTTTTCTTGTCACGAGAATTCTTTGACAAACCGGTCGTGCATTGTTACAATCTTTCGCCAGTTATATTTATATAGTATTTTCAATAACTTACGAGATCTTATCCACAGCCGGGAGCCTCCATATGGCCTCAAAAACGAAACCACGCCCGTTTGTCAAAATGTATGCCACGGGGAATGATTTCATCTTGCTCGACGCCCTCGGCTGGACACTCGCGGTCCCGCAGAAAACCGCCAAGGCCTTGCTTAACCGTCCCTTTGGCATCGGCGGCGATCAGCTCCTGCTGCTGACCAAGTCACGACGAAAGGACACGGAGTTCAAGGCCCAGTTCTTCAATCCCGATGGGGGTGAGGCCGAGATGTGCGGCAACGGGATTCGCGCCATTGCCAAATATATCTTCGACAACAACCTCTCCCGCAAAAAAATCATTCCCTTTGAGACCAAAGGTGGCATGCGAACAGTGCAACAGCGCGGCAAACACTATGTTGTCAATATGGGCGAACCGGCGGTAAAGGGGAAAGAAATTGGCATCAATCTCAACGGGCGTGTCATCAACCGGCCGCTCAAAATGGAGGGCCGCGAGTTCCGCATCACCTGTTGCGGACTCGGCAATCCCCACTGCGTCATTTTCATTGAGCGCCCAAAAGAGTTCCCGGTCATCAAATACGGACCGATGATCGAGACGTATCATGCCTTTCCGCGACGCATCAACGTGGAGTTTGCGGAGGTGTTGTCCAACACGGAAATCGACATGCGCGTCTGGGAGCGCGGCACCGGGGAGACCTTCGGATGCGGCACTGGTGCGTGCGCCACCGTCATTGCCGCAGTGCTCAACGGCCTGACCGATCGCGAGGTGAGCGTCAACATGCCCGGCGGGAAGGTCAACGTGACATGGGACCGCACATCCAATGAAGTCACATTGGCCGGACCGGCGCAGCAACTCTTTTCCGGCACAGTGGAGATTTAGGAGGTTGTCGATGTTGACAGGTGTCTTTCCCGCCCTCATCACCCCCATGCATCATGGTCTCCTCGACGAAGCCGCGTTGCGGCGTCACATTGAGTGGGTCATTGCGTCGGGCGTCCACGGGATTGTACCGTGCGGCACGACCGGCGAGGCCGGTGCCCTCACGCCGGACGAATATCGTCGCGTGGTGACGCTGGCCGTGGAAACCGCGCGTGGTCGCGTGCCGGTTGTTGCCGGTGCAGGCGCCAATATCACCGCCAAGGCCATCGAGTGGTCGAAACTGTGCGCCGACTGCGGCGCCGACGGACTGCTCCATGTGACCCCCTACTACAACAAGCCGACGCAACGCGGACTCCGGCTCCATTTTGAGGCCGTTGCGCGGGCGACCCCGCTCCCCATTATCCTTTACAATGTCCCGGGCCGGACCGGCGTCAACATGCTGCCGGAAACCGTGACACACCTGGCCACGGTGGAAAACATTGTCGGCCTGAAGGATGCGGCAGGAAACATGGATCAGTCCCGTGCCCATATGCAGAGCGTTCCCGCCGGTTTCACCCTTTTTTCGGGGAATGACGATTTCAATCTCCCCCTCTATCAACTCGGCTATCGGGGTGCGATTTCCGTGACGGCAAACGTGATGCCCAAAGAGGTCGCCGACTGCTGGGAGGCATGGCATGCGGGAAAGGCCGCTGCGGCAAAACAGTGGCAAGAGACCCTCCTCCCGATCGATGCCGCCATGTTCTATGAACCAAATCCGATACCTGTCAAAACCGCACTCGCCATGATGGGACGTTGTGCGGAAGAGTGGCGCCTCCCCTTGTGCGCCATGGAACCGGGCACTCGCGAGCGGCTCGCGCAAGTCTTGCGCGCGGCCGGAGTGCTGACACCATCGGCCAGGGAGTGCGCATGATCCGCGTGGCGATTGTGGGAGGAGCCGGACGGATGGGACGCGCGTTGGTGGCGGCCGTGTTGGAGTCGCCGGCGTGCACCCTCACCGGGGTCACTGAACACGCCGGCCATGCGCTCATTGGCCAGGATGTCGGGACCGCACTCGGGCATGGCGCACTCGGGGTGACCTTTGCCGACCGCCCGCACGCCGTGATGGCCCGGTGCGATGTCGTCATCGACTTTACCGCGCCGGAGGCCTCGGTCGTCCATGCTGCATGCGCTGCTGAGGAGCACGTGCCGTTGGTCATCGGCACGACCGGTTTCTCGACTGAGCAACTGACCGGCTTGCGCAAGACCGCCGCGCACACGGCCATCCTCCTGAGTCCCAACATGAGCATAGGGGTCAATCTCTTCTGGCATGTGGCGGAGCGACTGGCCAACGTCTGCGGTGGCGATTATGCCATCCGCATTGACGAGACGCATCACGTCCACAAGAAGGATGCCCCGAGCGGAACGGCAAAAAAATTGCGTGAACTCGTCACGGCCGCGGCCGGGCGTACACCGGAGTCCGTGCGTATGCAATCGTATCGCGAAGGTGAGGTCATCGGCGATCACACCATCACGTTTGAAAGCCCTGGCGATGTCATCACCATTCGGCATCAGGCCAAGGAACGGGTGATTTTTGCCCGTGGCGCCGTGGCCGCCGCCCAATGGCTCGTGGGAAAACCCGCCGGGCGTTATGCCATGGCCGACATGTTGGGGCTCACGAAGCCGTAATCTGGAGACCACGATGACATTCCCCCTGGCGGACCGCGTTCGTGATTTACCGCCCTATCTCTTTGCCGATCTCGATAAAAAAAAGGCCGCACTCCAGGCAAAGGGAATCAACCTGATCAGCTTGAGCATCGGCGATCCGGATCAACCGACACCGGCACCGATTGTGGAGGCCATGGGAACGGCCATTCGGCGCCCCGCCTACCATCAATATCCCTCCTATATCGGCGCACATGCATTTCGGCAGGCGGCGTGCGACTGGATCGAGCGGCATTACCGTGCGGCATTCTCACCAGAGGAAGAGTGCATCGCGCTGATCGGGAGCAAGGAAGGGATTGCGCACTTTCCCCTCGCCTTTTTGAATCCCGGCGACATCGCGCTTCTCCCCGATCCGGGATATCCGGTCTACAACACGAGCACGCAATTTTGCGGTGCCGTGCCGTACTATCTCCCTCTCCGCGCGGAGCACGGGTTTCTCCCGTCGTTCCGGGAGATCCCGGCCGATATTGCGGCCCGCGCACGGATCCTCTTTCTCAACTATCCCAACAATCCCACAGCGGCCTGTGCCACGCGGACATTTTTTGCCGAGGCGGTCGCCTTTGCGCGCGCGCATCGGCTCTGCATCGTGCATGATGCGGCCTACATGGAAATCTTCTTCGACAACGAGCGCCCCCCCTCGATTTTCGAGGTGGAGGGCGCGCGCGATGTGGCCATCGAATTTCATTCACTCTCGAAGACCTTCAACATGACCGGCTGGCGGATCGGATTTGCCGTGGGGCACCAAAGCCTCGTCAGTGGCCTGGCAAAGATCAAGACGAATGTCGACTCGGGCGTCTTCACGGCCGTGCAAGACGCTGGTGTGACAGCGCTCACCATTGCCGCACCGACGGTGGAGAGCATTCGCGCCTCGTACCAGCATCGCCGGGACCGGTTTGTCGACCGCCTGCGCAAAGGAGGGTGGGATGTTGCCGTGCCCAAGGCAACCTTCTATCTTTGGACGCGGGTCCCCACATCGGAGAGCTCCACGACTTTTGTCACACGCATCATGGAACAGGCCGGAGTCATTCTGACACCGGGCGTCGGTTTTGGTGCACATGGCGAAGGATACGTCCGCTTCACACTCACGGCGGACGCCGACCGGCTGGAGGAAGCGGCCGATCGTATCGCCAGGGTCCTCTAGCAGGTGGTTGAAAAAACTAGGATATTCCGCGCATGGCGCTTGTCTATCTCGGCATCGGGTCAAACGAGGGGAATCGGCGCAGGCTGTGCCAGGCGGCCATCGACACATTGAGCCGGCACAGCGGGATCGATCTGGTGGCCCAGTCGCAGTTGCGCGAGTACCCGGCCCTGACGCCAGATCCGCATGACATGCAGGCCCCCTATATCAACGGGGTGATCGCCATTCGGACGTCACTCATGCCCGAACTCCTCCTTGATATCTGCGATGATATCGAAAAGCGTCTGGGACGGGTGCGGTCAGGGCGTCGATGGGGACCTCGGCCGATCGATATCGATCTCCTGGCCTATGACGATCTGGTGTGGACACCGGCGCAGGGCCGGCCCACCTTGCCACATCCGGAGTTGCATCAGCGCCCGTTTGTGCTAGAGCCGCTCGCGGAGATCGCACCCGACTGGGAACATCCGATCCTCAAGCGGACCGCAACCGCGTTATTGGAGGCACTATGGAGTTCTTCTTAGATACCGCTGATATTCATGAAATTCGCCAGGCCAATGCTATGGGCCTGCTCGACGGCGTTACGACCAATCCGAGCCTGGTCGCCAAGACCGGGCGGGATTTTCACGGCGTGGTGCGGGAGATCCTGGCCGAGGTCAAAGGTCCCGTGAGTCTCGAAGTGGTCGGCACGGAGCACGACGGCATTGTTGCGGAGGCCCATCAACTCGTTGAACTGGGGTCCAACGTCGTGGTCAAGGTCCCCTTGATCGCCGAAGGTCTGAAGGCCGTCCGTACCCTGACCAAAGCGGGGATCAACACCAATGTGACGCTCTGCTTCTCTCCCACGCAGGCCCTCCTCGCCGCCAAGGCGGGTGCGACCTACGTGAGTCCGTTCATCGGCCGGCTCGACGACATCTCCGCAGAGGGGATGGAGTTGATCGAGGAGATCGTGACGATCTACCACAACTACGATTTCGCCACGAAGGTCCTGGTCGCGAGTGTCCGCAACCCGCTCCATGTCCGCGATGCCGCACTCCTCGGCGCAGATGTCTGCACGATCCCGTGGAGCGTCTTTGCCCAGTTGGTGAAACATCCGCTGACCGATACCGGTCTGGCCAAGTTTCTGGCCGACTGGGAAAAGGTGCCGAAGCGATCGTAGGCCGTATGACGCGAGACAAATTCACGCAATATCCGCACATCGAAAATATCGAGGAAGTCACCACGCTCTTTGAGTGGCCCGAAGTCATTGCCACGGAAAAAGTGCACGGCAGTGCCATGCGGATCGGCTGGATCGACGGCGTCTTGCGGATCGGCGGCCGCCGGCTCGAATTTGCCAACCTGACGCCGACGTCCAAAGAGGGGCAGGGATTTGTCGCGTGGGTCCTCGACACCGGCCTGGGCGTGCGGATATGGACGGCCTTCGAGGGGCACGATGCCCTCCTCTTTGGCGAATGGCACGGGAGCGGGACGCCCGAAAAGGGGTGGCCGCAGATCCAGAAAGGGATCCGTTACTGCCAGGGAAATGACTTTCGGCTCTTCGATGCCAAGATGGACGGCCAATACGTGCCGCAGGATGCGCTCCCCGCCCTGGCCGCGCGGGTGGGCCTCCGCACCATGCCGATCCTCTACCGGGGACGGCCCGATCAGGCCGCGTTCGATGGCCTGATCGATACCATGTCGCGCGTCGGCGAGGAAAACGGTATCGTCGATCCGGAGAACACAATCGAGGGGATCGTCATCCGGCCACCGGTGCCGATGTGGGACGACAAGGGGAACATGCTCATTGCCAAATACAAGGTCGGCAAATGGGCGGAGCGCGCCTCCCAACAGCGTCACCCCAAGACGCCCAAGAAACCGCGCGAAGCCGCGCCACCATCCGCCACGGCATTTGTCGAGGAGTTTGTCACCGACATGCGCCTGCAGCACGTCCTCGACCAATTGCGCGAGGCCGGCATCCCAATCACCATGGCGGCCATGGGCGAGGTGATGAAACGGATGGGCCAGGATATCAAACGCGAAGGCGCGCGGGCCCTGGAACAGACCGGCCTCGAGTGGAAAACCGTGAGCCCGTTGATCGTGCAGCAGACGAAGCAGCTGCTGATGGCATACCTCAAGTCGTCCAAATCATAACCAGTGGTCTACTGACCCTTCGGCTCCGAGTCCTCCCTGAGAACGAGTTCTTGTCGCCACCCCTCAGCCCACTCGACGGCCTCGGCGTACCCACGGCTCTGATAATAATCGCGTAGTTCCATCCATGCAGCGGAGTCCGTCGAATCGAGGATGCGGTTCACCCACCAGATGCGCCGCGCGGTATGCTGACGAACCTCTTCACGGTCGATACTCTCCCACCACGCAAGATCCTCGGCAATGTTGTGGCAATACTGTTGGATATCTTCGGTCGAGCTATGGCATATTGCACCTGAAGACGGAAACTGCGTCACCAGTGCGTGCCACTGCGCGGCCGTTCCCCAGTACGATGTCAAATCGCCTGCGATCGCACGCACGGTCTCTTCATCGCGCGCTGCATGCCAGAAATTGGGCGTGGCCATGGGCCATCCAGGCTGTTTCTCCAATGGATCGACCAACGAACCGAGATACGCACGGATCCGATCCTCTAAACTCGCCACGTCATCAGGACTGCCGGAGCTCCATGGCTGTGACACGCACCGGATGACCTCCGCAATCGGCAACCGGGCCGGATTGCGATCCATCATGGCATAGCGCGCGTGTAAAATCGGTGAGACATAGTGCGGAAGAAACAAAAGGGCCATCTCCGGCTGTGGGTGCTCTGCGAGATACTCAATGCTCTTCTCGAGAAAAATCGCCGGAGAGATGGCGCACGCCAATCCCTCGCGGAGCAGGAGGATGACCGATGCCTCATCCCATACCCGGAGCACTTCAAAGTAGGTGAGGATCGACCGCCAATCCCCGCGAATACGTTCGAAGATCTGTTCCACACAGTGCGGACGGGCAGAGAGCCATTGAATAATGTCCTGTTCATCTTTCAGCGGAATCACGTCGAAATGGAGAAACATGGCAAAGAGGGTTGCCTCCACATCGGCCACCCCGACGAGTTTGTTGGCCTGATGGAGGGCAAGGAGCCTCTGCATGGCCCAATTGGTCAACATCGGGCCCTTGAGCCACAATCGGAGGTCCACAGGTCCCAAAAACATCTTCGGTGCGGAACACGAGGCACGCAATGCCGCAAGGGCTGTGGCTGGCGTGGTCTCCTCCACCCAGATTTCGGCAAGCACTTCGGAGAGGGAGAGTCGAGTACCCCGTAACATTTTCTCGATTTCCCGATGAGAGTGGAGTTCGACAAAATAGACCGGGATATGCCGTAGCCATTCGAGGGGGATTTCACCGGTTGCTGCGAGGAAGAGGAGCGCCGCAAAGCGGCGGTGCCCATTCAGCAGGAAGCAGGAGGCCGGATCATCCGCAACGCCACCGATGAGGAGCCGACTATTTTTCCCGGATTTGTCGCCACGCGTCAGCGCCTCCATAATCCGCACGCCACGGCGTTCCCAATCGCGCGGATAGCGTCCCTGCCAGCGCGCCAATGTGGCACGCATGCCGGCGACCTTCTCTGCGACAAGATCAGAGGCCCGTCCTTCGGAGAGCGAATGGGCCGGACGGATCAAGCGCGCATCGACAAGGGCTGTTCGCATAAATGGGAGGACGTCACAGACCATCTCCACGACCTGGGCATGCTCCTCACCCACAGGGACCAACCCCCTGTTACTGTAGACCCGCACCGGTGGCACCTGAAAGGGGCCATGGAACTGCCGCGGCGGGACATCGAGCGGATCTCGCCACTGCGGAAGTGCCCGAAGATAGTGGTCGGCCCCGGCCTGTTGTAGCGATGACGCCAGCAGTGGCGGTCGTCTCCGCCAGAGCTGTTCCACCCGGACGGGCGTCAGTGCGCTCCGGGCCTGCCGGACCGTTACGGGCGATGGCGATATGTTGGACGATGCACCCATGCTCTACCAGAAAGGCCAAAACGGGCAATATGCCCCCTTATGGAGAGTATCGGCAAGATGCCGGAAAAGTTGTGTGCGATCGGGGGACCGCCGTTGGCAACCCTGCATGGGTAAAACATACCTCCAGATCCCAGCGATTTCGGTATGTTTTCAGTGAATCATCACCCACTTATCGCACCGAATAGCGTTCAATACGTTGATATCGCAGGAAGATTGAATCCGGGGACCTTGGTGCAATTTTTGCTGTCTTCATGTCGTTACGATGAAGGGGGATCCCATGAACAGAACACTCCGGTGGCGTATCACCTATTTGACGTTCATCACGATGCTTGGCACGGCCGTGACTCTCGGTGGTGCCGGAGGTTGCGGTAGCGGCAGCGGTTCGAGCACGACCACAACGACAACGGGCAATGGCACCGCACTTGAGATTGCCGATCAAATGTCCCTTGTAACCGCAGCTGAGAGTGGGACGGCGGCAAACCTCTCCAAGCTGGTGTCGCTGATGAAATTCACCGCACCGTCCGGGAGTGATTACGAGACCGATGAGGCGGAACTGTGGGTGTACGATGAGTCGATGCAGGTCCTCGATCTGATCAACGAGATTCTGTGCAGTGTCGAACAGACAAAATACGGGGATATGGTGAATGATGGAAACTATCTGGCCATGATCGATATCGACGCCTGCAGTGGACGACATGAAGACCAGTCGAGCGAAGGATCCAACCAGTCATCGGGCGAGCAGCGGGAATTCGAGAGCTGGGTGGTGAATTCCTCCCGGACCGACGATGCAAGTCCGCAGATCGTCAGATTCTGGGTTGAAAGCGAACCGACCCAAGAGGACCCCTTTGAGGAAATTCGTGCCGAGTTGACGATTACGGAGGGGAAAAGCGACACCAATCCCTTCGGGATTTTTTCGATGAATTTTGTCGGCTATCTCGATGGTGCCGCACTCATGACCGGAAACCTGACATCGTCAAATACCGAGGATGGCCTCGCCGATTTCCAGATGGTCATCGACGGAGGAGAATTTTTTCAGGAAGAGACGCACGCCATAATTACGCCAGATGGTTCTTCGGGAACGGCGTATGTGAACAACAGCGGAGCAATGGGGAAGGACGGCGGGGGGGCGTTCCATGAGACGGTGAGCGTGGCCTTCGATAGCGCGCATTATTTGGCGGATTTTGGGGATAAGACAAAATGTCTGGATCGTGAAAATTTTCGAAAGAATGTCTGGGAGTACAATCTCTATACGGCGGATGGCGCCCGGGTGGCGCGAGATTCAGGGATGGAAATTCGCGTGGGGAGTTCGGAGGAAGATTTTGGATGGGCCGATTATTATGGCGTCTGGCTGCCGGAACATCTGGGGGCCTTGTCGCCGGGCGATACCGTGACCAATGGGGATGGAACAGCTTCCTATACCATTTTCCAGGGTGGTGGCCGGTTGATCCGGCGCACGCGGGAAGACTTGACCCTGGGAGATTTTCTCAACGACATCTTCTATCTGTGGGAACAGGAATCAGCACAGACCTATCTGGTCCGCTGGGACGGAACAAACCTCGTCAAATTCGCCATCGACCAATGCGGCCCGACCGGTTGCAGTCAGATAACGATCCCCGAAGAAGTCGTGACGCTCACCCCCTTTGCCTTTATCGGGCTCTGGAAACAAGGGCTGGGGAATCTGGACATTGTGGTCCCGGAAAGTGGCGTCCTCTCGAACGACCTGTCGGTGCCACTGTACAAGGAGGAGTTCGTCACGCCGAGCGACGCGATTTTTGCCTCCGGCGATCTCGACCTCAAGTGTTATTCCATGTGCCCCGTAGCCCCATTGACGGCAGAGCTTTTCGACACCGGCGCCCTCTTTGAAGAGGATATCATGGATAATGACACAGCACCGTACACCTACACCGTCAGCGCCGATGACATGACGCTGAAACGTGAAGGGGAGGACGTCAGCATTGCCTTGGGAGCCGAGGTCGACGCATCGAGCCCGAACTTCTGGGGCATGCGCAGTGGGGCCATGCTCCCCACCAGCGCCACCCTCGAAAATTTCTGGGAGGCCTGGTCGCAAGAGACACAGTACATGTGGGAGGCGGGCCCCAACACCTGGAACTTTTACACCGGTCTCCTCGATGCGAACGGGGAAGCCGTCGAGTTCGAAGCGCCACTCAAGTGTCTCTACCAGAACGCCGAGAATGGCACCTATTATCTCGATTACCATGGGGAAGGACGGCTCTTTGGTATCCCGTTCGAGGAAGTGGCGAGTGAAGACGGTGAGTTCACACTCTGGATCGCACAGTTTATCCTTGATGAAGGGACCGAACTCGATTGTGACGGAACTCCCATGTACACCAAGGCGATGGCGATTGAGCAGACCATGGCCGAGGTGGATGTGAGTACCTGTGCCGGTTTAAGCACGGAGGGGATCGAGGCGCCAACCAACGGCTTTACCGATCCGGAACTCGACGCGGCACCGACAGTGACCACTGCCCCCGCCGTGATCGGCGGCGTGCTGCAATAGGATACCTACCGAATGGCCTGCAGGACCTGGACGCTGATGGCCTTGAGGGCATCGAAGACCCCGTCGCCCGAGGTGGCCACGCTTTCAAAGTCCGGGACACGGCGCGTATTCAGGAGGTCCCGCATCTCATTGAGGGGCGCGGCCTGCGGAAGGTCGCGTTTGTTGTATTGTATCACCAGTGGAAAGGTCTCGACCACCTCATCATCTTCCAACTCCCGTTTCAGAATGCGGCGCAAATCGACAAGGCTCGCGAGGTTGGCCTCCATCCGCGGAATCTGCGAGTCGGCGACAAAGACCACCCCATCGGTCCCCTTGGCAATGAGGGAGCGCTGGGCATCGTAGGCCACCTGGCCGGGGACGGTGTAGAGATGGAGCCGGATCGTGTAGTTTTTGATCTGGCCCAGATAGAGGGGAATAAAATCAAAAAAGAGGGTCCGATCGTCGTCCGTGGCGAGCGAGATCATCTCCCCCTTCGATTTTTCTTTCACTTGATCGTAAATGGACCGGAGCGACGTCGACTTGCCGCACAAGGCCGGCCCGAAATAGACCACTTTGCAGTTAATTTCCTTGGTCGAATCGTTGACAAATGACATAGACGGGAAATTGTACGGGCCGGGAGAAGCGGGTGTCAAGCATCTTCGCACACTCTTGTCAAAACGTGCGCCGCTCGTGGAGTGCATAGGCCAGCGTGCGAGCGTCGACATACTCGACTTCCGCGCCCGCCGGCATGCCACTCGCCAGGCGGGTGATCCGGATGCCCATGGGACGGATCATCTGCGCCACATAGGCCGCCGTCGCCTCCCCCTCCACCGTTGCGTTGGTCGCCAGGATGACCTCTCCCACGACATTGCTGCGCAGACGATGGATCAGTTCGTGAACCTTGAGCGCATCGGGGCCGACACCCTCGAGGGGAGAGAGAGCCCCATGGAGAATATGATAGACCCCGCGAAAGGCCCCGCTTTTTTCAATGGCCGTGACATCGGCCGGTTCTTCGACCACGCAAATGCAATCGCGGTCGCGTTGGTGGTCGCGGCAGATGCGACAGGGATCGGTCGGTGAAGGGACAAGGCACTCGGCACAATAGCGCATCTCGCGGGTGACGGCGAGCAGGGCTTCGGCCAGCTCGCGCACGTCGTCCCGCGACGACCGCAGGAGATGAAAGGCATACCGTGTGGCGCTCTTCTCCCCAACGCCCGGCAACTTGCAGAGCGCATGTACGAGACGATCAAGTGGATTCACCATAGACCTTGACCTCGGCAATCTCTGCCCCAAAAACTTCCCCGGCCTCCCGCACCAACGCGTGCTCAAGCGCCGCCGAATGCCGGCGATGCTGGTCCTTCTGCCGCTCGGCCCGCACTGTGGCCTGCCGCTCGGCCGAGGTCAGTCCGTCGATCTGACGAATCTGTACCCGGCACGTGCTCCCAAACTGTTCGTGCACCAATGCCTCGAATTGTGCCAACCGGTCCGCTTCCTGCAACATGGCCGCATACAATGAATCGCGCGGAAACCGGAGTTCCACCCGCTCCACATCCGCACGCTGCACGTGCCCGTGCTCAACGATGGAGGCCAGTTGCGGACGCGACCTCCTCAGTTTCTGGAAAAACGCATTCCAGGCAAATCCCGGTTCGCCTGCGGATGCCTCCGCGGACCCCGCCACCGAAGGCGCAGGAGACGGTGCGTTGATGGGGGCTCTCCCCTGTGCCGCTGCACTCGGTGCCGACGCACGCGACGTGGGTGTCTGCGGCATGGTGGCAGCTGAGGTCGGCGTTTGCGTCCCAGCGCCCGTGGCGAGCATCGCCTCCACACGATCGATTAACGCCGAAATGGACGTCATCGGCGTGACTTGCACCATCTGGAGCAGGACCGCTTCCATGGCCAGTTTGGGGAATCGCCCGCGAATCACGCTGTCGATGCCGCGAAAGAGGATGGCAAACCACTGCGCTCCCTCTTCCACGGTCATCCCGCACGCCAGGGTCTCCACCGCCTCGACTTCATCGGTCGGCATAGTGGCACGATGCGGGAGCTCGCCGCAGGAGACCCGCACCCAGAGATGGCGAAAAAATTCGAGAAGATCGTGGGCCAATTGGGGGAGATTCCCCCCGCTCTGAAATGCGGTCTCCAGATGGCCCAGTGCCGTCTTTGCGTCACGCTTCACAATGGCGCGGACCAATTCGAGCAGCATGATGCGATCAGTCAATCCCAGCAAATTGCGTACCTGGGGGACCGTGACGGCCGTCCCGCACGCGGCAATGACCTGATCAAAGAGCGATTCCGCATCGCGTAATCCCCCCTCGGCCTCGTAAGCCAGGAGATGGAGGAGATCATCACCCACGGTCATCCCCTCGGCGGTCGCAATATGACGAAGTGTCGAGACGATCTCTTCCGCCGCAACCCGGCGAAAATCGTAGCGTTGGCAGCGCGACAGGATCGTGGCAGGAATTTTTTGCGGCTCGGTCGTCGCAAAGATAAAGAGGACATGGGGTGGCGGTTCTTCCAGTGTCTTGAGGAGAGCATTGAAAGCCGCCTTGGACAACATGTGCACTTCATCGATGATATAGACCTTGTAGCGCGTCTCCGCGGGGAGATACTGGATCCGTTCGCGGATTTCCCGCACGTCGTCGACGCCCGTATTGGAGGCCCCGTCGATCTCCTGCACATCGAGGGCATGGCCATTGGTGATCTCGCGGCAGCTCTCGCACGCATTGCACGGTTCGCTCGACGCGCCGCGCTGCACGCAATTGACCGTCTTGGCCAGGAGCCGTGCCACTGTCGTCTTTCCGACCCCGCGCGCGCCGCAAAAGAGATAGGCATGATGCAGTCGCTGCTGCACAACAGCGTTCTGCAGCGTCTGCGTCACATGGTCTTGACCGATCACCTCGCCCCAGGTTTGGGGGCGATATTTTCGTGCGAGAGCTTGGTACATACTAAGGAGTTCATACCCCACTATACATCTGACTTCGGCTGATGGCCTGCGACTGCGTCAGATTTCACGAAAAAATCCTCAACGTAGCGACGGCTACGCCTCGAATTTTTTCGCTCATCTTCCTTGTCTCGGCTCATCATCCTGTGTCATCTGTATAGTGGGGTACAAACTCCTTAGTAAAGGAATAAATGGCCAGGGTTGAACTTGCAGCACATAGTTCGTGAGGGACCGTTGCTCCCTTCCGGGCCTGGCGGGATTCGCCTACAAGCTATCGCACAAGGCCCTGGCCATTTATTTCTTCAGGCGGATTTCCCACCTTTTCCGAGCGAGGTATTAATCGGAATACCGCGGCGACACAAGGGACAATCTTGCGCGGGCCAACTCTCCAGGATCAGGGACAATAGGGCGTGTAATGTGGGGACCGCGAGCGACTCTATCGTCACACCTCCACGATTACAGAGGGCGCTGACCCCCACGGGAATGCCACCGACACGTCGCACGGCATCCACAACCTGCCGCACGGACCCACCAGTGGTCAGGACATCCTCCACCACCAAGACCCGGCGACTGGCAATCAGGCGATCATACCCCCGACCAAAAAAGCGCTCCTTTGTGCCTGCCGCAGTGGCGACGACCGAGTCCGGGCACCCACGAAGCGGGTGGACGAGGGAGTACCCGGAGGCGGAGCCGCAGGGTACGTGAGCCCCTCCAATAGTGGGGCGCTCCTCGGCAAAGCAGGCCACAATGCGGCGTCCGGTCTTCTCTTGCAGATGATAGGCCACCCACTGTGCCAGGATGACCCCACCCACCGTCGGCCCAGCCACGGCCTCGATCGCTGTCCCGATAAACGGCAAGGCCATGGCCTCACCGAGCTGTTTCATCAGCACGGGATCGGTATAGAGGGCATCCTTGTTGAAGTAGGCATTGCCATGCCGTCCGGAGGCATAGAGAAAATGGCCGTCTCTCAAGAGTGCTCCCGATGTCATGAGAAGTTGCTCAATGGAGGAGGTCGTCATGCCAGTTCCCCGACAATGCGTGCCACGGCCGCAGCCGGGGTCCCGATTTCCGGGGGCGGCTGGGTGATCGGCCGGCCGATCACGAGATAATCTGCGCCGGCTTCGCACGCATCGCGCGGGCTTGAAAAACGCTGCTGGTCGCCACGCACACTCCATGCCGGACGAACCCCCGGCGTCACGATGGTGAGATCCGGCCCGCACGCGGCACGGATCGCCGCCACTTCGTGCGGCGAGGCCACCACGCCGTGACAACCGGCCTGCTGGGCCATGCACGCGAGATGGACGACATACTCTTGCAGGGCCTCTTCACTCGCGAGCGGTGCGACACGCAACTGGCCGAGGGCCTCCCACGTCAGGCTTGTCAATATGGTCACTGCCAGGATTTTCGGCCGCGGTCCCAATAACGCAGCCCGGTCTGCTGCGGCCACAGCGGCCTCCAGCATCGGGATCCCCCCGAGGGCATGCACGGTCATCATGGCCACACCAAGGCGTGTCGCGGCCTCGACGGCCCCGGCAACCGTATTGGGCATGTCGCAAAATTTGGCATCAAAAAAAATCGGGAGCCCCGAGGCCGACATGGCTTCGACCACCGTCGGAGCCCCGACACTAGTCAGGAGCTCGAGCCCCACCTTCACGCCCCCAATCTGATCCTGCACCGCAGCGACGATGCCCAGTGCCCTCGGGAGATTTGGAACGTCAAGCGCAACAAAGATGCGATCCTTCGGCTGCATGGTAGCTCACTGTAATTCAGCCACACGATAAAGGCAATTTGAAAAAACCCGTGACTATTCCATATAAAAGGAATATATTCTATATATATGAAATCGTCTAAAATAAAAAAAACGCTCTACAATACCCCATTATGGAAGGTTCTGGGTTGCGTATTGCACCATCCAGATCTCATGATGCGAGGTTCCCAGATTACGACCCTCCTTCCAAACATTTCGCAATCGTCTATTTATAATGCTATACGGGCATTGGAAAAAATCGGCGTATTGATACGGGAAAAAAATCGCGATGGTTTTTCACTCAACATCGATCATGCCTGGCTTCGCTATCTCATGGTGGCAGACACGCTTCTTACCCTCCAGCCCCTCATACAGACCCTTGCGCCTATTGCCGTGAAGGTTCTCCTCTTTGGTAGTCGCGCCACCGGTCAGTATACCTCCACCAGCGATTATGATCTCTTCGTCGTGAGTGCACGGGACAGGGAGGTGCGCCGAAAACTCTCACAGAGCACGTTGAAAAGGCATGTTCAATTGATATTGAAAACTCCCGAGGAATGGCTCGACCTGCGGCACACGGAACCCGAATTCTATCAATCCCTCCAACAAGGAATCGTGCTATGGGATCGAAAGTAGCATTTGAAAAGTGCCTGAAGAAAAATGGATTGAAAATTGCGTCTGCTGCAACACAATTGGTCGGGAAAGAAATAGAGGCGGCAGCAACCGATCTGCAAGAAGCCAAGGCCGGGCTGGCGCGGCAGTCATATAAATGGAGCACTATCCAAAGTTATTATGCCATGTTCCATTTGGCGCGTGCCTTGCTCTACGCAAAGGGGTATAGAGAGAAAAGTCACTATTGCCTTCGCGTCGCCCTCGAGGCACTGTACGTCGAAGATGGTGATCTCCCGGTACATATTGTTGACGCGTTCCAGGTTGCTAAGGAACTCCGAGAAAACGCTGATTATGAAGCCCACTTCTCGGAATCCGGCGCCCGAAAACTGGTCTCCGCAGCGGAGGATTTTTTTCTCTACGTCGCGAGGTCGGAGAGAACCCCCTAATCCCCACTAATGGCGAGTTTGGCGATCTGCTGGAGTTTTGCGGCCACCCGCGCGAGAATCCGGAGGAGATCGAGGTGGATTGAACTCGTCTCAATGCTTTCCCGTAGTTTTTCGTTGAGTCGCTGCAAATGGGTGGCGCGCGAGTACGTCTCCAGTTCGGTCAATGCCTCGGTTTTGACCTCGATCTTTCCCGCCAGGACCGCATCGCGCGTTGTCAGACAGGCAATGGTCATGGTAAAAATTTCATCCACATGACTGTGGAAATTCCGGAGTTCCCGCCACCCTTCCCCGGAAAATGTACATTGTTTGTCACACTGCTTGCGCGCAAGGACTTTCATCTCTTTGGAGATGGCATCGCCAATCTCCTCAAAATTACCCGCAATGCGCAGCAGACGAATTTGTGTCCGGCTCTGCTGCGGTGTCAGGGATTCCTGTGAAAGGCGTGCCAAAAAGAAGCGGATCGCTTTTTCCAGGCGATCGATATAGTCGTCTTGTTGATCCACATCGGCAATCAACTGTTCCACTTTTTCCTTTTTCTCAAAGAGATCGAGAGAGTTGAGAAAGAGCTCATGCGCAATGTTGCCGAGTCGCACCACCTCCCGATGCACCTGCGTGAAGGCCAGCGACGGCGTCTCGAGCGTGCGCGCGTCGAGATAGCGCGGCGTAAAGGCCGCGATCGGTTGCGGCTCGCCCGGAAGGAGACGGATGACCAGACGCAATCCGAGGGGGAGAAAGGGGAGGAAAAGGAGCGCGATTGCCAGATTAAAAGAGAGGTGGGCCAGGGCGATCTGGAGACTCAGTGCACCGTGAAACGGTCCTTGCAGCCATGGCAATGTGTTGGTCACATGTTGCAGACTGGCCGCCGCCAGCGGCAGGAGCGGAAATACCGCGATGGCCCCACCCAGCTTCGTGATGACATGTGCTGCCGCCACCCGTTGCGAATTGAGGTCGCGCCCCACGGCCGCCATCACCGCCGTAATCGTCGTGCCGATATTGGCGCCGAGCACGATCGGGAGCGCGCCGGCCAGATCGACAATCCCGGCCATGGCAAGACTCAAGGCCACGCCGAGTGTAGCGGCGCTCGAATGGACGGCGGCGGCAAAGAGTGCGGCCCCAACAATGGAGAGGAGCGGATGTGTCGCCAGATGGGCAAAGACGATGGAAACGAGTTCGCTCTCCCGCAGGGGCTGCATGGCCTCGACCATCAGCGAGATCCCGTAACAAACGAGACCGAAACCGAAGAGCACTTCACCGAGATAGCGCCACCAGCTGCGGGGGCCCCACAACCGCAGGCCAACGCCAACCGCCACACCGAAGAGCGCATAGTGCGTCAGTTGTCGCTCCGCGATCACAAACACCACGGCGGTGGTGCCAACATCCGAACCGAGAATCACGGCAAAGGCCTGTGGCAACGAGAGGAGCCCTGCGCCGGCAAAACTGACCAACATGGCGGTCGTGGCCGAGCTGCTCTGGAAAATCATCGTCACCAGCGCCCCAAACCCGAAGCCCTTCAGGCGATTGTTCGTCAGACGGAGCAAGAGACCGCGGAGCCGATCGCCCGCCACATGTTGCAACCCCTCGCGGAGAAGAAAGAGGCCGTAAAAGAAAAATGCCATGCCACCCCAGAGGATGGCCCAGGAAATGATTTGCATTGTCGGTGAGGTGTACTGAAGAATGAAACATTCTGCAAGATGATGGCGCGTGTGCGGAAGTGGTACACGGGTGGGCGGATCCTGACCTCGCCATCTCCATATGGTCTGGGGATCGCTCGTCGCGTACGCGGTCGGCTCGCCCTAGTGGCTGAGAATCGCGTCGATAAAAGATGCCGGGTCGAAGAGTTCCAGGTCGTGGGCCGTTTCGCCACGGCCGAGATAGTGCACCGGAAGGGCCAGCGTATCGGCCAGCGTGAAGAGGACGCCGGCACGTGCGGTCCCATCGAGCTTGGTGACGATGAGTCCCGTGAGCTGCACGGTTTCGTGAAAATGGCGGGCCTGCGGGATCGCGTTCTGGCCGATCATGGCGTCGAGCACGCACCAGCGTTCGTGGGGCGCGCCCTCCAGTGCCTTCCCCATCACGCGCCGGACCTTGGCCAGTTCATCCATCAGTGGCGTTTTCGTATGCAACCGTCCGGCGGTATCGACAAAAACCACGTCGCAGCTTCTCGCTGTGGCCGCCTTCACACCATCAAAGGCCACGGCGGCGGCATCAGATCCCATTTTTTGCGCGATGACCGGGACACCGAGCCGATTGCCCCACACCTGCAATTGCTCGATGGCTGCGGCACGAAAGGTATCGGCGGCCACGAGGAGTGGCTGTTGTCCCTGCGCCATCGCCCGGGATGCCAACTTGGCAATCGTCGTCGTCTTCCCCGCGCCATTGACCCCGAGCACCATCACCACACGCGGTCGCACCTTGACGGGTTGCGGTGGCTGGGCGACCTTTTGCAAGAGCATGAGCATGGCCTCACGCAGCTCCCGTTCCACATCTTCCCCACGCTTCCATTTCCGCACCTGCTGCAGCCAGCGTTCGGTCAGCGCAGGCCCCACGTCGGCGGCCAGAAGCGTAGCCTCGAGTTCCGCGAAGAACGCCGCGTCGGCCTCGCGCCGCCGGAGCAGATTTTTGAGCCGCTGCCACATGGGCCGTCCTTGTAGGGGAGTCCGCACGGTCTGTAAACTGTGGCATTGCCATGCCAGGGCGGGAAGGGATGGGTCCTGTCATGGGGTCATGAGACCTCGATCTGCGGAGCAACAGGTCATGATATGTCCTATAACATAATGATCCCATTGATTATTTTAATCATGCTGGCTTGGCACACAGATTGCTGCTTATCCGACATGAGGTGCTTATGCTGAAACGCCTGATACCCCTATTACTCTTTCCTATGGTTGCCAGTGTTCCGACACTCGCGCGGGGAGAGGCGCCATGCACAGTTGTTGGATACTCGCAAAATCATACAACCGGTTTCTCCTATCCTCGTGTCGATTATTCCAATCTCGACCTCTCCCAAGAAGACTTTCTGAGCACGCTCTCGACCTGTACCGGGAATGCGCAAATGCCACTCACACTGTCTGACAAATTATCGGAAACGACGACCTATACAGAGACGATCTACGATGAAGAAGGAAAGTCTTCTCAAGAAGAGCGGTCATTCACATCAGTCAACGTGCCATTGACCTCGGGTATTGCATTGACATCAAGCTCTGCAACGAGTCTCACCATCAATTCAGGAGGATACATTCTTAACGGGGCCCATTTCCTCAATTTTTTCTACGTCGATCGGCAGCAATCAGCTCCGGCGACAGATGCCTGCCTGGTGACCATTTCACAGGACAAATTCACCGGCACGGCGATCCGCGTAACCGTACTGAAAAACCCGATCTGGGATTATCCCTATTGGTACAAGAATTGGAATAAGGAAGCATTCAAGATATTTTATGCGTGTATCGATGAGAATATAGCTCAGGAATGCCGACCAAAAGCAGGAGAAGCTGTTACAGCAGACTGTCAGCCGCAATTTGATAAGGCCAATCAAAACTGCAAATCACCAGTGGCTGATGCAGAAACCGTTATGCCAGCCAATCTCAAGGCAACATGGCCCGGCCATGGGATCTGCATCGAGGCAGACAATGTCATGCTCGATACGGTGAATGTTGCCAAGATGGGTCAAGCGGGAATTTACATCAAGAAGGGGAAAAATATCACGATAGCGGGCTCATACCGTGAGAATGGGACGTATGGCATCGTCATTGGTAAGGAGGCGAGTAATGTGACGCTCGGCACGATTCAAGTCGCCGACAATACCAAAGGTGGAATTTTGCTCGAAGCCGGCGCAGAGATGCCAACATTCTCGAATGAAAAGTTGATCTTCTGGGGACCGAAAGGGACGAAGCCGATTGAGAACGAAAGCACGGCACTTGCCACAACCCCTGCCATCACAGAGGTCCACGCGTACAAAAATGACGATACATATCGCATCCTCGGTGTGACGACCATCAAGTCCGTTCAGGTCAGTGTGGTCCAGCATCCCACAGGAAGTGCCGACTATGAGGCCTTTCTGCCGATCTCGAACACAAACAGCACGTGCCAAGTCAATGGGGGAACAGTCGATTGCACCGTGACGACCAGTGGGTTTGGTACTGAAGAGAACGGTGCAACGCTGGTCAATGCCGCCATCCGCCTGCGCGCCAGCGAGACTGGCAAGCTCCCCTCGTACTCAATGCCCGTAACACTCACGGAAACCCTCGCGAAGTGTGGCAGCACCGCAGAAGGCTTCACCATCACCAAAAGCGTCTGTCAGTGCACGGATGGATCCACCCCAGACCCCTTTGGGACATGCGTCATGCCGAAGGGAGGAGACGACGAGGGCGACGATCCGCCGGCAGACGACGAAGACCAGACCGACGATGAAGAGGAAGAAGGTGATGATGATCCAACACCGCCGCCACCGACCGACGGGTGCACCAGTGTGGAGACGATCCTCACCGGTCTCGTCTGTTGCAGCAATGTCGCCGAGACTTTCAACCCGCTCACCGGACTGTGCGAGGTCGTGCCAACGGTCAGTCCGCCGTACGAACCTGGACCGCCCGCCTCAACCGTCCCGCCTCAACCGTCCCGCCACAACCCGCACCACAGGCGGCAACAAAGGGAGGCGGCGGCTGTTCACTCATCGTCCGGTAAGTCAATGGTCATCCATCGGGATGTGACAATCTCGCCTGCGAGAGATACTGCCGTGCCGTGGCTATGAATTGCCGAACTTCCTCCAATCGATCCCCGGCAATTTCGACGGTAAATGTCACCTCCGGAAAATAATCGGCCTCTTCACGGGCCTTTTGGGCGTGACTCAGCAGGACACCTGTCTTCTCGTGAAAAATCTTGCTCCTCACGAAATGCAAGTGAAACAACCGCTGAAGTGCATGATGAGAACGCGCCTCCAACCCCTTTGTAAGCAAGCAGGCGCAGGCATAGTGAAATGCAGCGTAATACCCCCTCGAGACGGCGCCATCGCATTTTCCATGCCGGAAAAGGATTTCGGCCTCTTCAAAGGCACCATCACCCTTTGCCTGTTCGAGTATTGCATTTTCTTCCCGATTTGTTGCATTCATAGCCGAATGCCCTCCCGTTCAATATCTTGTGCGACCAATCGCTCACGCCGTTTCAGTTGCTCAAAGCGCTCCCGCGCAATGACGAGAGGAGACAAGAGGATATCGGTCGTCGAAAACACGTGATAGGCAGCATCCCAGATGCGCAGTTTTGTCGCCTCTTCATAATGATCGAGAAGAACGAGGAGGTCGAGGTCAGAGTCTTCCCCGCCGTGACCACGGGCACGCGACCCAAATAAACGGACTTCCCAACCCCACGCACCACAAATACCCTTGAGGGCGTCCTGAAAACTGCGGATCGCATTTTCTTCTTGCGGAGTCAACATTGCCATAATGACAAGACTAACAGCTCTCGACGCACATGACAAGAATCCCCTGAGAAGGCGTGCAATAGTGGGGCCCCACGGCCCAGCGCGCACCGCGCGCGAGAGGGGGGGCTCCATTACACTCCGCAAAGTCTTCGACTTTGCTTCGCGGCCCAGCACAGCTGGGCCTTGACCAGGCTTTGCCCGTTGGGGGGGCAGTGGCGACGACCGAGTCCGGGGACCCAGCGCGCACCGCGCGCGAGAGGGGGGGACCCAACGGGCTTTGCCCGTTGGGGGGGCGACGTGAGCCCCTCCAATAGACGCTAAGCCGCAACGGTTTCGGAGGCCGGGCCGGTCTGTTCCTGATTGAGTCGCACGGAAACGAGTTTCGAAACGCCCGGCTCCTCCATGGTCACACCGTAGAGCGAGTCGGCCAGTTCCATGGTCCGCTTGTTATGGGTGATCAAAATGAATTGCGAATAGCCGGTCATCTCACGGATGAGGTCGTTAAAGCGATCGATATTGGCATCGTCGAGCGGGGCGTCCACCTCATCGAGGAGACAGAAGGGACTCGGCCGGACGAGAAACATGGCAAAGATCAGGGCCACCGCGGTCAACGCCTTCTCACCACCCGACAAGAGCGTCACGCTCTGCAACTTTTTGCCCGGCGGCTGCGCGACAATTTCGATCCCCGACTCGAGCACCTGATCTTCATCGGTCAACACGAGATCGGCTTGCCCGCCACGAAAGAGTTTCGGGAAGAGGAGCTGGAAACGCCCGCGGATCTCGTCAAAGGTTTCCCGGAACCGTTCCCGGCTGATGCGATTGATTTTCTGGATGGCCCGGTGCAGGGCCTCGATCGACTGCTCGAGATCTTCTCCCTGCTGGACCAAAAACGTGTGCCGCTGCTGCAACTCTTCCCATTCGCCGATGGCATCGGTATTTACGCCACCAAGCCGTTCGATCTTTTGACGGAGTTCGCCGACCTGGGTGCCGACGGTTTCAGCATCGAAGGATGCCTGGAGAAAATCCGCGGCCTGTTCGGCAAGGAAGACGTGATATTTCTCGGAGATCTCCCGTTCCAGAAAACCGATCCGTTCGCGCTGCTGCGTCAATTCGATTTCGATGGCATGCTTCGCCGCGGTCGCCTCGTCATGCCGTTTGCGGACGAGGCGCAGGGATGCCTCATGCTGGCGCACCTCTTCGCTGAGCCCCTGATAGCGCTGCTGGATTTCCTGCTGTCGCCGGGACCCTTCTTCCGCCTGCTGCACCGCACCACCGAGCTCCTCGCGTTGCCGCACAATTTCCCGGCGTGCGGCCACGACCACCGTCTTTCCCTCTTCAATGTCGAGCTGCTTTCGTTCCATGGTGCAGACCGCATCGGTGGTCACCTCCACGAGACGCTGGATCTCCTTTTCCACCGCACGGGCGCGTTCTTCGTGCGAGGCGAGAATGGTCCGTCGTTCGTGCAGGGCCGCCTGCATGGCATCGCGACGCACTACACAGGCCGCCTCCCCGGCACGGCATTGCGCCAATTGTGCCTCTGCCGCTTCCCGCGCCGCGATGGCGTCGCACAGCGTCACGCGGAGCATCTCGCCTTCGCGCACGGCCTGCGCCTGCAGGCGTCGCCGCTCCGCAAGATCATGCGCGGCCTGCGCCTGCTCGGCGGAAATTCGCTCAACCTCGCGCTGGCGGTGATCGAGATCTTTCTGGCGATTGACCAGATCGATTTCAGTATCGTGCCGACTTTGGGAGAGGGCACCGACCTGTGCCTGCAGATGCTGGACCCGCTCAACCACTCGCTGACGAATGTTTTCTGTGGCCTCCACGGCCGTCCGCAGGCGGATGACATCGGGACGGAGCCCCTCGAGCTCCCGGCGGCGGGCCAGAATCCCCGCGGCATGATCCGCGCTCCCGCCCCCCGTGATGACGCCCGCGGCATCGACCATTTCTCCATCGAGCGTCACGTAGGTCGCCGGCGGCGTCTCCTCTTCCCACAACCGGAGTGCCGTGGTCAGGTCCCGCACGAGGAGCACATCCCCGATGAGATACTGGCCGACGGCGGCATCGTCGTCATGAAAACGGACAAAATGGGTGAGCGGTCCCACCACTCCGGCATCCGCGATATCAGGCCAGACCCGCGAGGTGGTGCGCAACGTGCGCGGGATAAACGTCCCCCGCCCGCGGGACGCCTCTTTCAGGAAGGCCAGTGCCGCCACCCCACTCTGATGCGATTCGACCACGATCCCCTGGATTCGCTCGCCCAGTATTGCACCAACGGCACGTTCGTACTCCGGAGCAGTCTCCACAATCTGCGCCACATCGCCCAAGACACCCGCGAGCGGGGACGCGCCGCCCTGCTGCTGCAGAATGGCGCGGACGCCTTCGTGATACCCCTCAAAGTTCCCCGCGAGTTCTTCGAGCGAATGAAGCCGCGAGGCCGCACGCTCCAACACCGATCGTTGTTCCTCCAGCTCGCCCTCCAGGCGTGCCAGCTCGGCCTCCTGCTGCTGCAGCGTCGCCACCAAGGTATCGCGTTCTTCATCGAGACGCATGGAGAGCTGACGATACGTATCGAGAGCAGTCGCCTCTTCGCCCGCCAATCTGCGCGTCTCAGTGAGTTGCAATTCCAGCGCCGTCACCTGCGTCTCGCCATCGGCTACGTCGGCCGCGAATTCCTCTGCACGCTGCGTGGCATGTTGTCGGCCCGTCTCGGCCACCGAAATGTGCTGCACGCACTGCACGACGCGCTGCTGCACATCCTGCGCGGTCGTCGCCATCGCCGCCAACTGGGCATTGACCTGTGCCACCTCCTGCTCCAGTTGTTCGGCCTCTTCGCTGGCCACCGCCGTGGCCAGATCGACGGTCACCTTTTCGTCATTCGCGGTCGTCAAGGCATGCAGCCATTCTTCACGACGCACGGCGAGCTGCGTCACCTCTTCCACCGCAGTCTTTCCGCGCGCTTCGACGTCCTCGATCTCCTGCGTCTTGTGGGTGATCGTCGCCTCCAACAGATGAATCGTATTTTGCAATGCATAGGCCCGTTCTTGCGTCGCCGACAATTCGCGCTCGATCTCCGCCAGCGTCAATCGACCGGTCTCGATCGCTGTTTCACATTGCCCCAGCTGCGCTGCCACGCTCCCTTCTTCTTCCCGCAGGGCTACACAGCGTGTTTCAATCTCTGTCACGGTGGATCGCCATGTCGTCCACTGATGCGACGCCTCGGAGAGCTCCAATTGGCGGAGTTCTTCGGTCAGACGCTGATACCGCTCCGCCTTTTTGACCTGCCGCTGCAGCGACTGAATCTGGCGGTCGAGCTCGCTGGTAATGTCGCGCAACCGGAGCAGGTTTCCCCGCGTGGCCTCCATTTTGCGCTGGGCGGCCTCGCGGCGATACTTAAACTTCGAGATACCGGCGGCCTCTTCGATCAGCAAGCGGCGATCTTCCGGTTTGGCCGAGACAATCAGCCCGATCTGCCCCTGTTCGACAATGGAATAGGCCTTGGTTCCGGTCCCGGTCCCCAAAAAGAGATCGATGACATCTTTCAGCCGACACGGCGTCTTGTTGATGTAATATTCACTCTCGCCGGACCGATAGAGTCGCCGTCCGACCGTGATTTCTGCATAGTTGCTATATTCGGCGGGGGCACGTCCGTCACTATTGTCGAACGTCAAAAAGACACTCGCCATGCCGAGCGCGGGGCGTTTTTGACTCCCCGCAAAAATGACGTCTTGCATGGCACCACCGCGCAAATGTTTGGCCGATTGCTCGCCCATGACCCAGCGGATGGCATCCACGACGTTCGATTTTCCAGACCCATTGGGACCGACCACGCCAGTCACTCCGGGTTCAAAGTGGATCACCGTCCGATCGACAAAGGACTTAAACCCAATTAATTCCAAAGACTTAAGACGCATAATATTTTATCGCCCCCCACGGCAGCAGCTTTATTTTGCGCAGAAAGTATCATAACTCATTGAAAGGAGTAAAGAAGTAATGTAGGTGCTCTCACTCGGAGATTGTCGATGCGTCAACAGATTGGCTCTCCTCCGAATTTTCTGAAATGGGCCGAGAAATGCGCATGCCACGGGGCCACTCACGTCACGTATGGTTCGTGGCCACACTCTGGTCGAGGTCGATTGGGATGCTGTCACCATCCCGATCACCACACGACTCGTGACACAGTCCCATTCCTCTTCCGGGCCGTCGCCGCTCATTGTCACGCGGACATTCGATATCGGCACGGCCATGATCCGCTGCACCCTTGCGCTCGCCGGGGCGCACGGCACCACGGTACCTGCAGAATCGGAGCTCGAACGCGCCGACCTCCTCGAGATTGCCGTCACCGTGCCAGGCCACGCGCCGATGGTCACGGAGATGCGCGGTGCCGCAACGGATGCGCCGCGCGTCC
The DNA here is from genome assembly GCA_016183065.1 of Deltaproteobacteria bacterium. GTDB lineage: Bacteria > UBA10199 > UBA10199 > JACPFF01 > JACPFF01. The sequence continues at coordinate 9,466 of JACPFF010000017.1, read as the reverse complement.
AATATGAAAAAGATGCGGCTCTTTTTGATGTGCTCTGGCAACTGCAGGCCCATGCAGTCAACAGTCTCGGCTATTTTTCGATCCTGAAGGGGGCGCGATTTTCGCACAGTCATAAGGCACGTAAGCAGGCCGATCTGGTAGAACCGATCCTCTATCGCCGCCTCGCCGCAATGTTGCGGCACCTCGGCGGGCGATACGCGGCGATTGTCGCGACACACGGGCTCAGGCAGTATTACAACGCCAGGCGACCCGGGTTGCTCATGCAGATGCAGAGCATGCTCCAATCGGCACGGCAGCACCTCCTCTTTGCAGAAGAAGAGCATGCGGAGATCGCGGCCATCATTGCGGAGTCGAGTGCCACCGCCCAACAGGCACTGGCAGACTTTCGCTGGAACGGCACGCCTCTCACCCGCGGGGAATTTTATCGACTGTTGGCCACCACGGAAGAGGCCTCCGCGCGCGAGAGGCTGGTGCGCGAATATTCCGGGGCGGTGTTATCAGCATATCAGCAGGCCCTTTTCCCCGCGCTGCCCCGACTGAATGCCGTGGCACGGACACATGGTTTTGCGAATTATCCCGCGTATGTGGGCGCCATCCAATATGACCTTCCGCCCGCGCGGTTTTTGGATATTCTCGAGGCATATCATCTGGCGCATGATCGCACGATTGCCGGTTTCGTTGATACGCTGCGGACGCTCCTCCACGACGCCCGCGTGCATGAATGGGATGTCCACTATCTGGCCAACAAAAAAATCCGCATGGCATTGGGCGGTGGAGAGCTCCCAACGCTGACCTTTACAGAGGCCCTGCATGCGGCACAGGCCTTTTATCGCGACCTTGGCATCGACTTCGCGGCCGCCCCATTGGCGCAGGCCATCCATTATGACACGAAAAAACGGGAGGACAAATATGGCAATGCGTTTGTGACGCGACTTGGTGCCGGCAATACAGTCTGGATGCATACCAACTTTGCCCCGGATGCCCCGCTCACGCTCGCGGATCTCCAGACACTCGTCCATGAACTGGCCCATGCCGCACATATCCTCCTCTCGGCTGAAGAGGGCCACGGAAATGGCGCCATGGGGATGGCCGCCACCCCGAAGCCGTGGAGAGAAGGGATCGCCTCGGCACTCGACCAGTTGGTCGTGTCACGGGCCTGGATGGACCGCTATCTCTCGCCGCTGTCGCAGTTTGCCGATCCCGACGTGCGCCGGGCGATGGCCGGCGTCCATGAACCGCTCGCCCGGTACGACACCATGCTCACATTACTCCGGGCCGCCTTCGAAATGGGGTGGTATGACGATGGCCCCCTGACCGAACGTCTCAACCGGTGGCCCACGCTCGCCGCGCAATACCTCCATGTCGCGGCCCTGCCGGGAACGGCGGGCGGGCGCATCTACGCCACGCCGCACTTTGCCACGTCACCCGGATATTATGTCGTCTATGGCGGCGGGCTTCCGTTGGCCACGCGTGTGACCGCACCGATTGCCACAGCATTGGCCCATGACGATACAGCGGCGTTGCAGCGACAGGGAAAGATGCTGATCCATTTGTTGCGGCAAGGTGTGGCGTTCTCGACACTCCAGGCCATCGAACAGCATCTCGCGGACATCGAAAAAACACCTTGAATTCCAAGCAGTTATAGACCGTATGACGTACCCGAATTTTTCTTTATGGATACGTTGCGACCACGGCATTCGACGCTAGGGCGATGATGGAGACGGAATTGCTCTGCAGATTGCAAACCAACACGTGCGAGTCGGTACCGACGACCTCCTGGTAGATGGCGAGACCGAAGGGTTCCTCTCCCACCGTAATCGTACTGACCGATGCCGCACCGGTGTCCACGACCGACACCGAATCGGCATCGAGATTGCTCACATACGCGGTCGTACCACTCACGACCACCTCCTGCGGATTCTCGCCGACGGTATAACTCGTAACGAGGAGACCGGCGGTGTCTTTGTCTTTGACCGCGGTCGTGGTGTTACTGTCATCGGCGGCCAGACTGCTCACATCGAGTTGCAGGAGGAGATTTTCGCCATCGGCAGTGACCGAGACGACAAAGAGCGTGGTTCCGCTCACCGCAATTCCGCGCGGACTCTCGATATCGCTGATGTAATAGTCGACCGGATTCACCCCGCTGGCCGTGGCTTCAGTCATATTGACGACCAACACGCCCCCATCGGCCAGGGTCACGACGGCCTGCGTCCCCATGATAACGGCCTCGATGGCCTCCACACTGCTTAAGTCCTCGCCGTTATCCAATGCCCGATTGAGATCGACCTGCGCGACACGCGTGGCCCCACTCCCGCTCACGGTATAGATGTCGAGCGTCCCGGCACGCGTGGCCACTGCCAGCTGATTATTGGTGGCATCAAAGGCCACACCAAAGGGATCGTCATTGGCTTCACTGGCCGAGACCGAAAGAAAAGCACTGCTCCCCTCGGCGACATTGATCTGCAGGAGTTGATCGGTCGTGTCGAGATCGTCGTCGCTCAACCGGTCGGCGATGTAGGCCATGTTGTTGGTCGCATCGAGAGAGATCCCGCCGCCAAAGCTCTCCAATGCCTTCGACTGCACCAGAGTCGGCGAGGTAATGGTGGAGAGATCGACCACATGGAGCGATCCGGCGGTGTAGAGATATTTGGCGTTGGAATTGACGATATAGGCGCGCTGCAGCGTGGGGTTGACCGCGACCGTGAGCGGATTGGCCATATTGGTACCGATGTCAGAAAAAATCGACGCCGTCGTGCACCCGACGCTCAAACCGACCACGCCGATGATTCCACCGATTGCACATCGTCCTCTCACTGGGTGACTCCTTTCACGGACACCGCGAACACTGCTCATGGCCGCAAACAGGCCCTACCGGTGTCGTAACGCGGCATGCGCGGCAGCAAGCCGTGCCACAGGGACACGATAGGGAGAACAGCTGACATAGTCGAGTCCTAATCGATGACAAAAATCGATCGATTGCGGATCGCCTCCATGCTCGCCACAAATGCCAAACAACAGGGTCTTTTTGGCTTTTTTTCCGCTCTCCACCGCCAGCCCCATCAAGCGGCCAACCCCGGATTCATCGATCGTCGCAAAGGGGTCGCGGGTCACGATTTTTTCCTCGATATAGGGATTCAAGAACCGTCCTGCATCATCCCGTGAAACCCCCATCGTCGTTTGTGTCAGGTCATTGGTGCCGAAGGAAAAAAAGTCGGCGTACTTCGCCAGTTGGTCGGTGATCAAACAGGCCCGCGGTAATTCCAGCATGGCGCCAACCGTATACTTCACGGTGGCACCGGTCTGTTTCATCACCTCGGCGGCCACATGTTCCACGACACTGCGCAGCTTGCGCAACTCATTCACATGGCCCACGAGCGGGATCTCGATTTCGAGATCACTCTCGATATCTTCCTCTTGCTGGAGTTCAGAGGCTGCCTCCAGCATGGCCTGTGCCTGCATGGCATAGATTTCGGGAAACGTCACGCCCAGCCGGCAGCCCCGATGCCCCAGCATCGGATTCTGCTCATGCAAGGCCTTGGTGATCTCCCGAATCTTGTGCGGCGCAATGCCGCTTACTGAGGCCACTTCCGCCACTTCGTCGTCGGTGTGCGGGAGAAATTCATGCAAGGGGGGATCAAGCAGGCGAATGGTGACCGGGCGACCGTCCATCAAGGCCAGAATTTTCCGGAAATCCCCTTTTTGCATCGGCAGCAGCTTGGCAAGGGCCTTTTTTCGCGCCTCGAGGGACTCGGCCAGGATCATCTCCCGCACGATCTCAATCCGTCCCGGTTCAAAAAACATATGTTCCGTGCGCGCCAGGCCAATCCCCTCGGCACCAAACTCCAAAGCAACCTGGACATCGCGCGCCGTTTCGGCATTGGTCCGCACGCCCAGTTTGCGGAAGAGATCGGCCCATTCCATGATCCGCTGAAAGGCCGCGGTCATTACCGGCGGCTGCAGCGGGAGCCTGGTCGCAAACACCTCGCCCGTGGCTCCGTCGATGGAGAGCCATTCCCCCTCGCGCACGGTGACGGCCCCGGCGTGCGCCGTCTTCTTTGCCAAATCGATCGCGATACCGTGGCAGCCGGCCACGCACGGCTTCCCCATCCCGCGCGCGACGACCGCTGCATGCGAAGTCACCCCACCGCAGGCGGTGAGGATCCCCTGGGCGACGTTCATGCCATGGATATCTTCCGGCGAGGTCTCATGACGCACCAGGATGACCGGTTCTCCACGCTCGCACCACGCAACCGCGTCGTCTGCGGTAAAGACGACCTTGCCGACCGCGGCCCCGGGCGACGCGGCCAACCCCTTGGCCATCGGCGGTGTCGCCTGCTTGGCATTCGGATCGAAGGTATGATGCAACAATTGCTCGATCTGCTCCGATTTCACGCGCTGTATGGCCTCTTCCTGCGAAATCAGGCCCTCCTCGACAAAATCGACCGCCGCTTTCACAGCGGCGGCGGCCGTCCGTTTGGCCGCGCGGGTCTGGAGCATCCAGAGCTTGCCCGATTCGATGGTGAACTCCACGTCCTGCATGTCCCGATAATGTTTTTCCAGGGTATGGCGGATCTGGTCCAACTCTGTATAACAGGCGGGAAGGAGCTCTTCGAGTGTTTCCATCTGGTGCGTCGCCGACATGCCAAGGGCGGCGGCACTTGCGCGGTTGATCGGTTGCGGCGTGCGAATACCCGCCACCACGTCTTCGCCCTGCGCGTTCATCAGATATTCACCGAAGAAACAATTGGCCCCCGTGGCCGGATCGCGCGTAAAGGCCACGCCGGTGGCGGAGTGTTCGCCGCGATTTCCAAAGACCATGGCCTGCACATTGCACGCCGTCCCGAGGTCATCCGGAATATTGGCGATGCGCCGATACTCCACGGCGCGATCTCCATTCCACGAACCGAACACCGCACCAATCGCGCCCCAAAGTTGCTCGCGCGGTTCTTGCGGAAAGGTCGCCCCCTTCTCCCCGACAACGGCCTTGAATGCCTGCACCAACTGTTGCAGATCTTCGGCGGTCAGCTCAGTATCGAGGGTGATGCCGCGCTTGGTCTTGATCACGCGGATCTGTTCTTCAAAATGTTCTGAATGCACACCAAGCACGACATCGCCATACATCTGGATGAAACGGCGGTAGTTGTCGAAACTGAACCGCTGATCCCCGGTCTCACGGATCAGGCCTTCGACCGTCTCATCGTTCAGACCGAGATTCAGGATCGTATCCATCATTCCTGGCATGCTCGATGCAGCGCCGGAACGAATGGAGAGGAGCAACGGCGATCGCGGATCGCCGAATTTGCGTCCCACCTGTTTTTCAATACCGCGCAGCCCTTCGTCGACCTGGGCCGCGAGTTCCTCCGGATAGCTCCCGTTATTGTGCTGATAGTGCCGACACACCTCCGTGGTCATGGTGAATCCGGGCGGGACGGGAATCCCGAGCGACGCCATCTCGGCGAGATTCGCCCCCTTCCCGCCAAGCAGGTCCCGCAACTTCGCATTCCCATCGGCCTTCCCACCGCCGAATCGATAGACATAGAGGGCTTTCTTTCCCATACCGGGCATCTCCTTTACTCCCTGTTGCACATGGCGCACCGCCACCGACCGGGCGGCTGCACGAGGTTGCACAGTCGCTCTCTGTTCAGGACTGCACCAGAGCGGTGGTCAAATGCTCCCGCAGATATTGCTGCACCTGCCCGATCGCCATACGATCCTGCTGCATGGAGTCGCGATGACGCACGGTCACGGCGTGGTCCTCATTCGATTGAAAATCGTAGGTCACGCAGAAGGGCGTCCCGATCTCGTCCTGGCGGCGATACCGTCGACCGATACTCCCGGCCACATCGAACTCGGTGGCAAACTCGCGGCGAAGATCTTGTGCCAGTGGGAGCGCGACGTCTCCCAACTTCTGCGATAACGGCAAAACCGCCACCTGCACGGGCGCAATGGTGGGATGCAACGCCAGGAGGACGCGCGTTTCCCCGCGCACCTCTTCCTCACGATAGGCATCGACCAGGATGGCCAGGAGCGTCCGATCGACCCCCACCGAGGTCTCAACCACGGCGGGGACAAATCGCGAATTCGTCTCTTGGTCAAAATATTCCAGGGGGGTCCCTGAGTGCGTACTATGCTGTGTCAGGTCGTAGGTACTCCGGTCGGCAATCCCCTCCATCTCGGACCATCCAAACGGCATCTCGAATTCGATATCGCTGCAGGCCTTGGCGTAATGGGCGAGTTCATCGGCCGCATGGAACCGTATGCGAAGCGAGGTGGCGCGGATGCCGACCGACCGGAACCATGCCAGCCGTTCCGAGACCCAGTATTCGTGCCATTGCCGGCTGTCGTCCGGATGACAGAAAAATTCCATTTCCATCTGCTCGAATTCCCGCGAACGAAAGATGAAATTGCGCGGCGTGATTTCATTGCGAAAGGCCTTGCCGATCTGCGCGATACCGAAGGGAACTTTCATGCGGCTCGTCCCCAACACATTGCGAAATTGGGTGAAGATGGACTGGCAGGTCTCTGGACGTAAATACGCGATCGATGCGGCATCGACCGCGGCCCCGACATGGGTCTGGAACATGAGATTGAACTGGCGCAACGCCGTCAACGCTCCACCGCACTCCGGGCAGACTTGCGCCCCTTCCGCGAGTTCATCGGCCCGAAACCGTCGTTTGCACTGTTTGCAATCCACCATGGGATCGGAGAAACTCTGCAGATGGCCCGAGGCCTCCCACGTGCGCGGATGCGCAATGATCGTGGTATCGAGCCCCACCACGTTCTCCCGCCACTGGACCATGTTGCGCCACCACGTCTCCTTGATGCGCCGGCGCAGCTCCGTCCCCACCGGGCCATAGTCCCAGAATCCGTTGATACCACCGTAAATTTCGCTGCTCTGAAAAATGATCCCGCGTCGTTTGCAGAGTGAGGCGAGGGTCTCCATGTCGACCATATCGCGTGGCCGCTAGCATGCGGCCCCCCGCGCGTCAAGATCGGGGCCTGTTTGCTCGATCTTTCGGGAGAGAGCAGCATGATCTCCGTCATGCCGGACCCAGAACCTCCGGACCCGTGACAGTGGCGCAGACACCGCAGTTCTGCTAAGCCCTCGGTATGAGTTCCACCCCGTGGACCGAGCTCGCCGATGACGCCCTCCTGGAATGGCGCATCTGCGATCTGCGCCTCTCGCTCGCCGACTCAAGCCTCGAACCACTCATCACACAATTGCACCAGGAGATTGCCACGCAGGGAATCGTGGCCAGACCCCCCTGTTATCTCGGAGATGAGTGGTTTTGCGAGGAAGGTGTCCCTGCCATCAGTATTCCCTTTTACCTCGCCCATTCCCGTTTAAGTCGCCTGGAAGAAAAGCTCATGCTCAACGTTGAAGGCGGCACCAGGGAGGAATGCCTCAAGCTGCTCCGCCATGAAATGGGACACGCCCTTATGTATGCCTACCGCCTGAACCGGACGCGACGGTTTCGTGCCATTTTCGGTTCTTCCGCAGAACCGTACGAGGAGAATTATCATCCGCGGCCCTACAGCAAAAGCTATGTCATCCATCTCGACAACTGGTACGCTCAGAGCCACCCCGACGAGGACTTCGCCGAAACCTTCGCGGTCTGGCTGACCCCCGATCAGGACTGGCGTGCACGCTATGTCGGTTGGAAGGCGCTTGAAAAGCTCATGGCCCTTGACCAGATGATGCGCGAGATCGCGGGCACGGCGCCACGTGTGACGGCCACACATTTTGCGCATGAGGCATCGCGACTCACGCGACGATTGAAGACACACTATCAGCGGAAGCGCAAGACCTACGCCGCCGATTTTCCCGATTTTTACGACAATGATCTCCGCAGACTCTTTCCGGCGGCAGCCGAAGGTGTTGCGCGCGGAAGCGCCGCGATCTTTTTGCGCACGCACCGGCGCCCGATCCTTGCCGCAGTCAATCGCTGGACGAAGACGCGAAAATACCATATTGCCACAATCCTCCGACAACTGATGGAGCGCTGCCGCACACTCGATCTCCGAGTCGCCCGCCCCGAACACGAACTGATCATGGATGTGTCGATTTATCTGACCGCACTGATGATGACCTACTTGCACACGGGGAAGTTCAAGCGATGAGGACCACGCTCTTGTCGCCACAGGTGTCCGGACCGCCGAAGGCGGTCAGCGAGCTCCGCGAGCGAGAGGGGGAGGCTCCACGGGCTTTGCCCGTGGAGGGGGCGACGCGAGCCCCGCCAATAGATGACCTACTTGCACACGGGGAAGTTCAAGCGATGACCCGACCATGAAACAGCGACTCAACATCATCGTCCTCTCTGACATCTCTTCTGATCCGACGGGTCAGGATTTCGGGAAGGAACTTGAGACCGACGAGGCCTGGAAAACCGAGCACGATGTCCTGGCCGCGTTGCAGACCCTGGGGCACACAGCACAGCTCATCTGTCTCTACAAGAGCATCCAGCCGCTGCTGGATGCGATCGCCGCACAAAAACCGGATCTCATCTTCAATCTCGTGGAACAATTCGATGACAATCCGGTCTTTGAGAAGAACATTGCCGCACTCATTGAACTCTTGGGCATCCCCATCACAGGAACCGGGACGGTGGGTCTAACACTGTGCAAACACAAGGGCGTCGCGCAATCGTTGCTGGCCTATCACCGCATTCGCGTCCCCAAGTTTACCGTCTTTCATCGGGGGGAAACCATTCGTCGCCCGGCAAAGATGGAATATCCCCTCTTTGTCAAGGGGCTCCGCATTGAGGGATCGGTCGGGATTGCCAAATCCTCGTTTGTCGAAAATGACGCCGAACTCAAGGAACGCGTCCTCTTCATTCACGACCATCTCAATCAAGACGCCCTCGTCGAACAATACATCGACGGACGCGAGTGCTATGTGAGCATCCTTGGCAACACGCGTCTCACCGCGTTTCCCCTCCGCGAGCTCGATTTCGGCAAGATCCCGCCCGATGAACCCCGCTTTGCCACGTACAAAATCAAATGGGACGAGGACTACCGCAAGCGCTGGAAGATCCGGTACCGCTTTGCCACCGATCTGCCGGCGGGATTGGAGCGGCAGATCCACAATGTCTGCAAACGGGCCTATCGCATCCTGCAAATCCGCGGGTATGGGCGCCTGGACGTACGTGTCCGCGCCGATGGCCAGATCTTCCTCCTCGAAGCCAATCCCAATCCCTTCCTCTCCAGTGTCGAGGACTTCGCCGAGTCCGCAGAAAAAGGCGGCCTCACCTTCGAGGCCCTCATCGCCAGCCTCCTGCGATTGGCCCTTGCGTGACGCGAAATCGCGTGAGGGTCTGACCCTAACTTAGGGCGTGTTAACACTATCGCAACGCCTCCACGATAAGGACAAAGAGTAAGAATCCGATAAACAGTAGATCGAGCTTCTCAAAGCGACTAAAGATGCGGCGATACCCTTTGAGGCGGCGAAAGAATCGTTCCACCTCGT
>JACPFF010000015.1 GCA_016183065.1 Deltaproteobacteria bacterium | reverse complement strand
CCTCCAAACTGAGCACCTTCGTCAACGCCGCCGTCAACGTCGTCTTCCCATGATCGATATGCCCTATCGTCCCCACATTCACGTGCGGCTTCGTCCGACTGAATTTCCCCTTCGCCATAATGGTTTCTCCTTCAATCTGTTTTGAAAAAATACGTCACTGTTCCGTCTATCGTCTATCGGAACACCTTTCGCTCTGCGAAAGGTGTGAGCCGAGAAGCGGACTCGAACCGCCGACCCCCTCCTTACCATGGAGGTGCTCTACCAACTGAGCTATCCCGGCGAAAAATTCTGAAGGAATTTTTCCCTCCATTTTCCATCAACTATTTTCTCTGGTCTCCCGCACGAGAAAACAGCACCACGAGAAAATAGAACATCGAGGGCATCTTCGGTGCTGAGCGGGCGATGGGAATCGAACCCACGTGACCAGCTTGGAAGGCTGGAGCTCTACCATTGAGCTACGCCCGCACGCCGGAGGCATCCTCCATTTTCTCCCCACGATTTTCTCGAGTCTGCCGCACGAGAGCATAGAGAAGAGCGGGGACCTTCGGTGCTGTGGAGGGGAGAGGATTCGAACCTCTGTAGGCATACGCCGGCAGATTTACAGTCTGCTCCCTTTGGCCGCTCGGGCACCCCTCCGTGCCGTAGGCGCCCTCGATCTGCTATGCTCTCGCACATCTGCACTGCAAAAGAGAAAGCGGAAAATAGAGGAGTGACCTACGGTCACCGAGCCGACGAGCGGGTTCGAACCGCTGACCTACCGCTTACAAGGCGGTTGCTCTACCAACTGAGCTACGTCGGCACACCCACCTTACAGCCCTTGCATCGTTCTCAAAGAACAACAGACGACAGACTAGACGACTTGCATCGACGTCTAGACTGTCGCGTCATGATTCTGTGATACGGATCATCAACTTCACCACTGATGTCGCAGTATTTTTGGCACAAGACCGCTCGCACAAGAGGTCCAGAGCGGAGCACGGTTAGGCGATGCGTATAGCAATGTCAAGCAGTTTCAGGTGGTTTTCGGCTGTCGCTGCCGAAGAACTTCCCCCAAGACGATCGCGCCAGCCATCGTGACATTGAGTGAATCGAGTGGGCCGACCTGCGGGATGGATAAGGTCGCATCACATTCGTCACGAACGAGCCGTCGCACCCCCTTCCCCTCGCCGCCCAAGACGATCGCCTCTCCATCGCGGAAATCATGCGCATAGACGGGTGTGGCCGCGCCCGCTTCGAGTGCGACGGTCCAAATATGATGGTTTTTCAAATAGGTAATGGCATTTCTGACATTCACCACTTGTGCAATCCCGAGCCATTCGGTGGCCCCTGCTGCTCCCCGCACCACGGCAGGCGTCACTCCCACGGCATGATCCCGGCTCACAATGAGCCCGTGTGCCCCGCAACAGAGGGCCAGACGGATCATGGCACCAAAATTACCGACATCCTGGACGTGGTCGAGGACGATCAGGAGCGGAGGCCCCGCGGCCTGGGCCTGACTGACGAGCGTTTCAAACGGGGTATAGGGATACGCACTCGCCCGGAGGACCATCCCTTGGTGATGGGGCGAGTGACAGAGCCGTGTCAGGTGCGCAAGCTCCATAACGGTCACGGCAATCCGTGCCGCCGCGGCCATGCCGAGAATGGCCTCGATCTCTGGTCTCCTCTTCTGGCGATGATACCAGAGCCCGGAGACCTGCCGCCGACCCGCGCGCAGCGTCTCTGCCACGGCATGGACACCATAGAGCAGTTCAGGGGCGGCCATCGAGCTTCTCCTCCACAGACTCCGGGGGCGGATAGGTCGAGACCCGATTGCGCCCGTCGCGCTTGGAGAGATAGAGTGCCTGATCGGCGGCGGCAACCAACGCCGAGAGATCGGGAAAGAGCTGGTCGACACTGTGCGTGGCAATGCCAAGACTCATGGTCACGACAATGTCGTGCGTCTCATAGCGGATGGGATACGCGGCCATTTGACTCCGCATCCGCTCGGCCAGAAAGAGCGCTCCTGCCGCCTCCGCCCCCCGCAGGAGAATGACGAACTCCTCGCCCCCATAGCGCGCCAGCAGATCTTCGGTCCGGATGATCCCCTGGAGTTTCTGCGCCACATGATGGAGGACCACATCTCCGGCCAGATGACCATAGCGGTCATTAATCTGCTTGAAATGATCGAGATCGATCATGACCACGGAGAGCGGTTTCTTCGTCCGTGTGGCATGACTGAATTCTTCCCGCAACCGTTCCATGAAATAGCGTTTGTTATAGACATTCGTGACCGCATCGACCACGGCCATCCGGTAGAGTTCCTTGTGAAAAACATTTTCGGTGCGATCCTGCAGGGCAAACTTGAAAATGGTGGACGAGCTGATCTGGATCTTGTCGCCATCCTGCAATTCACAGGTGCGTTGTCGCTCGCCGTTCACAAACGTCCCGTTCGTACTCCCGACATCGTGTAACCAGGCCCGTTCACCCTCAAGACGGATGACGACGTGTTGGCGCGACACGCGATTGTCATTGACCATGATCGTGCAGTCCGGCGTCCGGCCCATGGTCGACTCCCCCTGCACCAGCATGTGCAATTTCCCGACCAGCGGGCCCGTGAGAAAGAGGATATACGCCCGTTTCTGTGCCGTTTCTTCGACGGCATCGATGGCGGTCACAATCGTGTGATCCGTGGAGATCTCCCCTTTTTTCCGTTTCACCATCATCTCATGGCCTCTTTCGCACAAGGACCTCACGAATATCAAGTGTCTGTCCCGGTCGGACCCGTTCAATTTTCTCCACAGGATGATACCCCTCCATCGTCAGGCGTACGTCGACGACTGCGCCGGGTTCCATCTCCTCCTGGACGAGCGGCGTCTTCCCCGCAGAATGCCCGTTGAGCTCGACGTCTGCCCCGGCAGGGGTCGTGATAATGTGCAATCGGCCATAATCGAGCGCCAGCGGTTGGCGGACGACCTCCGGCATCGTCGGCGATATCGAGAGCGTCTGCTCGATGTAGCGGTACTGGGGGAGATGGAGACCAAGCCGGTAGTGCGCCCCGACCGGCAACCGGTCCAGCATCGCTGGTGTCGTCAGGCCGGTGTTCCGATCGTCAAGATAGATGGCCGCACCGGACGGTGCAGACTCGATACGGAGGGTCATCACGTGCGGATCATCGATCGCGGAAGGAGGGATATGTCGGACGATCCATGGTGGGCGCATGACCTGCCAGACGGCCAGCGGTGACCACGTCCCGTGCCACCACAAGACCGCGCCTCCGAGCAGCACACCGCCCAGAACACAGGCGCTCCCCCAGCGCCCCCACCATCGGCCCGAGCGGGCGGCCATGGCGTGACGGAGACGCCACCACCAGTCAAGCCACTGCGCAGAGGTGACGCTTCCCTCGTCCTCTTCTCCATCCGGCACTGGCAAAGCCGCTTCCTCCACCGTCGCTTGCGCCTCCTGCGGCGCGATCGGCTCGGGCAGCATGAACTCGGCCATGACCGATGGGATCATGGTCTCAATCGCCACGCGATCGTCCTGGCGCGGGACCGCGATGGCGGAATGCGTGCGATCCATAATCAGCAGCGGTGTTTTTTCTTCATGCGATGGCTCCCCGGTGGGACGGACACACAACTCCGCAAGAAACTCGCTCAGCTGCTGTTCCCGAAACTGCGGGGCACACTGGTGCAACACCTTCACCAAGGCGTCGTGCACCGTGATGGCTCGATGGAAGCGCGCCTGCGGATCCTTCACCAGGGCCTGCAGGACAATGGCATCGAGCGATGCCGGGACCTCCCCCCGGACCGATGACGGGGGCGAGGCCTCTTGCGTCCGCACATTGTGCAGGGTCTCCCGGTGATCCTTGGCCTTGAAGAGCCGCTTCCCGGTCAACATCTCATGCAGGATGACCCCGAGGGAGAAAATATCACTCCGCCAGTCGATCGGGTTCCCCCGCGCATGCTCTGGGGACATGTACGCAAACTTCCCCTTGAGGATTCCGACTTCCGTGGTCTCGAGTTTGGTCCGGGCCTTGGCAATGCCAAAGTCAATGAGTTTGACCGTGCCGCCATAACTGACCATGACATTTTGCGGACTGACATCACGGTGGACGATGTGGAGCGGCTGGCCCTGCTCGTCCGTCCGCTGATGCATGTAGTCGAGGCCGGCGGCGATTTCCGCGCCGATATAGCAGGCGATCGGCACCGGGATATAGCGGCGCCTCGCCGCACACTCGCGTTGGATCTGGCTCAGCGAGGGCCCATCGACATGTTCCATGACGATAAAATAATCGTCGCCCGCTTTGCCCAAATCGTAGATCTGCGCGATATTGCCATGGGAAAGAAGGACGGCAATCTTGGCCTCCGCGATGAGCATGTCGATGAACTCCCGATTGGCGGCCACCTGCGGGAGGATTTTTTTGATCACGACATTCCGGCGAATCCCGTGGAGATCTTCCGCAATGCCGCGATAGATCTCGGCCATGCCGCCGCGTGCGATCCGTTCGAGGAGGTAGTACTGCCCGACCGCCTCGCCACGTCGCCACGTTGTGTGTGAAGCCTCTCCGGCCATATCGCGTATGGTACCATTACTATCGGGAGATTGTGAAGAGGAAGAGCACGCCCCCCGCATCGGTGTCGAGTGGGCCGGCATCCCCTTGGCGCACGGCCAACAGCGCCCGGTGGTCATCGAGGCCGCGCATGGCGGTCACTCCCCCTTCGCCACGTCGCTGCCAGCCCGGTGCTGAGACGAACGACGCGGGATTAGAGACCCAATGGAGTTCCCACGATGTGAAGTAGGGGCGTCGACCGATCATCTCTCCGAGCACCGGCCGTTGTGTCGCGACGAGCCAGCCATCGTGCAGCGGAAGTGCGGGAAGGCCGAGCGAGAGCGGCGTCGCGATGGCATCGCCATAGAGCGACGTTGTGGCCGGGAGTGTGCGCGCGCTGATCCCCCGCCACGACGAGGCAAACCGCTTCGCCCGGTGCCATCGCCCGTTGCGCCGTTCCCACACCTGCTGCCGACCGTCGGTCATGACCCGAACAACCTCCGTCTCGCTCACCGGCTGAAAGTGGTAGATCGTCGTCCCGCGGGGGAGGTCGTGGCGGCCCACGGCACGCAACGTCTCCCGATGCCATGCCAGTTGTTCCACCGGACCGTGAAAGACCGCATGGGTCCCGCGACGCTGGCCATAGAGCGTCCCCTCCTCCACACGGAGATACCACGGCAGATCCCTCGCGATCCGCCGGGGTCGTTCGTCCATGCTGAGGACGAACGAGGCAAGGCGCGCCCCGCGCAGGGCGGTGATGAGGATCTCCGGCCGCCCATCGCCGGTCAGATCGAGGAGATCGCCGTGGAGAAACAGCAGCCGGGAATCAGACCAGACTCCGCCACGAATCATCTGGGGATGGTTCCAGCGGTACCATGTGCAGGAATGCTCGCCAACCACCAGCAGGCGATCGCCGACGGCATCGACGTCGACCACGGCATCATCGACGGCCAGCAGCGGCTCGATCGTTGGCGCTGCCGCCGCACCGCGCGCAGACCCCGTCACCACGAGGAGGAGTGCGCAGAGACTCCCGTGTCTACGATGTCGCGCACTGTGCGAGAATTTTTTGTGCCATGTCATAGGGATTGGCCTTCCCCCTGGCGATCGCGTCGACGATCCGCGCCAGGGCGGGGTTGTCCGCAACGGCCTGCTCCACGCGTTCGAGCCAGAGGGTTGCGCAGAGGGTATAAAACGCCGCGCGTCGCACGGCCCGCTTTTTTTCCGAGGCCGCCGGATGGTGCGCCATCCACGATTGATGCGCGCGAATGGTTGCGTAGAGGCGATCAATGCCGTCGCCCGTGAGTGCGGTCGTGGTGAGGACGGGGATCGCCCACGCACCGGTCGCCGATGATGGGGATGCGATCGTCTCCCTCGTCACGCGATGGGCTGCGTCGTGTTCTTCCTGGATGGGATGATCCCCATGGGCATCGAGGGCAATCATGGCCGCCAAGGCCTGCGCCATGGCATCGGCCCCCGGGCGATCGCCTTTGTTGACCACGAAGCCGTCGGCAATTTCCAGGAGTCCGGCCTTGAGGGTCTGTACCGTATCTCCGGCCTCCGGGACGAGGATGACGAGGGTCGTGTCGGCGAGTTCCATGATGTCAAATTCCGACTGCCCGACGCCCACGGTCTCGATCAAAATACGGTCATATCCGTAGGCGTCAAAAATTTCGGTGATGGCGCGCGCGGCCTGGGCGAGCCCGCCACGGGCCCCGCGGCTCCCGATCGAGCGGATGTAGACACCGTCATCGCCTGCATGGGTCTGCATCCGGATGCGATCCCCGAGGAGCGCGCCGCCACTAAACGGACTCGAGGGATCGATCGCGAGGACTGCGACCCGCTCGCCCGACTCGCGAAACCGTCGGATCAATTGATCGACCAGCGTCGACTTGCCGGCGCCCGGTGGACCGGTCATCCCCAACCGGTGTGCCCCGTGCTGGGCGTCGTGCATCTGCGCGAGTGTGGCAAGCGTCCCCGGATCCCGATTTTCGACGCGACTGATCAGTCGCGCCAGCCCGCGGATGTCGGTCGGATTCCATGATGGACGCGGTCGTTTCACACCGATCTGTCGTACTGAATGCGATGCATGTTGTCGAGTCCACAGTGCATCAGATATACTGGTGTCATTATGCAAATAATCCGCCGCCACCTTCGCCGCAACATCCTCGTGCTATCCCCGGAAGAGATGGACCACGTCGATTGGTCGCGGGTCACGAAGGGGTGCCTCTATCTCGATCGGCACGGGAAGGTCACCATGGAACTGGGGCATCGCGGATTCACCCCCTGGTTTCACAACACGAGTTGGATCACGCTCCTCGTCCGGCAAGATCGCGTCTATGCGACACTCGCCCGGCGGACGTTGGCCGCGGCCCGGTCGCGCCCGCGCGGTGAGCTAATCGGCGCCCGCCAGTTTCACTACGTCCGCCGGGCCCGCCTCCTCTTCCTCACGAGCATTGCCTTCCTCTCGTGGGACGAGATCGTGGCCCGTGGCGACCCGGAAGTCGCTCCCGAGGTGGGTGAGGTCCGCCGCAACGGCTACGCCACCCTTTTTGCGCTCCTCGACGAGATCGCGGCACGCTTGGGGGCCGCTGCGGCCTACACCGTGACCGCCGTGGTGGCGCCGGAAAAACTCCAGCGATTCGGCTTTTTCGAGGTCCCGCCAAGGCGTTTTGTCGACCGCGTCCTGACCTGGGGTCTGACGTTCCCCCTGCGGCAGATGCGGGTCTTTATCAAGAGCTATCGCCGGATTCCGCATCAGAAAATCCCGTAATCTCCCGGAACCAGTTGTGCTTGCGTAAACAACCAGAACGCACTGATGGATCGGATGGACGGGTCCTGTCCTGGGCTCCTCCCCCGGCAGTCCTCGCTTCGCTGCGGGCTGACGGGGGAGCCCCCTCCGCCCATGCCACCCGTCCATCCGATCCATCAATGCGTTCTGGGGAGACTGACTGCGCAACTCCGGGACCCCGGCATTTCGATAATCATAGTGAGAGTCAAGGGAGCACTGGGGAGGGAATATGTTCGGTCTTATTACATCCATCATTTTGGGCGCAGTGAGTCTTGCCGTGGCCATCGTCGGTACCGGCTATAGCATCTACTCCGCCGAGGAAGCGGCAGAGAAGCAGGACGCGCAGGCGGAAAAACAGGTCGCGCAACTGCAGCGGCAGCGCCAGGAGAAAAAGGCCATCGATCGCGAGCAGGCCGTGGAGACCTTCAAGCAGCTTGCCCGCGGCTATACCGAGGCCATGATCAAGGGGCGAAATGATGAAAACACACTGCAAAGCGTGGCCGACCGCCACCACAAGCAGGTCCCGTATCGGCGTGCACAGACCAAATCCGCACCGCTCCAAGCCGAAAACCGGGTGGTCGGTCAATTCAACAAGGCCCTGCCGCCACGGAGTTATGGGAAGACCGTGTCATAATCGACGGACGATGAGGGGAACGTTTTTCCACGACACACATAAAGGAGATAAGTTATGGGAAGTTCAACACCAAGCGCACTGGCAGATTATCCATTAGCGAGCTCCGTTGGAAACTCCACGCTCGGTACGTCAGGGGATCCTATGACCCTGACATTCACTGATGGGAAGTTGAATATGGATCCCCTGAAAGTTGAGGTCACACCAGAGCGGGCAAATGCCCTTGGTGAATCGACCCTCCAAGGTCTGGAAGCGGACAATCGTGGAAAAATCGCCGATGCCGATATGAAGGAGAACAACGCCCAACTCTCCTGGTACAACGCCCACGTCCAACCGTGGGTCAGTCTTGGAAAAGACGTGGCGAATCTGATCGGCCAGATCTGGACCACAGCCATTCAACAAGAGGCCATGGAGCGCTACTACGACGTCCAGGACAAGAAGGCCGAGATCGCCGACGATATGCGCAAAGACTCGCGCTTCCTGAACGAAAAGCTGATCGCCTTCAAGGAAAAGGCGGTCGAAGTTGCGGCCTCGTTCCAGGAGAAGGCCCTGAAGATCATGGCCAAGAAAGACGTCGCGTTGGCCGAGATCGCCTCGGACACCAAAAAGGCCCTCTACAACGCCCAGGCCCGCAAACAACTCTTCCTCGCGAGCCGTTTCTACGGCAACCCGGCAAAGACGGCATAAGCCGCGGCAAACACGCTCGGCAATTCACTGATCGGCCTTGGCGGAACGAGCCGGTTTCTTTACGGAACACGGCTCTCCCTTATCAAGCTTTATCCAAAAGACGCCCTATCGGGAGGATATGGTGAAAATAGCTGCTTTCGACTAAGGCCTCAGATGGTTCCTGGTTGACAATGAGGACCTTTTCCACCGTTATTCCCTTTGGGAGTCGGGTTCGAGCCAATTTTTGCTCAAATTCCTTGATGTATTTTGTGGAGGGGCGCTCCGTCAGGTACTTGGCCTCGCAGAGCGTGATAACGCCGTCATTTCTGAGATAGATCAGGTCGTACTGATAGCCATCAGGGGTAAGGTCCACCATGGAGCCGGCCCCAAGGATTTTATCTTCAAAACCGAGATGGCGGGCGATCCGGTAGCGAAACCGGAAACAAAACCGCTCGAATGCGTACCCCAAAAATGGGAACCAGGAGGGACGTACAAATTTTGCAAAACGATCACCCTGGTCGCTATTCCGTATCTCTGTCAGGTGAGGTCGGATAAACTGAGCATGAAAACGAAGGAACTCATCCACCAGATGGTACCGAAAAGTTCGACTCAGCTCAAAATCGCGCAATTCCGGGATCTTTTCGACAATACCCGCAGCGCCAAGGTTGTCCAGATAGAGCTTCAATCCTCCACCACTCGGTATCTTCAGTCTCTCGGAAATTTCCTTGAGTGAAGCGGGACCCTTGAGAAGATGTTTGACGATCGCTTGATAGATCCGTGTTTCCTTGAATTGATTGTAAAATATTTTCTCCGCTTCGCTGACAAAAAAACCTGACGGCTGCAAACAGGTCTCCCCGATGTTGATTTGAATCGACCGACTAAAATCGAACTCCTCCAGGTATTTCGGGATACCGCCGAAGCAGAGGAGGTATTCCAATGTTTCGCGTCGCCCGCGCCGTCGTTCGATAAATTCTGCCACTTCAAACGGCTTGAGGGGTTCAATCAGCATATTCTCACTAATCCGGCCATAGAGGGCCTTGGAACGGACGACGTTCTTGACCATCCAGGAAGCCACGGAACCGCAGAGGATCAGGATCAGATGGGGGTGGTGTTTCCAATGCTTGTCCCAATAAAATTTGATGTAAGCAATGAGTCGGGAACGTCCCGCCGCCATCCAGGAGATCTCGTCAAAAGCCAGCACCAGCGATTTTTCTCGGGCCATTTTTTGAGTCAATAATTCAAAAACGGGGGGCCAGTCATGGTAACCCAAATCACGAAGGTGGTTTTCTCCTGTAATCAGGCTCAATTGGTGAAGGAAATGCTTCACCTGTAGCGCCGTTTCTTCTCCCTCAATAGCCTCAAAGAGCCACCCATTTTTCCCCTCGGAAAAGACCTTGATCAAGGCGGTCTTTCCAACCCGACGCCGACCATAG
Organism: Deltaproteobacteria bacterium; assembly: GCA_016183065.1. Classification (GTDB taxonomy): domain Bacteria; phylum UBA10199; class UBA10199; family JACPFF01; genus JACPFF01. The sequence continues at coordinate 140,752 of JACPFF010000015.1, read as the reverse complement.
ATCGAGAGGAGTTTGGTCTTACGTTCGTTCCAGAGGCCTTGCAGCCTTTTAGTATAACTCTCCCTGCCAATAAAATTCCGCATATGAAGTAATAATACTTTATTTGCGGAAAATGTCAATTTATTATTAAATTACGCATATTATATACGCCATTCAAACATCCTCTATAGGGAGTGGATACAACAAATGAGAGCTGCAGGTTCTCCGCGTCACGCTTTTCGAGTAAACACCGATTTTATGGTGCGTTAACTTTTCCTGAATACATGCGTCGTACAGTACCATAAGTATTTCTAACGTTTAATGAGCACGTGAGTACTCATTAAACGTTGAAATACTACATAAGCTCTGGAGGGCGATGACGATGATACCGAGAAGGCCGGAACCGCTCACCAGTTGCATCTATTCGGCTACCGTTGGGGCAGGTGTGGCGCAATATCTCTCATGAAGGGGAATGACAGAAGCATTCAGTATGTGCAAATATTGCACATACTGCCACCGACGGTAAAACCTACCAGACCAAATACTACACCCCCCCTCCCCCTGCCAACTCTCGACGGATCACTTCTCGTTCCTTCCCCTCCAACGAATGTCCGTACGCACGGGTGATATGGATTATCGCGAGCTGCCCAATGGCCAGTGAGGCCCCTGTGCAATGGACCAGGGTGTTGTGCGGGGTGCGTCCGGTCCACTGCGCCGAGCCCTCGTCGTAGCGCTCGATCAACACTTCTTGCATCGTCCCCACGTTGGCGGCCAATTGGCGCTGGAGCATGGCATTGTGCATGGTCAACAACCGGTCCAGGCGATCGCGCTTCTCCCTCTCCGTCACATCGTCGTGCAGGGCTTCGGCCGCCGACGTTCCAGGTCGCGGGGAATACTTGAAGGCATAGATGCCGGAAAAACCGACGTCGCGAACGACTCCGCAGGTCTGGAGGAAATCAGCCTCGGTCTCGCCGGGAAAACCGACAATCAGGTCGGTCGTCAGGGCAAGATCGGGAGAGGCGGCACGCAACAGGGCGACCTTGTCCAAGTATTGCTGCCGCGAATAACTCCGCCGCATGCGCCGCAAGACCGCATCAGACCCCGCTTGGAGCGGCATGTGGATGTGGGGAACGAGTTTCGGATTGTCGCGGTATGCCCCTGCCAGGGCGGCATTCACGTCTTTGGGGTGCGGGCTCGTGAAACGGATCCGCGCAATCGTGGTCTCGTCGGCAAGGCGCTGCAAGAGGTCTGGGAAGGGGATCACGCCCGGATGACGCCGATTGCCGTAGGTGTTGACGGTCTGGCCCAGCAACGTCACTTCCCGCACGCCGCGGACGGCGAGCGCAGCCACTTCCGACACAATCGCCTCGGCCGGACGACAGACCTCTTTTCCCCGGACGCTCGGGACAATACAATAGGCACAGTTGGCATCGCACCCCTTCATGATCGTCACAAACGCCGTGGCCGGCGGTGCCGTGGGTCGCCCCTGTTCCACGGCGGTTGCCCATGGAATGAGATCGAGAAAGTGGTAGTCATCGGCGCTATTGATGCATTGCAATGCGCTGACGTGCGACTCCCCGTTGTGCAGCTGGTCGAGGAGTCGAGGCAGTTCCTGAATTTGATCGGGTCCAAAGAGGAGATCGAGGTGCGGAAAGCGTTGAAAGAGCCCTTCGCGGTCCTGCTGCGCCACACACCCACAAACACCGACCACGACATGGGGGCGTTCCTCCTTGAGCTGCGCCGTGCGGCCGATCTCGCTGAAAGCCTTGTGGTGGGCCTTCTCGCGGATGGTGCAGGTGTTGAAGATGATCAGATCCGCTTCGTCGAGCGTTGTGGCGGGAAGATAGGCATGCTGGGCGAGCAGTCCACGAATGGTGAGGCTGTCGTGCTCGTTCATCTGACACCCAAACGTCCGCACCACGTAGCGCCGCGTAGGACCGGGCTCGTGCCGGTTCAACAGATTGATGCCCCGCTGATCCATGGGACTCGCCTAGCAGAGCCCCACCGGTGCGTCAATGAGCGGGCCGATTACTCACTCCGCGGGTGGTATTTGCGGATCAGTTCGACGAGATGTCGCCGACTCACGTGGGTATAGATCTGTGTCGTGGCAATACTGCTATGCCCCAGCATGACCTGGACGGCGCGTAAATCCGCCCCACGTTCCAGCAGGTGGGTGGCAAAGGAATGGCGCAACGTGTGTGGGGTGACGGGCTTGGCGATCCCTGCGCGCCGCGCCGTCGCCTTGATGCATCGCCAGCCGTCTTGGCGCGTCAATGGCCGACCCGTGCGCGAAAGAAAGAGGGTCTCCGTCTGCCGCCGACCCGTCAGTGGCGGACGCGCCTCGGCGAGGTAGCGTTGCACGCTCTGCAAGGCCACCTGTCCCATCGGAACGACGCGCTCCTTGTTTCCCTTGCCGATGACACGGAGATACCCTCCATCGAGATTGAGTTGTGAGAGCTCAAGACTGCACAGTTCCGAGACGCGCAGACCACTGGCATAGAAGAGTTGCAGGATGGCCTCGTCGCGAATGGCACCCGGAGAATCGCACGGACAGGCGGCCAGCAGTTGATCCACCTCGGCCATGGAGAGCACTGTGGGAAGTGCTTTACGCAGGCGCGGCGATTCAATAATGCGTGTGGGGTCGTCGCCCAGGAGCTTTTGCGCGACCAGATACCGGCACCATGTGCGAATCGTGGTGAGCATGCGGGACATGGACCGGAGCGAGAGCCCGGCATCAAAGGTCTCGGCCATGCAGTGGCGGATGGCTGCCGTGGTCAGGGCCGAGAGATCGTCGATCTGTTGCCGCGCCAACGAACGCCGGAGACGTGCGAGGTCGCGTGCATAGGAAAGAATGGTATTTGGCGCAAGGCGACGTTCGACCCGCAGATACGTCATATAGCGGTCAATCAGTTGGTCCATCCCTTGCCTCGCGGGGAGACTATGTTATGGGGGCGTCGCATGTCTATGATGAGAGAAAACCGGCTCGGGTGGCAAGCGCCGACCGTCCTGCTCCCTGCACAACCGAGAGGCCATACAGCATGTTTTGTCGAAATTGGACCAGGGCGCGGCGATTTTCTCTTTCACCTCGCGCGGACGCATCCCGCGGTGCATATCATCGGTATCGAAATCAAGACCAGACGGTTTATCACATTGTGCCATCGACGCGGGACCCTGGACAATGTCTCGCTCCTCCTCGGCGATGCCCGCATGATCCTGCCATCCCTGCAGCACGAGGCGCCGGTGCAGCGCATCTATATCAACTTTCCCGATCCGTGGCCCAAGCGACGGCACGCGCCGCGCCGGCTGATGCAGCCGCATATGCTGACCCTCCTGGCCGATACCCTCGCCTCTGATGGCACGCTCTACTTTACCACCGACGTCCACGACTATGCAGAGGAGGTCGCGCGGGTCATTGCGGACGAGCCACGGTTGCAGAGCTGCCACACGCCAGCCATTCGCACCGGCGGCGTTGACACCTTTCCCACCTATTTTGCACAAAAATGGATCGCCGCAGGCCGAACGATTTATTCCCAACACTATCGCCGTCAGGCGCTATCTGGCGCGGATGAGGCTTAAGAATTCTTCGCGCGTGCGGTGCACGGATTCAAAGGTGCCGAGCATGGTCGAGGTGGTCATCGTCGTCCCCTCTTTTTCCACACCACGCATCTGCATGCAGAGGTGCTGGGCCTCGAGGACGACGCCCACGCCGTACGGCTGAAGAATCTCGTGCAGGGTCTCGGCGATCTGCTGCGTCATCCGTTCCTGCACTTGCAGACGCCGCGCAAAGAGATCGACCATGCGGGGAATTTTTGAGAGCCCGACCAATTTCCCCTTGGGGAGATAGGCCACGTGGGCCTTCCCAAAAAACGGAAGGAGATGGTGTTCGCAGAGACTGTAGAACGGGATATCGCGCACAACGACCATCTCCCGATAGCGCTCGGTAAAGACCGCGTCTCGCAACAACTGCATCGGATCTTGGCGGTACCCGTCCGTCAGAAATCGGAGCGAACGCTCCATCCGTTCGGGGGTGCGTTGCAATCCTTCACGCGCGGGATCCTCACCCAGCGCCCGTAACATGGCCGCAATGTGCTGCTGCATGAGAGGCGCCCTAATCGCCCCGGTCCACCATGTCAAGCCGGGTACGTCATAGGCGCGCAAACCAGTGAATATCAATAAAACAACAAATGATTTCGATTGGTTGCACGGTGTATGACGTACCCCCCCTAGCATTCGAACTGGAGGATGGCGTGGGTGATGTCGAAGCGCTCGTCGAGGAGTTGCTCGGCTGTTTGCCGAATCCGCATGGTCTCTGCCACGGAAATATTCCCCACGTGCACGTGCGCTGTCAGGGCATACATCCGATTCGTGATCTCCCAGAGATGGAGGTCATTCACGGCCGCAATCTCGGGAATGGCCTGTTGCAGGGTCTCTGCGACCACATCGACGGTGATATGCTCCGGCGTGGCTTCCATCAGGACGCGAATGGCGTCGCGTGTCAATCCATAGGCCCAGAGCAGGATGATGACACAGAGGAGGATGCTCAAGAGCGGATCAATAATGTAGGTATTCCACATGGTCATGGCAATGCCACCCAGAATCACGGCAACCGAAGAAAGTGTGTCGCCGAGCATGTGCAGATACGCCCCCTTGATGTTGCGATCTTCTCGGCTCGCGCCGTGGAGAATCATCGCGGTGGCGAGATTGACGATCAGTCCGACCACGGCGACCACCACCATCTGGACGCTCTGGACCTCCTGTGGATGACGCAAACGGCCGATCGCCGCGTAACAGATCCATGCACAGATTATGACGAGCGTGACGGCATTGAGCAGTGCCGAGAGGACTTCAATGCGATAGTATCCATAAGTCGCCGATTTCGTGGGTGGTCGAGCGGCAAACCGGATGGCCAGATAGCTGACGGCCAACGCAAAAAAATGGGTCAACATGTGGCCCGCGTCGGAGAGGAGCGCCAGGCTGTTGCTCCACAGGCCCCCCACGGTCTCACCGAGCATCATGAGACCGGTCAACACCATGCAGATTCCGAGACGGCGTCGTTCCTCCGGACGATAGGGATGAGCGTGTCGATGATGGTGCTCGTGGGGCGTCATCCCGCCATGCGCATGATCATGATGGCCTTCGTGCTGGTCAACCTTTGGATGATGGATATGCGACCGGCCGCTCATGACGTGCTCCACGCCCTACTCCCACTCAATCGTCCCGGGCGGTTTCGAGGTGATATCATAGACCACTCGGTTCACGCCAGTCACTTCATTAATGATGCTGTTGGAGATGCACCCCAGGAGTTCGGCCGGGAGTTTCGCCCAATCGGCCGTCATGCCGTCATGGCTGGTGACCGCACGAATGGCGATGACGTGTTCGTAGGTGCGGGCATCGCCCATTACGCCGACTGTTTGGACGGGGAGGAGGACGGCAAACATCTGCCAGACGTGGTCATACCATCCGGCACGTTTCACTTCGTCCATCATGAGGTCATCGGCCTCCTGCACCATGGCCACCGCGCGCGGTGTGACAGCGCCGAGAATGCGTACGGCCAGCCCGGGTCCGGGGAACGGATGGCGCCACACCGCTTCTCGTGGCATGCCCAGCTCTTCACCGAGCTGCCGCACTTCGTCTTTAAATAACTCCCGCAGGGGCTCCAACAACCGCAATCCCATCGCCTCTGGAAGTCCGCCGACGTTATGATGGGACTTAATGGTGGCCGAAGGTCCCTTGAATGACACGGACTCAATCACGTCGGGATAGAGCGTCCCTTGTGCCAGAAATTCGACACCAGGGATCTGCCGGGCAGCCTCCTCAAAGACCGCAATAAACTCGTGCCCGATGATTTTCCGCTTCTCTTCGGGATCGACCACACCTGCAAGGCGCGCCAAAAACCGCGGCCCTGCCGCAATCGATTGCAGCGGGATCCCGAGATGCTGCGCAAAAAAACGGGGGATGTTCTCTCCCTCCTTTTTTCGCAACAACCCCGTATCGACAAAAATGCAGCTGAGTTGGTCCCCGATCGCACGATGGAGCAGTGTCGCCACCACCGAGGAATCGACACCACCGGAAACACCGCAGACGACGTGCGCCGTCCCCACGGTCTCGCGAATCTTGGCAATGGCCCGTTCGATGAACGACCCCATGGTCCACTCCGCATGCGCGTCACAGAGGGGAAAGAGAAAGTTGTGGAGGATGTCTCGGCCGTGTTGTGTGTGCATCACCTCGGGATGAAATTGCAATCCATAGAGCCGCCGGGTGTCATCACCCATGGCGGCGACCGGAACCGACGTGCTCTGCGCGAGTACGGAAAAGTCTGGCGGCACTCGCTCCACATGGTCGCCGTGGCTCATCCAGACCGATTGCGGTCCCGCTGGGACTCCCCGAAAGAGCGGGTGGTTGGTGACATAGTGGACATGCGCTTCGCCATATTCCCGGCGCGTGCCGCCACCCACCTTCCCCCCCTCAAGGGCGGCCATGGCTTGCATGCCATAGCAGATCCCTAACACCGGCACCCCCAGCTGGAGGATCCGCTGATCGAGCTGCGGTGCATCCGCGCCTCAAATGGTTTGCGGCGCGCACGGCGAGCGAGCGTCGGAGGGTCCGTGAGTCCCTGCAATGGACGACGGCCCGCCGGAGAGGATGACCCCGCACGGTGCAAACGCACGGACGGCCTCAAACGGCCACGTACACGGATGGATTTCGCAATAGACTTTGGCCTCACGCACGCGCCGGGCGATCAGTTGGGTATATTGCGAACCGAAATCGAGGATCAGTATCTTATCCATAGGGTGTCGTGACCATTATTCGATCGAATAATTGGGGGCCTCTTTGGTGATCATGACATCATGGACATGCGACTCGCGCAGCCCGGCCGACCCGATGCGCACAAACCGTGCCCGCGCCCGCAACTCGGCGAGCGAAGCCGCACCGACATAACCCATCCCGGAACGGACTCCGCCCACCAGCTGAAACACCGTGTCGGCAACACGGCCCCGATAGGGGACGCGTCCCTCAATGCCCTCGGGCACCAGCTTTGCCGTGTCGGTGATGTCGCCTTGTCCGTAGCGGTCGCGACCGCCATCCATCATGGCGGAAATCGATCCCATGCCGCGATAGATCTTGTACCGACGCCCCTGATAGAGAATGACCTCTCCCGGGGCCTCGTCGGTGCCGGCGAGGAGCGAGCCGATCATGACGGCATCGGCCCCGGCAGCCAAGGCTTTGACGATATCGCCGGAAAACTTGATCCCGCCATCGGCCACCAACGTGACCCCCCGCGCACGAGTGACAGGCGCGCAGTCAAGGATCGCCGAGAGCTGCGGCATGCCACAGCCAGAGACAATACGCGTCGTGCAGATACTGCCGGGCCCCTGCCCGACCTTCACTGCCGTGGCCCCGGCGTCACACAAGGCCGCCACACCTTCGGCTGTTGAGACATTGCCGGCCATCACCGCCACGGTTGTCCATCGCTGTCGTACGGTCCGCACCGTCTCCATCACATGCGTCGAATGGCCGTGGGCCGTGTCGATACAGAGGAGGTCGACACCGGCCTCGATCAGGGCCGCTGCACGTTCCACGGCACTCCCGCCGACACCGACGGCCGCACCGACACAGAGGCGACTCGCCGGGTCCTTGCTCGCCTTGGGATAGGTCCGCCGCATCTGGAGGTCCTTCAAGGTGATCAGTCCGTGGAGGCGGCCGTCGCGATGGAGGATCGGCAGTTTTTCGACCCGGCGTTCATGCATCAGACGGGTCGCCTCTTCAATGGTCACGGATTCCTCCGCGGTCACAAGTGCCGACCGTGGCGTCATGGCGGTATGAATCGGCCGTGCGGGATCTCCTGCCGCACGGATATCGCGATTGGTGAGAATGCCGACGAGGATCCCTTGGCGATCGACGATTGGAAAGCCGGTGATCTGATGTTGTCGCTGCATTTCCATGGCATGCGACACTGGTTCATCGGGACCGAGTGTGACCGGCTGCACCACACGGCCACTTTCAAACTTCTTCACCCGCGCAACCGCCGCCGCTTCCTCCTCGATCGACATGTTTTTGTGGATGATCCCCAATCCGCCGACCTGCGCCATGGCAATGGCCATGCGAGCGTCCGTGACCGTATCCATGGCGGCGCTGATCAGCGGCACCTGTAGCGTGAACTCGCGCCCCACGGGCGTGGCGGTCTCGACAGTGGTGGGGAGGACGGCCGAGGCCTGCGGCACCAACAAGACATCGTCAAAGGTGAGGGCTTCCGGGATCTGTTGTGCGGTGTTCTGGAGTTCCATGGACGAGTTTTATACGAGCACACTCCGCCTGTCAACTCCATGTGCGATATTGACACTCTCGGCAAGTTTGCATAGATAGCAGCGCGCATGAATTATAACATCCCGAATATTTTGACCTATTTTCGGTTGGCGGCAATCCCGTTTTTTCTCTGGGCCTTTCTCGCCCAGTGGTATCTGGTGGCCTTTCTCCTCTTCCTCTGCGCCGGAGGGTCGGACCTCATCGATGGATATATCGCACGCCGTCTGAATCAGCGGACGAAGACCGGCGCCATCCTCGATCCCCTCGCGGACAAACTGCTGATGGCCGTGACCTATCTCCTCCTCGCCACGGTCCACATCATCCCGTGGTGGTTTGTGATCCTGATCTTTGCCAAAGATCTCCTCATCGTCGGCGGACTGGGCATCCTGCGGCTTTCGAAGGTGGAAATTCGCTATGCCCCAGTTTTTTGGAGCAAAGCGACCACACTCTTTCTCATTCTCATCGGGACCATGGCACTGCTCGATCTCGTGGTCCCCGGCGTAGCGATCGGCGTCTATCCATTGGGAGACTTTGTCTTTGGCGGGATTTTCATCACGACCGGTTTGATCGTCATTACCATGTTGCAATATGTCAGCCGCGGAATTGAACTCCTCCAGACGCGTGCTCCCTCGTCGGTGTGAGGCCTCGATGATCCTCCCACATGTTACCCAGATTGATCCCCTCGCGGGCATCGACGTCAGAGACCTCGGGGCCATCCCCTATCGAGCGGCATGGGCCCTGCAAGAGGAGCAGCGTCACGCCCGGGCCGCGGGGACGTGTCGCGACGTCCTCCTCCTCTGTGAGCATCCGCCGGTCATCACCCTTGGGCGACAACCGTGCGCGGGGGATTGGCGGGCAACGCCCGCGACCGTGCGCGAGGCCGGCATCGACGTGGTCGAAACGAATCGTGGCGGTCGCATGACCTATCACGGGCCGGGACAACTCGTCGGCTATTGGATTGTCGATCTCTCGGCACGACAGATCGGCATCCGCGATTTTGTGCGGATGATCGAGTCACTCCTCATTGCGACGGTCACAGCATTTGGCATTCGGGCCGATCGCGATCCGCTCAATCCTGGTCTCTGGGTGGGACGCGAGAAGCTTGCGGCCTTGGGGCTCCATGTCCGTCGCGGCATTACGCAACACGGCTTTGCGCTCAATTACGCCGTCGATCTCTCCCACTACCGCTATTTTGTCCCCTGCGGACTCTCAGCGCACGGCGTCACCTCTCTGCATCGCCTCTGCGCCACGCCACCCCCCCGGAGCGCGCTCATATCGGCACTCTGTCACCAATTGCAGACCGTGGTTTCTTCCCCGATGGTTGGAAGTTCGCCTGCCATGCCATGCACGACGCCCGCAGGCAATCAATGGGCGCGATATGGCTCATCATCATCGACCGCTGAAAACGTGGGAGCAATGGCGATCGCCTCTGACGTAATCTGGACACCCGGTTCTTCCTGAATAACGAGCTCGGTCGCCTCGGGTTTCACATCGGGGAGCTCGGCATTTTGTCTCTCCACGTCCTTGGGCGTCAGGACGCCATCGCGTAAAAACCGCTGATGCAGCCGTTGATCGGTCAATAAATGTTCCTCGAAGCGACTCAAACCCATCGGGGCCTCCTCCGTGATCCTCATCTGTGATCACTTATTTCTTTGGTTGGCTTTTTTCGATTTCCATGACGATCTTTCCATCCTTGAACAGACGGAGATCGCCGGACGATTCGCTGATAACAAAGGCGACCGCCTTCGTCAATGCGGTGATGCCGATTGCGGCCATATGCCGGCTCCCGAGTCCTTGCGGCAAATGGGCGCCATCCGCGGCCGCGCCGAGATACCGCCCCGCGGTCAGCACTGTCCCATCCGCGGCCACGACAAAGGCCCCATCCAGGCCGGAAAACTCGCGGATCGTCTCTTTCAGGCCGGGGCTTAAAATATTGCGGTCGGCCTCATCATAACCCTTGAACGGGTTGATAATCATCTGCTTGGAAAGCTGCATCACCCGCTCCGAGTCACCGACCACAAAAATGGTGCCGATCGGCTTCCCCTCGCGTCCCTTCTCTGCTAGCTCCACCGTCAGATTCAGGATCGTCTCGAAGACCGCGGGTTCAATGGCTTCACTCACCCGGAACCCGGCCCGTGACGTGAGGAGCTCGGTCTCGCGCTGGGGATCGATGCGCTGAATGCAGTCGAGACAGTCCTGATCCCGATGCCCGGCAATACAGAGCATGACTTCATCGGTCGGAATCTCCTGACGTGACATCGCGACCATCACGGCCATCTTGATCAGCGATGTCCGCGACAATGACAACTTGGGGATGGTCACCACGGCCTTGGCGCGGCCGGCGAGCGAATGGTGCGCCTCATCGGTCACGCCTGGCTTGCGGCGCTTGGTGACCAGGACGAGACTCAGTTTCCGGGGGATAGGATGGGGGTAGATCAGGTCGTCGAGCGGGTCGATATAAATAAAGACCGTCTTCACACCGGTCTTGGCGGCAATGGCAAACGCCGATTTTAAAATGACGATATTTTCCGCCTGCATAAGAGGGAGGGTACAAGAGCCCACATGAAAAGTCAAAAAAATCCCCGGGTCCTCTCTCCCGAGGCGGACGGTCACGATTTTTTGCGGAATGTGAGGCGGATCGGGAGGCCCGGGCTTTCAAAGGCCTCTTCGAGCGCGCGCAGAAGGTACCGGCGATAGCTCTGCGGAATCGCGTCCGGGAAATTCGTAAAACAGGCGACGCGGGGGGGATGCACACCGGTCTGCGTGGCGTAGTAGAGTTTGACATTATGGCCACGATGGACCGGAATATGGTGTTGCTGCTGTACACGTTCGATCACCGTATTGAGGACGCTGGTGGGGAGTCGACGCTGCGAGGCCCCTCCGAGGCTCTGGACCGTCTGCCACAAGGGATCGACACCCGTCCCCTCTTTTGCCGAGAGGAGGAGCGTGGGAATCCGTCGCAGGGCGCCCATGATCTGGGCCACTCCCTCGATATACTCCCTGGCCGACGGCGCCTCAGGCTGCTGTTGCACCCTGTCCCATTTGTTCAGCGCCAGGATCGTGGGGCGACCGTGCGCCACTGCTTCTGCAGCCAATGCGCGATCCTGATGCGTCATCCCTTCCGTCGCGTCGGTGAGAATGACCACGACATCCGCGCGTTCCATGGCCCGGAGCGCCTTGATCACGGAGAATTTTTCGATCGCCTCCGGGATCCTCGCCCGGCGGCGAATGCCGGCGGTATCGAGGAGCAATGCCCGCTCCCCTCGCCGCGTAATATCGACATCGATCACGTCGCGCGTGGTCCCCGGCAGGTCATGGGCAACCACTCGGGTTTCCCCGGCGAGTGTATTCACGAGCGTCGATTTCCCCACATTGGGGCGTCCAATGAGCGCCACCCGTAGGAGGCCTTCCTCTCCCGCTGTCGCCTCGTCCGATGGTATGGGGTGGTGTGTGGCCAATACCTCTGCGATCCCGTCGAGCAAGGTATCAATTCCCAGGCCATGCTCTGCGGAAATGCCGAAGAGTGGATCGACGCCGAGCCGGTAAAACTCCTCGGGCGGCTGACAGTCCGTCTCGCACTTGTTGACCGCAAAGAGGACGGGCCGACCCGTGCCGCGTGCCGCCTCCACGACCGTTGCATCGAGTGGTGTCAGGCCGGATCGTCCGTCGAAGAGGGAGAGAATGACATCGGCATCGGCCATGGCCTGCCGGCTCTGTTGCATGACCTGCCGCGAGAGCGTGTCTTCCCCCATCGCCATCCCCCCGGTGTCGACGACCTGCCACCGGGCGCCATTCCATTCGCACGTCCCAAAGAGGCGGTCGCGCGTTACGCCGGGTGCATTATGGACCACGGCCTGTCGACGACCAATGAGTCGGTTAAAGAGGGTCGATTTTCCCACATTGGGACGACCAATGATGGCGATCACCGGCTTCACAGGCACTCCTGGCGCATCCTCACGTTCTGCCAGCGTCTCCTACCCTCCTGTTCGGATAATGCAAGGATTATCCTGCCGGGCTGGTAGGCTACCAGACGGCTTCTGTCGTGCGGGTCACACAAGAAAATAGGGATATAATCTAAACAATATCCAGTGGTTATATGCACATCATTTCAGGCAACACCACCCAAGTTCTCAGCCGATAATGAGAATATGGCAGACTTTCGCATTGAGCGCTTTCGTGCGTTTGAAAAGGCCGACGTGGCCGACGGAACGCGCGATTTTCAGGTCACGCCCCAGCATGCCAGCGAAATAGGGATCGAGACGTCAGACGCGTTTACCGCAGTGGACCTGAACGGCGATGGCCGCATCCATTTCACAGAATGGGTCACGGCAACGTCACATGACACAACCGTTCACCAGTTGGTCGGGAGACTCTTTTCCGACGAGACCTTGAAAGATCTCTCCGCCAGGGCGAAACCGGTCGGCGTGCATGGCGAATACCAGACCATTTTCCTCCTCTTTGCCCCGTTTTTCTTTCAAGGGGCGATTCCCGATTTTTCGCAGATCGTGGAAAAATATCGGCAATTTTCAGGGGCCTTTCGGTTGCTAGGGATGAGTGATGACGAGATCTTCGCACTGGCCCTTGAGTACAGACCGATGGATCAAATGGCTCATTTCCCCCCCACTGCCGCGTTCCTCCAATTTTCACATCTCCTCACCGAGTTGGGGCTCTCGTCGCCATCCGCGCAGAGCGCTTTCATGAGGAGTCTACCGCTGGCAGACTTCACGGCCAAAGATTTCGAGCGATTGTTTCGCAATGCGGAAGTCCTGGTCGCTCTCTTGCGCGAGATTGGATTCACCAACCATGAAATCCTCTCGACAGTGAGCATCGCCCTCATGCACCGCGGAACGGTCGATACTATCGACAATCTCTCCGATGGGATAAAAAAAATGCGCGAGGTCCTCCCAGATCGCGATATCGCTCATTTTCTTCACGCGGCTACGGAGTCCGCCTTGCAGGGAGAGGAAGCCGCATTATCTCTCTTTTCAAAGGATTTACCGGCGGCAGTCGATGCCATCAGCGCACTTGGTATAACGGATACGCTCTTGAGGATGACGCTCTTTGAAGATTTGGCCTCCTACGCGCATCCAGAGGACATTATCGCAACGATTCCAGCCATGGTTGAAACGCTCAAGGGACTGGACTGCATTCCCGCCGAAAAACAAGGTGATTGGTTTCGGATGCTCACCATGAAAAAAACGACGGAGCACGATCGTGTCGATCCCTTCGCATCTCTGCCAAAGATAAAAGATTGGCTCAATAATGCCCCGGCGTCACGAGAGAGACAACGCGACCTCCTTTTCCATGCCTTTGATGCCGGCCTCGATTTCGAGCAATTTGCTGCGCTTGACACGATGTTGATGGACTTTGGGATTCCGCTGGAGAACCGATGGTCTCTTCTCTTCGAGGTGTTTGAGGACAATCCCCATATGCACATTTCAGCGGCCAAAGATGCCGCAACGATTGTGCAGAACATGCATCTTTCCGATACAGAAAAGGGAGACTTGATCGTCAGCCTCTTCCGTTCTTCATTGTACGACCGACGGAGGTTGCACTCCACAAGAGGCCTATTGCTCAAGATGCGGATCACGCCGGCAGACGGAGACCGCTATATGTATGAGACCATCACCCGTCATGCCTCGAAAGAGAAAGATCCCCTCAGTTTGTTAGATATGGGACTTCACATGCTCGATACCTTGGGACTTGCGCCATTGCCGTGGAAGGAAGCCGCTGCGGAACTGGACACCATCGTCGAAACCAACATGGGGGCCATAGACTATGGCTCCGGTATTGAACGGTTCAACACCCTCTTTTCTCCCACTCTGCGCCGAGAATTTTACTCCCGGTTAGGTGGGGGCGGCATTGGCCAGATGGTAAAATTATTGCAGCACTCAGACGAAGACGACATGAAAAAGATCTCTCCGGAGGCTTTGCTGGAGCTCTCTGCACGGCTGAGAACGGAGAAAGGGCTCCACTATTTTGGCCGCGTCTCCATTGCAGTGGCCAGAGAGCTCTTGGCGAAAAATGTGCCTGAAAAACCGACAGCGCTTTTTGCCACGGCCTATGACGACTGGAATGGGGCTTTCTACTGGGATCACCAACAGATGAAAGCGGCCAGCGATGCCGGATATAACATTGATCTGCTGGAAACGCGCTCTGAAGAGACCCTCTATCGACACTTTCAGCAGTTACCGGATGCAAGCCTTGACCTCCTGGTGATTTCCGGACATGGGAAGGCCAGTCGCATCACCCTGGGAAGTGCCGCGAACAGCAACGCCGACGAAGAGGGAGCCATTGATTTTGGCGATCTATACGACGAGGGATGGAAGATCGTCGCGAAAAAACTGAAACCGGAGAGCGTGGTCATTTTGACTGCCTGTAGTGCCGGTCGTGGAGGTGTTGCACCAGATGATGCACCGCTGGAGAATATCCTCACGTTTTTTCGACGGATCTTTCGCGGGGTACCGGGGATCACCATTTATGCACCACCGGTTTCTGTTTTTTCGGAGCTCGATTTTGAACATGGAAGAGGAGTGCCCAGGTATCAGAAGGGTTTGGAGGAGATACCGCCAGAAATATCCTCTCCCGAATGAAATGAAAAGATGTTCAGTTTTGCGCTGACCAACGCGCGCAGTATTGTCTCGTGACATTTCGTCATCTTTTCGGCACAATGAGAGGCCTATGCCACCGATCCCGCCGCTGCATGTCCTGCTCAATGATCGACCAATCACCATCCTCAGTGGCACCACGATTGCCCAGATGCTGGCACTCCACCCCCATCCTGGCACGGCACCGGCCATTGGCGCGGTCGTCGATAACCGGATCGGCGGGCTCAACCGTGCCATCCAGCACGCAGCCCGCATCACGACCATCGACACGACCATGCGCGAGGGGATGGAAATCTACCGCCGCACGGCAGGGATGATCTTTTACGCGGCACTCGCCCGGTTCGATCCGGAGGCCCGCGTGGTCATCGGGCAATCGATCGATGACAGCTACTTTTTTGAACCGATCGGTTTTTCACCGACCGCCGGGCATATTGCCAGACTCGAAGAGATCATGCGCGATTATGTGGGCGCCGACCTCCCACTCGATCCGGTCTGGACGCCGATCGAGGAAGCGATCCAGATATTTGAGCGCCTCGGTCGCCAAGACCGCGTCCTCTTGCTCCGACAGATGCGCCGGTCCGATCTCCCCCTCCTGACGATCGATCAATACATCGGGTATGTCCATGGGCCCGTGGCCCCGCAGACAGGCTTGATCAACCACTTCCGCCTCCATCCCTATGCCTCCGGACTCCTCCTGCAGTTCCCGGGGAAGAACGGCGAATTTCCCGATCAGGTCCCGCAGCGGCCAAAGCTCTTTGCCACCTACATGGAGACCAAGGCCTGGCAACAGCTCATGGGCGTCGCCAATGTGGCCCGACTCAACGAGATGGTCAGTGGTGGCACCGTGTCCGAAGTGGTCCTCGTGGCCGAAGCCCTGCACGAAAAAAAGATCGCGGCCATTTCCGATACGATCAAGGCGCGTCGGGATGTCCGATTTCTCTTTATTGCCGGCCCTTCCTCGTCCGGCAAGACCACGTTTAGCAAACGATTGGCCATTCAGCTACAGGTGATCGGCCTCAAACCTGTGGCCCTCTCCATGGACAATTATTATCGCAATCGCGAAAACTCGCCGCTCCATCCGGACGGAAGCTATGACTTTGAATCGGTTGAGGCCCTCGACCTGGGGCTCTTCAACACCCAGCTGCAACAATTGCTCAAGGGCGCGCTCGTGGAGACCCCGATCTTCTCGTTTCCGCGCGGTCGACGCATCCATAAAACGCATCCATTGCAACTCCACGCTGGACAGGTGATCCTCATCGAGGGGATTCACGCCCTCAACCCCCGCATTGCCGAGGCCATTCCGCGAGAGAGTTGCTTCAAGATTTTTGTCTCGGCGCTCACACAGATCTGTATCGATGATCATAACCGGATTTTTACCTCGGATTGCCGATTGATCCGCCGCATCGTGCGCGACTGGAAGTTTCGCGGCACCAATGCCGCAGAGACCATTACCATCTGGCCGAGTGTCCGTGCGGGCGAAGAGCGGTGGATCTACCCCTTCCAGGAGGACGCCGACGTCATGTTTGATTCCGCACTCTGTTATGAGCAGGCGGTTCTCAAGAACTATGCCGAGCGGTACCTGACCGAGGTCCCGAATGAGCATCCCTCCTATGTGGAAGCCCTCCGGCTCTTCCGATTCCTCGACCTCTTTGTCCCGCTCCAATCCGAGGATGTCCCGCATACCTCGATCTTGCGCGAATTTATCGGGCGGAGCGCGTTCCGGTATTAATATTTGATTCTCCCGGCCGAATACGCTACGGTGATGTCATCCCCGCCAAGCGCGTAGCAGCCTCTGGTCGGGGGTTTTTGCGGAGATCACGGCCTTCCTGGCGGCGTAGCTCAGTGGTGAGAGCGAGGGATTCATAACCCCTAGGTCGGTGGTTCGATTCCACCCGCCGCCACATTCCCCTGTCGACACCGTGACGTAGGGTTGGAGCAGACGGAACCGGACCGGTCCGATGCCGGACACACGACGGAGCCCCGCAACGGTGGTGAACAGCCCACCAACAGTCCGCTCGCGCACAATGCGCCCCGCCAGTGTCGGACCGATCGTCGGCAGCGTCTGCAAGAGACTTGTCGATGCACAATTCAGATCAATCGGGTGTCCGAACAGGAGAAAATCGGTGTCGGCCGTCGGTGCCCGTGAGGGCATCGCAAACGACCTCTCTCCGCGACAACCCGATCCCGGCCTGTCGAGCGTCATGAGCGCGCCAAGCCAGAGGAGTGTGACCATGACCACCCAGCGCTGTTTCATGATGTCCGAGGGAGCACCGCGGTGGTGGCATCGAGGCCAAAAACCGTGTGCAGGGCCTGCACGGCAGCGGCGGCTTCATCCATATTGACGACCACCGAGACCTTGATTTCCGAGGTCGATATGAGCTGGATGTTGATCCCGGCCTGCGCAAGGGCATCGAACATGCGCGCCGCCACGCCGGCGTGACACCGCATCCCCAGACCGATAATCGAGACTTTGGAGATATCGCCGGCGGCCTCGACATTGCGCACGCCGAGTTCTCGCGCAACACCCTCCGTAATCTGCATGGTCTTTCGCAAATCCTCCTTGGCGACCGTAAAGCCGATCTCCGATTCTCCATCGGCATTCGTCGTTGCGACGATCATATCGACATTAATATTGGCACGCGCCAGGGGAGAAAAGAACCGGTGCGCAATCCCCGTCCCGATGGGGACGCCACGCAACACCACCTTGGCTTCATTGCGGGTGGCAGAAATGCCGGTGACCAGTGTCGCCTCGACCCGGGGGTCTTCCGCCTCCACGCACGTCCCCGACATCGCGGTCTCCATCGCGGAGCGGACCTCCAGAGGAATCCGGTATCGCGCACCCAACTGGATGGCGCGGGTATGCATCACCTTGGCCCCGGCACCGGCCATTTCGAGCAATTCTTCGTAGTCCATCCGTTGAATCATCCGTGCATGGGGACAATCGCGTGGATCCGTGGTGAAAATCCCGTCCACATCCGTATAGATCTCGCACCGATCCGCCTGCAAGGCCGCCGCAAGGGCGACCGCGGAGGTATCCGACCCGCCACGGCCCAGCGTGGTCATGTGACCAGCGCTATCGACCCCCTGAAATCCCGGAATGACGACGATCTGATCCGCCGCGAGCTGCTGCTGGATCGGTTCGGCGTGAATCCACTCGATCCGCGCGCGGCCGTAAATGCCATCCGTGATAATCGGGATCTGGTGCGACAGGAGTGAAATCGCCGGCACGCCCAATTGCTGCACGGCCAGTGTTACGAGTCCCGCACTCACCTGCTCGCCCGTGCTCACCACGACATCGGATTCGCGGTCGCTCGGATGCTCCCCCATGCGACCCACCAAGGCCAGCAGCCGATTCGTCTCGCCGGCCATGGCCGACACGGTCACGACGATCCGGTGACCGGCGGCCTGCGTGTCACGGATGTGACGGGCCACGGCCGCAATCCGCTCGACAGATCCGACAGACGTTCCGCCATATTTTTGCACGATCAACATGGTCCATCCTTATTTCAGGGGCATCTCCGTCACAAAGAGCCGATCAACCACTTCATACGTGTCGGGGTCAATATATTTGTCCGCCGCGCTGACGCCGGTCCCCTCGACCATGACCTGGTGAATGGTGATCCCCTCATAATCGTCGAGATGAATCTTCTCGGCCAGCTCCGGTTTGTCGCGGAGGACCGGTTGCAAAATCCGCGTCACCGGCACGGCAATGCGCGTGACCGTATATCCGCGTTCCTCATAAAAATCGATGAAGCCCTCGATCGTATCGTTCGAGAGATAGATGGTGGCATTGGGGACCCGACTGACGTCACCCCCATAGGCCTCGGCCATCTTCTCCCGCAGCCGCATCGTCAGATCGTCGGCCTGAAATGCCGATGGCGGCACCGGGGGTGGCCCGCTCGAGGTCAGATCTGACAAAATTTCATCTGGGGGAACTTCGGCCACACGCGGCGGCGCTTTTTTTGGCGGCGAGGCGCTGACAAGGCTCTCTTGCACCTTTTTCATCGGTGGTGGGGGTGGTGGAGGCGGCGGCGCATAGGTCAACTGCACCGGAGGACTGCTCACCACCGTCACCGCCCCGTTATGGGGGCATCCGCCGCACCCCGCACTCCCCAAGATCGCGGGGAGGAGCAGCGAGAGTGCGTGGAGCAGGTTACGAGGGGTCATGTCGGTCAGCCATCTCATGGAGTACCTGTTCAAAGTGTCCCTTCCGCAACAACGCCGTTTCTCTTTCGACTTCAAGCTCGGCCACAACCTCTGGGCTGATCACCTCACGCACGCGCTGATGACGGCGGCGACGATCACGATGGGCGAGGAACGCGATCCAACTGATCAGGACCAATAGCACCAGTGTGAGCAGAATCGAGTACCGCATCCCCTACCCCTCCCGCACTACCTGACGCAAGGCCTCGGTCACCTGCGCGATCTCCCCGGCCTCGACCATTTTTTCGCCCGACACCTTCTGGACATAAAAAGCGTCTTGTACCCGTTCTCCAATGGTCAACACCTTGGCCATCACAATATGGCAATCGCATTGATAGATCGCCTCCGCAATGGCCGCAAGAAGACCGAGTCGATCATGCGCCTGGATATCAAAAACAGTATAGTCCTCCGAAATGGCATTGTCGACGGTGACCGCCGGCGACACGGAAATACGCCGTGGCCGGCGCAAGAATCCCCGCCTGCGCTGATCGATCAGCGGCGCGACCTGTCGATATCCGTGGATCACATCGGCAAGGTCTTTTTGCACCACGTCCCAGGTGGCGGCATACTGATAGCGGTCAGTCGGGAGCACCAGAAAGCGATCGATGACAAAGTGGTGCGTCCCGGTGAAGGCATGGGCCTCCACGATATTCATGCCCCGTGCAGCCAACACGCCACAGATCTTGGCAAACAGGCGTGGCGCATCGTGCGCCAGGATATCGATCGTCACCCGTCCATCGCTCCCGGTGCGATGCGAGAGGGCGACGGGGACCTCGCCAAAGGTGTACCAGAGGGCCACATGCGCAGCGATCTCCTCCGGGGACATCTGTCGCAGATACCGTTCCGGCATGCCATCAATCCACCGCTCGACGAGCGGAGCGCTTTCGGTCGGTGTGAGTAATGCCGTAATGGCCTGTACCAACGCCTGCCGCCGCAGACCGGTATCCTCCGTCGTGGTCTCCTCGGGTTGTATAAAGCGGTAGGTCCGTGCATAGAGTGCTCCCAACAACTCCCCCTTCCACGGAGAATAGACTTTGGGACCCACCGCGCGGATATCTGCAAGGGTCAGGAGAAAGAGGGCGGACAATCGCTCGGGCGACGCGACCGTATCGGCAAACTGCTCGATGAGCACGGCATCCGTGAGATCTCGCGTAAATGCCAGTCGGCTCATCAGCTGATGCGATCGGACGAGAAATTGCAGGAGCGCGATGGTCTCCGGTGGCAACCGCCACCGCTGTGCCGCCTCCCCCGCGAGTCGCGCCCCCTCCTGGGCATGCGGACGTCCGCGGCCCTTGCCGATGTCATGCAGGAGTGCGGCGAGCACGACGGGG
Organism: Deltaproteobacteria bacterium; assembly: GCA_016183065.1. Taxonomy (GTDB): domain Bacteria; phylum UBA10199; class UBA10199; family JACPFF01; genus JACPFF01. Next base: position 120,327 of record JACPFF010000015.1, on the reverse strand, counting down.
AGCGGATCCTCTAGCTGTCGGCGTGCCATATCGGCGTGCGGCGGCAGATCCTGCGGAGGCGCTGTCAGGAGCCACTCACACTGCGCCACGGTTTCGATCAGATGCATATCGATCGTGTAACAATGATAGGCGTCCCGTTGCATGCGGTAGCGCAGACGCGTCAATTCCGGAATGAACCGTTCCAGCCAGAGGGTCCGGTGCATCTCCCGCAAGAGGGGGGCAATCCGTCCGACGTGGCGAAAAAACCGACCGATCCCTGTGGTGGGGGTAAATGCGTGGAGGGTCTGATGCAACCGCCGGAATTGATATCGCGTCTCTGGCGGACAGACCGCTCCACGCTGCGCAATGGCCTGCCAGCACTGCTCGATGTCCAGAGCGGTCCACGCCGCCCGCGGCCGAAGCACCATGGTCCCATGCACGATGGCCCACGGTCGTGACACCGCTGCCAGTCGTACAGCCCAATAGCGCCGTTGCCAACGCGAACGGCACCACTGCGCAATGCACCAATTGCTCATGTCGCGCACCGTGGCGGCCGCGGCATAGTATCGCCGCATCAACTCGGCCTCTGGTGGCAACGGCACCGGCGACACGACATCTCCCTCATGAAAGGCAGCCAACTGGGTCTGTTGATCAAATCCGAAGCGATCCTGTTTCCGTCCGGCAATCGTATGGAGTCCCCATCGGACCGAGAGTAACCAGTCGAGCGCGCAGTGCAGCGCATCCCAGTCATCGCGCGGACACCATCGGCCCACCAGATCTTCCGGTCGCGTGACGGTGTGGAGGGCCCGCCCGATCCACCAGGCCGTCTGCCAGTCCCGCAGACCCCCTTCGCTCTCCTTGACATTCGGCTCGAGGAGAAATGGCGATCCCCCATACTGTTGCCGCCGCTGTGCCATTTCCGCGCGCTTCCCGCGCACAAAGTATTGCTGCCATCGGCGGCTCTCCATCAACCGACTCGCCCGCGTCTGCCAGGCCTCCCAGAGTACTCTCCCGCCGGCAACCGATCGGGCATCCAACAAGGCGGTCTGCGCCCGAATCTCCCCGGTGCGTAAAATCACCTCGCAATCGGCCAGACTGCGCACGACCCCCGTGACCTCCACGCCCCCATCCCAGAGGGCATACAACAGGGCACTGGCGGCGGATTCCGCTGCGGAACCTTCGGCAAGGAAGAGGAGATCAAGGTCTGAATGCGGCGATAATTCCGATCGTCCATAACCGCCAATGGCCACAATGCTCAGTGATTCCGGCGGGACGGTCGCGGTCTGGAGCCTGGCATATTCAAGTGCCAGGAGGGCATCAAAAAATGTCGTCTGGCCTCGGAGCAACTCCGCAATGGTGGCATGGGCCGCATAGGCTGCCCGGAGGCGGTCACGGTGTTGCGTGAGGCGTTCGCGGAGTGTCTGCTGCCGTGGGAGATCGTGCATGCATTACTCAAGAGGTGTGAAAAGGACGACCAGGCGTTGCGGCATCGCCACATTTTCGAGTGCGTGGAGCCGTTGCGCTATTGGCCCGGGGAGCAGGGTCGTGTACCCGTTGATCAATGTCGCCATCTCGGCGGATTCGGGACGCGCGGCGACACGGATGATTTCTCGGAGGAGCGATTCGTACGCGGGTGTCAGGCGGGAGCGATCGACCACCATCTCTCCCGCGTCCAACCGTACCGCCCCCTGCCGTACCAGATGGGTCAGCTGGACCGCGGCCACAGGGGACGCGGACTGGCGCACGCGATGCATGAGCGAGACCAGATGCGTCATCGTACACTGCGCCGCAAGACGCTCATCGATCACCTGGTGCTGGACAAAGAAGGCGAACGCCCACTGCGCAATTACTTCGCGCTGCAGGGTCTTCCATGTCTCGGCCAAGGGGAGATCGCGGGCCATCTGTGGCCCGACATCACTAACCAAGGCCTCTGCCACCGCATTAGAGAGAATGCCCTCTGCGGTCACATCCTCTCGATCGGTGGCGGCGAGCAGCTGATCGGCCAGCTGGCGATAGAGCGGCCCGACCGCTGCCGCGACATTGCGCAAAATGAGGCGTTTCCCCTCTCCAGCCTCAATCAACGCGTCGAGTGGCGGCATGGCATAGGTCGGCTCTCCCAGTCCGCGGGCGTCGCCGGCGGCGGCCAGCACGGTGATCGGTCGGACCAGTGAGGCCGCACCGAGCGTGCGTGCCGCATACTGTTGCGGCGCGAGTCCACTCAGGCGGGATTCCAAAGATTGACGGAGCTGCGGATAGGCGGTCACGAGTGTTGCGGCCGTGTCTGGATCATGCACGCCAAGGAGAAAGGTGAAGAACCCTTTCGTCTGCCACGGATCTGCGTGCGTAGCGAATGGTCCTGCCACGACTTCAATGGTCCCCCGGGCCCGTCCCCAGGCGGCCATGGCGTCGGCAAAAGGGAATGGCGTTTCTGCACGGAATGCCGCGGCAAAGGCCGTGGCCATCTCCCGCAGCGCTTCCGCCCCTTCCACCGCCGCGAGTTCGTCAAACCGTTGCGCAATCTGATGAAGATCATCGTGCCAGCCCTCCATCCGGCCAAAGGGCGTCCACTGCAGGGTCCCGTCCTCATCGCGCGAGACCACGGTGGCGAAAGAGAGCCAGGGGTTGGGTGTTTCTTCGCGGGCCCTCAGATCGTCCAACAGCACTGAAGAGACGGTCTCCGGCCAGAGCGTTCCGCCTGGCCGAATCGTCGGGAATGTCGGGAGAAGGCTGCAGTAGTCACCCGCACGCATCCGTTCACACGCCGCAAGTCCCTGCCACTGCAAGAGACGCAGGGCATGTGGCGCTCCCGCCGCATAGATGTCCGCCACGAGCGTCGGCCCCTCGTCATGGAGCTGCCGGGCGTAGAGTTGATCGATATGCGCCCCCATCGTGGCGAGTATTTTCACAGCGGTCTGGTCGGCGGCGGAAAGGTGCTTGATGGCAGGCGACTCGACCACCGGGTGGAATCGCGCCACGGTCGTCTCCAACGCATGCACTCTCCGTCTTTCTAACTCCTCGCGCACGACGGTGATCGCCTGTCGTACCGGCGTTGTCTCGCTCCATCCCTCGCTGGAAAGCCCGAAGGCAGGGCGCAGGACATCCGGCAGCGACAATTCCTCGGCATCAATATCGACCTGATGGGGTGTCCCCACGTCACGCACCCATTGCAACGGGACATACAGGGCGGCCACCTGATTAAAGAGGGTGCGATGCCGTCGGGAATCCTGTGGGGGCCGTTCGCTCGGTGGCGATGGCAACAACGGCGTGGTCACCTGCGGCACTGCCGATGGCGCTGTCTCGACAGGCATCTCGCTTTCTCCAGGAGTGGTGATGCCCGCATCGGTCACATTGAGCTCCTCCGTCGGCGCCGGAATATCGACCGCCTGTGGTTCGGCTTCGGCTTCGGTATTGTCGGCAACATCGCCGGCGGGTTCGGCTGACACAGAGGGTGCAACGTCGGCGGAGGCCTCAGCGGCATTTGCCGGCGGTTGTATGGCTTCCGCAGAGAGAGAGGCGGTGTCGGGAGTGGGGACCGGAGTCACAGGCGCTCTCCGCTGGCATCCGATCGCCAGGAAGACCACCAGACTTCCCCAGATCACGATGGTACGCATGGTATCCCCCCTTGTCATGTGACAGCTGTCGCTCCGTCTTGTGACGTGATACGGTGTCGATCTAGGTCCCTGACTGCAGCAGATAGGCCCGCATGAGCGGGTTTAACGCCCCATCGAGCACTCCCTGCACATTCCCGAGTTCCACGCCGGTGCGATGGTCTTTCACCATTTGGTACGGCTGTAGCACGTAGGACCGAATTTGAGAACCCCACGCGATTTCGGATTTTTCCGCTTCTAATGCCTCCCGCGCCTTTCGTTTCTTCTCTTCTTCCGCCTCATACAACTTCGCCTTCAGGAGTTTCATCGCGCGGGCCCGGTTTTTGTGCTGAGAGCGTTCGTTCTGACAGGCGACCACAATGCCGGTGGGAAGATGGGTCAAGCGGACGGCCGAATCGGTCTTGTTCACGTGCTGACCGCCCGCCCCGCCGGCACGAAAAGTATCCACCCGGAGATCGTTTTCATTGATTTCGATTTCGACCTCATCGCCAATATCGGGCAAGACAAAGAGCGAACAAAAGGAGGTGTGCCGCCGCTTGTTGGCATCGAACGGGGAAATGCGGACCAGTCGATGGACCCCCACTTCCGCGCGGAGATAGCCATAGGCATACGGTCCGGCCACGGTCATCGTCACATTGCGGTACCCGGCTTCATCGCCCGGCGTGAAATCGACGAGCTCGGCCCGAAATCCTTGCGTATCCGCCCACCGGGCGTACATCCGCAGTAACATCGCTGCCCAGTCACAGGCCTCGGTGCCTCCGGCCCCCGCATTGATTTGCACGATGGCATCGCCATGGTCATGTGGTCCGGAGAGCATCCGGCGAAACTCAAACCGTTCCACGGTCTGGGCGACCTGATCGAGTTTGAGCTCGGCTTCGCGTTCGAGTTCGGCATCCCCCGCCTCCTCCAGCAATTCGAATGAGGCCTCTACATCGTGCAATGCGCCTTCCGCACGCTGCCACTCCGTCATCATCTCTTTTACTGCCGTCAATTGTTGTGTCACCGTTTTTGCCGCCGCCTGATCGTTCCACAAGTCAGGGGCCTGGGAGGCCTCGGTCAGTCGCTGTAATTCCGCGATCTTCTGTTCGATGTCAAAGATGCCTCCGCAAAGCGGCCATCGATGTGTGCACCGTCTCGTATCGTTCCTTTAACGCTTGCATGCCGACTCCTCGTTCAGTGTCACAATGAGGGAATGGATCCTACCATAACATACAGGACGCGTACAACCGACAGCAAAAAAAACGTGCTGATCGCTTGACGAAGCGAACCCCTTTCGGTAACGAAGAAATCCCAAGATGGCTCGACCACTCCAGATGCGCACCAAATATATCTTCATCACCGGGGGGGTGGTCTCCTCGCTCGGCAAGGGGATCGCGTCAGCCTCGATTGGGGCCCTGCTCGAAAACCGTGGTCTCAAGATCACCCTCCAGAAGCTGGACCCCTACCTGAACGTCGATCCGGGCACCATGAGTCCCTTCCAGCACGGTGAAGTCTTTGTGACCGACGACGGGGCAGAGACCGACCTCGATCTTGGCCACTACGAACGGTTCACCAGCACGCGGATGCAGTCAATCAACAATATCACGACCGGAAAAATCTACTATTCTGTCATCGAAAAAGAACGTCGTGGCGAATATCTCGGGCGGACGGTACAGGTCATTCCGCACATTACCGATGAAATCAAGTCGGCCATCCTGAAAGTCTCCAAGGAAAACGATCTGGTGCTCGTCGAAATCGGCGGGACCGTCGGCGACATCGAAAGCCTCCCCTTTCTCGAGGCCATTCGACAGTTCAAATCGGATGTCGGACGGGAAAACGTCATCTATATTCATCTGACTCTGGTCCCGCATATCTCTGCGGCGGGCGAACTCAAGACCAAACCGACCCAGCATAGTGTGCAAAAATTGCGGGAAATCGGCATCCAGCCGGACATCCTCATCTCCCGATGCGATCGGGAACTCTCGAAAGAGTTGCGGCAAAAAATCTCGCTCTTCTGCAATATCGAACCCGAGGCGGTTTTTTCGGCGCGCGACGTGGAGAGTATCTACGAAGTCCCGCTCCGACTCCACGAAGAGGGACTCGATGAGAAGGTGGTCGAAAAGCTGAATATCTGGAGCCGTCAACCCGATCTCTCGCCGTGGCGCACCCTCTGCGACACCATCGCCCGTGTCGAGGAACGGGTCACGGTCGGCGTGGTCGGCAAATACGTCGATCTCGTCGACTCCTACAAAAGCCTCAATGAGGCGCTCATCCATGGCGGTGTTGCGAATCGCGTGGGTGTCGACCTCCGTTTCATCGATGCGGAATCGCTCAAGTCGCCGGACATGGCTGCCGAGGCCCTTCGCGACGTGGATTGTCTGCTGGTCCCCGGCGGGTTTGGCGACCGCGGGACCGAAGGGATGATCCAGGCCATTCGTCATGCCCGGGAGACGTCGCTCCCCTTTTTTGGCATCTGCCTTGGCATGCAGCTTGCCGTGGTCGAATGTGCGCGGCATCGCTGCGGTCTGTCGGTGGCGGGGAGCCGGGAATTTGACGCGTCGACGCCGCATCCGGTCATCGATCTGATGGAAGAGCAAAAGGCGATCACGAATCTCGGGGCCACCATGCGGCTCGGCGCCTATCCTTGCACACTGCAACGCGGCACCAAGGCCATGGCCGCATACGGCGCAACAGAGATCATGGAGCGTCATCGGCATCGGTACGAAGTCAACAATCAGTACATCAAGACCTTGGAAGAGCACGGCCTTGTCATGGCCGGACTCTTCACCAAGGGGAATCTGGTCGAAATTGTCGAGTTGGCTGACCATCCCTGGTTCGTGGGATGCCAGTTCCATCCCGAGTTCACTTCACGACCGATGACCCCCCATCCGCTCTTCACCCACTTCATCGGGGCAGGACTCGCCTATGCCAAGCGAAAAACGTGGTCGGCAAAAAAACCGCAAACGCTGGCGGAACCGGCTGCGGGTGTCCGTCGAGAAAAAGGGTTGCAAAATTGATTTTTCCGGTTCTCACCCCCGGCACCGATCTCCGCCTTTTCTTGACAAATCCCCAGGGCCCTCCGTATCATTACCAGGTGAGACTCCATGGCACTTGAGATCAAACAACACCTGAGATTGGCCCAGCAGCTCGTGATTACCCCGCAGCTGCAGCAGGCGATCAAGTTGTTGCAACTGTCGCGCCTGGAACTCCAAAATCTCGTCCAACAGGAATTGACAGAAAATCCGGCACTGGAAGAACAGACTGAAGGCGATGGCGAGGCGGCAGGCCCTGAACAGCCGGAGGGAGAGACTCAGGACGCCGCGCCGGAAGAGCAGGTCGAGGAAGTCGGTTCCAAGGAAGGGGAACTGAAGGAACCGAATGACTTCGATTGGGAGACCTATATCGGCATCTACAACAGTCCCTACCCGGCGGGGCAACCGCCGCCGCTCGCCGAAGAGGGGCCGACCTACGAGAACCTCGTCACCTCCACGGAATCACTCCAGGATCACCTCTTGTGGCAGCTGCATCTCTCGAATTTCACGCCCAAGGAATGCCTGATCGGGGAAGAAATCATCGGCAATGTGAGTGACGATGGCTATCTTGCGGCCTCCGTCGACGAGATCGCCGTCGAATGTACCGTGGCGGTCGACGACATTGTGACGGTCCTCCACAAAATCCAACGCTTTGATCCGCCGGGCGTGGCGGCGCGGAATCTGCAAGAATGCCTCCACATCCAGGCCCGGCAGTATCCCGCTGGGGATGCCGCACTGCTCCATGCCATTATCGACAATCACATGCATGAGCTGGAACGCCACCACTACACCCCGATCGCAAAGAAGCTGAAAGTTCCCTATGAGCGCGCCCGGGAATTGGTCGAAATCATCCATCATATGGAACCAAAACCGGGTCGCCCGTATGCCGGAGAGACCGCCCAATACATCATCCCCGATGTCTACGTCGTCAAACTGGGCGACCAGTATGAAATCTTTCTCAATGAAGATGGACTCCCCAAGTTGCAGATCAGCCAGTTTTATCGCCAGGCACTCAATAAAGAGTCCGCGATCAAGAGCGAAGAGCGCGAATACTTGCACAACAAGCTCCGCTCGGCCCTCTGGTTGATCAAGAGCATCCACCAACGGCAACGCACCTTGTACAAGGTGGCCCAGAGTATCGTGAAATTCCAGCGCGATTTTCTCGACCGCGGCATTGCTGTGCTCCGTCCCATGATTCTCCGCGATGTGGCCGAGGATATTGGCATGCATGAATCAACCGTCAGCCGCGTTACCACGAACAAATATCTCCACACGCCCCGCGGCATTTTCGAACTGAAGTTTTTCTTTAATAGTGCCGTCCAAAAAACCGAGGGCGGCGATATGGCCGCGGAAGCGGTCCGAAGTCGCATCGAGAAACTTATTCATGCCGAGGATCCCCGTCACCCGTTGAGCGACCAGGCGATCGCCAAAATCTTGCAAGGAGAGCAGATCATGATTGCACGGCGGACGGTGGCAAAATACCGAGAAAACCTGACCATCCCACCCTCGTCACAACGCCGCCGCATGGAAGATTAGGGGAAGAATATGCAACCAACCTTTACATTCCGAAATATCGAGTCCACGGATGGCTTAAAGACGCACACCAAAGAAAAACTCGATCGTCTCCAAAAATACTCATTCAAACCGGAGTCCGCCCATATTGTCCTCCGCGTGGAGCACCTCGACCACTTTGCGGAAATCACCTTTGTGGACCACGGTGAGCATTTTGTCAGCCACGCGAATTCACCGGACATGTACGCCTCCATTGACCTCGCCTTCCATCGTTTGGAGGCACAGCTGCGGCGGAAAAAAGAACGGCAGACCCATCACAAGGGGCACACGGCCACCTCCTCGACTGTGTAGCATATTCGGGAGTTGCATCCCACCTCCAGAGTGGGCTAGAAGCGGTCGCATGCTGGCCATTCCGATCATCCAGTTGGCGAAAAATCAGGAACACCAACTCCACCTCCGACTCATTGCCGGTGAACGGGGCTTAAGCAAGAAAATCACCATCCCGAGGATTCAAAAGCCCGGTCTGGCGCTTACGGGCGACACCTCCGGGATTCACACGGGCCGGTTGCAGGTCTTGGGACAAAGCGAGATCGGCTATCTCAGCCGCCTCTCGGCCACGGATCGTCGCACCATTATTACCGCCATCTGCCAGATTGATATCGCGGGGTTTGTCGTCACCTCCAATCTGGAACCGCCGGTGCCACTGGAGCAAGAGTGCGAAAAAAATAATATCCCGCTCTTTTGCACGCATCTCTTGACTTCCACCTTTATCAATCGCGTCTCCCGATTTCTTGAAGATCATCTGACAGCGTCCACGTGTATTCATGGCGTCCTCCTCGACGTGTTCGGCGTCGGTATTTTGATCATCGGAAAAAGCGGGATTGGGAAGAGCGAATGCGCCCTCGATCTCATCCTTCGCGGCCATCGCTTGGTTGCAGACGACATCGTCAACATCAAGAAACGTCCCCCGGCGCAATTGTATGGCACGGGATCGGAAATCATCAAATACCACATGGAAATCCGGGGATTGGGGATTATCAACATCAAGGATCTTTTCGGGATTGCCGCCATCCGGGACCGGAAGTTGATTGAAGTCGTGGTCGAACTGATGGAATGGGATCCGCGGATTGAATATGATCGGCTGGGGGTGGATGATCAAAAATATACCGTCCTCGATGTCCATGTGCCGTATATCCAGATCCCCGTCCGTCCGGGACGCAATATCACGACGATTATTGAGGTGGCGGCCCGGAACCAGTTACTCAAACTCGGCGGCCACTACTCGGCCCGCGAATTCCAGGAGCGGCTGAACCAGGAAATTGTGGCCCAACATGACGCGCAGCAGTCCGTCTGGGAGATGCTCGAATGACACAACCATGTATCGGTGTTGTTGTGGTCGGTCACGGCAATTTTGCCCCGGCCATGGTGCAGGCCGCCCGGTCGATCCTCGGGGATATTTCCCATGTCGTGGGGGTCGCTATCGATTCCAGCGCGCCCGTCGAATTGAATCGGCAGCAGATTGCGTCGGCCATTCGCGAAGTCGATCTGGGACATGGCGTTGTCCTCCTGACCGATATGTTTGGTGGCACGCCGTCGAATCTCTGTCTCTCCTTTCTGCAGCCCAAATTACTCGAGGTCATCAGCGGCGTGAACCTCCCCATGTTGATCAAGCTGGCGGGAGGCCTCCAACGTGAGCCTTTTGAAAAAATCATCCCCTTTCTCCAGATCTATGGCCAAAAAAATATTGTCAATGCCAGCAATGTCTTGCAGGGAAAACTCGATGAATGAGCGGCATCGACAAGCCGTGACGATCACGAACACGCTCGGACTGCACGCACGGGCGGCAGCCAATTTTGTCAAAATGGCGAACCGGTTCCGCTGCACGGTCTCTGTGCAAAAGGGGACGGTCTCTGTCAATGGCAAGAGCATCATGGGCGTCCTCATGCTGGCCGCGGCCAAAGGGACCGCCATTACGATTCATGCCGAAGGGACCGATGCCCAGGAAGCGGTCCATACCCTCTGTCACTTGGTGCAACAGCGCTTCGGGGAGGAATAATGGCGCGCCATTGCCTGACGCATGCCGGGGCCTCCCCGGGGATTGCGATCGGTCGGGCCCATGTGATGAACCCGTTCATCGCGGACCGGCCGAGCTACTGGATCACCGATCAACAATGCAAGGCCGAAATCGAGCGATTTCAGCGCGCCGTGGAACAGAGCATTGCCCAGCTCACCGAGGCCCGGGCGCGCCTCTCCCTTTTTCATCAGCGCGAACAGGGCGAGATCATTGAAGCCCATATCCTGATCCTGAAAGACGAGTTGTTGGTGACACAAACGATGACGACGATGACGCAGCAGGCCATCAACGCCGAGTGGGCGCTGGCCAAAACACTCGACAGCCTGATGGGGACTTTCGGGGGAATGCATCACGATTACCTCCGGCAGCGACGGGAAGACATTGAACAGATCGGCCAGCGTCTCATGTGGAATCTGCTCGGGACCCCCGAGCGGACGCTCACCAAAATGCCCTATGCCTCGACGATTCTCGTCGCCCGAGATCTGACTCCGGCGGAAGTGGCGGCCGTCCCCCGCCGGACGACCAAGGGGATGCTGACGGCCCAGGGCGGACAGACGTCGCATACGGCCATTATTGCGCGTTCACTGGAAATTCCAGCGTTGTTGGGGATCGGCGATCTCTTCGAGCAGATCACGGAGGGAGGCACCGTCATTCTCGATGCCGACGCCCGAGAGGTGATCCTCGATCCCTCGCCGACCGAGGTCGCCACGTATCGCAATCGCCGCACGCGCCAGCGGGAGTCCCTGCGTGATCTGCTCAAGGAGCGCGCTCTCCCCGCGACCACAGTCGACGGACATACCATGGCGCTCGGGGCCAATATCGAGCTGCTCGATGAGGTCCCCGCGGCCCTGGAACATGGGGCCGAGCAGATCGGGATGTTCCGGACCGAATATCTTTTTCTGAACCGGCCTGCGCTCCCCACCGAAGAGGAACAGTTCCTGCAATATCGGGAGACGCTCCGCCACATGGCCCCCCGCCCGGTGACCATCCGCACGCTCGACATCGGCGGAGACAACATCAGCGGCTTTGGCGATCAGGCGGCCCACACCAATCCCGCGCTGGGCCTCCGGGCCATCCGGTTTTGCCTCCACAATCCCGACCTCTTTGCCACCCAACTGCGCGCCCTCTATCGCGCCAGCATCCATGGCCCCCTGCGGATTCTCCTGCCGTTTATCAGCAGTGTGGAGGAGGTGCGTCAGACGTTCCAACTGATTGCGCAGGTGCAGGAAACGCTGCGACGGCAGGAGGTACCGTTCGATCCGGAGGTTCCCATCGGGATCATGATCGAAATCCCCGCGGCAGTCATGCTCGGGGATCAATTGGCGTCGCTGGTCGATTTTTTCAGCATCGGGACCAACGACCTGACCCAATATACCCTCGCCGTCGATCGTGCTAATGAACATGTGGCCTTCCTGTCACGTCCGCTCCACCCGGCCGTACTCCGCATGATCCATCGGACCACACTCGCCGCACAGCGACATCGCATTCCGGTGACCTGTTGCGGAGAAATGGCCGGAGACCCCATGGCGATTCCGCTGCTGCTCGGACTCGACATTGACACGCTGAGCATGAACTCCATCACGATTCCGCGTGTCCGGCGCCTCCTGCGCGCCCTGGAATTTCGCAATGCCAAGACACTGGCAGCCTCGGCCCTGCAGGCCGACACGGCCGATGCCGTCGAGGCCCTCGTCCGGGCCGAAGTCGCACACCTCCTGTGATAGTGGCAAGAGCGTGATTCTCCGCACACCTTGACAAATGGACGCCATTCTCCCTATGGATGCGGAAATTCCATGCACGCTCGTCAGCACCGTGTCCGGGGATGACGTCAACTCTGTGAAAGGGGTACACACACGTGAACAAACGCCGATATCTTTTTACGTCAGAATCCGTAACCGAGGGGCATCCCGATAAAGTCGCGGACCAGATCTCCGATGCCATACTCGATGCCCTGCTGGCACAGGATCGGACTTCCCGCGTGGGGTGTGAAACGCTCGTCACCACCGGCCTTGCCATGATTGCCGGAGAGATCAGCACCACCGCCCAGGTCCACTATCCCGACATTGTCCGCGAGACCATCAAGGAGATCGGTTACAACCACCACTCGATGGGGTTTGATTGGGAGACCTGTGCCGTCATGACCTCGATCGATCGACAATCCCCGGATATTGCGCAAGGGGTCGATGAAGGAACCGGCCTCTTTTCCGAACAGGGCGCGGGAGATCAGGGCCTGATGTTCGGATATGCGACCGATGAATCCGCGGAATTGATGCCATTGCCGATTCTCTTCGCCCATCAGCTGACCCGCCAGTTGGCGGAGGTCCGCAAGGCAAAGACGCTTCCCTATCTGCGGCCCGACGGAAAGTCGCAGGTCACGGTCCGCTACGAGAATGGTGCCCCCGCGCAGATCGATACGGTCGTCATTTCGACCCAGCACACCCCGGAGGTCTCGCACGATACCCTGCAAGACGATGTCATTCGTCACGTGATCCGGCTGGTCCTGCCAGAGGACATGCTCAGCACAGAGACCCGATTTTTGATCAATCCCACGGGGCGCTTTGTGTTGGGCGGCCCCCATGCCGATTGCGGCCTGACCGGCCGGAAAATCATCGCCGATACCTATGGTGGGATGGGGAGTCATGGTGGCGGTGCATTTTCCGGCAAGGATCCGACCAAGGTCGATCGCTCCGCCTCCTACATGGCACGATACGTGGCAAAAAATGTCGTGGCCAGTGGCGCAGCCCGGCGATGCGAGGTGCAGATTGCCTATGCCATTGGATATCCAGACCCGGTCTCATTGTTGATCAACACCTTTGGCACGCATCAGGTCGATCCGGAGGCCATTGAGACCGCCATTCGGGAGATCTTTCCCCTCAAGCCGCGGACGATTATTGAGCAGCTTGATCTGCGACGTCCAATCTACAAAAAGACTGCGGCGTATGGCCATTTCGGACGGAATGAACCGTCCTTTACCTGGGAACGGCTTGATCGGGTCGATCCCCTCCGGCATCTCTTAAATCTGGCATGATCGGAGACGCTGCGGGGAAAAAACCGGTGCCACCCCGGATCCTCTATCTGGAAGAGAATGACGACCATGCGCAGCTGGTGCGCCGCGCTATGACCGCAGAACATCCGGAGTTCATCGTACAGCGGGTCTATACCCCCGATGAAGCCATCGAGGCCCTGCAGAGATTGCGACCGGCCCTCTTCATGACGAGCTTCTATCTGGGCGGGCGACCGATCCTCGATGAACTCCCACAACTCCGCATGGCTGCAGGACGCACGCCGATCCTGGTCCTCTCGCGGAGTGGCGATCCCGCTTCGGCCGCGGATGCCATCAAATGCGGTGCCGATGAATACCTCGTCAAGACCCCCGACACCCTGCAAAAACTGGTTCCCGTCATCACACAGCTCTTGCGTCAACGCAAGAGTCGGCATCTCCACTCTCCTGCGGAAACCGCGCCGGCCGTTGTGCTTGGGCATCGTATGCTCCGTGCACTCGATACGATCCTGCACGATCCGAACACGCTGGGCCGTGGGCCACACGATCCACTCACCCTCCGCCTTGGAGAGATCTGTCAGCACCTCGAAACTGTGGGGGCATCGCTGGGGAAAAGAGGCCCCAAACCATAGGGTTGCCGGGAATTTTCTCCTCATTGCCCATCGCTCGTTCAGGAAAAATAGTTAAAAAACACAATAATACTCTATAGATACAATTTTGCCCCTCCAAACAGGTTTGGCACTTTTCTTGCTCACTCTCTGAGGGCATATGGGAAGAGAGATCGCCCACATCGATCGGCGTCCATTGTCGAATACCCCCTATGGGGGGGCGACAGCGGAGACCGCGCCTGCGCCCCAACCAGAGGAGGACCGTGCATACGACCCGGAGACCCTCCTGTGCCAGTTTAAGTCGCAGGCCAAGATCTTGGAGATCCTCGAACGAAAAACAGCCATCGGGGGCGAGGGGGAGGCCCTCAAGGCTGCCCTCCAGGAGGCCCAAGGCCTTCTCACGGCACTGCTCGCAGAGGGAGGGGGACTCGAATGAGCTTTGACCCCTCGATCGGCAAGCCGAAGGGGAGTCAGCTCCTCTTCCCGCCGGCTGGCGCGCCTGACACGGCCTCTCCCGCGCATGAGACTGCCGTGCCGGGGGATCACTTCATGGTCGATGGAGGGTTTTGGCCCAAGGCCACCGCTGTTGCCGGTGGGACTGCCGCACTGGAACCGGATCATGCCGCCTTCTCTGAACTGAGCAATGCGCTGTCGCTCTACGAGGCAAAGATGAAGCTCCTGCAGAACGGGACGGGCCAGACGATGCTCGAGACGTTTCAGGGGATCCGTGCGACGGTGGAACGCCCTGGCCTCTCGAGTGAGGCCGCACTCCCCGCTGTCCCTCTCTTTCGCGATCTCATGCAATTTTCAGAAGATGCCTGGAAAGATGCCAAACAGCGTCCTTCGCTCCTGCGCGATATCGAGGACCATTACCGGATCCGCCGCGACGAACTGAGAGCGCTGATCACCGAATATCAGGGGCAGCTGCAGGGGAGCAATTATGCCACGACGGAATATGCCCGCGATATGTTGGGACTCCTGAAAGATGCCCTCCTCCGATTAGACGCCGAAATCGGCAAGGTCCACGAGCATCGGACGCTGTACAAAATCCCCTCTTAAGGGTCTGACCGGAAATACCTATTCATTTTGGCATCTCATCTTGGGACCATCTTTTCCCGATCTTCACTCGCAAAATCCTCAACATAGCCCGGCTATGCCTCCGGTTTTGCTCTCTCAGATCGGGCAAATCTGGCCCCAAGCTGAGCGCCAAAACAGAACAGGTATTTCCGGTCAGACCCTAACCTGGGACTTTGGGTCCCATGATGGAGCGAATACCCCCTCCTGCAGATGTTGCGACAGACGTCGACTGGAATATTCGACAAATTTCATCAATAATTTCAGTCATATAGAATACACTATTTCTGATGCTCCCCTTTCATCTTGGCAAGGAAATTGCTCCTTCTGGAGTCGCGATGGAGATCAAGCCACTCAAGGCCGTTTCTCTACTCTCACCCGCCTCGGCAAAAGGGACTGAGACCCTCCCGCTGGGTGGGGGGTCCACCGCCGCCGACACCCCGGTGGATCCGGTGGAAGATATGTTTCAATTTGTCGCGTCCGAGACCGTCCCGCCGGTGGAGAATCCGAACACCGGTCCCTTGGGTGCCCTCCATGCGGCTATTGCGGCCTCGCAAGGGATGGCGCCTGACTATCGCGTCCCCACGGTCGCCGAGTTGCGCAAATCGGCGGACCCTACGGGGAACACGTTCGCCGACGGCACCGTGCTCCAGCAGTATGAAGACCTCCGGATCATTTATCTGAGCGAAAAAATTGCCCTCGAAGAACGCCTCCATCAGGGGACCATCACGCCGGATGAGGTCAAGACCCTTGATTCGCTCATAAAGGCAATCCTCAATATCGACATCGCCATTGCCGAAGTGAAGCAGGTCCGACTCGAACAGCTCAAGCTCTATGCCATCGAGATCGAGCGTGCCAAAGAATATGGCCTCAAATATGGCAATGACCACGGCGTCCCGGAATCCCAGATCGACTACTACGACGTGAACAATGACGGAATTATTGGCAATCCCATGACCTCCTCGTATCTCATCGGCACCCGACTGACCGAACAGGGGACGGATGAATACGCCATGCTCAATAAGAGCACGATGCAGCCAGTCCGGTTTGACTCAGTGACGGGAGAATTTCTTGAAGGCAATGCCATGAATCCGAATTTCGTCTGGGATTTAAGCGCTTCCGGTGTGAAAAATTTTGAGACCACACCAGCGAATGCTGAGGAAGGTGTTGACCTGTTTGTCAATGCCACGGGAAACGCGCCCTCTCAATGGGTCGACACGTATGAAGGGTCAACGAACACCTTCAAAACATCTCTCACGATTCCGATCCCGAATTCCTTCTGGGTCGAGACCTATGCCGATGGGACCCCAAAAATCGTCGACGAACGGTATGTCGTCTACACCGGGGGGATGGAAAACGGCGAGCTCGCGGCCCCGCCCGAGGAGATCCGCGACCGCTATATGCAGATACAGGTCGCGGACGTTGTCCTCACGTCGAAAAAATATACCGCGCCAGGAAACGATGCGATCGAACTCGGGGCCGACCATCTGCTGATCTTCAATGATGCCGACGGGAACCAGCTCTTCAAGATGCAGATCGGCAGTGCCACCATCACGCCCAGCAACCAGCAGTATCTCGAGCCGCTCAAACATCCCAGTCCGAGCGGGGGAACGGTCAATGACGAAGTCTACGCCTCTTCATTGTCCATCGCCCTGACGAGCGGATACGATATTGGGGGGAGCAAAGATGATCCCAACCGGATGCTCCGGAGCCCCATTCATCTCACGGTCGATAGCGGGTTCTTCTCGACGACCAATCAGGGATATTTCAATACACCAGGCGGGAGCTACAGCGACGCGCTCGGACATTTTTTTGGCGATGGCGGTCGCTATGTCGGCCCGACATTAACAGAAGATGGCTATTGGAAAGAAAGTGCCGACGTCATCAACCGCAATGGCCCCATTATTGCCGGTATCGATGGGGTTATTGATGTCGATAAATATAATAGCATCATCGATATCCCCCCGAAGGAGCAGTTCGACATCACCAAGGGTGATCCCGCGTATACGACGATTGTGAACGGGTCGGGCAATGCCCATACAGCGGTGTTTGCACACGATGGGAACAAGCACCTCCGCAATGTCACCCACGTGACGATCACGAACGGTGGCAAAGGGGATGAAAACTACATCCATACCTTGGGCAAGATTGAGGGACGATATCTCGATGAGTCTGACGGCAAGCGCGGCACCACCAAGGGATATCTGGAGAATCCCGGCGTGTATGTGGAAAACGATACCCCGGAAGGCCTCACCATGATCGACAATCCGACCGAACCGGGGAAACCGGGCGATGACATTGAAGTGATCGGTGGGACGATCAAGACCAAGGTGGGGACAGACGAAGCCGATGAGTACGTCGGCGATAATGCCTCGAATGAACGGATGTATAACGACGATGAATACAAGATCTCCGGCGGCGACCTGCAGTTTACCGTGACCGAAGGGGTCTATGATCTCCCGACCGGCTATAGCGGCGAGAGTGCCAATTCCGACCAGGAGATGGTCGACGCCTATACCGATGCGCGCAATGCACTCCTGGAGGAGATCAACAAAGACCCGACCCTGGTGGCAGAGGGCGACCTCCTTGAACAAGAGGCCTGGAACGAATACGGCCCGGTCTATCAGGAGACACAAAATAACATCACGGCCTTCTTCGATGAATATCGCAATGTCTTTGGCATATCCGTCCCAATGGACGAAAGCCTCGAGGGGGAAGAGGCCCTGCTCGAAAAAGAATTCGAAGCGGGTGACACATCCGGGAGTACGGTATGAGTATCAAAGGGATCGCCAAGGCCGGAGCAGCACCAAAGACGGAGAGCAACGTCCTCTCGCAAGAGGAACAGTTGACCCTGGAGCAGCTCAAGCAGGACCTCGAACTGCAAAAAAAGGAGTTCGAGAACGCGGGGGAATTTTCCGCGTATCTCTCCATGGAAGACCAGGCCAAATATGCCGAGACCATGGCACTCTTCGAGGCAGAACAGGCCCTCGTGGACAACTACGAGACCTTTGTCAAAACCGGCAAATATCCCGATGGCACGGACGTCGATTTTGATGCGGTGAAAGAGGAACTCGCGCAGATGTCGGTCGGATGGAACGACATGAGTGGTGCCCTCGAGACCTATCCCGTGGATGCCGGGGTCCCGCATGCCATGAGCGGGACCTATGCCGGGACGATCATGCTCGAAAACAGTGGCTACGATCCGAACAATCCCGCCACCTCGAATGCCCTGGCCTTTGTGGCCGATGATTCGATTGCAGAAGTGAACACCATGACCGTGGGGAAAGACATCCATGTGCAGGTCGTCAAGACCGATGGCACCAAGGAGGTTTACGTCCTCAAGAACATGGCGGTCCGGCCGGAGATGTTCTACATCTATGGCGCGGACAAGGCGCAAAAACTGGTCTCCGACAATCACCTCCTGGCCCGCGTCAGCGATGGTAATTGGGGCACGCCCTTTGGTGAACCAGGGGGCATTGTGGTCTTCGGTGGTCAAGGCAATGACGTCATTCTCGGTTCACAGGGGAACGATGTCCTCGTCGGTGGTGCGGGCAACGACAAGATCTACGGCGGCGCAGGTAAGGACCGTCTCTTCGGCGATGGCTTCAACGAAAATGGCGCCATCGGCTTTGGGAGCGACGACGGCAATGACACGATCGACGGCGGTGCGGGGATCGACATCATCCGTGCCGGTGGCGGCAGTCAGGACAAGGTCGTCAACTCCGCCGGCGATGCAGTCTCGGAACATGAAAATCCCGGGGCGACCGAGATCCTGGAGACCCCGCCACCTTCCTCATTTATCACCGGTGTGGATCTCTCCCAGAGCGATTACAAGAGTGGCACCCTCGTGATCGACGCCGATGATGTCACCAACGGCACGCTCTCGATCGATATGCCGAAGGGCTACACCATGGCGAGCGCGGAGCCGGCCAGCAGTGGCAATGCGCTCATCATCACCATGGTCGGCTTTGATGCCAATGGCACCCCACGGACGCTGCGCATCAAGATCAACGGCTTTTTTGATCCCGACCAGGCATTGACACTCAACTTTTATGGCAATGGCGAGACGAACATGATCGACTTCAGCCAGGTCACGTTGACCGGTGGGACATCGATGGGGATCTTCGATACCGTCGGGAATGACGTGATTCTCGCCCCGAAGACCTATCTGGACTCGCTCGGGATTCCTCTCGATGAATTGGGACAGACGACCCTCAGCACAAGTGGGATGAAAGAGGTCCTCGAACAACAGCTCGAGATCTCGACGGATGACGAGGGCGTGGAAACGAGTCTCATGACCTGGGGTACTCAGAACGCCGATGACGACAGTTTCCATTGGGCCAGTTATGATTCGGAGGACCTTGAAGATTTCATCGTTGGCGAGAAGATCGTCCTGACCGGCGCCGGGTCCGACCCGTCGAGTCTCGATTTTGCCATGCCCGAGGGATTTACCGATGCCATTCTGATGGAACATAATGGCGTCCTCCAGCTCGTCTTCATCCAACAGACCATGGAGGGCTACGAGCAGCTCGTGGTCGAACTGCATGGCATCCCCGCCAGCACACCCATTCTGGTCGATGGGAGCCCGGTCGAAGTGGTCGGCGGCATCACCCACGTCCACGACAAGGTGGGGAATAATACGGTCATTGCCTCGGGGACCTCTGTCGATGTGAGTGAGGTGAAAGGGGACACCATTACCGGGACCTATCCCTTTGATTTCACCCCCATGGTTGATGAAAATGTCTCCGATCAAGACAAGTTGGCAACGCTGAAGGACGAAATTACCAACCTTGAACAGGAACTCGGATTAAAAGAACAAGCCTACAACGAGCTCTCCGACGAAGAACAACTCGAGGAGAAAAACGAGGAACTCGCCGACGAGATCGATGATCTCAAGGGGCAGATCGCGGCAAAAGAGGCCGAGAAGAAGAAACTCGAAAAGCAACTCAATGGCGAGTAGTCACTCTTTTTCAGCTGGCCAGCGCCCTGCGCCTTCAGTACCATGGCCACATGACCCAACCGACATTGCGCCTCTTTCCGGCAGTCCCCCCCGCCATGCCAGACCACGATCCGTATACATCGGCCATGGCACCCGCCCTCTCGCCGCTCCACCACCGGCTGATCGCCCCATTTTTCCGTGAGATCACCATCACGGGGTATGCCATGGAAGAGCTCCGAACGCGTGCGGCTCAAGGACCCCTCATCTTTGTGACCCCGCTGCTCGGTCCCTTCGAGTATCACTATTTCAACTGGTTGTTTCTCGAACACCGCCTGCCGCTCACGGCCTACGCCCCGAATGTCCATACCACCCATTGGCAGCGCTGGCGGCCGTATCGTGCGCAATGGTGGCAACGCTGTCGGCAGTGGCTGCAACGGCAGTCCATCCCCCATCCAGTGACGAGTGGCCACCTCCAGCAGCTCATCACCCAGGGGCATGCGGTGCTGCTTCGCATCCGGACCTCGCGACTCTACGATGACCGCTTTTGGGAGAGCAGCCGCTCCGACCCGCTTGAGGCCGTTCTGACTGCCGCCGGGACCATCGCTTCCCCGTGTACGGTCGTGCCGATCCAGTTTCTCTGGGACCGACGGCCCGAAAAGAGCGCCAAGTCCCTCTTCGACCTCCTCTTTGGAGACCGGATCACACCGGGGCGATTACGCAAGTGCCTCCTCTTCCTCCGCAATTACAAGACGCGCACCCTGGTCCAATGTGGCGAACCGATCCTCCTGACCGATTTTCTGGCACGCCACCCGGAGGGCGATCAAGGAGCGCGGGCACAACTTTTGCGTGACCAGCTTCTCCATCGTTTCTTTTGCGAACGAAAGGCGATTGCCGGACCCCGACTGAAACCGCGACGCTGGATGATCGAACAGACGCTGGAAGACCCCCAACTCCAGCGGGCTCTCTACACAATCGCCCAGGAGCAGCAGCGATCGGTCGACGACCTCCAACTCCTTGCCCGTCGATATGTCGGGGAAATTGCTGCAGACGTCAATTATCGGTACGTCGAAATCGTCGGCAAGATCGTCCGGTGGATCTTCCGGCTCATGTTTGACGGGATCGAGCATGATCCACGCTCCCTGGAAACCCTTCGCACGGCCATGGCCGAGGGACCGATCGTCCTTGTCCCCAACCACCGCAGTCATGTCGATTATATGCTCCTCTCGACCTTTCTCTATCAACATCAGCTGGCTCTCCCCTATGTGGCCGGAGGCATGAACCTCGCCTTCTGGCCCTTTGGACAGATTGCGCGCCGCTGCGGGGCCTTTTTCGTCCGTCGCTCTTTTCGCGGCAACCCCCTCTATCGTGCCGTTTTTTCCGCCTATCTCACCCTCCTGTTGCGTGAAGGGAGTGTGGTCGAATTTTTTATCGAGGGAGGACGGTCCCGAACGGGAAAACCCCTGATGCCCCGGATGGGCATCCTTTCCATGATGGGGGAGACCCTGCGGCGTGGCGTGCTGACCGATCTCCGCTACATTCCCGTGTCGCTGACCTATGATCAAGTGGCGGAAGAGCGGGCCTATTTGTCGGAAATTGCCGGCGACCAGAAGAAACGCGAATCGTTCTGGGAAATGATCCGACTGGGCCGACACCTCAGGCATCGGTATGGGCGGATTTACCTCACGTTCGGTGAACCCGTGCGCTACCACACCGTGCTGCAGGAGGTCGTGGGGCCATCGATCAAGGCCACCGACCTTGCGGATCATGACCACCGCGCGGTCACGCAACATCTGGCCACGACCCTGATGCGACAGATCAATCGCGGGATCCTCGTGACCCCCATGGCATTGACGGCCACGGCACTCCTCCTCTCTCAGAGGCCCGCGATTACACGGCAGGAGATTACCGCAGCAGTCCATGGCCTCCTCGACTATCTCCGGTGGCGGACGGTGGAATGCACAAAGCGTCTCGAACGCGACCCGGAGCAGACCATCGACGAAGTCCTCGTGCAGCTCCGCCGACAACGGCTCCTTGACTATCATGATCAGTTCGAACCGATCTACTATCTGCTCGACCATCGTCATCGACCGGCCCTCGACTTGAGCAAAAACACCATGATCCATTACCTGGTGACGATCAGCACCATAGCGACCGTGCTCAAGGCGAGTGCCCGCCCTGGCGCCAGTCGTGCGGTCTCACTCGCCGCCTTTGAGGAGGACTTTCGTCTCTGTCAGAGCCTCTTTCGGGAGGAGTTTGTCTTCGCCACGCACAGGGAATTACGACCGCATCTCAAAAGAGATCTCAATTACTTGGTGGAGCGTGGGATGATTACCCTGAGGCACGAAACCGACCTTGCGACCGATCCCATCATATCAGGGATTGAGGTCATCCCCCAGTCGCTCGACACCTTGCAGATCTTTGCGAACGTCCTTCGCAATTATTTCACCTCCTACCATGTGCTCCTGCAGACCGCGGTGCAGTGTGCAGAAGCGCCACTCGACGTCCGACAACTCTGTCGGGAGGCGAGGGCCTATGGGACCCATCTCTTACGGCTCGGGAGACTGGGCGACCCCGAGGCCATTTCTGAAGTCACCTTCCGGAATGCCATTCGCGCCTTCACAGCCATGGGGGTATTGACCGTCCACGAAGAGCTCTCCCGGGGTCGACCGATCATCCGGGTGGAGTGGACCGAGTCCACTACAGGAACCATTCTTCAAGAAAAACTTCAAGAATGGCGTTGAACCCTTTATCAATACAGCAATTGACTTCTTATCCACAAAAATATGTTCCCCAAAAATCTAAAGAAGTCTGGAAAGACTACCTGAGGTTCATTTTTGATAGATCCTGAATTAAATAGTGTTTTATCTGATTACTATTTAGGCAATCCGTTTAAACCAACTTCTTACAAGCATTACTATGCGGATTTCTCTGATGATCCACAGGGTTATCCACAGAAAATGAGGATTTGTGCACCCCACCAACTTCCCTGAGAATTTGCACCAGACCGTGTGTGCGCCGAGTAAACCCCTGACGGGGTGACGAATTAGCTGATCCCATCATCAGGAGCGCCTCACCACCCCCCCGAATGATCAATCCAGGATAGAGAATCCGTCCGCCATCCCCTTTTCGCTGTTTCATCGACCCCCCCTTTATGCAAACATCTGCTGTCGAAGGCCCATGGTCCGGAAAAAACTGATCAGGTACCCTCCCCCAGACCATATCGCCAACACTATGGAACAGAAAAAGAGGACCCATCCGATTGATGCCCAAGCAATGCCACCGTGGGGATAATGGAGCATCACGAGTGGAATGCCCACATTGCCAAAGGCATTCTTCATCTTCCCCCACTTGCCTGCGGCCATCACAATCCCTTCTCCGCTGGCAATCCCCCGCAATGTCGTGACCGCGAGTTCGCGGGCCAGGAGGAGCACCACGACCCATGCGGCCATGCGGCCCAGGGGAATCAGCATCACGAGCGCCCCGAACGTCAGGAGTTTATCGGCTAGGGGATCAAAGAACTTCCCAAAGGTGGTCACGGTCTGGAATCGACGGGCCAAGAACCCATCGATGATATCCGAGACCGCTGCAACGCCGAAGAGGAACGCCGCCCAGAAGCTCGCGGTGCGATCCCACGAGAGATTCCCGGGGTGTCCTCGGGGAATACTGGCCAGTAAAATGACGATGGCTGGAACGGTGCCGACGCGCAAGACGGAGATCAGGTTCGGGACATTCAGAAACCGCGTGGCAGGCATGCCGCGGATAGTAGAAGATTCATAGCGAGAAGTCAAAATGATCCCGGCACACGTGCCCCACTATTGCGCGCGGTGCGCGCTGGGGGACTCCCTCGTCCACCCAGCTTCGCTGGATCCCCGGACTCGGTCGTCGCCACTGCCCCCCTCTCGCGCGCGGTGCGCGCTGGGGGACTCCCTCGTCCACCCAGCTTCGCTGGATCCCCGGACTCGGTCGTCGCCACTGCCCCCCCTCTCGCGCGCGGTGCGCGCTGGGGGACTCCCTCGTCCACCCAGCTTCGCTGGGTCCCCGGACTCGGTCGTCGCCACTGCCTCCCCCTCTCGCGCGCGGTGCGCGCTGGGTGGTGGGGCCCCACGTGCCTGCTGCTTGAAGGCATCCTTTCTGCGATATGGTGCGTTAACTTTTCCTGAGTACATGCGTCTTACGGTACCATAAGTATTTCTAACGTGTAATGAGCACATTTGTACTCATTACACGTTGAAATACTATAGGCGTTGTCTCGTCCTGCGCCCCATGGTAGCGGCACCGGGTCATGGCGTATACCGAGACCGATGTTCTGATCATTGGGAGTGGCATTGCGGGGTTGAGCCTTGCCCTCCTGCTCGCCCCCACCCGCCGCGTCACGGTCCTGACAAAACGCCGTGCTGCAGAGACCAATACCGCGTGTGCCCAAGGCGGCATTGCGGCCGTCATGGAAGCGACCGACAGCCTGGGATCCCATGTGGACGATACCCTCCGTGCCGGGGACGGTCTCTGCAAGACCGCGGCCGTGGAGATGATTGTCCGGGAAGGCCCCAAGGCCATTGAACGCCTCCTCGGCTGGGGGGTTGATTTCACGCGCCATGATGACCACTTTGATCTGCATCAAGAAGGGGGCCACAAGCATCGTCGCGTGCTCCATGCGACCGATCAAACGGGCCGCGCCATCATGGGGGCCCTCCTCGCCCGGGTGACCGCAGAACCCCGGATCACGCTGTTCGAGGAGATGCTCGCCGTCAACCTGATCACGGATCGGACACTCACGCAGCAAGACCAACGACGGCATTGCCGCACCACCACGTGTTTTGGGGCCTATGCCCTGCACCGGCCCAGCGGGACGATCTGGACGATCAATGCCCGGCAGACCTGCCTCGCGACCGGCGGCGCCGGGAAAGTGTACCTCTACACCTCCAACCCGGACATCGCCACGGGTGACGGGATTGCCATGGCCTATCGCGCGGGGGCGACCGTGGCGAACCTCGAATTCATCCAGTTTCATCCCACGTGTCTCTATCATCCGCAGGCCAAGTCATTTTTGATCTCGGAGGCCGTCCGTGGTGAAGGGGGAAAACTCCGGTTGCTCACCGGCGAACCCTTTATGGAACGGTATGATCCGCGCGGCGAGTTGGCAACGCGCGATATTGTCGCAAGGGCCATTGATGCCGAACTGAAACGTCACGGCCATTCCCACGTGCTCCTCGATCTCTCGCATCGACCCGCTGCCGAGATCCGCGCGCGATTTCCGCAGATCCATGCCACCTGCCTCCACTATGGCATTGATATCACCCGAGCGCCGATTCCGGTGGTCCCGGCCGCCCACTACTGTTGTGGCGGCGTCGCGACCGATCTCCATGGTCGCACGGACATTGCCCAGCTCTTTGCCTGCGGTGAAGTGGCCCATACCGGTCTCCATGGCGCCAATCGCCTTGCCTCGAACTCCCTGATGGAGGCCATCGTCATGGCCGAACATATTGCCGAGACGATCCGTCATGTACCGATCGCACGGGCGCTTCCCGCATCGGCCATCCCCCAGTGGGACCCTTGTGGCACGACGGATAGCGACGAATCGGTCGTCATCTCCCACAACTGGGACGAAGTCCGGCGCCTGATGTGGAATTATGTGGGGATTGTCCGCTCGGATAAGCGCCTGGCCAGGGCCGCCGCGCGCATCACGTTGCTGCAGCAGGAAATCAATGAGTACTACTGGAATTTTTCGATTACAGCGGACCTGATTGAATTGCGCAACATTGCCCTGGTGGCGGCGCTGATCATCCGGTCCGCCCAGTGGCGCCGCGAAAGCCGCGGTCTCCATTACAATATCAATACGGTTGAGACGTGGGAAGCGCCGAAAGACTCCCACTGGAACCGTGCCGATGGTCCCTGACAGCGTGTCTCATCTCATGGTATGACGCGTTGTTATTCCCATCGGAGCGTTGAAGTCGCATTGAGCCCATACAAAGTCAAGGCAAGCGGACCCGGGCCAACCCGGGGAAAGACCACCAGATACGTCTTGGACCAATGCGTGAGAAAGGGGAAGAGTTTTCGGGCAATCGGCGTGACCGGCACCTCGACGATCCGTCCCTGCGCATATGGTGTTCCATGGCCATCCGTCAATTCCAAACGCCAATAGCCATCCGGCGCGAGAAGGTCTTTCGCATCCCGTGGCGCAAAAAAGTTGATATAAAAGAGCGTCCCTTCCCACCACCATGCTGCATCAATGTGCCGACGGACATCGTTCACCGAGGTGTGCCGTAGCTGGGCCTCTCGATCCATCCGGATGTCACGCAAGGTGGGCGTCACATGCACGGCATCCCACAGGAGTTCGGCCCGCAACGAATTCACATCGAAGACCTCGGCATGGCGATGCCATGCCCGCAGGGAATGTTTATAGCTCGACCCCACTTCCGTACAATGGGCAAGGGACACCAAGAGGGAGAGACTACTCACCCACGTGAAGATCCGGACCATGTCGCCCCCTCGGTTGTTACAGACTCTCGGTATGTGCGATGCTGGGTCACGCCTGGCAACGGGCGCAACTCCTCCAACCTATATTCGTCAATCCATTGCACAATATCGCGAAAGACCTGTCCCTTCTCTACTTCATTGAACAACTCATGATAGAAGCCGTCATAAATTTTCAGCCGTTTGTAGCCGACCGGCACGCGCCGATAGAACCGTCGGGTCGCATCCGGATCGCAAATACGGTCATCACCGGCATGGAGAAAGAGCGACGGCAGATGGATGCGTGGGGCCAATGCCATGACAATATCGAGATTCCGCAAGACCTCCATCACCGCATGGACCGTAAAGACACGGACAACCCGGGGATCCCTGCGATACTGTTCGACGATGGCCGGATCGTGGCTCAGCCATTCCGGCCGGATGGAATCGCGCAGCGGCAGTGAAGGCATCCAGCGTGATCCCACGCGGCAGAGCCATTGCTGCCACCACGAAAGCTGCAACTTCAGCCCGATATTGGGCGAACTGAGAATGAGGCCCCGCAACCCCTTTGAATATCGCACCACAAAGTTGAGGGCCAGTTGCCCCCCAAAACTGTGGCCGACCAAAAACATCGGGAGATGGGGAAACCGCTCCCGCGTCAGTTGGACAAAGGCCGCAAGGTCGCCCAAATGTTCCTGAATATGGACGAGCTCCCCCCGGGGACCATCAGACTGGCCATGGCCGCGCTGGTCAAAGAGCGCAACGGCAAAACCGTGGTGATAGAACGCGCGCGCAAAGGGACCGTACCGTCCGGAATGTTCACCAATGCCGTGAGCGACGAGCAGAATCCCTTTTGGCGCGGCCGGAACCCACCATTCATAATAGAGCGAGAGCTGGTTCGTGACGGGAAACCGCGAAAGGACCGCCCATTGGCCATCGTGATTATGTCGTCTCATGGAGAAACTCTTCGAGCAACGTCCGCTGCGTGCGCGTCAACTTTTTCGGGATGGTGATCATGATTTCCACACAGTGGTCCCCCATCTTCCCGGTATGCACATCCCGCATCCCCTTCCCCTTGAGTCGGAAGATGCTGCCGACATCGGTCCCGGCCGGAATGGTGAGCGACTCCTTTCCATATAACGTGGGAACAGTCAATTGCGTCCCCAACACCATCTCGGGAAATGAGAGAGTGACTCGTGCAAAAATATCATGACCCTCGCGCTGGAAGTGCGGATGCGGATCGACCTGCACCATGACATAGAGATCCCCTGCAGGACCGCCGTGTGGGCCGGCATCTCCCTCGCCGCGCAAGACCAGGTGCATCCCGTCTTCCACGCCTGCAGGAATTTTCACCTTCAACGTGCGCTCTGTACGCACCGCACCACGTCCCCGACACTCGTCGCAGGCCGCGTCAATCCGCGTCCCTTCCCCATGACAATGGCCACAGGTGGATTGCATCACAAAAAAACCCTGTCGGACGGTTTGATATCCGGCACCTCCACAGGCCACACAGGGAATGCGCTTCGAACCGGGCCGTGCGCCGCTCCCCTGACACCGCGCACATGGCATCTGCCGTTCGATCGCCACCTCCCGCTCCACACCGACCGCGGCCTCCTGGAGATCAATCGCCACCGACGTCTGCAGGTGCTCCCCCGTTTGGGATTGTCTCCCACGGCCGCGATGCACCCCAAAACCTCCCCCGCCAAAGAGTCCCTCAAAGATATCGCCAAAGTGGCTGAAAATATCGTCCATTCCATGAAAGCCGTGGTGCATCCCCTGTCGATCGAGGCCACGCCGCCCGTACCGATCATAAATCTGGCGTTTTTCCGGGTCGCTTAAGACTTCGTAGGCCTCTGCCGCAGCCTTAAACCGCTCTTCGGCCGTATGGTCCCCCGGATTCCGATCGGGATGGCAATCCATGGCCACTCGGCGGTAGGCCTTTTTGATGGCCACGGCATCGGCATCGCGAGGAAGACCTAACACCTCGTAATAATCGTCGTTTTTCATAGGGAGGATCTACATAGGAACTTCACGAAAAAAGTCAATTTATGAACAAAAAAACTCTGTCCTTCCTTGACATTAGCGCGGTGACCCTCATATGCCCTCCTACCCTTGGAGGCACGAGAGGCCTTCGCAAATTTTACCCCGATTGGAGGAGCCAACTATGGGAAAAATCATCGGAATTGATCTTGGAACCACGAACTCCTGTGTGGCTGTCATGGAGGGCGGCCAACCGAAAGTCATTCAAAACGAAGAGGGCGCCCGTACGACCCCCTCGGTCGTCGCCTTTGGGGAGGGTGGTGAGATCCTGATCGGACAATCCGCAAAACGGCAAGCCGCCATTAATCCGGAGAATACGATTTTTTCCGCCAAGCGATTTATCGGGCGTCGGCACGATGAAGTCACGGCAGAATCACAACGGGTCCCCTATACGGTCGTCGCCGCGGATAACGGCGATGCCCACATTCAGGCGCGGGGTCAGCGGTATGCCCCACCGGCGATTTCCGCCCATGTTTTGCGGAAACTGAAAAAGGCCGCTGAAGATTATTTGGGTGAATCCGTGCAAGAGGCCGTGATTACCGTCCCGGCCTATTTCAACGATAGTCAGCGGCAGGCCACGAAAGACGCCGGAAAAATCGCGGGGCTGGAGGTGAAACGGATCATTAATGAACCAACCGCCGCAGCACTGGCCTATGGCATCGACAAGAAAAAAGACGAGACCGTTGCGGTCTTCGACTTTGGTGGAGGGACCTTCGATATCTCCATTTTGGAAGTCGGCGAAAATGTCGTCGAAGTCGTCGCCACCAATGGCGACACCCATCTGGGTGGTGACGACCTCGATCACACCTTGACCGAATATATCATGCAGGAGTTTCGACGGGACCAGGGCATTGATCTGTCGAAGGACAAACAGGCCTTGCAGCGCCTCAAAGAGGCCGCCGAAAAAGCCAAATGTGAATTATCGGGCACCATGGAGACCGAGATCAATCTCCCATTCATTACCGCGGATCAGACAGGTCCCAAACATCTCGTGATGAAAATTTCGCGGGCCAAATTCGAATCCCTGGTCGCCGATCTCGTCCATCGCACGCTGGAACCGTGCAAGCGCTGCCTGCAGGATGCCGGCAAACAGGCGAGCGATATTGACGAAGTCATTCTGGTGGGTGGTTCGACACGGATCCCGAAAGTGCAACAGTTGGTGCAGGAATTTTTCGGTCGTGAACCGCACAAAGGGGTCAACCCCGATGAAGTCGTCGCCTGCGGTGCGGCGGTCCAGGGTGGCGTCCTGGCCGGCGACGTCAAAGACATGCTGCTGCTCGATGTCACGCCGCTGACCTTGGGCATCGAGACGCAGGGGAGCGTGATGACCCCGATGATCGAGCGCAATACCACGATTCCCACGCGGAAGTCGCAGATCTTCTCCACGGCCGGCGACGGGCAGACGTCCGTCGAAGTGCATGTGTTGCAGGGGGAACGCTCGATGGCCTCCGACAATCGCTCGCTCGGAAAATTCATGCTGGATGGCATTCCCGCGGCACCGAGAGGGATTCCACAGATTGAGGTCACCTTCGACATCGATGCCAACGGCATCGTGAACGTCGGCGCAGTGGACAAGGCCACGAACAAGAAACAGCACATTACCATCACGGCCTCCAGCGGTCTGGCGAAAGAGGACGTTGAGCGTCTCGTTACCGAGGCCAAGTCGCATGAAACCGACGACAAAAAACGACGCGAGGAGATCGATCTGCGCAATCAGGCCGATTCGCTCGTTTATGCCACAGAGAAAACGGTGAAGGAGAATCACGAGAAGATTCCCGCCGAGCAACGCGCTCCGGTCGAAGCCGCAGTGGCAGAATGCAAGAGAGCCATTGAATCCAAAGACGGCGCAAAATTGAAGGGAGCGATGGAGAAGTTGCAGCAATGTTCTCACGCCATGGCCGAGGCCATGTACAAGGCGAGCACCCAGCAGGCCCAACAGGCGACCGGGACGGCGGGTGGCGGGGAAAAGCAGCCGAAGGAAGGCGGCGAGTCCCCGCCAAAAGATGGCAAGGTCGTCGACGCCGAATTCGAAGAGATGTCATAATCGGGACGCATACTATTAGAGGGGCTCACGTACCCTGCGGCTCCGCCTCCGGGTACTTCCTCGTCCACCCAGCTTCGCTGGGTCCCCGGACTCGGTCGTCGCCACCGACCCCTCCAGCGGCAAAGCCGCTGGAGCCTCCCCCTCGCGCGCGCGGTGCGCGCTGGGTCGTGGGACCCCGGATGTCAGTCCTGGAGTGACGTGTCCGTCGCCGTGTTCAATGGACCCTGCAACAGAAGGTCGAGCGCCGCGCAGGTCACTGCCAAGAGGTCGAGATATGTGGCAACGCGGGCTTCGGGGTGTGCTATTCCGGTGACAAACTCCGCATAGACCGCCCGCTGCCGCATTTCGATCTGAAAATGCGTTTCCGATAATTGTTGATATCGTGCCCGCAGATACGGCGTGAAGAGCAACCGCATGCGCTCGCGGTCGCTCCCGGCGACAATGACCTGTCGGTCAAAGAGACGATCCCCCGTGAACATCACGTCTTTGCCATAGAGTTCCCGCATTTTTCCGGGACGGTCATCGCCCTGCAGGAAAAGACGACCGTCCCAGACATTGTGCAGTTCGGTATGCACGCGCCAACACCACGACGTTGCCCGATCATCCGCATCAATGGCCATAGAATAGCTGTGATACCGCCCATGCAATGTCGGCATGGGCCTTGATTGCATCCGTTGTTCTTCCAAGAGGAGGTGACCGCTCATGGCATGCAACGCCGCAAGGATCCGCCGGTGGCGGCGATGACGGCGCCGTAGCACCCGCACGGACCACCACACCATGACGCCCGCGCCAAGCGAGGCGATAATGTCCCACCCGATGCGCGTCATCCCGCGTCCTCTCCAACGATGATCAACGTGATTTCGCCACGCACTTTTTCCCGCGTGGCCCAGACCCGCAAGGCCCGCATGGTGCTCCGCCGGAATTCCTCATGGACCTTTGTCAATTCACGACAGAGCACCACATCGCGATCGCCAAAAACTTCCTCCATCTCCGGCAGATATTTGGCGACATCCCACGGCGCCACGTAGAGGACAACCGTATGATGCAATGCGGCCAGTTGTGTCAAAAGCACGCGGCGGCGACTTCGTTTTCCCGGCAAAAAACCGACGAACGTGAAACGTGTGGTCGGAACACCTGCAGCGGACAAGGCAGTCACGATCGCACTCGGTCCGGGAATGGGCACCACGGCCACTCCACGCCCACGGGCCTCCTCGACCAGCCGCGTCCCTGGATCGGAGATGCCCGGTGTCCCGGCATCGCTCACCAGGGCGATAGATTTCCCGCCAACGAGCGTTTGGAGCAGCGCCTCCCCCTTCTCGAGTTCGTTATGCCCATGATAACTGGTCAACGGCGTATGGATGTCGAGCGCTGACAACAGCTTCCGGGTCCGACGGGTATCTTCTGCGGCAATATAATCCACGGTCCGCAAGATCCGGATCCCCCGCGCCGACATATCCTCGAGGTTCCCGATCGGTGTTGCAACAATGTAGAGTGTCCCGGCCATCATCATTATCGATCGAGATGCATGGCGATGGGAAATCGCCGTCCGATGCCAAAGGCCTTTCGACTAATCTGGATCCCGGGAGCAGCCTGACGACGCTTGTACTCATTACAATTCACCCGATAGATGACATCATGTACAATGTTCGCATCGAGTCCCATATCGATGATCTCGTCGATACTCCGGTGGTCTTCGATATAATAGGTGAGAATGGCATCCAACAGCGGATATGGTGGGAGGGTCTCCTGATCAACCTGTCCCGGTCTCAATTCTGCCGAGGGCGGCTTCTGGAGAATGCTCGGAGGAATGAGCGGTTGCTCGCGATTGATCCACGCGGCGAGCGCGTAGACCATCGTTTTCGGGACATCGGAGAGTAAGGCCAGCCCGCCCACCATGTCGCCGTAGAGTGTGCAATAGC
Source organism: Deltaproteobacteria bacterium (assembly GCA_016183065.1). Classification (GTDB taxonomy): domain Bacteria; phylum UBA10199; class UBA10199; family JACPFF01; genus JACPFF01. The sequence goes on along the minus strand of JACPFF010000015.1, from coordinate 88,071 downwards.
CAACGGCCAGTTCGGACTTGTTGCCCGTGGAGAGGACCATCGCGCCCGTGCGGTTCGAGAGGGTCATCAGGATCGTTCCCCGAATGCGTGCCTGCAAATTCTCATCGGCCAGATCGGGCGCTGCGTGGCGATCGGTCCCGAGCCGATCCCGATAGGTCTCGTACATGGTGTCAATCGGCATGACATCGAGATGCATGCCCAAATTCCTTGCAAGGGCTTCGGCATCCGCCAGGCTTGCGGCACTGCTGTACGGCGAGGGCATGGCAATTCCCGTAACGGCGTCAGAGCCGAGCGCAGCGACGGCCAACGCCGCAACGACCGCGGAATCAATGCCGCCAGAGAGCCCGATCAGGACCGACCGAAAACCACATTTGCGCAAATAATCGCGCAGGCCCAATTGCAAGGCCTCCACGGTTGCTTCCACCGGTGTCAAGAGGCGTTGCACCATGGCCGGGCCATCGAGCGTTGCCGCATCGATGACGCCATGGGCCTCGACAAAGCGTTCGAGGCACCACGTCACCTCGCCGCGTCGATTGACGACAAAACTCCCGCCATCGAAGACCAGCTGGTCATTGCCCCCCACGAGATTCACATAGACCATGGGAAGTCCGTACCGTCGTGCGGCCTGTGCCAAGAGCTCTTGGCGCATGCGCCGCTTCCCCACCATGAAGGGTGATGCCGAAATATTGAGAATGCAGGTGGCGCCGGCCCGCTGCAATTCCTGCAGCGGATCGACGTGATACCGCAGTGGCCCGTTAATCCCGGTCGCATCATGCCACGCGTCTTCACAAATCGTGAGTCCCAACTGCCAGGGACCACAGGCGACCGGCTGCCACGTGGTCGCCGGAACAAAATAGCGCGTTTCATCGAAGACGTCGTAGGCCGGAAGGAGTGTCTTCTGTCGCGTGGCCGCGATTTTTCCGCCAGCCAGCAGGGCCACGCTATTGGTGCGCCAGGGGCCTTCAGCATCAGCGGCATGCCCTACATACCCCAGCACCACACTGATATCCGTCGCCTGCTTCGCCAACGCCTCAAGCAGACGCAGATTCTGTTCGACAAAGATGGGACGACCGAGGCAGTCACGCGGTGGATATCCCGTGGTCGTTAATTCAGGAAAGACCACGAGCCTCGCGCCCTGCACACGTGCCCACGCCATTTCGGCTTCGATGCGACGCCCGTTCCCGTCAAAATCACCGATCGTGGTGTTAATCTGCGCAATGGCCATCTTCATGTATGGTGCATTCGCTTTGCGTTCGTACACGCATCCCATGAGTCCCAACCGTACTTCTCACGTTTCATGAGGACCTGTGTACTGTGTACTCGCGACACGCTGAAATCCTTTAAGAAAGGAGCTGTCCCAGTTTGAGGGCAGAGCCCATGTCCCCCTTCACCTTCAGTTTTCCCGTGAGAAACGCCTTCTGAGCATTCAGTTCCCCTTCGACCATGGCCACAAAATCCGCGGCCGCCATGCAGAATGTGACCTTGGGATTCTCCACCACTCCCGGATAGACCGAGACCTCCGGTGTCGTAAAGTCGAGGGTCCATGTCCCCCCGCCATCACCACTCAAATCAAACACGACGGGGGCATTGATCGCCTTCCCCACTGCGGGATGTTCTTTTGCCCGTTTGAGAATCTTGACTTCGAGAATTTCCTTGGCATCCACGACCCGCTCCTCTCATCCGCCTCGCTGCGCTCGCATGGTTGCCCACCGACCAACCCATGGCAGATGACATTCCCCACGCTGCATGAGACGCACCATACACCATAACCACAGGACAATGCCTATCGCGCCAATGGCCGGAACGCAATATGCAATCAACCGCGCATAGGCCCGGTGTATCTGGCCCACCAGCACTTCGGTCAGCGTGCACCCGACAAGACCGAGGAGAAAGGAGAGCCCGAAATAGAAGGCTTGCCACGCGTGAAACCGCACGCTCGGTCGTCGACTCCGGAGGAAAATGAGCGAGGTCAATGGCGGGCCAAGATAACACCAGACAATCCGTAATCGTCCAGGCATGCGTCTCACCGTACCATATCGGAGGGTCGCGGTCCGCCACGGGCAAGGCCGGCCCATGTAGCCGCGAGATCGCCCAGGATCGGGATGCGCCAGGCCTCGCATTGATAGGCATGCACCATGGCAAGAATCCACGCGACCAGCACCCCCCCCAGCAGGAGGAACCGTATCAGGGTAAACAACCACTCAAACAATCCGATCACGAGCCCGGCAAGATGTCCCATCATGACCAGCAGGAGCGACCCCCCCCAGGCAATTCCGCCCAGTAAAATACTCTGCCAGGCATGAAATTGCACCAGGCGATCCTCCTTTTCGATCATCAACATGACGGCCCCGGGGATCGGGATTCCACAAAAAAAGAGCATCAGCACATACGAGAGAAGACTCGCAATATGGGGCTCTAAGACGGGACGTTCTGCCGGTGGGGCCATAACGAGTTTCCTTCATGCCTCGCGATACATCCGATCGAAATGATCCTTATATCGCTCATAGGCGATTTGGCGCCGAATCTTGAGCGTCGGCGTCAGTTCACCACGTTCGACCGCGAGTTCGCGTTCCAGAATTGAAAACCGCTTAATGGTTTCCCATCGGGCCAATCCGCGATTCACGCGATCGATCGCCTCCTGCACCACGGCCACCACGGCGGGATGCCGCACGACCTCTTCCCACGTTGCCCATGTCATCCCTTTGCGATCGAGATAGCGGGTGATCGCGTCCCGATCGAGAATGATGAGGGCCGTGAGAAACTTTTCCCGATCGCCATGGACAATCACATCGCTGATATACGGTGAGGCCTTCAGTTGATGTTCGATCGGTTGCGGGGCGATATATTTTCCGCCCGAGGTCTTGATCAGATCCTTTTTGCGGTCGGTAATCCGCAAAAAACCATCGCGACTCCACTGACCAATGTCGCCGGTGTGCAACCATCCATCGTGGTCCAGTACGGCCGCGGTCTCCTCAGAACGCCGGTAATAGCCGCGAAACACTGTCGCCCCACGCACCAGGATTTCTCCATCCGTGGCAATGGAGACGGTGACACCGCGCAGCGGCTTGCCAACTGTGCCAAAACGATAGTCGGAGCGCTGATTAATCGTCACGGCAGCCGTGGTCTCCGTGAGTCCGTACCCTTCTATGATCAGCACACCGAGGCTGGCAAAAAATTGCGCCACGCGCTGCGGCAACGGGGCACCACCAGAAATGGCAAAGGTGAGCCGACCGCCGAGCCGTCGATGCACCGAACGAAAGATCAGTCGGACCAGCAGCGCACCGAGGCGCAGACGGAGGGACAACCGTTGATGGTGTTCCCGGCACCGACTCACGCATTCGCCCATCGCCAGCGCCCAGGCAAAGAGTCGCTGTTTGCACGGAGGACTCTGCGCGACCGCCTCCCGGAGTCGCGCCTCCATTTTTTCGAAGACGCGTGGGACGCCGACAAAAAAATGCGGGGCGACTTCGCGGAGATTGTCGCCGATGGTGTCGATCGACTCGGCATAGGCGGCGACCAAACCGTATTCAATCTGAAAAAATTGCATGGCCCGCGCCACAATATGCGCCAGGGGGAGAAACATCAGACACTCGGTCCCAGGAGTCAAATGGAAGGCCTCGTTGAGCCCTTCAATCTCGGCCTGCAGATTCCGGGTGGTGAGCTCCACACCCTTTGGTGTTCCCGTGGTCCCCGAGGTATAGACAATGGTGACCACGTCATCGGGTTGACGCGCCCGCCACCGGGCCTCATACGCGGCGATGCACTGCTGCGGTTGTGTCAAGATCGTCCGGAGAGACGATGTGGGATACTGTGGACAGGTCGCTTCGGCGTCAATAAAAATCACGCCCTCCAATGGCAATGCGCAGCGGTGCAACTGCGGCAAAAAATCATGCTCAATCGGCAGTTCGAGAAAAAGAAACCGGCACGCGGGTTCCCGCACGATGAGCTCCCCCTGTGCCAGCGGCAGCGTGTGATAGATTGGTACGGTCACGCCACCCGCCATGACGACGGCCAGATCGATGAGCGACCATTCCCACCGGGTGGAACTCCAGAGTGCCACGCGATCCCCGGGTTGCAGACCGTGTGCGATCAGCCAGCCGGCCACGCCTCTTACCCGGTCTCCCATCTCCCGCCAGCTGATGACGTGCCATCTCCCGTTCGATTTGTACCGCCAACAGGGACGATCGGCACCACGCGCGACATTGTCGTGAAAATGCTGAAGCCAGGTACCCATGCGGCGTTCGTAACATATGGAGAATAAAAAAGTCTAGTGTAATCCACAAGTTGAGCCATTTTATTTCGTGCCGGTCGGAATCGAGGTATAATGCCGTGGTGAAAGAACCACTCCACGTTGGCACCGTGATCAACGGTCGCTATCTCCTGCAACAACGGATCGGCGCCGGGGCCAGTGGTGAGGTCTTTCTGGTCCACGATGGTATTTTGCAACAGCGCGTCGCGATGAAAATCCTGACGCGGAGAATGCCGACCGCCGAGGGCCTTGCCTATTTCAAATCGGAATTTGCCACGCTCACACAGCTCCGCCATCCCCACATTACTCAGGTCTATGATTTTGCGCACGATGATGATCATGGCTATTATTTCTTTACGTCAGAATATGTCGACGGCACGGACTATTCTTCCGCACTCCGGGGACTCCCGCTCGCCGAATGTCTCCCCCTGATAGGAGAAGCCTTGGACGCCTTGGCGTATCTTCACGGTCATCAGATTTTGCATCTCGATATCAAACCGCAGAATGTGTTAGTGACCCAGGGTGACACACGCATCGGGGACGATGCGGTCGGCAGCCACGTGAAATTGATCGACTTCGGGCTTGCTGCGGTCAGCCACCAGCACCGTGTGGTCGGCACACCGAGCTATATGGCCCCGGAGATTATTGAACGCGCCTCTGCAGATCATCGGGCAGATCTCTACTCGTTCGGGGTCCTACTCTATTATGTCTTGACCGGGATCAATCCGTATCGTTCCACCAATCGTGAGGCCACGTTTGCACAACATCTCCGCTACACGCCTCCGCCGCCCTCCGTCCACAATCCCGATATTTCCTCTCTCATGGATACCCTCATCCTGCGGCTGCTCGCCAAACGGCGCGAGGACCGTTTTCCCTCGGCATCGGCCGTACGACAGGCGCTCGCGTCAGATACCGATCACCGCCCACTCCCGATCGGGCCCGACACAGTTCATGCATGGGAGCCGACCTTTGTGGGCCGCCGCAGAGAAATGGCCATGCTCGATGGATGGCTCCACCATATCGTCGAGACCGGAACGCCGCGACCGCTCCTCTACTGGATCGGTGGCACGGCCGGGGCTGGCAAGACCCGGTTCTTGCAGGAAATCAAATACCAGGCCCAACTCTTGGGCTTTGCCACGCACCGTTTTGACCGGATCGACTTGATGGCCCGCATGCATTGGTTGGCCGCCATTGATCAGTCATTGGCCCATCTGAATGTTCCGGCACTCTTTTTTCTCGATGAAGCAGTGGCACGAGTGGATGAAGGCTATGGTGCGGAGATCGTGGCGAGCCTGCGGGCAGTAATCCAATCGCTCCGCACGGCGCTCCCGCATGCGACCGTTGATCATCCACTGCGGGTCGCGGTCATCATGACCGGTCCGGCAGAGGAAGCGGGGCGGCATCGCCTCGCAGCGGCGCTCGGCCTTCCCCCGTCTGAAACCGGTGCGATCATCCTGGAAAATTTTTCCAGGGAGGAGGTCCGGCAGGTCCTCGAACAGTGGCGCGTGATGACCGGCATGACAATTTCACCCAATCAGGTACACCGGATCTCTGCGGGAAATCCCTCTGCGATGATGCACGCCCTGCGCCATACAGACCCACTGCAGGCCCCGACATCCCACGCACGGACGCTCCATCCAACCGTACAACATCCGCGGGATCACCCTGACAGGGAAGAGATTCTCAACGTGCTCGCCGTCTCACAGCAACCCCTGACAACAACCGGGCTGCACGCCATCCTCGAACGTCCGCCATCACCATCGGCCCTGGAGGCTCTCATCGAACTCGGCATCGTGCACCGCGATCCCGTGACCGGAGACTATGCCTATGTCTCGCCCGCAGCGCGGGAGGGGCACTATGCCCAGATCAACACGTCACAACGGGCAATCTACCATGCGCGCATTGCGGCGCAGTTGCAACATTCGCCGAGCGCGCCCATGGAAGAACTCATTCGACATCTGACAGAGGCGACCTCGGACACCACCGTGCTTGCGTTATGGCAACTCTATCATGAACAGATGCGGGGAGCCTCCCCAGCCGCGGCGCTTGAAACACTGGCCGAGGTCGAACGATTGCTCCCGTCGTGCGCCGGCGGCGGCCCGGCCCTCGAAATCCTCCTCCTGCGCGCCCAATCGTATGCTGAGGCCCATCAGTTTCACGCCGCCTTGCAATGCGAATGCCAGATCGTCCAAGGATTGGCGCAGTATGCAACCCTCGCTCCCCTGTTGCAGGAGCGCCTCGTCACGACGCTCTCCTCAATCGGGATGGCGGCCTATCAGCACGATCAATGGACCGTGGCGGAAGAAGCCTATGCGCGCGCCCTCCATCTCCTTCCCGAGACCCCTGAAGCCCAGAGCAGACGCGTGGTCATTGAGCACGCGCTGGCCATGGTATGGTTGGCAAGGGGCGCTACCGAGGCTGCCATTGCCGCGCTGGAACGGACGACGGCACTGGCCGATCACGGCGATCACACCCAGCGGCCCGAGATCGCCTACGCGGCCCTCGGAGATGGGTATCTGGCGGCCAGACGCTACGACGATGCCATGACCCATGCCCTCCACGAAAGAGAACGCGCCGAGCGTTTTCAGCAACCACTGCGCGCCCTCTCTGCGCAATGGCTTCAGGCCGCCGTCGCCCATAGGGAGGGCCAGCATGCGGACGCGAACGCCCTCCTCACCGCAACACTCCCTGCGATGCATGCGCAGGGTCACCGAGAGCTCTTGGCCCGCACGTATCTCCTCCTGGGACAGATCTATTCCGCGCAGCATGCCCTCACCGAGGCGTTTCACAGCTTTCAAGAGGGATCGCGATATGCGGCATTGCTCGGCAATCGTTCCCTGGCAATCACGTGTGCCATGGAAATGGGGAATAATCATCGGCGCCGTGGCGAGATTGCCGAGGCAGAAACGATCTTTCGCACGGCCTTGGCGGAACTCGACGTCGTCCAGGGCACCTTGGGGACCCATGGCCGACTGGCCTGTCAGTTGCATTACCATCTTGGTTCACTGGCCCTCCGCCAACAACGGCATGCCCAGGCCAGATATCACCTGGAAAAAGCCGCGGTCTTGGGAGAACGGAGTCACGGAGTGTCCCCCCACATCCGCTACCGCATTCATCTGTCGCGGGGAGAACTCTATCGCATCCTCGGAGATACGGTCAGTGCACGGGCGATCCTGCGACGGGCAAAAGCCCTCTTGGTCGATTCATCGCCGTCGGACCAGCCACCAGAGATGCCGGGCCTCTTCACGATTCAGCATCCAGAGGAGTCCATAATAAATCCCCGATCCGAGCAGGACAAGCCCCGTGATCGCCAGCAATAAATGCCAGCGGTTCGCCATGGTCGTGATCATCCCGGCCCGCACCACCATCCAGAGGATCATCCCCATGGCCATGGCCGCCACACTACTCCCGAGAAAACTGCGGAGGAGCCGGCGACCGCCCAGCGGACCCAATTGGCGACGCAAGAGGATCGTCAATAAGGCAAACTGCACCGCAGTGGAGATCACCATCGCGAAGGCGAGTCCGGCATGTTGCATCGGGCGCATCAAGGACCAGGCCGCAGCAGCATTGACGAGGAGCGTGATCGTGGCGACCTTCACGGGCGTCTTGGCATCTTTCATGGCATAAAATGCCGGGACCGTATTGCGGACGCCACTCACACACGGAATGCCCATGGCAAAGTAGAAGAGTGCATCGGCCGTGGCCTGTGTGGACGCTGCCGTGAATGCTCCACCCTGGAACAAGAGCCGCACGATCGGCTCGGCCAGGATCATGAGACCGACCGTGGCCGGGAGTGCCCCCGCCCACAACAGCCGCAGGCCAAAATTGTAGGTGGCACGAAACGCGGCCCCATCCCCGGCGCTCTGTTGTTCAGAGAGCGTGGGCAAAGTGACTGTCGCCAGCGCGACCGCAAAAATCCCGAGCGGGAATTCCGTGATCCGATCGGCATACCAGAGATAGGAGACACTCCCATGGGGCAAAAACGAGGCAAAGAGGGTGATCATCAGGACATTTAATTGATAGACCGCACCACCATACACCGAAGGGATCATGATCCGGACCAACTGCTGCAGACTGGGATGTGTGAGCGAGAGCGTCAGTCGGGGAAAGAGGTGGCGACGGAGCAAGGGGTAGCACTGGACGCCGATCTGCAAGAGCCCGCCGACCAGCACGCCGACGGCCAAACCATAGACCGGTTGCGCGAACCAGGGGGCAAAGACGAGTGCCCCAAGGATCATGGCACCATTGAGTGCAATGGGCGCCGCTGCCGGGGCGGCAAAATGCCGCCAACTATTCAAGATCGCCATCAGCAGTGCCATGACGCTTGCCATCATCAGATAGGGAAACATGAGACGGGAGAGCGAGACCGTCAGGGCGAATTTTTCCGGCTCATCCACAAAACCATAGGCCACCAGTTGGACAATCCACGGGGTGGCCAGCATGCCGAGGAGCACGAGGAGGGTCAAAAAGACCAGGAGGGCGGTAAAGATTGTCGAGGCGGCTGTTGCGGCTTCAGAAGCTGATTTTCTTTTATATTCCGAATAGATGGGAAGAAATGCCATGGTAAGCGCCCCCTCGGCGAGGAGACGACGCATGAGATTGGGAATCCGAAAGGCGACATAGAACGCATCTGCCGTGGCCCGCGCACCAAACGCATAGGCCACGACCATGTCGCGAATGAGCCCGGCGATACGGCTTAAGAGTGTCAGTCCACCGACCGTCCCGGCGCGGCGACTGATCGCCGCATGGCCTTCCCCCTCTGCCGGTCGCCCAGAGACCCCTTGCGCATCCTGTACCTCGGAGGACATCCGCGGGCGTATAGCGGCTTTACGCGACCTTGACAAGTTTCCAGGCAGCGACTAGGAGAGCGGTCTCGTTCAGCAGAGGATAAAAGGAGACGTATGGCCGCACCCACGGAGAAGAAGGTCCTTCACAGCGGACGCCACGCGTCGGCCATGAAGCGCGCACGACAAAATACGGCGCGCAAACGGTATAACACCGAACAACGAAAATTGTTGCGTGCCTCGGTCAAGGCCGTGCGTGGAGCGGTGGCACGCGGAGATCGCTCGGCGGCTAGCACGGCCTTGCAATCAGCAATCCCTGCAGTGGCGCGCATCGGCGGGAAGGGAATCATTCCGAAGACCCGCGCTTCTCGACTGGTCTCTCGACTGACCAAAGCGGTCCAGGGACTTCCCCGCTGACGTCGGGACGTACGGTCGCGACAGAGCGCTCAAATAATGGACATGGATAGTCGATGGCGGTCAAATAGAGACCGCATCCTGGGGCACAGCGGCCCGCCCGTCGGCGATCCTGGCTGGCGAGGATGCCCGTCATGGTGTCCGGGGCACGTCGTCCCTCCCCCACTTCCATCAGCGTTCCGACCATATTCCGGATCATCTGCTTGAGAAAACGATTCCCCGTGATTTCACAGCCGATCACGGTTCCAGTGATCGGCTGTAACGAGGGAAAATATTGTGCCGCCGGGACGCATGCAATGTGGAACCGCGACAGCACACACACTTTCGACCGGTTGTGGTCATTGCTCGCGGCAAAGGCACGGAAATCATGCTCGCCACACAGAACAGCGGCGGCCTGCGTCATGGCGTCTGTGTGCAAGGAGTGGTGAAGCATCCAGACACGCTCACGCAGTAATGGGTGGAACGGTGCGCCACAGTGCAGGAGATACCGATAGGTTTTCGCCGTGGCATCCCGCCGTGGATGAAAATCCCCCGGCCCTTCCACGGCATCGGTGACAACGATCTCCGGCGGTAAATACCCGCGCAGTCCGGCAACAAATGCCGATGGTGCAATGGCCGTCGCGGTGCGAAAGACCGCGATCTGGCCCAGAGCATGCACGCCGGCATCGGTCCGCGATGCTGCCACGAGCCGCTGCTCTTCCCGCGTCATCCGCTGCAGGGCGGCACAAATGACCGACTGGATGCCCAGCGCATTCTGCTGCTGCTGCCAGCCCGCATAATGGCTCCCATCATAGGCAATACGGAGGATAATGGTGCGCATCTCAAAATTGGAGGTGGACCCCACCGGTGGCTTCCCATCCGGAGAGATTGAATCCGGCCTTGCCAAAACTGTTGGCCCAACGATATCGTCCATCGATCACAAAAAAAATGTCATTGAAGCCGTACTGCGCATCAAGGCGCCCCTCGGCCAGATCATTGAGGAGAATCATCAACCCGCCACCACCATGCAGACCCATCTTGAATCCTTTTCTCCCTTGGCCGGCGCTCGACTCGCGAAAGTAGACGCCATCGAGACCCGCTTTGACATAGGGGGCCAGGGGTTGGTCGGCATGATAATCAATCCGGTAGGCCACCTCGACCGTGACCGGTAACAGGAGGAGCGAAAAGCCGTCTTGCGACTCGCGGCCAGTAATCTCGCCACGGGCCCTTCCCTGTCGTGAGACCATCCCCAGACCCACTTCGATCCCGAGCTTCGAATCGATCAGGGGACCGCCGCTCAGGGCGATCGTCGGCGAGCAACAGGTCCCAAAAAAACTCTTCATGACATCACCACTCGGTCCGAACACGCCGCCCCGCAACTCCAGACTCCAGTGTTCCGGATTGTGGGTGGCCGAAGCGGCACTCGCGCTCCCCAGACCTCCGAGCAGAGTGATGAGGCATCCACTCAACCACCACCATCTACCGCGATTCACGTGCCCTCACTTGTCGGCCATCGACGGCCTGCCACGGCCGCAACGTGCAGCCCGCCTCGCCGGAGAGCCCCACCGGTCCGACCGTGGCCTCGGGAAACCCGCTGGCCACCGCACCATCGGCCAGGGTCACGGTGCGGGACACACTGACATTGCCCCCGGAATCGACGGCCTCTGCGGCCAAATAGTAGGTGGTGCCATTTTGCAGACCAGTCACCACCACCGTAATCGTCCCGCTCGATGACTGCGCTGCCGTCCCTGCCACCTCCCCCTTTGCGGCGACGACGTTTGGATCGGTATCGGCATAGACCCGGTAGGTCGAAATATCGCTCGCGGGGAGCCGATTGATATTGACATATAATTTGCTATTGCCAAACCCGACACTGGAGATGGCGACGGCCGGCGGTGGGGTATCCACGGTAACGGCAGTGGCGCGCCGGCCGATATTCCCTTCCGTATCGGTCACAAAGAGAAAAAAACGATTATTCCCCTCGTCCCAGAGCGAGGAATCGTCTTTCTGAAATATGATGGTCGTGGCGGTATCCGCGGTGACCGACCCCGAGGACGCACCCGTGACATCGGCGATGAGGCTCCCATTCTGGGTCGTATCACCGCCGAGTCGCGTCTCATACGTCCCCCCTTCGTCCGAGGAAAACGTGAGGGCCACCGACTCGCCGCTCCCCATGCTCGTACCACCGTTCGAATATTCCACCGTACTTACGGTGATGAAGGGATTGTCGCTCACCACCGAAATTTTCCCGAAGGGCACATAGAGATAGCCGTCATCGCCCGCCAGAATCGGTCCACTCCCGCTCAGCAAGAGCGGTTCATCCTCGTCGTCGGTGGTGCCGAGGTCAAAGAGATCGTTATTGGCCGTATCAAACACGGAGAGTCCGGCACTCCCCACCACAAATCCATAGGTCCCGGAGGGATTGGTCACATCGGTCACGGCGATCGACTCCATGTCGCTATTTTCTCCGAGCGCAATCGTCGCCAGTTGCGCCTGGTTGGTCGCCGTGAGTGGGTGGAGCACTTTGTCGGATCGGTTGATGACATAGACGATGCTACTGTCAGGACGTGCGGCAATTCCGGTCAGATCATCGGTACCGGCCACATCGAGCACGACCGTGGCCACAGCCGATCCTACGGACGGCAAGAGATAGAGTTTTCCGGTCGTCCCTGTCAGGTAGAGGGCCCCCACCCCATTGGCAATATTGGGGACATAGTGCATGGCAGCAATCGTGAGGCTCCCCGTCGTGGTCAGCGGTACTTGGCCAAGAACCTGGCCCTCGGAGGCCGAGAAGCGAATGATGCTCGCGTTGGTCTCGTTGAGCATCAGGAGTTCGTCACGATCGGAATCATATTCGACCAACGTCAGATTGCTTCCCGTGGAAACCAGATGACGTGTCGGGGCCTCGGTCAGGTCGGTGAGGTCGTAGATCAGGAGTGCGCCACCATCCTGCGTGGCATAGAGCTGGTCATTCTCGAGACTGATCGCCAGCCCCTGGATGGAACCGTTTACGTCTTCGTCGGACGCAATGGCATAGGGCGTGTCGCTTGCCCCCACCTTGGCAAAGGTCGCCAGATCCACCACGGTCAATGTTTCGCCACTGGCGAGGAGTAACCATTGCCGCTCCGTATCGAGGCGTGCACTGGTTGGAACCGAGAGGGAGAGATCGAGGACGGCTCGTTCCTCATTGGGATAGGCCAGGAGCACGGAGGGAACGACCATCGGGACACCGCACAGCAGCCCGAGTGTCATGATGCGAATCCGCATGATGCCCTCTCGCGGGATCATCGATTACAGATACCGCGCCGTGACAATCTCGGCGATCTGTACGGCATTCAGCGCCGCGCCCTTGCGCAAATTATCGGCCACGACCCAGAAGTCAAGCCCGCGCGGTTGTGACACGTCCTGGCGGATCCGCCCCACATAGACCGCATCGCTCCCGGCAACGCGCCTGGCCTGCGGGTAGGTCTGAGTTGCCGGATCATCTTCCACGATAACCCCCGGGGCAACGCGGAGAAACGCGCGAGCCTCATCCGCGGAGAGCGGTCGTTCCAGCGAGACATTGACTGCCTCGGAATGCCCGATAAACACGGGGACCCGCACGGCAGTGGCGGTCACGCACAGGTCGGGAAGACCGAGAATCTTCTTGCTCTCCTCGATCACCTTCCATTCTTCCTTGGTATATCCGTTGTCGAGGAAGCGGTCGATCTGCGGAAGACAGTTAAAGGCAATGGGATGCGGGAAGATGTGGTTCTCCGGTTCTTCTCCCGCAAACACGGCCCGAATTTGCGCGAGCATTTCGTCCATGGCCCGTCCACCCGCCCCCGAAGTCGCCTGATACGTCGCGACCACCACGCGCGTGAGCCCTGCAGCCTCGTGGAGCGGCTTGAGGACCACGGTCAGTTGGATGGTCGAGCAATTCGGGTTGGCAATCATACCGCGCCGGCGCCACCCGGCCGCCGTGGCACTATTGACCTCCGGGACCACGAGCGGCACGTCGGGCTCCATGCGGAACGTCGAACTATTGTCAATGACCAAAGTCCCTGCTGCAGCCGCCATCGGGGCATATTCGGCGCTCACGCTCCCCCCGGCGGAAAAAAGCGCAATGTCGACACTGGCCAATGCCTTGGGGTGGAGTGCCACGACATCGAGTTCTGCGCCGCCAAACGTCACCTGTCGACCCATCGAGCGGTCGGAGGCCAGTGGCACCAATCGCTCCACGGGAAATTTGCGCTCCTCGAGGAGATGAATCATCTCCGAACCGACAGCGCCGGTCGCCCCGACCACCGCGACCACATAGGCCGGTTTTTTCTGTAATGTGCTCATCGCCGAAATAGCCCCTCTAAGGACCGCTTCGCTGCATCTGCCCGCTCGCATTCCGGATCTGCAGCCCCGCAGCCACCGCGAAATTCGAACCATTCACAAAAGTTTGCCCGATCTTTTTCACGAACAGATTCGGCGCGCGGCTCATGACATTCCTGGCGAACGCGGGCATCGTAAAACCGGCACTGTCGACAGGCATGGAGGTCGTGCTGGCAGTGCGGGCAACTCTCCGTGCGTCCTGGTGGCACGTGCTCGAGCAAGGCAATCTCTCCCCCGCAAAAGATGCACCACCCCCGCCTCACTCGCGCCCCCCACCCATAGAGGGGAGGAGACGAATTTTTTCCTGCAGCGCCTCTGGCAAGACCTCGTCGTCGACCGACAGGTCATTGCGTGACGCTCCTCCCTGCTCACGTCGATGCATGATGGACTCGACCACGCCGCTCACGAGGTAGACCGCATTGAGCACGAACAAGATGACTTCGGGCTGCAACGCCACCAGCGTCACGATGCCGACCACGGCGACCAGGGCAAAAAATGACCACCGTGATCCAAGCCGGATCTGTTTCATGCTCCGATACCGACAGGTGGAAATCATGAGGAGGGCCAGCACCACGGTCATCCCGATCAGCCACCAATTCCGCACCGGAAAGACGCGGCCGTAGATGGCATCGTAAAAGAGGACCGTGCAGACAATCATCCCGGCCGCCATCGGGATGGGGAGACCCTGGAAATAGGTCCGCTCGACCGTTGCGACCTGGACATTGTAACGGGCGAGGCGTAACGCCCCGCAGGCGACATAGAGAAAGGCGACCAGCCATCCCAATCGCGGAAAACTGGCGAGCGACCAACTATAAATCAGGATGGCCGGCGCCACGCCAAAAACGATCAGGTCGGCCAGTGAATCGTATTCAATGCCGAATTCCGACGCGGAACCGGTCAACCGGGCCACGCGGCCATCGAGGTTGTCGCAGAGCCCGGCCACAATGATCGCCCAGGAGGCCATGACAAATTCATGATGCAAGGTCTTGACGATCGCCAGAATCCCCAAAAAGAGACCGAACGTCGTCAAGAGATTCGGCAGGAGATAAATACCCCGTGTAATCCCGGTCCGACGTTTCCGGCGTGTCTGCATCATGGGACGTCTCATGCGAAAGCCCCGATGGTCGTCGCTCCCCCCTGTACCCGATCCCCCATACGCACATGGAGAGTGGCAGAACGGGGCAGATAGAGATCCACCCGTGATCCGAACCGGATGAGACCATACCGCATGCCGCGAGAGACGGGATCTCCCGGCGTGAGGTAGGAGATGATCCGGCGCGCAATCAACCCGGCAATCTGGACGATCACGGCCTCTTCTCCCAATGCGGTCCCGGTAATGTGGACGGCATTCCGCTCATTCTCTGCCGAGGCCTTCGGATGAAAGGCGAGCAGATACTTTCCCGGGATATATTGCACCGAGGCCACACGGCCATCAAACGGCATCCGGTTGATATGGACATTGAGTACGGAGAGAAAGATGGTCACGCAGTGCATGCGACCCCGCCCGAAAAAGGGATCGTCACGTTCTTCAATCCCGATGACCTTGCCATCGGCCGGAGAAACAATCAATCCGGGCGATTGCGGGATCGTACGCCGGGGATTGCGAAAAAAGATCGCTGTAGCCACTGCCGCAATCACACCGCACCATCCGATCCACATAGTGTGACTGAAAAACCCCACGAGGGCCACACCGAGAGAGACCACCACAAAGGGCCAACCTTCGCGGATCACACACTCATTCCGATGATGGAGCGACCATCCACCCATACTGGCACTTTCGTCGATCGTAACGACTCATTCGGACGACCGTGGACTTCTTAACTGCTGTGGGCACCGCGTGCAACCCGATAACGATATTTATCGAGGCGCTGCTCAATTTGATCGCGCCCTGCAAGTTTCCGTTTTTTCAATTCGTTCCGCTCGAGTTGTTCTTCCGGGCTCAAAAACGGTTTCCGCTCGAGCTTTTCGAGTTGACGCTCAAAGGCCAGGTGTTCCTCCCATAAGGAGGCGAGCTCCCCATCTTCCCCTTTGTAGCGCGCGATCAGTTCTAGATCGGTCTTCTCCATAGTCCTCCCTCCGTACACATAGAAAAAGCCGTAAGCACCTGCTGCCTACGGCCTTCGCCAGTCTCGTGCATCACGCATCTGTACACCATCATAGGCGGAGAGCCCCTCAGGTGTCAAGAAGGTTGAACCATATGATTTGACATAACAATCTGGAATAGCTCCCCGCAACGGGCCCCACAGCCGTGCCAAAGAGACGGTTGCGACGCCCCCGCACTGTATGGTACAGGGTCACCCTCATGATGCTCCATGGGCCCCTTTGCCGCTCGGCGCTCCTCCTCCCACTTCTTCTGGGCGTCATACCGATGCTGGGGCATGCCACGGCCATGCGCGATACGCCGGAAGGGGCGTATGACAAAGGCCGTCGGTGTTATTATGATCTCCTGGCCAGCCCCGAGCGGCAACAGCGACGTGACCAATGGGAACGTTGTATCGGGCAATTTCTGGAGATCGCCGCCACATTTCGCGACCGGGCCGAGGGGGCGGATGCCCAGTTTAGCGCGGCAAAAACCTATGAATTGCTCTATCGGGCCTCGCACAATCCGGAAGACCTGCGCCGTGCGCAGACCGAGTATCGCCTCGTCGCCCAGCGATTTCGGGGGAGTCGGCTGGCCGACGATGCCCTCTATCGTATCTCCATCATCGACTGGGAAGGGTTTCACGCAAAGGAACCGGCGATGCAACACCTTCACCAGCTCGTCCGACGGCATCCAAAGGGCGATATGGCCGCATCGGCCCAACGGGCGCTTGCCGCATTGGAGCAGACACCCCAACGTTTTCGATTTGCACCGGGATTGCTGGAGATCCCATCGACGGACGTGGCACGCACCCTGCGCGAGCAGCTCTCGACACCACCCCCCGCACATCCGGCGATGGCGTGTCATGTGATCCTCGATCCCGGCCATGGAGGAAAGGATCCCGGCGCACGGGGTCCTGGCGGGACTATGGAAAAAACCGTGACGCTCGAGATTGCCAAGCGTGTTCAAGCGGTTCTGGCACATCATGTCCCCTGCACTATTTCGCTCACACGCACGAGTGATCGCACCGTCACGCTGGACGAACGCAATAGCATGGCGGGACGACGGCAGGCGGATCTCTTCGTTTCGATCCACGCCAACGCCGCGCTACGGCCCGAAGCCCGCGGCATTCAGACCTATTATTTGAATAACGCCTCGGATGAGGCCTCCGCCCGCCTCGCGGCGCGCGAGAATGCGAGCGCCGGAAAGACGTTGTCCGACCTCGAACATATCGTCAGTACCATGCTCCAGAACGCCTTCACGGAATCCTCGCAACAGCTGGCAGAGACGGTCCATCAATCGCTTATTCACCGACTACAGCGGACCTATGACCGCATTGCCGACCAGCAAGTGCGGTCCGCACTCTTTTATGTCCTGGTCGGGGCAAAGAGCCCCGCGATCCTCGTCGAGACTTCCTATCTCTCCAATCCCGAGGAAGAGCGCCGATTGCAAAGTACTCCCTACCAGGACGCGGTGGCAGAAGGCATTGCCGATGGCATTGCCCAATTTTGGCAGAGACACACGGCACAGGCAACGCGATAGAACAAGGGGGAGCCATGCAGACACCTGCAACACCGAACATCCCGACGCCAGCAGAGACCGCCGAACAGACCGGACCCGAGTTGAGTCTCAGGGCGTTACTGCTCGGCCTGCTCCTGGCCGCCATTCTCGGTGCAGCCAACGCCTATCTGGGACTCAAGGCCGGCATGACAGTCGCGGCCACGTTTCCTGCAGCGGTCATTGCGATTGCCGCGTTTCGACTCCCGTTCATGCGCGGCGGAGTCCTTGAACAAAATATCGCCAGGACCACCGCGACGGTCGGCGAGGCGCTCGTAGCCGCTGCCATTTTCACCCTCCCGGCCTTTGTGATCGCGCGCGTCGATGGGGAGCCGGTCTGGGCCACATTCAATCTCTGGCAGAGTATTGCGATATTGGGACTCGGCGGGATTCTGGGACTCCTCTTCATCATTGTCATGCGACGCACACTGACAGTCGATTCCCATCTCCCCTTTCCGGAAAGTTATGCCTGTTACGAAATCGTGCGCGCGGGCCAACGGGGGGCGGCGGATGCCAAATATGTCTTTGGCGCCATGGGAGGCGGCATGCTCCTGGAGTTGTTCAAAAATACCGCCGGCATCCCGCTGATCACCGCCACAAAAACCGCCATTCTCTCGTTTGTCGGCAAACACGGGCTGGCCTTGCAAACCCCGCTGGCATCGCCCGCGATCATCGGTGTGGGATTCATCATCGGACCCCGCTATGCCACACTGGCCTTTACCGGGGGGCTCATGGCGTGGGTCGTCCTCATTCCGATCTTGATGGGGCTCAACATCGATCCGACCATTGCCCAGGATCCGCTGATCGATGCCACAAAGCATCTCTGGAAACACCATGTGCGGACGATGGCCATTGGGGCGATGTTTATGGCCTCGTTTTACACCCTGTGGGGACTCCGCCAGTCGATCACGTCCGCATTTCAACGGGCCTTTCGCCGCACGCATCCGCAAGAGGCCGTCGAACGGCACTGCCGCACAGAACACGATCTCAACATCAAGGGATGTTTTATTGTGGCCTTTCTCCTCGCGCTCCCGATGGCCGTCGTTTTTTACCATTATACCCATTCGATGGTGGTCGCGCTGGTCGGTCTCGTTCTCCTCCTCGTCCTCGGATTTTTTCTGGCCGTCATCGGTGGATGGCTCTGCGGACTCGTCGGGAGTTCCAATCAGCCCGTCTCCGGTATCACGTTGACCGCACTCATTATCATGGCGCTCGTCCTCTTTCTGCTGAAGACAGCCGGCAGCGCTGGTGTGGCGGCGGCCCTGACATTCGCAGTCGTTATTTGTTCGGCCGCCGCACTCTCCGGGACCCTGATTCAGGAATTAAAGGTCGGACATCTGCTCGGCGCCACGCCATGGAAAATGGAACTCGCGCAAATCCTTGGGACGATTGTCGTCGCGTTCTTTGCCGTCTATCCGATGGTGCTCCTCCATGAAAGCACGATTGCCACCAATCTCGCGGCTGGCCTCCCGCCGATCGGCATCGGGGGCGAGGCGCTACCAGCGCCCCAGGCAGGCCTCATGGCCCATGTGGCCACCGCCATCCTTGGCGGCTCGATCGATTGGACGCTCATGCTCATTGGCATGGGGATTGGGGCGCTTATTATCCTCTGCCGGATTCCCGGTCCCATGGTCGTGGCCGTGGGGATGTATCTCTCGTTCTATACGACGGCCGCCATTTTTCTCGGCGGCGTCCTGCGATGGCTGCTCGACCGGCAACTGGCGAAGCGGCCGGCATCGGGGACCGCGCGCATTGATGCCCAGAATCGGGGGATTCTCCTTGCCTCGGGATTCATTGCCGGAGAGGCGTTGACGGGCGTGGTGTTAGCAGGTGTCGTCATGCTCTTCCTCAAAATGGCCACCGCCAACCCATCGGCGTGGGGAGCGTTGGGGCAACACCTTTCCCTCTCCGCCCTCTTCTCGCCGACCTGGATCGCGGCATTTGCTGAACAGTTCGGCGGTTGGTGTTCGCTCGTCCTCTTCGCGCTGGTGGCATGGACACTCCTTGCCATCCCGCTCCGACGTCGATAGGTGGCACGAGCGCTGATCATTCGGTCTAAAAATTTTTTTCGATTTTGAGTTCCCGAAGCAGGCGCTCCACTTCTTCCTGGGCGTCGACATCAGCAAAGAGGTTGGCCAAGGCATCGCTCGCGTCATCATCGCTGTACGCATCGTCGGCAAAACTTTCCACAGAACGGGTCCGCAGATCTTTCTTGATCTCTTCCACCACACGACCCGGATGCTGCCGCGCCATGCGATCCACATACCGATTGAGACGCTCTGCGGCCGCCTTTTGCTGTTCCTTTTTGATCTGCCGCCAATTGCGTAAATAATGTAATCGACAATACCCACCGGTCGTCTGGGCATTCTTGCAACCCTCTTCTTTGCACAATTTGATTCTCGACCGGCGTTTTGCGGGCATAGGAAAAATTTCCGTAACAATTCAAGGAAGTTCCGTCAAGCAGAACGATGCAGGGATCTCCCACGTGCGTCGCGTCCCGGTCCCGATCTCAATCGTCATGTGTATCGTCCGTGGCGGGAGCACCGCCGGAAATTTCTCTCCCCATTCGACGACCGTGATGCCACGCCCCTCAAAGTACTCCTCGCAATCGAGCTGCCAGACGGCATCAATGTCATCGAGTCGATACCAATCAAAGTGATACACCGGATAGCGACCGGGATAGATGTTGAGGAGCGTATACGTGGGAGAGGTAACCATGACCGTCGACGACACTTCGAGCGCGCGAGCAAGCCCCTGGACAAAACAGGTCTTCCCGGCCCCAAGCGGTCCATGCAGGGCAATGACCGTTCCCGGCACAAGGTGGTTCGCGATCTCTGCCGCCAAGGCCCGTGTCTCTGCCGGAGAGGTCGTTGTTCGTCTCAGCCGTCGGTCGGAGGCATTCATATGCGCGGTATCGGTTCGCGTGGTGCATGGAGAGACTGGATGATCGCCGCAGGAATGGTCGCAATCAGATCAGCGGCAATAAGGCCTTCTTCGCCCTGTTGCTGGATGGCGAGATCCCCTGCAATGCCATGCAGGTAGACGGCGGCTGCCGCGGCATGGTCTGTGGCCATTCCCTGTGCCAAGAGTCCGACGATCATGCCGGTCAGGACATCTCCTGAGCCGGCGGTCGCCATGCCGGAATTTCCCGTGGGATTGATCCACACGCTCCCATCGGGAGCGGCAATGACGGTGCGGGCGCCCTTGAGGACCACGATCGCGCCGGTGCGTTCGGCACAGGTCCGCGCCACCGCCAAACGGTCGTGCTGTACGGCTTCTGTGGTGATCCCCATCAATCGTGCCATCTCGCCAGGATGCGGCGTGATACTCCACGGGACCTTGATCCTCGACCAGACCGACGGGGCATCGGCCAATGCCCACAAGGCATCGGCATCGACCACCAGGGGGGATGCGCAATGTGGCAGGAGCTGAAGGAAGAGGGCTCGCGTCGCCTCCTCTCGCCCGACGCCGGGGCCGATCGCGATTGCCTCTTTCCGCTGCAGAACCGCGCGGAGCGCAGAAAGGGATGCGGGCGTAAAAAACCCACTTCCGTCATCGGCACACGGGGCCATCATTACTTCCACGGCCGAAAGATCAAAGCGGGTATACGCCTGTTCGGGTAGGGCATAGGTCACGGTCCCGCACCCCATGCGAAGCGCCGCACGACTGGCCATGTAACCGGCCCCCGGCATCTGCCGTGATCCCGCGATCACGAGGGCCGCGCCATAATCCCCTTTATGACTCTCGCGGCGACGCGCGGGCCAGTGGGCGGCGAAGACTTCCGGTCCGTTGATGACCGGGACATCCGCCAATGCAGTGACGAGTGCCGAGGGAATGCCGATATCCACAATGTGCAAGCGACCGACATAATCCGCGGCCTCCCCCAGGAGATGCCCCAACTTGGGCAGCCCAAACGTGACGGTGTGTTGCGCGCGAATGGCCACGCCGAGCGGCATCCCCGTATCTGCCGAGAGTCCGGACGGCAGATCTGCCGAAACAATCGGCACCCCGCTCGCATTGGCCGCCACGATCACCTCGTGGAGCGGTGATTGCACCGACCGTGTCAGTCCCGTCCCAAGCAGTGCATCGATCAGGAACGTACACGTCGTGAGGGCCTCGGTCGATCGGAGGGATTCCGGCACGATCTCACATTCGTGTCGGGGGAGCCGTTGCCAATTGGTGGCGGCATCGGGGGAAAAGGTCGCCGGATCGCTCGTCAGGAAGATGCGGAGCTGATACCCCGCACCCTGCAGATACCGCGCAGCGACACACCCATCGCCGGCATTATTCCCACTCCCCAAGAGGAGCCCAATCCGCGCCGGTGGTGCAACGAGGTGTTGTACGGTATCGGCCAGCCCTTTACCGGCACACTCCATGAGCCTCAGTGCAGGGACACCCGCGGAAATGGTGGCTGCATCGAGTTGCCGCATTTGTGCCGCGGAGACGACTTTCATGACAGGTCATCCTTCCAGGATGACCTGTGCGACCCCATAATTGCCATCGTGGGAGAGCATGAGGAAGATTTTCTTGACGCCCAAGGCCTCGGCATCGGCCTGACATTTGCGATAGAGATGGACGACAGGGCGATTTTTTGCCTCATCGATCTCGATATCGAGCATGCAGATCCCTTCGGTTCCCTTGGGATAGAGGGCCTTAAAGACCGCTTCTTTTGCCGCGTACCGCGTGGCAAACCGCTGGGCCGGATTTTTTTTATTGTTGCACCGCGCAATCTCTTGGTCGGTAAAAATGCGCCGCAGGAATCGTTCCTGCCATCGAAAAATAATCGCCTCGATCCGCCGCACATCGACCAGGTCAATTCCGATCCCTAAGATCATACCGGCTCCTTTACGTGCGCCTTGCGGGCGTGGCCGTCTCAGGATGATCGAGCAGCGTGCGCATCTCCCGGACTGCCTGTTCCAAACCGACAAAGATGGCCCGCGCGATGATACTATGGCCGATATTATACTCTTCAACCTCCGGCAGGACCACCACAAGACGGGCGGTATTCTCGTAATGTAACCCGTGTCCTGCACAGACCGTGAGGTCCATGGATGCGGCCAAACGCGCGGCAGCCTGCAATTGACGTAGCGCGGTGGCGACCGCCTCTGCCGTGATGGCGAGGGCATAGGGGCCCGTGTGCAACTCGACCGCATCGACGCCCAATTCTCTGGCGGATTCGATCTGCCGCGGATCGGGTTCGACAAAGGCGCTGACAGGGATCGATGCGGCCCGCAACGACTCGATCACTGTGCGCAGCCGCTTCCCGCCGGCCACCATATTGAGTCCCCCTTCGGTCGTCAGTTCCTGCCGCCGCTCCGGCACGAGAGTGACCACATCCGGGCGTACCTCGGTGGCAATTGTGGCCATGGTCTCGGTGGCGGCCATTTCGAGATTGAGGCGCGTCGAGACGATCCGGCGTAATGTCCGCAGATCCTGATCCTGGATATGTCGACGATCTTCGCGCAGATGGAGGGTCACCTGATCAGCTCCCGCCTGTTCCACATATGCCGCGGCGGCCACGGGATCCGGGTAGACCGTGCCACGGACCTGCCGGAGCGTGGCCACATGATCAATATTCACACCGAGCCGTTTCATGTCGTCCCAGCCTCACAGACTGTCGAAAAAGGTCCGTTTGTGCATCATATCCCTAATTGTTGGGAGATCTCGCCGGCCAACGTATCGGCCATTTTTCGTATCTGCTCCTGCCGCTCCCCCTCGATCATGACGCGCGCGACTTTTTCCGTCCCGGAATACCGTACGAGGATCCTCCCACGAGCGCCGAGTTCTTTCTCATAGGTGGCGATCAGCGAGGCGACCGGTGCCATATCACCGATCGGGCGTTTCTCCCGGACCGGGACATTGACCAGGACCTGTGGGACCGTCTGCATCACCGCGCGAAGCATCGAGAGCGACTGCCCGGTCTGGTGCATAATGGAAAGCACTTTGAGCGCGCCGAGAATCCCATCACCTGTGGTGCTATGTTTGGCAAAAATAATGTGCCCGGATTGCTCACCGCCGAGCATATACCCACCGGCACGCATTTCCTGGATGACATAGCGATCGCCCACGTTGGCCCGCACGACGGTGATGCCAAGGGACTGCAATGAGAGAATGAGTCCCAGATTGCTCATGGTGGTGGCCACCACGGTGCCATGTGCCAGCTCGCCGTTGCGCTGCATATCCACGGCACACAGGGCAAGAATGGCATCGCCGTCGACCACCGTCCCATCGGCATCACACATGATGACGCGGTCGGCATCGCCATCGAGTGCAAAACCGCAATCCGCCCCATGTTCTCGGACGATGCGACTCACATATTCGGGATGCAGGGCCCCGCCGCCGCGATTGATATTCCGCCCGTCCGGACTGATCCCGATGGCGATCACGTGGGCCCCCAATTCTGAGAGGACCGCGGGCGCCACACGATACCCGGCGCCATGTGCACAATCGACGACGATCTTCATCCCGTCAAAGGTCATCCCCTCCGGGACAGTCGACTTAAGAAAAGTAATGTACCGTCCGGCCGCGTCATCGATCCGGGCTGCACGACCAATATCCTGGGCAGTCGGCCGCTGCCGATCGAGCGCCCCATTGGCCATGATGGCTTCAATGGCCTGTTCAACGGCATCGGGAAGCTTATATCCCTGCCCATCGAAGAATTTAATGCCGTTATCTTGATACGGGTTGTGCGAGGCCGAGATCATCACCCCGGCGTCCGCACGCATGCCCCGGGTGATATAGGCAACCCCGGGCGTCGGCAGCGGACCCACCAAGAGGACATCGCCACCCATGGAGCAGATGCCGGAGGCAAGCGCAGTTTCGAGCATGTATCCCGAGAGGCGCGTATCTTTTCCGATGACAATGCCGTGACGCCGTCGGTGACGAAATTGATAGGCCACGGCTTGCCCGAGTCGCAAGGCGACCTCGACCGTCATCGGCTCTTCATTCGCCACGCCGCGCACGCCATCGGTCCCAAAGATCGTCCGTTCCACGGTCATTGCGGCCTTCTTATCCCGCCAGTGGCCGAAACGCAAGCGTCCTTAGCCACCGGAGGCCACCGCGTCCCACACCGTGAGAAACCGGCGGGTCTCGGCCACGTCATGGACCCGGACGATGGCAATCCCATGCCAGGCTCCCCACGCAACGAGTGCCAGACTTCCCTCCAACCGCCCTTCCACCGCCACACCACCCAGCAGAAAACCGATGATCGACTTGCGGGAGACACCGAGGACCCACTGAGTGGGCCCCGCAATCAACCGTGGAAGGGCCTTGAGGAGTCGCAGGTTGTCGTCGGGGCGTTTGCCGAACCCAATGCCGGGGTCCAAGTAACAGCGAGAAGGATCGATCCCTGCCGCGGTCGCGGCACGAAGACGTGCTGCCAGGAAATCGCCAACCTCCCGTTCGACATCGTCGTAGTGCGGCGCCTGCTGCATGGTCTGCGGAGTCCCTTGCATGTGCATGAGGAGATACGAGACACCGTGTGTGGCAACGACCGGCATCATGGCCGGATCACCACGGCCTGCCGTGATATCGTTCACCATCGTCGCCCCGGCAGCAATGGCCTCCTGCGCGACCACGGCTTTGGTCGTATCAATGGAGAGCGGCATGGCAGGATATCGTGCGTGCACACCATCAACCACGGGGATGACGCGACGCAACTCTTCTGTCGCGCTCACCGCAACTCCCCCGGGGCGCGACGACTCGCCGCCGATATCGAGCCGATCCGCGCCATCATCGACCATCCGGCAGGCCGCATCGATCGCGGCCTCGGCACTGGCAAAACGGTTGCCGGTGTAGAAGGAATCCGGCGTGACATTGACAATCCCCATGATCTGGCAACGCGTTCCCGTCATGGCCGGCTATGCCTTGCTGGGAGCTGTCCTCGGCTTCCGCTTGGTGGCGACCGTGGATGAGGGACTATTGACCGGTGTGGAGGGAGACGGCCGCACGACAGCCGGGTCCACGCGGCGCGGAGGTAACGGTTTCCCGTGCAGGATCAAGTCGATTTCGTGGGCATCGATCACCTCGCGATCGAGCAGGGCCTCAGCCATCGTATGGAGTGTGGCCTCATGTTCCCCGAGAATCACGAGGGCACGCTGGTAATTTTCGGTCACGAGTCGGTGGATCTCCTCGTCGATTTCCCGCGCGGTCTCTTCACTATATTCCGAGGGCTGCGCAATTTCGCGACCCAGAAAAATCATCTCCTCTTTTTTCCCGAACGTCAGCGGTCCCAATTTCTCGCTCATTCCCCATTCGCAGACCATTTTACGCGCCAAGGCCGTGGCCTTTTCGATGT
Source organism: Deltaproteobacteria bacterium (assembly GCA_016183065.1). Classification (GTDB taxonomy): domain Bacteria; phylum UBA10199; class UBA10199; family JACPFF01; genus JACPFF01. The sequence continues at coordinate 62,350 of JACPFF010000015.1, read as the reverse complement.
CATTCCCCGCGCCGGTCGTCCGCTGTTTCAGCACGAGTTCTTCGGCGGCGCGTCCCCCCATCAGGACGGCAATCGTATGCTCACAATAGGTGCGCGATTGCGTGTATCGATCATCGGTGGGGAGCTGTTGCGTCACCCCGAGCGCCCGCCCCCGGGGAATAATCGAGACCTTGTGGACCGGATCGGTCCCGGGAGTCATCCGGGCCACTAAGGCGTGTCCCGCCTCGTGATAGGCCGTGGTCCGCCGCTCTTCCGGGGTGATAATGAGACTCCGGCGTTCGGACCCCATCAAGACCTTGTCCTTGGCCATTTCAAAATCCGACTGCTCGACCATCTCGTGGCTCCGCCGGACGGCAAGGAGTGCCGCTTCATTCACGACTGATTCCAGATCCGCGCCGCTAAACCCGGGGGTGCCACGCGCAATCGCGGCCAGATCGACCGCAAGATCGAGTTTCACCCGCCGGGCATGCACGGCCAGGATGCCCTCGCGCCCCTTGACATCCGGCGAGGGGACAATGATGCGCCGATCAAACCGGCCGGGCCGCAAGAGTGCGGAATCGAGGACATCCGGGCGGTTCGTGGCCGCGACGATAATGACACCGTCGTTTGATTCGAACCCGTCCATTTCGACCAGCAACTGGTTCAGGGTCTGCTCGCGCTCGTCATGGCCGCCGCCAAGTCCCGCACCGCGACTCCGTCCCACGGCGTCAATTTCGTCGATGAAGACGATACACGGGGCATGTTTCTTCCCCTGCTCAAAGAGGTCGCGGACCCGCGCGGCACCAACGCCAACAAACATCTCCACAAAATCGGAGCCGCTCATGCTGAAAAAGGGAACACCTGCCTCGCCGGCAATGGCACGGGCCAACAAGGTTTTTCCGGTCCCCGGCGGTCCCATCAGCAAGACCCCCTTGGGGATGCGACCTCCAAGTCGCGTGAATCGTTTGGGATCTTTCAGAAATTCGATAATCTCTTCCAGTTCTTCCTTGGCTTCGTCAATGCCCGCCGCATCGGCAAAGGTCACCTTCTTGTGCTGCTCCACGAGGAGCCGTGCCTTGCTTCGACCAAAACTCATGGCCTTGCCACCGCCGATCTGCAACTGGCGCATGGAGAAAAAGAAAAAACCGAAGAGCAACAACATGGGGAGCCAGGAAATAAGAAAATGCTGCCACAACGGCGTCTCACGCGGGCGTTCATAGGTGAGCTGTACATCCGATTTCGTCAGGAGATCGAGGGCCTTTTCACTGTTGATCGGACCGACGGTCATGAATTGTTCCCCTGTGGTGAATCGGCCGCGATATTCTTCCTCCTCAATTTCCACACTGACGACGCGTCCCTCTTCGACTGCACCGAGAAATTCACTAAAACTGACCCGTTCGACCATCGGTTGTTGACTCCCCAAAACATGGAGGATCGCCAAAATGACAAAAACGATCATCATCCAGAGAAATAATGTCCGTTGTGATTGCTTCATGATCTCTCGAACTCCTCCCGATTTCATTAATGTTTTTCCGGTGTTGCCGCCGTACGGTTGCGAGAATCCCTTTAGCACGGTCATAGAGAAAGCGCAATGGCCCTTTCCGTATACGACATACCCCGCGGTGACATTCGAACGTGATCCCCTGCGGTAAGTGGTAGGTTCCGCGTCCCCTCTCGAGAATTTCCTGCATCCGCCGAAGCTGATCGCTCCCCACGTGGTGCCACGTCCCCGCAGCCTTGCGATAGGCAAGGGACAGCACGCGTGGCCGCAGGGCCGGCGCCAACGCAAGCAAAGACGTCCGCTCCCAGGAGACCCCGGTAACGCACGGCGTGGCCATGGTTTCCCAGGCCGTCTGTGCCATCGTACGCAGCAGCAGGGCATCCGGGGCCACCGAGGTCGCCAATGCCGCCATATGGCGCCCGGCACCCGCGTGAATGGATTCGCACAGGGGGAGGAGTTCATGGCGAATTCGGCCGCGGGTATAGTGGTCTCCGCTGTTTGTCAGGTCATCGCGAAAAGAGAGATCGTGCTCACGCGCATAACTCATCAAATCCGCGCGCCGATACGAAAGGAAGGGGCGATAGAGATCGATCGTGGCCGTCAGGGGCCGGACGGCCACCATGCCGACCAGGCCATCGAGCCCGGTGCCCCGCAGCAGATGCCAGAGGAGCGTCTCGATTTGATCGTCGGCATGATGCGCGACGGCAACAGCGGCACACCGATGGGTCTCTGCCACGGCCTGAAAAACATTGTACCGCATGGTGCGCGCCCACGCCTGGATATTGGCACCGTCCGGAGCGCGCGGCGCGCGATAGATCTGCGCGGGATGCCCGTAGGCAGTGGCCAACTGCTCGACAAAATGTTGGTCCTCGTCGGCCTGGGGTCGCAGACCGTAATTCACATGGACGGGAATGAGCGGCCCCTTCCCGACGTTCTTCCATACGGCTATGCACCGATGGAGGAGGACCACGGAATCGATCCCCCCGGAGATGCCGAGCACCAGCCCGCGCTCGAAATACCGGGGGTCACAGTGGAGAGGGAGCGGATGAAAACGTCTTCGGTGCGACATAGCGCGTCCGAAAATAGCAAAGATAAAGCACCATGCCAAGCACGATGCCAACGCCGTCGGCCAGAAGGTCATAGCCTTCCATCGATCGGCCCGGGACAAAATATTGGTGGCATTCATCGATCGCGCCAAACGCGATGGTCACCAGCAACGAAACGCCCAGATGCCGCACCGTCAGCGGGGGACGCCAATAGCGCATGGCGCGAATGAACGAAAAGCCGAGCGTTCCATACATGAGACCATGGAGCCATGTATCTGCATGCGAAAAGAGTGCGGGAAGTTCGCGACCGGGAATCTGCGAAGAGAGGGCAATCGCCGTCATGACAAGTGCCGGGAGTACCCAAGCCATGCCGCGTCGCCGCAATACCCTGCGTGTCACGTGAGGGGCTCCCATTACATCTTATATTTTCCGAAATCTTCCGGATTGAGATTTTCGAGGATCTCGGCCCATTTTTGCTGCTTGGCCTCGGCCTCGGTTTCCGTCGAGAGATCGATCTTTCGCGACTTTTCGATTACCGCCTTTTCCACAAAAATCGGCGCCTTGGTCCGCAACGCCAGGGCGATCGCATCGGAGGGACGCGCATCGAGTTCATATTCCTTCTCCCCCTGGCGGATATAGATCCGGGCATAAAAGGTATTATCCGCGAGATCCGTGACCGCAACCCGCTGGACGCTGGCCTCGAGGATGTCCAGAATATTGCGGAGCAAATCATGGGTCATCGGCCGGGCGAGCTGAATCTTCTCCAGTTCGGTGGCAATGGCACTGGCCTCAATCAGTCCAATCCAGATAGGGAGCGAACTCCGCTCCTCCAGATCTTTCAAGATGATGATCGGCATACTCGTAAAGGGATCGATCGTCAGTCCCGTCACTTTCATTTCGATTAACATAGGTGTGCCTCAAAAAACATTGTGGCATCCTTGGTCGGAGCCGTCAACCCCCGCATCACTCGTGCACGGCACCGATGACACGTTGCATGACAATGGCATCATCGATCGGATGACGATAATACCCGCGTCGCACGCCGATCTCGACAAAGTCGAGACGCCGATAAAAGGCCTGTGCGGAATGATTCTCCCTCCGGACTTCAAGAAAGAGGGCCGTCACGCGAACGTGCCGGCAATGCCCGATGAGCGTATCGATGAGCAAACGGCCGACACCACACCGCTGGTGCGTCGGCGCAACGCCAATGGTCAGGAGGTCGGCGTGATCATGGGCGGTCCGAACCAGTGCATAGCCGACCAGGTGTTCGCGGTGCTCCGCCACATACGCTGCGGTCGTCGCATGGTGCAATGTCGAGGCAAAAGTCTCGTACGACCAGGGATCAGGAAAGAGCGCGGCCTCCAGCGCGACTAGGGCCGGCAGGTCGGCGGGCTGGAAGGAGCGAAGACGCACATCCGTCGGCGTGATCATGAGTGTAGTGCTCCTGATGCTTCTTTACAGTCGTGTTCCAGAAATTTCTTTAGGCGAGGCGCCCGCGAACGAGCGACCGGAGCGTACGTGGTTGTACGTGAGGATCGCGAGTGAGTGGGCAACGAAGCATAAAGGAATTTCTGGAACACGACATCAGCGATAGGCTGGCACAGCCGCGCGACCGGGATAGGTGGCCTTCTCGCCCAGGGCCTCTTCAATCCGGATGAGTTGATTATACTTGGCAATACGATCTGTGCGGCTCAAACTGCCGGTTTTGATCTGCCCAGCCCCAATCCCGACTGCCAGGTCCGCAATCGTCGTATCTTCTGTTTCGCCCGATCGATGGGAGATCACGCACGCGTATCCCGATTGTTGCGCCAGGGCAATCGTTTGCAAGGTCTCGGTCAATGTGCCGATCTGGTTGAGTTTGATCAGGATGGCATTCCCGATCTTTCGTCGAACCCCTTCGGCCAACCGTGCCGGATTGGTGACGAAGAGGTCATCGCCCACGAGTTGCACCCGCTCCCCCAGGGTCTCCGAAAGCCCCTGCCACCCTTCCCAGTCATCTTCTGCCATCCCGTCTTCCAATGAGGCAATGGGATAATCGTCCGTCAATGCCGCATACCACTGGACCAGGGCGGCAGAGGCCATCGGGGCGTCGGATTCTGCCACCATCCGGTACGTCCCTTCCCGGTAGAATTCCGAGGCCGCCGCATCGACAGCATAGACGACGTCCTTGCCGGGCGCATAGCCGGCCTTGTGCGTGGCCGCCAAAATGACTTCCATGGCCTCCCGATTCGAACGGAGATTCGGCGCAAAGCCCCCCTCGTCACCCACGGCCGTGGCATACCGTTTTTCCTGCAAAATCTTTTTCAACGCATGAAAGATTTCCGCCCCCATCCGGACGGCCTCACGAAACGACGGAGCGCCGATCGGCATCACCATCCATTCCTGGATGTCGACATTATTGTCGGCATGGGCCCCCCCATTCAGGATATTCATCATCGGAACGGGGAGCATCATCAATGCATGTCCGGCACACGCGGCAATATATTCGTAGAGCGGCATCTCGCGCGAGAGGGCCGCAGCCTTGGCAACGGCCAATGAGACCGCGAGAATCGCATTGGCCCCGAGTTTTGATTTCGTCGGTGAACCATCAAGCTGGCAGAGGAGCGCGTCGATCCGCTCCTGCCCATCGACATTTTTCCCGATCAATGCCGGCGCGATCACTTGCGTCACGTGCTCCACGGCTTTGGTCACCCCCTTGCCGAGATACCGTTTGAGATCCCCATCCCGCAACTCCAGGGCCTCGTGGCTCCCCGTGGACGCACCCGATGGCACGGCCGCACGTCCACACTCCCCACCCGCGGTGAGGACATCCGCCTCCACCGTGGGATACCCACGGGAATCCAAAATTTCGCGCGCACGAATCGCCTTGATCTGTGTCATCAGTTTTCTCCTTCCACGCGGACCGACCTGACGTGAGAGTGCACTGCCATGAATTGCCGGATCACGCAATTGTCTTTCCGCACGTGATCCACTCAATCATCGGGAGGCGTCGCAGATAGGTCATCTGTCGTTTCGCATATTGCCGCGTTGCTGCCATGATACGGGACACCGTGTCGTCCCATGACCGCTCTTTGTGGAGATAGGCGAGTAATTCGCGATAGCCGATGGCCTGCAAGATCGCAATATCGGGACCATAGTCGCGAGACAACCGCTCGACCTCTGTCAACCATCCAGCGGCGAGCTGTTGGCGGATGCGGTCGGCAATCCGTTCGTGCAATTGTCCGCGCGGCATTGCAAGACCGATCCATTGCGCCTCGTAGCGTGGTGATGGCGTATGGCGTTGTTGCCACACACGGATGGACTCCCCCGTGAGTTGCCGGACTTCGAGTGCGCGGATAAGGCGCGTCGCGTGATGCGGATGTATCCGGCCCGCGAGGTCCGGATCGCTCCGGGCCAACTCGGCACGCAGCGCCGCTCCGCCCTCGGCCGCATATCGTTGTTGCAAGGCCTGACGACACGCGGGATCGCTTGGTGGGGCATCGCACAGTCCAAACATCAGGCTTCGCAGGTAGAGCCCCGTGCCGCCGACCACAATCGCCCGGTGGCCCCGACGATGAATGTCCACACAAACCGCATCGGCGCGCGCGACAAATTGTGCGGCATTGCACTGTTGATCCGGGGCGAACGCATCGAGGAGATGATGCACGACCCCCCGTCGTTCGCGCAACGGGAGTTTCCCGGTGCCGATGTCACATCCGCGATAGACCTGCTGCGAATCGGCATTGAGGATCTCGCCCTGACATGTCGTTGCGAGTGCCACGGCATACGCCGATTTGCCGACTCCCGTCGGTCCCGTGATGATGGTGAGTGATTGTCGTGCCATAGTACCGCTGCATGACCGTTTCCCGCGTGTGCGGGGATAACATGATTCACGTCGGTCGATGAAACCATCCCTTGATCACGTCCGGTGAAAAATAGGTCCAAGTGGGGCGGCCATGCGGACAGCGATCCTTCGATACGCCCCGCGTCAGCTGACCCACAAGGCCGGCAATCTGTGCCGGCCGCAGATGCTCGCCCGCGCGAATCTGGCGATGGCAGGCCATGGTCGCGAAGAGATGGTCGACCTCTCCCTCCACGGCATTCGACCGCCCCCACTCGCGCAACTGGGCGGCAATGGCCGAGAGGAGCCGCCGCCCATCGGCCTGCGCGAGCAACGCCGGCAGGGCCTTTACCACCACGCTCCCCTCCCCGAACGGCTCGACCTGGACACCGACACGCGCCAGGATTTCCTGATGTTCCACAATGGCCGCCACATCGAGCGGCGACAGATCGACGATCACCGGATCCAGGAGATATTGGGTGGCGATGTTTTGTACCGCATACGCGGCCTTCAAGGTTTCAAAACCGATCCGTTCATCGGCCGCATGTTGATCGATCACCAGGAGGCCCCCTTCCTCCGTCGCGCAGAGGAGATAGGTGGCTGCGAGCTGACCGATCGGCCGCAGACCGGCCGGATGCGGGGCGTCATCGGGGCCCATCGCCGGCAGGAGATGCTGCTGCCAACCGGCATCCGAGACCGGCAACGGCAACACCACGGACTCCCTGAGTGCCAGCGGCCCGCCAAGAGGGTCCCCTCCCCCCTGAGACTCCTGTGCCAAGGGGATCTCCCGCGACAGAGAAAAATCACGGGGCTCCGGAGTGATCGCATGGCGCAAGGTGTTCCCCGTCCCCAGCGCTTTCTGGATGGCCGTCCGCACCAGATCATGGATGGCACCGGCATGGAGAAAACGGACCTCCGATTTCGTCGGGTGGACATTCACATCGACCTCGTCCGCAGCCAATGCAAGAAAGAGGATCACAAACGGCTGCGCACCCCGCGGCAGATAGGTCCGGTATCCCTCGTTGATGGCATGCTGGAGGAGGCGATCGCGCACCGCGCGCCCATTCACAAAGAGATAGCCGTGTTGTCCACTGGAGCGCGCCAGCGAGGGATGTCCGCAATACCCGCGGAGACGCACGGGACCCTCCGTCTCGAGAGGGAGGAGTTGATCGCGCTGCGTGGCCCCAAAGAGTTCGGCAATCCGTTCGGACAATCCCGTGGTGGCATGACACGCCATGAGCGTTCGACCGCCATGGACGAGACGAAAACGGCGCTCCGGCGCCCCCAAGGCCAGCCGGGTGAGCGTCTCGTGAATGTGCGCGAGTTCGGTCCGCGTCGCCTTCAGAAATTTGCGCCGCGCCGGCAAGTCGGCAAAGAGTTGACGCACCTCGACGCATGTCCCGGCGGGTGCTCCCACCTCGGTAACGACCGTGGGGGTCCCTGGCGGCGATATACTGACACGCACGGCCGCATCAGCGCCATGGCGCGCACGCGAAGTCAGGGAGAAATGTCCCGCCACAGCAATGGAAGGGAGCGCCTCGCCGCGAAAGCCAAAGGTGGCAATGCGCTCCAGGTCCTCCCGATATCGCACCTTGCTCGTCGCATGCCGTTCGAGGGAGAGGAGGACCTCCTCGCGGGTCATGCCAACGCCATCATCGCGCACGACAATCCGCCCCTTTCCTCCCTCCTCCAATTCGACCAGAATATCATGGGCCTCGGCATCGAGCGCGTTCTCGACCAGTTCCTTGACCACCGATGCCGGCCGTTCAACAACTTCCCCGGCGGCAATCAGATTGGCGATCTCGGGTGACAAGATCTGTATGCGGGACATGCCGCGTATCTGCCCGATCATTCGGGCATTGTCTAGTGTCGGTTCAACGAATGGGCATTGTCTTCATGGCACGAATCTGGTAGCCGTCATTCGCTATGCCACTCCTGCCGCTCGCCCAACCAAAAATCCTGATCGTCGATGATAACAAAGTGAATGTCGAACTGATCCGTGCGCAACTCAAACCGTTCGATTATCTCCTCCAGGCCGCCTATGATGGTGAAGAAGCCCTGGCCAAGATTCACCGCGACCCGCCCGATCTGATTCTGCTCGACCTGATGATGCCGAAGGTGAGCGGGTACGAAGTCTGTCGTGCCATTAAACACGATGAGGAGACCCAATTCATTCCGGTCATTGTCATCACGGCCCTCCAGGAACTGGATGACAAATTGAAAGCGATCGAGCTTGGTGCCGATGATTTCTTGGTCAAACCGTTCAACAAGATCGAACTGACGACCCGGATTCGCTCCCTCCTCCAGATCAAGGCCTTGCACGATGACCTCGAGCGTTCGGAAGACGTCCTCTTCAGCCTCGTCCGGGCCATGGAGGCCAAGGATCCGTATACGCGGGGCCACTCCGAGCGCGTGGCCACAGCGGCCTGCCGGTTGGGCAAGACGATCAGTCTTGGCGACCGCGACCTGGAGTATTTGCGGCGGGGGGCCTTGATTCACGACATTGGCAAGATTGGCATCGGTGAGGCCATCCTGAAAAAACCGGACAAGTTGACGTCGGAAGAAATGGCGGAAATCCGGAGTCATCCTCAACGCGGCTATGAAATCTGTTTTCCCCTCCGCTCGCTGCGACCCGTCCTCCCCTGCATCCGGTCCCACCACGAACGCTGGGATGGAACCGGATATCCGGATGGACTGGCCGGCGACGACATTCCCCTCTTTGGCCAACTCGTGGCCATCAGTGACGCGTTTGATGCCATCACCACGGACCGGCCTTACCGCAAGGGGCGCACGCGCGAAGAGGCCATCGGTCTTCTGGAACGTGAGCTGGAGAGCGGCCAATGGAATCCGACCCTGCTGCGCGCCTTCCTCGATCTCTTGCGGCAGGGCGTCTTGTGAGCTGGATGGTGGACCGGTGGTATGTCACCCTCTTTCTCGTCACTTTTCTCGTGTTGGCCGGCCGGCGATGGGGGAGTGCGCGCACGCTCCTCTGGCTCGCCTCCGGTTATCTCATCGCCCTCGGCTCGGAAGCCCTGTCGATCCGGGTCGGCATTCCGTACGGGCTTTATGCGTATCACTACGACCAACTCACCACCGATCCCCTCCTCTTCGGTGTCCCGGTGTGGGATTCGCTTTCCTACCCGTTCATGATCTATGCCGGCTTTTCGCTGGCCGAGCACCGGCTCGCAACAGCGCGTTCCTGGGGTGTCGCGCTGGCCGGGGCCTGTGCCACCATGTTCCTCGATGTCATTGTCGATCCGGTCTCGCATCGGGGGAACGAGTGGTTTCTCGGACAGATCTACGACTATGTCCATCCCGGACCGTACTTTGGCATCCCCCTCTCCAACTTTGCCGGATGGTTTCTCGTTCCATGGGTGGTGATCATCACCAATCAGCGGCTGTGGCGTCTCCCCGTGTTGTGCCGGAGACGCCCGCAGGCGCCACCCCACGGGTGTGACGTCCTCTTCTATCTCGGCATAGCCGGTTTTGGCATCGGCATTGCCTGCGCGATCCAGGCATGGACACTCGCTCTCGCGTCAACCTCCATCCTCGCAGCAACGCTTTTCGGATTGCAACACGCGGCACGATGGCATACGACACGGCGCCATGATGCCGTTCCGACACGATCATGGCGTGCTCATCGTGGGAGGCCTGCGGGTAGATCGTCTAGCCGCCACGTATGATACCCCACTCTACGTCACGGATGCCGACATCATCACCGCCCAATATCAGGCCATGCAACAGGCGTTTGCCAGGCACCCGCAAGTCACGATTGCCTATGCCGTCAAGGCCAATACGGCCCTCGCGATCCTCGCACTCTTGCAGCGTGCCGGTGCTGCGACGGATGTCGTTTCGGTCGGAGAGGCCCAGATTGCCCGACGGGCCGGGTTTTCCCCGCAGCGTATCTTTTTTACGGGGACCTCGCCGCGCACGGACGAACTGCAATGGCTTGCCAGGGAGGGCGTGGCCATCAACCTCGATTCCCTCTCCATGGCCGAACGGCTCCTTCCCTTCGTGACCGGCGGCACATTCGGCGTGCGGATCAATCCCGGCGTTGGGGCCGGTCATCATGAGCATGTCGTGACCGGCGCTGAAGAGACCAAGTTTGGTCTCCACATGGAAACGCTCCCCGCCCTGTGCGATCTCTTGCATCGTCATGGGCACCAGTTGACGCGCCTGCAGGCCCACATCGGTTCGGGGATCACCGATCCCGACCCCTTTCTCATTCTGATCGATGCCATGCATCGTGCCCATCAATGCATTGCGCACCATCCGGCGGTGGCCATCGACACGATTGATCTCGGCGGCGGGTTTGGGATCCCGTATCAACCCGGGGAACCGCCGCTCGATCTCCAGGCATTGGGGGGGACCGTGGTGGCGCGTTTTCAGGAATGTTTCGGGGGAGAGCGCCACCTCCTCTTGGAACCGGGGCGGTATCTCGTGGCGGAATCGACGGTATTGCTCACCAGGGTCACGACGCTCAAACCGACACCGCATGTGACCTTTGCGGGGGTGGATGCGGGTTTTCACACATTGCTGCGGCCCATTCTCTACAACGCCTATCATCATATCGTGGCCGCAGAACGGATGGATGCCCCCACCGACCAGCGTTACACGATCTGCGGTCCGATCTGTGAAACCGGCGATCTTTTTGGCCGGCAGCGTTCCCTGCCGACCTTACGGGAAGGCGATCTCCTGGCGATCTGCGATACTGGCGCCTATGGCGCGGCCATGAGTTCCACGTACAACAGCCGGCCACGCCCCGCCGAGATCCTGGTCCATGCCGGCACGGCCCATCTCATGCGGACACGGGAGACGATCGACGACGTGGTGCGACGCGATCAGCTGCCGAGCTTTCTGGCATCCTCCTCGTAAGTGATGTGCGGTCATATACGCGAGCACTCTCCGATCAATCCACCAGATTGGCTACGGTGGCCAGACGAGAGAGGTCAAAGAGCGTAATGAGCCGCCCCTCGACACCGATCAATTTTTCTTGGCGAAATTCGCTCATCAGCCGGATAACTGACTCTTGGGTCGTTCCGATCAGTTCGGCCCATTCTGCGCGCGTCAATTCCAGATTGAGCCGCACCCCCCGTTCGCTCTTGACGCCGTATTTTGTCTGAAAAATCAGGAATAATTCCGCCAATCGTTCGCGCACGCTCCGATGGACGACCCGCGAGACATGGTCCTCCGCCTCGCGCAGATCCTTGGCGAGACTCTGCATGATCTTCAGGGCGGTCACGGGGTGTGTCTCGACAATATGGAGAAAGGTCTTCCGATCGAGAAAACAGATTTCCGCCTCGTCTAACGTCTCTGCCGTCGCCATATAGGCCTCTCCGGCGAGAATGCAGCGGTATCCCAAGAGGTCCCCAGGGCCGGCAATACGGACGATGTCCTGATGGCCGTCGAGATCGGATTTGTAGATCTTGACCTTTCCGGAACTGACACAATACACTCCAAAGGGGTGATTCCCCTCATAGAAGATGACCTGATGGGGATGGTAGCGGTTTGTGGTTTTTGCCCGGTCCAATTCGCAGAGGTGTTTTTCGCTCAGTTCGCAGAACGCTCCACTCCCCCGACTGGTACAGGTGTCGCAGTGAATCACTCGCGGTCGGACTGGCACCCGTGGCATGCATCGACTCCAAGTTATGGTGCATTCCCTTTTCGTGAGTTCACGCACCTCGCATTACCATCAGTATCTCTCACGTTTCATGAGCAGATGTGGACTCATGAAACGGTGAAATACTCTAGAGGCCCCCATAGTTGTTATACCCCCTCAGTGTCAAGCAGTGAGCAGACATGATCAACATCATATCTCTGTCTGACAGACCTCATTTACCCTTTTCCCCACCCTCCATACAGTGGCAGGATGGAGTCTTCGATCCGTGTGATCGAAAATGCGTTACCGTCGTTACTTCCACAGGGAGAACGCCTGCATTTTCGGGGGGGGCAAGTCCTCTTTTATGCAGGGCATCTTCCAACAGGCCTCTTCTGGTTACAATCGGGTGATGTCGAGTTCACCCAGCCAAAATCCAAAACAGCCCACCCCACCCTGCCCCCCCACCACAAGAAACTGCTCGGGATCTACCACTTAGTTGAGGAAGCCTCCCATGAGCAGACCTGCGCGGCCAAAACCGACGTAGATGTCATTTTTTTGCCAAAAATTCTCGTCATGAACCTTCTAGAGCAAGGGATCGGCCAGATCAATCCGCGGTAGATGGAAAAAAGGGGCTTTGATTTTTTCGTCTCCTCTTGTATAGAGCGCGGTTTCGCTGACGCACCCTCAAAGGAGAGGCATCATGGCAGAGATTCTCGTTGTCGCATCAAAGGTCAAAGATTACATCCGGTCGAAGTCCGATGGCATGAATACGTCCGCCACCTTCCTGGATGCTCTCTCGAAGGCCGTGCAGGAACTGTGCGAAAAGGCCATCATGGCCGCACGGGACGATGGGCGGAAGACTGTGAAAGACCGCGACCTGCACAATCATTCCGGCGGCTGTTGCTAAACGCCGCACCGTCTCACGCATCGTCCGTATCGTTCATGGCCGTGCTCAGGCTGGCGGATCGTGCGGACCAAAAATTTTCGCATGATTGCCCCTCGTGAGCCCTTCGGTGTACACGGCTGATCTCACAAGGAGCATGGGATGCGTTGGACCATCAAAAGGGACGCCTCGACTCGGAGTCCCTATCAAAGCGTCGATACGAAGGGGAAAGATTTGTTGATGAACCCCTTCACCAACAAGGGGCCGGCTTTTACCGAAGACGAACGCGATGCTCTCGATCTGCACGGGCTTCTGCCACCGGCCGTGTGCACGATCTCGCAACAATTGGAACGGACCTACGAAAGTTATCTGGCCAAGTCTGATCCCCTGGAAAAATATATCTACCTGAAAAGCCTGCACGATCGCAATGCAACACTCTTTTATCGATTATTGGAAGAACATATCGAAGAGATGATGCCGATTGTCTACACCCCAACCGTCGGCGAGGCATGCCGCAAGTTTTCCCATATCTACCGCAAGCCGCAGGGTCTCTATATCAGTTACGATCATCGCGACCAGATCGAACGCATTTTACGGAACACCCCCTGCGAACGACCGACGATTATGGTCGTGACGGACGGCGAACGGATTCTCGGCCTCGGCGATCAAGGCGCGGGCGGCATGGGGATCTCGATCGGCAAGCTCTGCCTCTACACCCTCTGTGCCGCAATTCCGCCGTATTCCACGTTGCCGATCTTGCTCGATGTCGGGACCAATAATGCCCACCGGCTGCAAGACCCACTCTATCTCGGTTTGCGGCACAACCGTATCCGGGGCGCGCAGTATCAGGCCTTCATCGACGCTTTTGTCGCCGCCGTGCAGAAAGTCTTCCCCCATATCCTGCTCCAATGGGAGGATCTCCTGAAAGAAAATGCGATGAGGCAACTCCATCGATATCGGACGCAGATCTGCAGTTTTAACGACGACATTCAGGGGACGGCAGCGGTACTGCTTGCCGGCATCTTCTCGGGACTCCGTATCACTGGTGAGGCACTGTCTGATCAGCACATCGTCATTGCCGGTGCTGGCGCCTCTGCGCAAGGGATTGCCGATCTCCTGATTGCCGCCATGCATGATGCAGGTCTGTCGCTCGCCAAGGCCAGGGATCGCATCTGGACCACGGACAGTCAGGGACTGGTGGTGGAAACCCGGACGCCACTCGATACCTTCAAGAAAAAACATGCACGGGCGGCCGGTGACATTGCGCATTTTGCCTGTTGCAACCGTGACCGTATTACGCTTGAGGAAACGATTGCCAATGTGCACCCCACGATCTTGATCGGCTGTTCTGGTGCCCCGTCGCTTTTTACTGAGTCGATCATCCGGTCCATGGCTGGGCATGTGTCCAGGCCAATGATTTTCCCCCTCTCCAATCCGACCTCGAAGGAAGAATGTACCCCGGAAGACGCACTCTGCTGGTCCGATGGTCGTGCGATCATTGCCACAGGGAGTCCCTTCGCGCCGGTGACCTGCCAGGGGATACGGCACGAGATTGGCCAATGCAATAATGCCTACATTTTTCCCGGCGTGGGACTCGGGGTCACGACGGCCGAGATCCGTCGCATTAGCGACGGGATGTTTTTTGCCGCGTCGAAGACGTTGGCATCACTGGTCACCGAGCACCGTCTCCAGATGGGCTCGCTCTTCCCGCCGCTGACCATGATCCGCGATTGCTCCCATGCCATTGCGTGTGCGGTGATCCGACAGGGCGTTACCGAGGGCTTGGCTGAGCCAGGTATGCTCGATGACCTCGAGGCCCGCGTGAAATCGGCCATGTGGGTCTCGGAGTACCTTCCGGTCCGGTACGAGCCCTAAAGTATTTCAACGTTTGAATGAGTACAAACGTGCTCGTTAAACGTTAGAAATACTTATGGTACCATAAGACGCATGTACTCAGGAAAAGTGAACGCACCATAACAAGACACCGCGGAATCCTCTCCGAATGTTACAAATCGCGCCGCTGAAAGCGCCGCAGTCCGAGAACAAATGGCACAAGGACCCAGAGGAGACCACTTGCCCCGGCAACGCCGATGCCGGTGGCCTCGCCAAGATATTGCTGAAATACCGCGCCGGAGTAGCCCATCATGGCCGATAGATCGTTATGGAGCAGGAAGATTACGCGTGCCAAGTCAATCGGATTGGCCAACACGGCAAGGAGCATGGGAACCTCCAATGGATACTCTCCGAAGACGAGGACGATCCCCATGATCAACAGGTCATAGAGGACAAAAACAGAAAACCAGAGGAGGAGCATCCAGCCAAACACCAGCTCGCGCCGTCTGGCAAGATTGACCATGAGGAATGCGATACTCAAAAAAACGAACGTCAGGACGACACCCAGTGCAAGCAAGAGAAGATAGCTGCCAAGTCCGGTCCGCGAAAGGTGCAGTTGCCAGAGTGCCCCGAGCCCTATGCCGATCACAAAACTGAGCGTGAGACCCGTGCCAAGCCCCAACCATTTTCCAAGGAAAATGTCGCGACGCGAGATCGGTAATGCCACGAGTACGGCATGAAAAGAGAGGGCCTCAGAAAATGAGAGGCTCCCAAACACGAGTGAAAACAGCGGAACCAGCAGGAGGACGAGATTGAGGAGTGAGGCGCTGGCCCGCAATGGATCGGCAGACCCGACGGACGTGATGAGCACACCCAAGACCAAAAAAGCCGCGCAGTAGGTGAGAAGCCACCAATTGCGGATATTTTCGTGAAATTCAAAAAGGGCGATGGTCCCCACGGCGCTGTGCAACTGTTTATGCATCGGACACCGACCTCCAGACGTGGTGCACGGCCTCCTCCAGGGACGTCGTGTGATGCGCCTGCTTCAGCTCTGCCGGCGATGTCACCACAGAAACAGTGCCATCGACCAATAAGGCCATGTGATCGGCCAATGCATCGACTTCCGACATCACGTGCGAGGTGAAGAGGAGAGTGGCCCCGCTCTTTTTTCGTTCTCGGATGAGTCGTTTGAGGTAAAAAGCCGTATGGGGATCAAGGCCGGCGGTCGGTTCGTCCAAAATGAAGAGCGCATGGTTGAACATAAAGCATTGTACAATGTTCACCTTCTGCGCCATGCCACCGGACAGTTCCCCAAAGGGCTTCTGCCAGAATGCCCGCATCTGCATCTCCTCGAGCAGTGCTTCGGTATGCACCCCTTTGGCGTTCCGCAGTTGTGCAAACAAGGTGATGAGTTCGCACACGGTGAGGTGCGGCGGGTATTGTGGCCATTGCGACATATACCCGATCTGCCGCCGATAGGCGCGCTCCCCGACAATCGACGCGCCGGCAATATGCATGGTCCCTGACCCATCCGGATGGACCAATCCAAGCAACAGCTTCAAAAGCGTCGTCTTCCCCGACCCGTTGGGACCGAGTAATGCGAAGATCTCCCCCGCCGGAATGTGGAGCGAGACATCGTTCAGCACGGTCTGTTTCCGGTACCGCTTTCGGACATTACGGATGGTAA
The DNA here is from genome assembly GCA_016183065.1 of Deltaproteobacteria bacterium. GTDB lineage: Bacteria > UBA10199 > UBA10199 > JACPFF01 > JACPFF01. The sequence continues at coordinate 46,002 of JACPFF010000015.1, read as the reverse complement.
TCATTGGGCCACCGCCACGAGCGGGTGCATGCTGGGGATTGTGTCCTGCAACATCCGGGGCGTCAACACCGGAAAGACCCGTTCGGCGACCTCCAGGAATTCGATCACGGGAGAACCAAAGAGCACAATCAGCTCCGGATAGCGATTGAGCCACAGGTTGAAAAGCTTCATCGGACGAAACGGCACATCCCCCCACCCGTCACGGTCGAGATCATATCCCTGATACTCGTCCCAATAATTCCGGGCAAAGGTATTGAGCGGATGGCGGGTATTTGTCGTCACAGAAAAATAGTTGGAGTGAAAATCGTTCTCAACAAACGTATTGGCATCGGAACTCCCCAAGAGATGCACCGCCCAGCCGTTGTAGTGAAACCGATTGTGCCGGAACGTATTCCGATTGGATCCGTCTGCATAGATGCCGATCGTGTTGCCGATAAAGTCGTTCTCGGCAATATGGCTGTCGACAATATCCTTCAACAGCAATCCGTAGGAGGCCCGTCCCCAACTCTCCGCAAATTGATTCCGTACCATGCGAATGTGGCGGGAATACATGACGGCCACCCCGGTTTGGTTGCGGGAGAAGACGTTGTCTGCATAGTGATTCTCGTGCGAAAACATGAAATGGAGCCCGTAGCGGATATTGTCATGCACGGAGTTTTTTTCGATCCGGCACCGTTCGGCAAATTCAAAGTACAAACCATCCCGATGCCCTGTGATGCTGTTCCCCGCAATATCAATCTCCTGCGCATGCCACAAATGGATGCCGTTTCCGCCGGAGACCTCGCCGCGCGCCTCGCTCTGTATGATATTGTCACGCACGTCGCATCCCGTGACCCTGGCCAGATAGACACTATAGGTGTTGTGATAAAACCGATTGCGCCGGATGGCACAGCCGCGACTCCTCTCCACCCGAACCCCCGCCAGATCTGCGATATCGCTCATCCCACCATTCTGGATCGTCAGTCCTTCCAGCGTCACCTGATCGGCACGGACGTGGAACACATGCCCGGCATGCCTGCCATCAATGACCGGACCGTCGATGCCGACAATCTGTAACGGCTTGTCGATGACGATGGTCCCTTCCTGGTAGAGACCGGCATGGATACGGAGCGTGTCGCCGCTGCCGGCCCTGGCGATGCCGGCGGTGACAGACTGGAGGGGACACTCCCGACAGACATCCAAAATGGCCGCGGTCGCCGTGGCGGCTGTGCACCAGAGGACGCTCATGACCATCACGCTCCCAAAAGTTTTCATGGGGAGGAGATGCCCTCTTCAAGATCCCGCAGAGTCACTGCCGTTCCACCGAAGGCCTGCTGCGCCTTCTGCAGATCTTGTGGTGTCGCATAGGCAGACAAAAAGGCCCCCATCGGGGATGGCAAGGTCTGACTCCGCAGGAAAAAGGCCCTCTCCAGCTCAAGCCATTGTGCGGGGTGATACGTATCTGTCACCCAGGCATGGGCCACCCGGTGCGGATCATCCCGTTTCCACCGCATGAGACATTCGATGGAATCAAAATGCCATCGCTTTCCCTTCGGGGAGATGCCCTGGGCCTTGAAGCGCATCTCCACGATCCCCATCGCACAGGTGGCACATGCCACATCTCCTGGTTGCACATCGACCGGCCCACGGTGCATGCACGCCCCACACAAGAGCAGCATGGGCACGATCCTGCAGCACAGCGCCTTAGACATTGCTCTTGCGTTGTACATATTCGGTGACCAGTATAAAAGAGAGTCCCAGGCCAACCACACAGAGCAGAATGCCACCGACATGGGGCCAGCTGCATGAGGTAATATTGAGGAGCTGTTTGCAACCGAGGAGCGGTGGTTGATACGCCATGCCCGGAATGGAAATCGGGGCTTCGGGATTCAGATTGTGGCCATAGTTGTATTCCCATCGCCAGAAATCATAGAAGCTGGCAAGACCCACCAGGAGCAGATTGATCATGCCAAGATAGACCATAAAGCGACGCGGGTACCAAAACGTCGCCACGGCACCGGCGACCATATAGCCGAGGATGTAGGGCATAAAAAGGAACTCCGGGATCGAGGCTTCCACAATCGGGGCCATCCCGATGTAGTGATTGAGGAGATTGATGTTTTGCAGATCATACGGACCGTGTCCCGTGATCTTCCCGGCCCACAGATACATCCCCAATCCTTCCGGATATTGCGGCGCAACCAGATGGATGCTCCAGATGGGTACACAATAGATCGCAACCAACATGCCCCCAATGGCAAGAACCAACATCCGATTGCGCCGAGAGAGTCTCTGCATCATGGCCTGCCCGCTACGGGGTCACCCGCAGATACTGTTGCATCTCCTGATGCAGGGCCGAGCAAAAGTCGGTACAGTAAAAAGGATAGATGCCCGGTTTCGACGCCTGGTACTGAATGGTTTTGGTTTCGCCCGGCATAATGAGGAGGTTCGGGGCCCCCGCGCCAAAAATGGCAAAGCCGTGGTCGATGTCATAATCCTGCTCGAGGTTCGTAATATGGAAATAGACCCTATCGCCCACCTTGACGTCCACGGTATCCGGTTTGAAATGGGACCGGATCGACGTCATGTAGACATGGACCGTCTGCCCATCGCGTTCCACGCGTGCGTCTGCCTCTTTCTTGGTCGCAGAGGGGTGATTGTTCTCATCGAGAGGGAAGATTTTTTCGACCTTGTCCGCAATGAGCGAGGCGGGAACCCCTTGTGCGTAGTGCGGCTCTCCCGTCGTTGGAAAATCGAGGAGCAACTGCATTTTCCTGCCGCTGATATCGTACAGCTGTGCACTCTGGCTTAATTCCGGCCCGACCGGCAAATAGCGGTCTTTCGTGATCTTGTTGAGCGAGAGGAGATATTTCCCAATCGGCTTGGACGAATCGCCACCGGCAATACTGAGATGGCCAATGCTGTAGTACGCCGGAATACGATCCACGACCTCCCACGTCCCCAGTTTCCACTTGATCACTTCCGAACTGATAAAACAGGACGTATAGGCATATCCGTTGCCATCGAACTCGGTATGCAGTGGACCGAGACACGGTTTTTCCACCTCACCCGCCAGCGTCGATGCGTATTTCAGCACCGGAATCCCCTCAATGGACGTGATGATGTTGCCGGGATCGGTAATGGCCTGCGCGAATTTTTTGAAGGAATGGACCGGAATGACGGTCGCCAATTTGCCGCCACTGACAATATATTCGCCGGAGGGATCGACATCGGTCCCGTGCGGACTCTTGGGTGTCGGGAGAAAAAACAACATGCCGGGACAATCCACCGGATCGAGCATTGTGACACCACTCTGTTTTTCCGACACCACGGCATGATTACTCGGATGCACGTTGTGATAATACACGCCGGGAAAAGCTTTCGCCTTCCCGTCATCGACACATTGTTCCGCCAGGACCCAGTTGAAGGCGAGCGTATAGTCTTTGTCGTTTTGCGAGGCCTCGATCTCGAGCATCTTGTAGGCCTGCTCCGTATTATAGGTACTGAAAAAACACCAATCGTGTGACGGGCCTTTGCCGCAATGCGAGATGTCGTAGTTGAAACCAGGGACCAACACCTGCAAGGCCAGACTCATCTCCCCTGTGTCCCCATCGACCTTGACCATGGAGATCGTCCCTTTGAAGGTCCCCTCCTTGGCACTTGCAATCGGCACGTCTCGTTGTGGCACCGGGACCGAAAACCGGGTCGCGGCCATGAGGTATTCGGTATTTTCCGTCAAGAATGGGGAGGCATGATTCCCCGCGGCATTGGGGATTTCGATGATTTCCGCGGTCTCAAAGCGCCGCAAATCGATACGGGCAATGCGCGGGGTATTATTTTCATTGATGAAGAGCCAGCGGCCATCCTGTTCGCCACGGGTCAGCGAGACCTCCGGATGATGCGCGTCGCCCCACACCACATGGCCATGCGACGTCATCAACATCTCCTTGGTCTCTTCCTCATATCCATAGCCGTTTTCCGGAAACTGGGAGAAGACCGGGATGGTCTTGAGCAGTCGACCCGATGGAATGCCGTAGACGGTCACTTGCCCGCTATACCCGCCGGACATGAACCAATAAAACTCATCTTTTTCGCCCGGGGCAACATACACCTTTTCCGCGGCATCTATTGCCAGAATGTTCTCGTCGGACATCGACCGACCGCAGGCACCAATGCAGCAAAGCGCCGCAAACACGAGTAGATATGTTTTCATTCCTTTCCTCCCGACGGAGCATCGTGTTGTCGGAAAAACTCCAGAATGGCCCTGGCGTCATCTTGTGACACGTTTTGAAAGGTCATCTGGGTGAAATGCGTCGCCAATAATTCCTTGGCGATTGGATCGCTTTTGGTCATCTCTTCGGGATTCAGGATCATGTTCATGATCCATGCGGGAGAACGGCGTGTCGTCACTCCCGCCAGTGCGGGACCGACATATTTTTCCTCGAATTTGTGACAGGCACTGCATTTTTCCTGAAACAGTTTTTCGCCGCGTGCGGCCTTCTGGGAATCGAGCGCCCCTAACGCCACACTGGTGATTGGCCCGACACCCCTACTGGTCACTGGTGCCGCCTCGGATGTCGATTGTGGCGAGTCCTTTTGCGGATTGCAGGCCGTCAGGGGTATCAGCGCTAACAGCGCGCCCACCATCGATACACTCTTTGCCTTCATCGATCCCTCCTGTTTCTGTCGATTACATCAAATCGGCCAACGTGACGTTTTTGAGAAAATGCATATATCCCCGATGAACCACCGACCATTGATGATGGACCTGACAGGCATTTTTTTCGGAGCAGTGCTTGCGACCCAGGAAACAACTGTCCCAACGGCCGACGTCGTCAATCGGGTTAATCACATCAAAGAGCCGAATCTTCGCCGGAGATTTCGCGAGTCGAAAGCCGCCGCCAAATCCTTTTTTCGAAACGACCAATCCTTTATGCGAGAGCTGCTGCAGCATTTTTCCCAGATAGTTCTGCGGCGCCCGAATACGTTTGGCAACCCTTGCCGCCCCTGCGGACTGCCCCTGCGGCAGGTGCGCCAACTCCACAAGGGCCTTGATGATCTGCAGACTCGTTTTGGAGAGCATCTGTAACCACCTAATCGCATGTCGATATATGATTACAGCACCCGACTGTCAACGAAAATACATTCGTGAGGAAAGAAGACATTCCCAGGCTGCGGTGTCGCTATGGATGGGAAACCGTGCGCTTTACTTGGCCGCGCCCAATCGTCCGCGTCTTCCACAGCCATATCGGGGACACGTGCGCTGTCGCCGATGGGCACCCCACCCGTTCCGTTGTGCGGTGATTTTCGCACCCCCACTCGTTCCACCACGCGTATTCGCAATGCCCGACGCATGAAACGGATGGTCCTTGCAGACGGGAACGGACCGTTTGAGCAACCGCTCGATATCGCGCAAAAAGGGCCGCTCGCTCCCGCCACAAAACGAAAGCGCGATCCCGGATGCCCCTGCCCGCGCCGTACGGCCGATGCGATGCACATAACTCTCGGGTTCATTTGGGAGGTCGTAGTTGATCACGTGCGTAATGCCGTCCACATCGATGCCCCGCGCAGCCACGTCGGTGGCCACCAGCAGTCGGCAACGCCCTGTGCGAAAATCCTGCAATGCCGCCATGCGCGCGGTTTGCGACTTATTGCCGTGAATGGCCCGCGCGGCGATGTCCGACTTCTCCAGCTGCTTCACCAAGCGATTGGCACCGTGTTTTGTCCGCGTAAAAACGAGCGCACGGGTGATCTCCTCGGATTTGAGCAGTTCCGACAGCAGGGCCCGCTTGTTCCCTTCATCGACAAAGAGGACGCGTTCATCAATCTGCGTCAACGTGGACGCGGGCGGATCCACCGCCACCTTGACGGGATCGACCAGCAATCCCTCGGCAAGTTTCAATATCGCGGGCGCCATGGTCGCGGAAAAGAGGAGCGTCTGACGCTTGGCCGGCAGCATGGCAATGACCTTCTTAATATCGGGGAGGAACCCCATATCGAGCATCCGGTCGGCTTCATCGAGGACAAAAATCTCGATCTGCGCAAGACTGGCATGCCCCTGATTGATCAAATCGAGCAGGCGTCCAGGCGTGGCAACCAACACATCAACACCACGCCGCAATGCCTTGACCTGCGGGCCCTGCCCCACGCCGCCAAACACGAGCGCATGATCGATGCGCAGATACCGGCCGTAGGTCCTGAAGCTTTCGCCCACCTGCACGGCCAACTCGCGGGTCGGCGTGAGAATGAGCGCGCGGGCACCCCGGGGCGGGATTTTTTTCTGTGTGGTCGAGAGCTGCTGAAGCATTGGCAGCGCAAAGGCTGCGGTCTTGCCGGTACCGGTCCGCGCACAGCCGATGAGATCGCGACCTGCCAGCAAATGGGGAATCGCGGCCAACTGGATCGGCGTCGGGTGCTCATAGCCCTCTCCCTGCAGGGCCTTACAGATGGGCTCCGCAAGCTTCAGCCCATGAAATGTGTGTTGCTCCATATGACATCCTTACTCTATGGGCGCACCGCAAAACGCGGCCGCCGATTGAACGCGCCCATCGAATGTGTCACGGACAACAGGTACGGACACACGACGGCCGCAATGGCTCGAAATCTGGCTTTTTGCTGTGATTCAAAACAGAAGAAAAGAAGCAAAGAACACCGCTTTTGACATACCGTTCCAAACCACCATTACTACCCGCATCCTCTGCGTGACAGCATGTGTAGCCCGGATAGCCACAGATGGCAAGCGTTTCTTTCGGTCGTCTCCTACGGTCGTGATCGGGGATTGTGGGATCCCCCACCCCCGGTTGAGGCATCACCGGTGCTCGGGGACTAGGATTCGAACCTAGACTAGCGGAGTCAGAGTCCGCGGTCCTACCGTTAGACGATCCCCGAATGACTGCGTGCCGTGCAGGAGATCTCCCGGCCACTTCACACGCAGAATGCGCGGCTAATGGACCAAGAACCGACCACTTGTCAAGTCATTGCGGGGTTTTGCACGACGCGGACGTTCGAGTTTGCCCTGTTGACTTTCGCGCACAAATCCCGCACTGGAGGGCGCCATGGCCCGATTGCAAGAGGTCATCTCGCAACTGCAACGTGCACCTGCAACGGTTCTTGGCCTGCGCGGTTCGGCACGGGCCTATCTGCTGGGGGCCCTGCATGCTGCTGCGCCAACGCAACAGCGGCTCATTGTCGTTCCGGATGAGACCGCAGCCACTGCCTTGATGGGCGATCTGGCGTTTTTTGCCAGGACGACCACCGACGAGGCCGTGTGCGCCTTTCCACCGGGCGAGCTTCCGTACCGCGGCCATCCACTCTCGGTCGAAGCAAAGGCGTCTCGGCTGGCGGTCTTGTGCCGATTGACCGCCCATCAACCGGCCACCATTATTGCCCCGGTCACCGCGCTCCTGCAGCCAGTGCCACCCCGCGGCCTCGTTCTCCAGCAGACACAAACCTTTCGGACCGGGATGGTCATGGACCAGGAGTCGATGCGGCAATGGCTGACTGATGGAGGCTATTGCGCAATGCCGCTCGTCGAAGATATCGGCACCCTGGCGCGTCGTGGCAGTCTCATCGATTGCTGGCCTCCGGGCGCCGAGCACCCGCTGCGCATCGAATGGGAGGGGGACACCATGGTCTCGCTGCGCACGTTCGATCCGGCAACGCAACGAAGCCAGGAGACATGGCACGAAGCGGTCATTGGCCCTGCGGAGGCCGTGCTGTTTACGCCGGACCTCCAGCGAGAGGCCCTCCGCGTGATCAAGGAACGCGCCGATGCAGCGGACATCCCGGTTCCGTCCCGCCGCGTGCTCCAGGAGGCCATCGCGCTGGGACGTCGCACGCCGATCCTTGAAAGCGCGTTGCCGCTCCTCTATCAACACTGCGCCACACTGTGCGACTATCTCCCCGCCACGATGGGGATCTCTCTCTGCGATCCCGAGCAATTGCTGCAGGTGGCGCACGCCTACCATACGCGACTGCGGACTGCCGCGGCAGAGGAACCCGTACTCGCAGCGTTACTCCCGGTCGACGATGCCGCGCTCGCGTGGGAGGCCTGCGAACGCGCGCTCAGGGGGCACCCCTGCGCACAGCTTGCCGAGACCTTGGTGGATCCGCCGGCCGCCGCGATCGACGTGCACACCGTGGCGACGGATCACCTGCGGGGAGAGGCGCAGATCGCGCATCCGACCGCAGATCCGCTGACGCCGGTGATGACCGCGTTGCGACAACTGCTGGAGGCCCGCGTCCGGTGCACGATCGTCTGCCATACGACGCTCGCAGCAGATCGCACGTGCGATCTGCTGCGCTGGCACGGGCTGGAGACAACGGCCGGCGACTCACCGTCACGGCGCGGGGCCATTGCCGTGACCCGCGGCGCCCTGTCGGCGGGGTTTCTCGGCGAAGACGATGGCCTCGCCTTTGTGACGGAGGCGGAGCTGTTCGGCCGCAAAATGGGCCAGCGCCCACGTCCGCCGGTGCGTTCCGGCGAGGCATTCACCACCTTTCAGGATCTGACGGCCGGCGATCATGTCGTGCATGAACGCTACGGCATCGGACGATATGTGGGCCTCGAAACGATGATCCTCCCCGGTATGGCGGAGACCGATTTTTTGCAGCTCGAATATCTCGGGGGCGATAAACTCTATCTCCCGGTCTATCAACTCGGCCTCCTGCAACGATACCTCGGCACCAATGAACATCCGCCGCACGTCGACCGCCTCGGCGGCACGCGGTGGAACCGCATCCGACAGAAGGTACAGCAGAGCATCCGCACCATGGCGCATGAACTGCTCCGCATTTACGCGGCGCGCCGCGTGCAAAAGGGCTACGCATTTCGCGGTCGCGATCTCGCCCTCGAAGAATTCGAGGCGACCTTTCCCTATGATGAAACCCCCGATCAATGGCAGGCCATCGAGGACACGCTCCGGGACATGCAGGCCGAGCAACCGATGGACCGACTCATCTGCGGCGACGTGGGATACGGAAAGACCGAGGTGGCTGTGCGGGCCGCCTACCGCGCCACAGCCGATGGCCGACAGGTCGCCCTCCTCTGTCCGACCACGCTCCTGGCGTTTCAGCATTTTCAGACCTTCTCCGCACGATTTGCCTCCATGCCGATCCGCATCGAGCTCTTGAGTCGTTTTCGTGCGCGCCCGGAACAGCAGGCGGTCGTGGCAGATCTGGCACAGGGCGCGGTGGATATGATTATCGGGACGCACCGCCTGTTCCAGCGCGACATCCAGATCCCGCGGCTCGGGCTCCTGATCGTCGACGAAGAACAACGCTTTGGCGTGGCGCACAAAGAGCGCCTGCGCAAGCTCCGCGCGACCGTTGACACACTGACGCTCTCGGCCACGCCGATCCCCCGCACGCTCCACATGGCGATCTCCGGCCTCCGTGATGTCTCGATCATCCAAACACCACCGGCAGATCGTCATGCCATCCGAACCTATATTGTCCCCTTCGACGACCGGCTCATTCGCGAGGCCATCGTGCGGGAATTGTCGCGCGGCGGTCAAATCTTCTTTGTCCACAATCGCGTGCAGACGATTGCCTCGATGCAGGACCATCTCCGGCGGATTGTCCCGGAGGCACGCCTGGTCGTGGCCCATGGGCAGATGGAGGAACACGCGCTCGAAGACGCCATGCGGCACTTCATCCAGCGGGAGGCCGATCTGCTCCTCTGCACCAGCATCATTGAGGCGGGTCTCGATATCCCGGCGGCAAACACGCTGATCGTCAATCGTGCCGACACCTTCGGGCTCGCGCAATTGTATCAAATACGCGGACGTGTCGGGCGCTCGAATGTCCAGGCGGCGGCCTATCTCCTCGTCCCCGCGCATGCCGATATGCACACGGGTGAAGGGATGACGCCGATCGCACAACGCCGCCTCGCCACCCTCGCACGCTATACCGAACTCGGCAGCGGTTTCTCCATCGCCATGCACGATCTGGAACTGCGCGGCGCCGGGAATCTGCTCGGCGCGCAACAATCGGGGCATATTGCCGAGATCGGATACGAACTCTTCACGCGCCTCCTGGAGCGGACGATCCGCCAATTGCGCGGGGAGGAGACGGTGGAGGATATCGACCCGGACATGACGCTCCCCATCGCCGCCATGCTCCCCTCCGCCTACATCGCCGACGAGAGTCTCCGCCTCGGATGGTACAAACGCCTCGCCAGTTGTCTCACGGAAGAAGACTTAAGCGCGCAAGAAGAGGAGCTGGTCGACCGGTTTGGCCCTCTCCCGCCGGCGGGGATCCAGTTGATCCAGATTATCGCGCTCCGCATTGCGGCCATTCGCCTGCGGATCGAGCAACTCCACGTGCAGGGGACGACCTTGCGACTCCGCTTCCATCAATCAACGTGCGTCGATCCGCAACAGCTCTTCCACATGGTGGCCGAGGATCCGGGGCGCTATCAACTCCGGCCCGATGGGGCCTTCATCGTGCGGTTTTCGGCGCTGGCCGAAGACGCGATGGTGCCGACCATCCGGACGCTGCTCCATCAACTGCATCCGGTGGTCGCATCAGCTCAATGATACGGTCCACCGCCTGTGGAGGCCAGTGCAGGGCCCACGGGTGGCCGGGATCGAGCGGACGCGAGGTGGCAATGACCCGCGACCCCACGCACCAATAAAGCTGAATCGGAAACTGCATCCCGACCATCCAGACGGGCCAATACCACCGGAAGGGAAAGTGGAGGAGGAGTCCGTCGTACCCGCTCCAATCGGCGTAGGCGCGATAGGCGAGACCGCGTCGACGCGCGGACCACGTCGTTGCCACCATCAGTCGGAGGGGACGATCGTCGAGCACGAGTGTCACCATCTGAGACCCGGTCATGGTTCTCGCGTTCCCCATGCCGCTGCCAGACGTCGCGCATGCTCCGCCGCAATGCGCCGACCGGCTTCATGGTGCCACCGTGCGACGTGCCGATACCTGCGCACCCGCGCGGCCCTCTCTCCCTTGTCAGCCTCCCCATGGCGCTGCACGATCGTCGACGATGGATGGACCGTGACATCGCCATGCGGGTGCGGCACCGGGAGACTCACAGCCGCACCGACGACAACGAGCACAACGCCGAGAGACCAGCGATGCGGCCACTGACGGACCCTGCCCTCTGTCATGGTGCCTCCTCCTGATGGACGACGAACCAATACCCCGATGTCCCCTCGCGGGTCGCCAATCGGGTCAGCGTCATCCCGTGCTGGTGGGCGCTCAAATGCTCCCCTCCCGACAATGTCCGCACCAATGCCTGCGCCGTCGCTTCCCATCCGCGGGTGCGCGCGAAATCGAGGAGATGGACCGGATGGATGGAGACCTCATCAGTCGCTTGCCCGGGAGGCCCCGTGACCCGCAGCGCTGCATTGATGATCCGGAGCCGCATGGCCCCGTCAAAAATGGCGATACCAACCGGGAGACTGTCAATGGCCTGTTGCAGACAGATCGGCTGGACAAACATCCCGGCCAGGGCACCCTCGCGATAGGCCGCGCGACGTTGACGATGGATGGTCCGCCAACCGGAGCAACCACGACCGATCGACCCGATCCCCCAGAGCGCACTGAGGAGAAAGACCCACCACAACGATGCGGGGCACCCCATACTCTGTCGCATGACCACGGGATCGAACATGATGGCGAGGTGTGCGCGTGAGCTGTGCATGGCATAACACTGTCGCGCGCGCTGGCACTCGCCATGGTCGATCCACGGCGCATCATCCGGCAATGGTGCGGCACGGGTGGCCAACCATGCACCCATCCCCTCGTGTGCCTCCGAGGGCCCGCATCGTCCGACCGTCTCTCCGCGCGCATCCTCCACGCGCAATGCAACGACCCCGATCTCGGCACACCATTGCCGCCAGGGGACCACCGCCCCAACATCCCACTCCCCGTCATGACGGGTCAGTGCGGAAAAGATCGCCTGCACGGCATGGGCTCGATACTGGTCGGCGAGATGCGTTGTCCAGGTGACATCGTGATGGGACTGCACGCTCCCCCATCCCAGCAGCCCGAGGGCCAGCACGCCTTGCAGGAGCGGTATCATCCAGAAGCCCGCGCGATGCCCCCACGCCTCCACCACCTGCCAGCCATGGAGGAGGGGGAGCCGCCACCTGGCCCACGGGGGTGTTGCGACGACCGAGTCCGGGCACCCGCGAAGCAGGTGGACGAGGACGTCCCCCAGCGCGCACCGCGCGCGAGAGGGGGGGACCCAACGGGCTTGGCCCGTTGGGGGGGCGACGTGAGCCCCTCCAATAGTGTCATTCACCACAACCATCCCCCCAGCCCCTGGGTCAGGCCGGCACCAAACAGGTGCAAAATAATGCCACTCAAGACGAGGAGGAAATACCCGGGGAGAATGCAGAGGATCATCGGCAGTAATATTTTCTGTCCCGCCAGAATGCCCGCCACTTCGGCCCGCCGATAGCGCGCAGCGTGCATCCGTTCGACCTCGCGATGGAGGAGCGTGGCGATCGGCGTGCCGCGAGAGTCGGCACTGCGCAGCAACGTGACAAACGCATCCACCGGCGGCAGTGCCACGGCGGTTGCCAAGGTCTGCCATGCCTTGGTCGGCGCTTGGCCGAGCCGCAATTCACAGTGCAATTGCCCCATCAGGTTCCGCCAGGGCGATGCCGGCATGACCTCTACGAGCCGCGCCAGTGCCACCGGGATCTCAAGGCCCGCCTCGACCGCCAGCGCAAAGAGTTCCACCATCTCTTCGCAGTCGCGGAGGATCTCTGCGCGCCATCTGCGCAATCCGTGCCGCATGGCATGCCACGGCAGGAGCGCGCCACTGCCGGCACCGCAGAGCATCACCACGTGCGTGGCCGCCGGTGCGCAGGAACCGACGAGCAGACCGCAGCCGGCAAGGATCAGGCTCTGCATGGTCATCGTCAGCCAGTCGCCACAGGGGACGGCATAGGTCCCCGTCCCCCCGGACACCAGCACCCCCTGCCGACACCACCGCCATCGACTGCGCTGCGCCCCACGACGCACGGCCTCGGCGCTGCACCGGGCCATAGGGAGGGTCAGCCGCAGGAGGAGCGACCGGGTCACCCACGGGGGGTCCTCCATGGTGCCGCGGAGATCCAATCGACGGGGGGAACGCGTCTCCCACCAGCCCATTGCGTCATGGATCACACACCACACCAGGATGGAGAGGAGTCCGCTCATACATCGACCCGCGACCATCGCAGCATCCACCAGAGACCGCAGGCATTCAGCAGCACGCCACCAATGCCCGCCACACGCCCGGGCCACGTCGTGACCAGTGGCTGCACGAATGCCGGCATCCACAGGGCCATGGCCCCCAGGAGACCGAGCGGGATCATCGCAATCAGGCCACCGCTGATCCGGCCCTGGATGGTGGCGAGGTGGACCTTGTCCCGCAGCCGGACTCGCGCATCGATGGCCGCAATCCACCGGTCGCAGGCGGCCACGAGATTTCCGCCGGCATCATGGAGGAGAAGAAGGGTAAAGCGGATCAGCAAGAGGTCCCGCCCGCCGATCCGTTCCGCCAGACGCTCCAGCCGGGACGCCAGGGGGACCCCAAGGGCCTCTTCCCGGACCCAGTCCTGGAAGCCCTCGCGCAATGGCCATGGCGCCTCGAGCGCCACCACCGCCATGGCCTGCGAGAGTGTGTCGCCCGCCTGCAAGGCACTCCCCAACAGATGGAGGGCCATGGGCAACTGCGCCTGGGCCCGCTGTTGCCGACACCGCTGTCGCCACCGGGCATACCATGACATCATGAGAGATCCTCCGGGGATGAAACAATGAGCGGCGAGAGGACCACCCGTTCGTCCTGCACGCCGCAGACGGCATGGAGTGCCGTGACCCGCCGATGCCCGGTGGTATCGCGTCGCATGGTCACCACCAAGTGGATGGCCCCGGCGATCTGCTCGCGCACCACATGGAGCGGCAGCGTCACCCCGGAGAAATAGACGAGGGTCGCAAGCCGCGTCATGGCATCATCGGGGGTATTGGCATGCAGCGTCGTCATCGAGCCCTCGTGGCCGGTATGCATGGCCTGGAGCATGTCGAGGGCCTCGCCGCCCCGGCACTCGCCGACAATGATGCGATCGGGTCGCATACGGAGGGCGGTCCGGACCAGCGTGCGGATCGTAATCTCCCCCGCCCCTTCGATGTTGGGCGGCCGCGCCTCCAAGGGGACCACGTGGGGTTGTGCCAAACGGAGTTCCGCGGCATCTTCGATGGTGATGATCCGTTCGTCCGGGGCAATCGCGGTCGCCAATGCCCGAAGGAGCGTCGTTTTGCCGCTCCCGGTGCCGCCGATGACCAGGAGATTTTTCCGCCGCTGCACGGCCTCAATCAGGGACGCCGCCATCGCCGATGTCATTGCGCCGGCGCGCTGCAGGTCGCTGATGCACCAGGTCTCGGATCGATGACGACGGATCGTCAGGAGGGGACCCTGAAGCGCCACGGGAGGAAGCACGACATTGAGTCGTGAACCATCGCGGAGTCGGACATCGACAATGGGGGATCGATCGTCGACACGCCGACCGGTCGGCGCCAGAAGCCGCCCGATGAGGTGGCGCAGATGCGCGGCATTGCGAAACGTCGCCGCAACGGATGCCACGCGGCCGTGACGCTCGCAGTAGATTGCCGAAGGCCCGTTCACCATGATCTCAGTCACGGTGGCATCGGTCACGAGCGATTCCAGTGGCCCCATCCCGATGGCTTCATTGCAAACGTCGTGGAGCAGCGCCTCGCGATCAACCCCCGAAAGACGGGCCGATGGCAGCGCCGCAATGATCGTGCGGAGCGTGGCGGCCAATGCCTCACGGAGCTGCGCCGGATCGACAATCGCTGCCACGGTGGCGATCGTCTCTTCCCGATACAATGCGGTCAGGATCTCTTCGTGGAGCGTGGCACGATCGTTCGCGAGCGATGAGGACTCCGCGAGTTGACCTTCCACCGGCATCTGTACGGCTACGGCGCTTTCCGGCGTCGCCTCTCGCACGGTGGCCATCCACGTCGCCGCCAGGTGCGAAACCACCGTCGCAAATGGTCCGTGCGGGTCGCGCATCACCAGGGGGACCCCTTCGGCCGCTGCGGCTGTTGCCGAGGCGGTCTCGGGAATCCAGTGCGATGGGGCACGGTGCAGGGTCTCACGCAGCAGCGCCTCGGTGATGCGGCTGGAGGGATCCCATCGATTCACCAGGCAGACCGTCCGATGACGTGCGATAAACGCCTCGTTCCAGGTCGCGAGGAGGGCGTTGCCGGCAAGAAAAGCCCGGGGTTCTGGAGTGACGACGAGTCCCCACCAGCTCTGCTCCCGGTCAAACGCGGCATGTGCCGCCGTGAAGGTCTCCCCCGCATCGACGATCCAATATGGAAAGAGTCGCTGGAGCCGATCGACCACGGATGGTGCCATGACCTGATCCTCGAGCGCCAGGGTCCCCACACGTCGGCGCGGATCGGTCAGCCATCCCATGCATGCCGCATCCGGCAGATCGGACATCACCTGCTGTAATGCCTCCATGGTGCGCAGTGAGGCAATGCCGAGCAGCACGGCACAATCTTCGTGCTGACGCCTCCCGAGGGTGACAAGGAGCATGGGACGTTCTGTCAAGGTCACCATGCTGAGCGCGATATTCACGGCCAGTGTCGAGGCCCCCATCCCCTCGCGTGCACCCATGAGGAGATAGGCGGTCATTGCTGCAGCGACTCCGGGACATCGATGAGCGGCCGGGTCTCCGGTGATTGCACCGGGAGGGCGCCCGGTTTCGCGGTCAGCGGCACTGCGGCGCGCACGTCCCGCGCCCCGCGGTGCCATTGCCCATGCCGGTGCCCCGACGATGGGCGTTTCGAGACCGGCGGTGCGGGGGGCTCGACCGCTTCCTGCCATGCGGTCGTGACGGCCTCTGCAGAATCCGGGACACTGGCGACCCGCGGCGTCACAAAGATCACAAAATCAGTCTCCCGGTGTTGCCGCTTCCTGGAGTGTGCCAGCGTGAACAGTGCCGTCGAGGGATCGACAGCACCTGGAAGGAGGTTCCGCCCGGTGGACTCGGCCGCCCCCCACAGACCGCCCAGGACAAGACTCTGGCCGCTGCGACAATAGGCTGTGGTGGCAATGCGCCGCCGATCGATCGCCCCGTTGACCCCTGCTGCAGGGACCGAGAGCTCCACCGCAATCTTGAGATCGACGGAAGCGCCGTAGGCAATCGGTTCCACGTCGATCGAGATGCCGGCGTTCTTGAAGGCAATCTGCTGTTCGGTTGTGTAGGGAATCTCCATCCCGCTAAAAAACTCGCCGCGATCCCCACTCTTCACCACGAGTCGCGGATGTTCCAGGATCTTGCCGTCACCGCGTTCACGGATCGTCCGGATTTTCGGCAGGAGATTGAAGAGAACGCCGACCATGGAGGAGAGCCATCCCTCTCCTCCCTGACGGTCCTGTGCGCCGGGATACCATTCGATCCCGAAGTGCCGGAGTGCCTCGGACTTGATTTCCATGAAATAGAGATCGAGATAGACAAGCGGTCGGTCCCCCGGGAGGCGTTGTGTCTCGCGCACGTCAATCAGATTGAGGACGGCACGGCTGTACAACCTGGCGATCTGCTCCGCGTGTTGCGCAGCCGTCTGGCTGTAGGCCACCCCTTCCAGGATGAGCCGGTCCTTGACGTGACGAACCGTGATCCCCGGACGGCCGACCGCGCGTTCGATCTCCGCGGCCAGGTCACGCAGGGCCTCGTGCCCAATCCGCACACGATTGTCGAGATGCGGATGTTCCGCGGCCACACGTTCAACCTCGCTGAGCAATGTCTCCGAACCGACCTCCCCTTCCATCACAATCCGGTCGCCCCGGCGGACAAAGGCCACCTGCGGCATGTCGCCCAGCTGACGCCGCGCCGTGGTCATGACCGCCTCGAGATCGACATCCGTCACTTCGATGGGGATGACATCGCGCTGAGTCCCGGCGACATCCCAGAGGGTCAACATGACCACGCCGGGGCCCCGGGAGTTGAGATAAATTTCGCGCTGTGAATCACGAATCAGGAAGTCGCAGACCGCCGGATTGGTGATGGCGGCATCACCAATATCATACTCGGTCACGACCGTGGTCGATTGTCCCTGCACGAGGGCAATCGGCTGACGCTCAGCAAGCGCACGGGACACCATGACACTCCAGATACCCGCGGCCAGAAGCCCCCAGAGCGTCCATGCGCCGGGCCATGGGGGGATGCACATCCTATCGCCCACGATATTCCCTCCGTGGCACGAGCGAGGTCAGCCCCGTGACTGACGCGGCCGTGGCGGGGGCAATGGGAGGAGCTCTCTGCACCTCCAGGCCCGGCAGGAGACTGAGAAAGACCTCGCCATTGGCGAGGGCAAAGAGCGCGGATTGTGCCTCTTCGCGCGAGACCTCGACCGTGATCGTCGCAGCACGCTGCGCAGGTGTGCCGGACAACCCGTGGCGCTGAGCTGGCGGTTTGGACGGCAGTCGCTCCTCGTACAGATCGGCCATCGCGCTTCCCACAGCCAGGACTCGAAGGCCCTGCAACAAGGTGACGAGATGGCGTTGCGTCATCCCCGTCATTCCGACGTCAAAACGCGCCAGGAGATCGACCCGGTCTCCGGGACGAATCAGCCCGCCTGCGGCATGCGCGTCATCGACCGGAATGGCAATCGCACGCCGGCCTCCGCCGATCGTTGCCGAGAGGATCGGGGGATCGGTCACCGGAGCCACACGCGTCACCGTGAGGATCTCTCCGGCGCGCATGGTCGTGACGGTGACCATCCCGATGGCCTCTTCGGGATCTTGCAGAGCCCCCGGCGGGACAAACTGTCTCGGGATTTCACGGAGGGCCAGCATCGCCGGTGTCAGCGCAATCTGGGCCGGGAGGTCTGTGGCAGCTATCACGAGTGCAATGGGCGTCCCACGACTGACAATCTCGCGCTCGACGCGGAGAAAATAGATGAAGGCTGCGAGCGCAACCACCCCACTCATCCCCATGGCCCTGAGCCCCCGATGACGCCATGACCATTGTGTTACCATCCGACGACCTCAAAGAGACGTGTGGCCGTGAGCGCCACCAGTCGTGTGACGACGAGGAGAAAGAACGAGATCCCCACGGTCAGGGCAAGGAGCTCCATGAGGACGCTCCCGAGCGTGGGGCCCCACGGGCTCACGCCCGTGGCACCTTGGGAGGAGGCTTCGCCTGAGCACGACACCCTCCGGACTGACGTCCGGGGCCCCACGACCCAGCCGCACCGCGGCGTTGAAGGGGAGGCTCCAGCGGCTTTGCCGCTGGAGGGGGCGACGTGAGCCCCTCCGATAATGCCGTGAATGCCACAGCGCCACGCGCGACCGCGAGTGCCTCCCTGCACACGGCGGTCACGCCCCTTCCTCTGCCCACAGATCCTCAGCCAGCCCAAAAAGGTGATCTGAACGGGGTTTTTCAACCGCCTGCTAGTGGAGATACCAGCCATCATCGCGCATCCATGTGTCATCATCGGGAGGGACGTTCTCTGACCCGATGTCATCAGGGTCGGTGTACCAGAGGCCTTGATACCCCGCGTCTTCATCGCGCAAGAGGTCGAGCGGGACCAGCGTCGCGTCGTACGCAGGATCAAAATCCGCGATCGATCCTCCAAAGGGTTGTGCGGCGGCCGCCGCCGAAAGCCACGGATTCGTTGGCTCCGCAGTCTCCTCATTCGATCTCAAGAGGCCTCCCATGGCACCACCGGGGAGCGGGCTCTCCAGCCGGAGGGCGAAGGCCACCTGCTGCCCCCCGCCGGGCCCCTTTGCCCGATAACTCAAGAGGGGGGCCGCAGCCTCCTCGATCTGGGCCGGGTCATCCCATCCAGTACCGGCAGCAGGATATGTGTACGATAGTGACGGAAATTGATCGGGAAAGAGGTGATCCTGATAAAATGAAAAGAGTGGCGCACCACCATGGCAGCGCTGTTCGGCCGCCGGTCCGACGACACGCGTCCGGCCATAGAGCGGGATCATCCGGGCCCATGGCGCCTCCGCTTCGACCACTCCCAATGCCGCTTCACAGGCGCGCACGTACCCGCGCTCGACCGTAGCATCCATGGCCGTGCGCATTGTGTCGATCGTGGCCTGGCGGGCGGCAATGCGGGCGCGTCCGGCTGCGGCGTTCTGTTGTTGCGACACCGCGAGCTCGGTCACCTGCTCGGTAAATTCCTGGTGAATCTCGGCATTCTGTGTGGCCAGCGATGCCAGCGAGGTTGCCAGTGATTGGGCCGCGGCATACGCGGCCCGGTCTGCGGTCACTTGCAGCCGCATTTTGGTGACAATGACAAGGCCGACATCGGCCACGAGGGCGACGACCAGCATCGCCAACGGCAGGAGCAACAGGATGAGGACGGCCACTTGTCCGCGGATCGTGGTCATGGAATGGGGTTATCTCCCCCGGTGGCACTGCCACCCCACGGTTGCGGCAGATGCCGCACGGGCCACGGCGGCCGGACCCGTTGCCAGGTCCCCACGGTCGGCGCAATGGCGATCGCCAGTGTGGCAGCGTGTTCCATCGCGACGTCCGGCGTTTGCGCCACACTCCCGGCGCGGACGGCCATCATGTGGGCATAGATGGCACGCATTTTCTCCAGCGAAAAGAGCGCAGAGCCCAGGGCAATCCCGCACAGCAGGAGCAGGCCGGGGAGCAACAGCAGGCATTCCGTCAGGGCCGTCCCGCGACGGTTATTTGTTGCCACATTGAGCCCCTGGACCACACTCGGTGAGCGGATTGTTGGCAAAGCGATTGGCGAGGCTCTCGGTGAGGAGCGTCACGCCCTGCCCCATGCTGGGGATCAATGCGGAGGCCGCAGCGAGGAGCCCCAGCACGACCACCGACAGGATGAGTACATATTCCGTGGCCGTCTGGCCACGATGACCGAGCCGCTTCATGATCATCTCCCCTCCGGATCGGGCACATGCGCGGGCGCAACGGTCTGTACCACGGCGCGGTAGAGCGTCTCCATCCATGCAGTTGTGTGGGGCGACGCAAGGGCTGCGGCGATCCCGCCAACGAGGAATGCCATGGTCAGGAGATATTCTACCAGGGATTGCCCACGTGCCATGGCGAGACGACCTTGCAGAAGGCATGCCAGGACGCATGGAGGAAAATATGGGGAGATATCGCGATGACGGTGACGACACCCGACCGGCGCGGCGGCGTCGGTTCAATCACCTGACTGAATATCAGTCACTGCGATCGTGATCGGCGCCGGCCATTTCAGGAAAGAGACCGTTCCTTTGGATTGTGAGCACGACGATGTCGTCCCCACCACCACGCATCCGAATTGCTCCTTGGCCTTCTTTCGCCTGGCAAAGGTATCGTCTCCGGTGTAGGTGACGTACCCTCCACCTTCGCAGAGATAACAGCCATCCGCCATGGCCATGCCACCCCAACCGCAGACCAACACCATCCCCACGACCCCCGCGATCCATTGCCGATACATCGCTCCCCCTTTCTGTGCACATCTGCGAAAAAAATGTCGGGCGCGTCCTTCTCACTACCCAACAGACCGCACTGTATGTTACCATAAGTGACTATGCAACACCTCCTTCACAAACCTCTCCTCATCGGCCTGGGCATTGCCCTCATCACGGGTGTGGTTGGACTGCCAGGCCCCGTGCATGCTGTGGTCGGGACTGGGCTCATGCAACACGCCCGACAGTCGATCGCCCGGCAGAAGATTCGCGTGCGACGCCTCAGCGCACCATTTCGTGTCCCGAAGGGCCTCGAGGCGCCGGTCGCCTTTTGGCGCGACATCTATTCCGCCTATGATCGCAACCACGTGGTCCTGCACGACATGGACGCCCTGGAGATCATCTACGATGTCGTCGATCTCTCAGATATTTCCCCGGATATCGATCCCTTCGCCCCCTATCCTCCCGACGTGCAGAAGGCCCGACTCGCCCGGGTCGAGGAGGCCATGGAGCGCGTCCGGAGGTCATTGAAGCGACTGGCGGAAAACCCCGGACGTCGCGATATCACCCCGTTTGAGCGGAAAACCGTGCGGCTCTTTCAACAGATCCCGGGAGGACCGGAAAAGTATGCCGCGGCCTCCGGACCCAGACGGCTCCGGAGCCAGACGGGTCTGAGCAACCGGTTTCGTGCCGGCATTGTCGCCTCCGGAAAGTATCTTGCGCAGATCGAGGCCGTCTTTGCCGAGGGAGCGATGCCGTGGGAAGTGACGCGACTCGTCTTCGTCGAATCGATGTTTGATTTGCGGGCCTATTCCAAGGTGGGGGCCTCGGGGATCTGGCAGTTCATGCCGGGGACCGCGCGCATGATGGGATTGACCATGAATCAGACCATCGATGAACGCAATGATCCCCTCGCCGCCACCCGTGCCGCCGCACGGTTGCTGAAAAGCAATTATGCCGCGCTCGGCACGTGGCCCCTCGCCATCAATGCTTACAATGCCGGCCCTGGCCGCCTCAAGCAGGCGGTGCGCACGCTCGGTACCACCTCGATCGCGCGGATTGTCCGGGAGTTTTCCCACCCGGGATATCAATTTGCCTCGCGCAATTTCTTCCCGGAATTTCTGGCCGCGTTGGAGGTCTTCGAAAACCGGCAAAAATTATTCGGGAATATCCCAGTCGCACCGCCACTCCGATTTGACACCGTCGTCGTGGAAAAATCCGTGGTACTCCCCCATGTGGCGACGCAGACCAAGGTGCCGCTGGAGACGTTGTGGGAACTCAATCCCGGATATTCGGCGGCCATTTACACCGGCCGCCAATCACTTCCGGCCGGCTATGCCCTCAAAGTGCCGCAAAAATCCGGCCGGGCCTTTTTGGCCGCCATGAATCAGCAACCGGACGCCATCGCGCAGCAGTAGGGCGCCGTTGTACACACCCCAACAGCCTGCTAATACTCCGGAATGGTCCATTCGACCATCTCGCCACCAACCACCAATTGTTGGACGACATGGAAATTGGCGCTCATCGTGAGAAAGTCCCCACCGGGGTCGATGGCGAGTGCCAGTCCCTCTTTGGCCAATCGCCATTCCTGCACGCCGAGCAGGGCGAGGAGGTCATCGCTCGTGGTGGGATCCTCAGGCGTCATGACCAGACGCTTGGGAATCGGGAGCGTAATGGCATCCTCTTCAGACGCAAAGAGGCTCAGTCCCGTCAGGAGCTTCTCGCGCAGGTTGGAGAGGAGGCTTGTATCCGGAATAATCGTATTGTTGTCGCCCGGGGCCACGCGAAACTGGAGACGCGTCAGTGCGGGATTGGTCCGCAACATGAGGCGCAGCTGCGACGGCTCCTCGGGATCCGGCAGAAGCGGACTCAGTTCCAATGGGAGGAGGAACGTCATCGTGGCCCGGACAATTGGCCCGTCAAAGGGATCGGCGAGATCGGGACGGAGCGAGTGAATGCGCGGGGCTCCAGCATCATCCAGCAACATGGGGAGGTTTCCATAGGCATCCGGCGCACCGGCGGGATCGGTCTCGAGGGCGTAGAAACTCAACGCCAGATCGGGAACCTGCAGATCGATAAACGTGCCGGTGCGATACGTCGTCGGGGTGGTCTCCTCGGCAATCGCCTCCGGGACCTCTGCAGAAAAAAAACGGACGTGCGGCACCATGGTCCGACTGCCGCGTACCCGCACCATCAACGGTTGATTCGGCGGGAAATATTCGTAGGTCGTCAAGGCACTCCCGAGGAGTTCTTTGACCCGTGGCCGGACCTGGCAGAGCGTCGACACGGCCGCCGCTTCGGGACTCATCGGATCGAGCGCATCGCACACCGCCGTCAAGTCGATCCCGTTGGCCCTGAAAAACGGCTCATGGAGATCCCAATCGAGGAGGCCCTGTCCACTGGACGGATCACCCGCCATGGCGAAGAAAAAGAGGAGTTGATTGATCAGCCGTTCACTCAGACCGACAAAGAGATCCCGCGACCCTGCAAGCCCCAGATCCGCGGGCATCTGCGGGGCATCGTTGTCCACCAGATAGCCCAGAGTCGGCCGTTGCACATCGGCAGGGCGCTGCCGATACCATGACGCGCTCCCCACCCTCGTGGCCATCGGGAGCGAGATCCCCCGATCACTCAGGTGCATCAGGCGCTGGACCAGATCGAGCCCGAGGGGCATGTCGATCTGCCGGTCGCGCAAGATCCCCGCGTCGCAATCCCACAACGGCAACACGACCTCGATCTCCCCGGGGGATGCCGGGGGAAAGGGTCCACACCCCACCCGCACCCGCAGATGGCGTCCCCCCTCTCGCAGCGCGTAGGTCAATTGACTCGAACCCGTGCAGTAGAGCATCTCGTTGAGCCCATCAAGGACCTGGCCGCTCAGCAGGCCCGTTTGCGTGTTGAGAATATTCAAATCCGCGCACCCTTCGGCCTCTGAGGACGATACCAGTTGATCTTCGTGATCGCAGAGGACAAAACCGCCACTCCCGGTGACCGATCCGACAAAATTCTTTGGGAGCAAGAGCGCGGGTCGCTCGGTGCAATAGAGCGGATCCTGATAATCACAATTGGTCGTCTCTGCCGTGAGGAGGACGATCGGCGGTTCATGGCGCTGCAATTGAATCCTCGGATAGAGTGCCAATTTGCGAAACCCGAGTTTGAGCGGCAAAACGGGTCCATCGGGCCGACCGTCTCGGTCGCCATCGCGAAAGAGCCGCACATGCATCCCGAGCGCCACCTTTTCTCCCGCGCGCGGGCTGGCGACGACAGTCAAGTGCACGGCATCATCGACCAACCGCATCTGCGTGACTTCCATCTCTCCAATCTCCGGCGGTTCCACAAACTCGAGTTGGAGATCGCTCAACCCGCCTGTCGTCTTGCACCCCGGGATCTCCGCACGAATGGCGGCAAGGGCCTCGGCCCGTGCGGAATCGACGGGCGCAGTCCCTGTGGATCCCTGGGGGGAGACCACGGGCCGATGGACCAACTGCTGGATCAATTGTTGACTCTGGTCCGATGCCAGAAAGTGATTGAGGAGCGTCCGGAGCGTCTCCGTCAGCAATTGCTGGCGGAGACCGACGGTCAGCGCGTCCCTCTCCCACAATGCCCCATCGGCCTTGGTCACGCCGGGGCCCTGCCAGGGACTCTTGACCGTCCCTCCTCCAAGGATGATCGATTCTTCCATGGGAAAGTCTTGGTCGTCGACATGGATGACCCCGAGATTGATCCCCGTCGTTGGGGTCAGGGTCACATGATAGAATCCATCCGCGGCCGGACAGAGCGCCACGGCCGGCTCGCGATTCCACCGCCACTCCACCTGCTCTTCGCACATTGCGCCATTGGTGAGCCCCTCGACGGCAAAACGGATCTCCAATGGTTCATCCGGCGCAACCGGGGAAATCGTTGTCCCGGCGCTGGCTGGCTCATGCATCGTAATCACGGGACGCCCCGTCTCCGCCGAAAAGGTCACCGGTGGCACCACCGCACACTGCGGGCGTACAAAACCGGTCGCGGCATTGCACGCCACAATATCGAGGTGATTCTCGCCGAGGCCAACGGGGATGCAGAGGTGAAATCGTCCGTCCACGCCGATATCGGTCTTTCGCTCGACCTGTTGGAGAGCCCCCTGGGAGGTCGTTATGGTATTGACGACCGAGATCAGCACGCCCCCGGTCTCACTCCCGATGAGGTCGCACCGTTCGCACTCCGGCAACAGATCGAGATCGAGCTGTACGGCACTGGCCATCACAGGACCCGAGACATCCGGCGCAGGCGTCATCTCTACCGCCGCGGCTTTGCCATTTGGGGCGATCACGCGACTGACCGCCACCTGTGCCATGACCGGCTCTCCACCGGCACGCAGCGCCTGGAGGATAATCGTATAGGCCCCCAGCTGTGTCAGCGGGACTTCGATGGCAAACGCGCCATCGGCGTCCACCGCCGTCTCTGCGGGCAATTCCTGGATCATGTTCGTCTCCGTATGCTGCACGACGACTTTCAATCCGGCGAAGGGAAAATTCGCCCGATCGATCAATCCCGTGACCACCACCTGATCGTCCACCACGCCGCCCGGAGGGGTATTGACACAGAGGAAACCACTCCCGGCTTCGCAGTGTGTAATGACATGCATGGGTGATGGCCCACAGCCGGTCACGCCGTTCGCCGGCGCGTCGGTCTCTGCAAGCGGGGCCTCGTCTGGACTCATCGGCGGGGTTGCTTCTGGACCCGGCGGCGCTGCGGGTGGAGGGGACTCTGCTGGCGGCGTCTCCGGCGCAGGCGGCGCAGGACTCTCTGGTGCCGGCCCCTCTGCGGCTGGCGACGACCGACCGAGCAACGTCTGCATCGTCTCGGTCGGTCCTGAGGCGAAAATCGGCCCGACCGGGACGAGGCACGCAAGGAGCACCCCGAGCAGGGGTCCATATCGGTATCGGCCGTTCATCGGGGCACCTCACACCGTGACAGTGTCCTACTGATCCGGTGCTGCTCTGATGCGAGAGATACGCGCTGTTGCACCCGATGGGCGCCTTCCAGAGGACATTGAGAGGGGAGTCGTACAGAGCGGTCTGACATGACGGTTGCTCCTCTCCGGAGATCTCCTGCGCGCTCAATCACACGGTCGCCTTTCGCCTCGGCACTCCATTTACAGAATAATATTCGGCGGAGCACTGAAATGGTTGCGAAAAAAACCCCGGGGGAAAGCACAATCTATTTTATTGATTTTACTCAATTTTATAACATATCATGGCCCGTGGACCTTCCAACGCTCTATGAAGATGACTCCGTGGTCGTCGTGGCAAAGCCTGCGGGCCTTGCCACACTGGCCCATCCGCGACACACACTTCCGGCCGTGGCCACGCTGTGTGCCCCTTCCCTTCCGGTCCATCGGCTCGATAATGGGACCTCCGGGGCCCTGCTCCTCGCCAAGGACCGCTCCACCTATGATGCCCTGCGTGCAGCCTTTCGTGCCGGCACGATCATCAAACGGTATGCAGCCCTCGTCCATGGGATGACGCCAGCGACCGCTACCTGGCACTGGCCGATTGCACATCATCCACGGAAATGGGACCGCATGCTCGTGGTTCCAGCCCGCCACATCGCGTGTCGTGGGCACCCGCAGGCCGCAGCGACCGAGATCACGACCTGTGGCCACGTCTACCCCGATCAACAGCGATCATCGCCCTATTCGCTCCTCTGTGTAACGATCACGACGGGGGTGCGACACCAGATTCGCGTCCACCTGGCCCACGCCGGTCATCCGATCGTGGGTGATCCGCTCTATGGCGGCCCTCATCCGTCCGACGACCCCACCGCCACTCCCCTCCTCCATGCCTGGCAGCTCGGATTTTGTTCGCCGGCCACCGGGGCACCGGTGCTCGTCACGGCACCACTTCCCGCCACGTTTGTCGATCCCTGCACCGCCCTACGGATCCCCGCCACGCTCCTGCAGGTATCTTTTCCCGCAAAGCGGGTGGACGAGGAAGTCCCCGGAGGCTTCGCTGCAGGGGACGTGAACCCCTGTAATGATGGCTTATGAACGGATGAATCCGAAACGGCGGAGCTGTTCTGGCCGTGTGCGCCACTGGCGTTCGACGCGGACGCGCAACCCTAGATAGACGTGCGTCCCCACGCAGGCGGTCATATACTGCCGCGCGGTGGTGCCGATCGCGCGAATCATGCGCCCTCCACGGCCAATCACCATCCCCTTTTGCGATTCCCGTTCAACAATGATGGTGGCCTCGATCCGTGTGCACGGTGCGTCTTCATGAAAGGCCTCGATCTCCACGGCAATGGCATGCGGGAGCTCCTCGGCCAGGTGTTCAATGACCGCCTTGCGGATCCATTCCGCGACGAGAAAACGGACGGAGTGTTCGGTGTAGATATCAGTGGGAAAAAGCGGTGGCCCTTCCGGCAGCGCAGCCACGAGATGGTGCCGGAGGGAATCGATCCCGTCACCGCGCACGGCCGAGACGGGAGAGATCATGGTCGCGAATTCCCTCCCCAGTTGCTGTTGGAGCTGCGTGCACACACGCTCGCTGAGCAGATCGATTTTGTTCAGGACGATGCAGGTCCATCGGTGTGACAAGAATGCCGGTGGGAGTCGCACGCTCGACGCCACCTGGGACGCATCGACCACGAGGACACGGCCATCCGCCTCGCGCAGCACGGCTTCGGTCGTGGCCACCATGGCCTGGTTGATGGCCCGGTCTGAGAGATGCACGCCCGGTGTATCGAGAAAAATGACCTGGGACTCCGGTGTGGAGGCGATCCCGGCAATCCGCTGGCGCGTTGTCTGTGGCATCGGTGTGACAATGGCCACCTCTTCGCCGATGAGGGCATTCATCACGGAGGACTTGCCGACATTGGGGAGACCGATGAGCGCGACATATCCGCACCGGTGCGTCATAAACACCCGAGGCGGTGCAAGGCGCTCCGCGCCGCCTCCTGCTCCGCCGCCTTTTTACTACTCCCCATCCCCATGCCGTACGCCTCCGGCCCGATGAGGAGCTGAACGTGAAAGGTCTTATGATGGTCCGGACCGCTTTCCTGCAGGAGACGATACCGCGGCACGATCCGGAAACGGCGCTGGACCTCTTCCTGGAGTTTGGTCTTAAAATCCCGGATCAATTCCCCGCAGGCACTCGCCTCACGCAGAATCGGGAGATAATGCCGCTCGACGACTGCTAACGCGCGCGGAAAACCGCGATCGAGATAGATCGCCCCAAGAATCGCCTCAAAACAATCCGCCAGGAGCGATGGCTTGTCGCGACCTCCCGTTTGTTCCTCCCCCTTGCCCAGGTAGAGATAGTCGCCCAGGTTCACGGCTCGGGCCAGTTGCGCCAATTGCGTCTCATTCACCACGGCCGCACGGAGTTTGGAGAGATCCCCTTCCGGATGATCCGGAAAGTGGGCCATCAACAAATGGCTGATGGCCAGTTCCAGAACGGCATCCCCAAGATACTCATAGCGTTCATTATGTTCCGTGGCCGGCAAACGACATTCATTGGCATACGAGCGGTGCATCAAGGCGCGGGTCAGATGGCCCAGGTGCTTGAACGCGTACCCGAAACGCTTCTGAAACTCCTTGAGACGCTCTTTCTCGGTCCGTCTTATATCCATGTGGCATAGACCTCGTCTGCAGTCGCGTCGAGAATCCGGACGGGAAGATATCCCTCGGGTCTTCGCCCAGGCCCCATCCGCGCCGATTCGATCAGCAGCGGCACATAGTGGGGGGTCATGGCGCGCATTTTCCCGGTGCGACGGTCGCGCCGTCGTTCGGAAATTGCCTCGGTCACCCGCCCGATCTGCGCGCGATAATAGTCCCTTCGCCGCCGCTGTGCAAGTCTTCGCAGCTGTTCGGCCCGCATCGCAATGACTCCCTGCGGCAGTGCGGTATCGAGACGGGTGGCGGGTGTCCCGCTCCGCGGCGAATAGGGGAAGACATGGGCGTAGGTGAGCGGGGAATCGGCAATGAGCGCACATGAGGCGGCAAAGTCGCCCTCGGTCTCGCCAGGAAAACCGACGATCAGATCCGTCCCAATGGCAACGTGCGGCATTGCCGTGGCAAGGTCGTGCAGCACCCGCTCGACCGTCTGACGCCGATATCGACGCCCCATGCGTCGCAACACGGCATCACTCCCGCTCTGGATGGCAATATGAAGATGGGGGGCAAACCGCGGCGACGAGGCCAGGAGGTCAATCATCTGCGGAGTGACTTCATGGGGGTCGAGCGAGCTGATCCGGACAAAACGCAAGGGCGCAACCCGCACGATCTGTTCCAGTAATCCCGTGAACGATGTGGGGGGATCGAGATCCCGGCCATAGGTCCCGATGTGGATGCCGGTCAGAACCACCTCTTCATATCCGGCGTCCGCATAGGCCGCCAGATGGGCCAGGACTTCCTGCACCGGAATACTCCGCTGGTGTCCGCGCGCCCGAGGAATAATGCAGTACGTGCAATGGAGATCGCATCCGTCCTGGATTTTGAGGTAAGGGCGGACACGGTGTTGCTGTGCGGCAATCTCCCGGTGTGTCGATGGCTCGTCCTTCGGATGTCCCTGCCAGCACTCCTGTAAGACGTCGATGACCCGCTGCCGGTGACTCGTTCCGATCACATGCGTTACACCCTCCAGCGTCGCAAGCTCGTCCGGTGCCACCTGGGCATAACAGCCCGTGGCAATGAGCATGGCCTCCGGATTGGTTCGCCGCGCGCGCCGCAAGAGGTGTCTCGATTGCGCATCCGCACTCTGCGTCACGGTACAGGTATTCACGATGTAGGCATCGGCCACTGTTTCAAATGGGACAATGGCCCACCCCGCCTGCTGACATGCCGCCATAAGGACCGCACTATCGAACTGGTTCACCTTACAGCCGAGTGTCGTAATCGCCACACGTTTCATACGGACACTTATGCAATCCATCCACCGCCAAGGACGGTCTCGTGGTCGTAGAGAACGACCGCTTGCCCAGGCGTCACCGCATATTGCGGTTCGCAAAACTCGACCTGAATGTCCCCGGTGTCGCAGACCCTGGCCGTACACGCCGCGGGTGTATGTTGAGCGCGAATCTTGGCCGTCGCCTGCATCACCGTGCCCACTGATGGGGCTGGGGTGAGCCAATTGAAGGTGGACGCGGTCAAAGACATTCGTGCCAGTGCCTCCCGCGGTCCAACCGTGACCGATCCTCCTGTCGCATCGATCGCGGTCACATAGCGGCGCTCGCCAAAACCCTGGCCTATGCCACGCCGCTGTCCGATCGTATACGCATGCGTCCCGCGATGCCGTCCGACGACCTCCCCTGCGGCATTGATGAGGGGACCGGCATGGCCGGCGTGTTCCGGAAAAAAATCCTCGATAAATCCCGCATAATCATTGTCCGGGACAAAGCAGATCTCAAAGCTCTCCGGCTTCTCGGCCGTGACCAGCCCATGCCGGGCTGCAATCGCACGTACTTCCTCTTTCTTCAAGGTCCCGAGCGGAAAGAGTGTATGCGTGAGTTGAGCAGCCGTCATGATAAAGAGATAGTAGGTCTGATCTTTGCGCTGATCCGCCGCACGCTGCATCACCAGTCCCCCGTCGCCATCAGTAGGAACACGGCGAGCGTAATGCCCCGTGGCCAGATATTCCGCCCCATATTCCTGTTGCATCAGGCTCCATAAGCGATCAAATTTAAAGTGTTGGTTACAACCAATGCACGGAATGGGTGTCCGTGCGCGAGCGTACTCTTCAACAAATGGTTGAATGACCTGCGCACGAAACTCGGTCCGAAAATCCGCCACCACGTGCGGGATGCCAAGGCGCTCACAGACCGCCCGGGCATCTTCGACGTCGAGCGTCGAGCAGCAGGTCTGTTTCCGGGCCCGGTCCGATCGATGGCAACTCCAGAGCGTCATGGTGACGCCCACGACGTCATAACCCGCGTCACGAAGCAACACCGCCGCCACGGAGCTATCCACACCACCACTCATGGCCACAGCAACGCGGCGTCCTTCTCCCTGTGCCTTTCGCATACCTGAGGCTCCTAACGCACTCTGGAGCGAAAAGCAAGGGGCTCACGACGCGCATGACGGCGCACGATGAACACTTCTCTCGGGCGATCCATCGGCTGAATGTCCATTGCGGACTCAGCCCGAATTAATCGCTCACTCAACGCCGGGCGCGGCATCATTGTCGTCTCTTTCGTCATTTTTTCCTTGTTCTTCTGCGCATCCCCTCAGTAGATACCGGGCCCATGACCCTTTTGCACATGGAGATCGACCGGTGCATTGCGACGGTGACGCTCAATCGCCCGGAGAAGCGCAATGCCCTCTCCAAGGCCCTGGTGCAGCAACTCACCGCGCTGACTGCGGCGTGTGCAAAGAATCCTGCAGTACGCGTAATGGTGTTGCAAGGCAACGGTCCGGTGTTCTGTGCAGGCGCAGATATCGAATGGATGCGGAGCGCACAACAACTCGACCACGAGACCAATCTGGCCGACGCCCAATTGATCGCCAGACTGATGGCCACGCTGGCCCATTTTCCCAAGCCGCTCCTCATACGTGCGCAGGGCGCCGCGATTGGGGCAGGTGCTGGGCTCGTGGCCACGGCCGACATCGTGGTCGCCGCAGAGGAGACGCAATTCGGCTTTGCCGAGGTCCGCCTCGGGATCATCCCGTCCGTGGTCGCGCCCTATGTCATACCGAAAATCGGCGCCTCGCAATCGCGCCGCTATTTTCTCACGAGTGAACGGGTCGACGCCCGCACCGCGGAGCGGTTAGGGCTGGTGCATACCGTCGTCCCTGCCTCACACCTCGACGCGACGATCGCACAATACACGGCGCAGATTCTGTCCGGTGGTCCCGAAGCCATTGCCGCCTCCAAGGCGATGATCTTGCACAATACGCCGGCCATTCCACAACGTCGCATTGATGAGATGATCGAACAACTCGCGGAGATCCGTGTGACGCCCGAGGCGCAGGAGGGTCTCTCCGCCTTTCTCGAAAAACGGGCCCCACAATGGTACCGAAATGGTTGATCGCGCCTCTCGCGTGTGTTAGGACGGCCCAGTCGTTCCAATCACGGACAGCACGGAGGGTCCCCATGATCGAGTTTCAGGAAGGGAATTTACGCGTTCCGCAGTGGACCCGTCCGGTCTACATGGTCGCCGCCGGGACAACCGATTTTCGCAAACGATATCCTGAAAAAAAACTCGAAGAACTCTGCATGATGGCGTTCCGGATGCTGTTGGAAGAGAATCGCCTGAAGCGGGATCCGCTCGAGGTAAAGGGATTGATCAACTTTTGCAGCTATGGGGAGTTCGCCGATCATTTTCAAGATCAGCTCCTGTGTGAGGCCAAGGTCCACGACTATCTGGGACTCGATCTGCTCCCGAACTATGGCATCAAAACCGGCGGCGCCACGGGAGGTTCCGCACTCCTGGCTGGGGCCCAATCGGTCGCCAGTGGCTATGCCGATTGCACGCTGGTCCTTGGATGGGAACGGATGGACGAAGTCGAGACCTGGACCGGCAACTACTACATTGCGGCCGCCGCCTGTAAAGACTTCGAAACGCGACTCGCCCGGATCTATGCCAGTTACTACGCGGCCATGGCCCGTCGCTTCGGCGAGATGTACAAGGTCGATGAAAGGGTTCGCGCCGCCATTGCCGTCAAAAATCGGCGCTATGCCTGTCGTTCGCCGTTTGCACAACAACCCGGCAATCACACCATCGACGAGGTGTTGACGGGTGACATTGTCTGCGACCCGCTCCGCTTTCTCGAGTGCTGTGCCATGAGTGTTGGCTCCAGTGCGGTCCTCCTCTGCAGCGAAGCGCTGGCGTATCAACTCACCGACCACCCGGTACGACTCTCTACCGCAGGGGGTTCGCACACGTTGCGGACTGGCGATCGGCGCCCGATGAAAATACTCCTCCTCCCGAATGAAACGGTTGAGGATTACCAAGAGCTCTATCAAGAGATGGCAAAGGCCGATGGGCGCTGGCCCGGCTTCGAAAGTTTCGGGGCCACCCGCTTTGCCGCCTACATGGCATACCATATGGCTGGCATCAACCATCCCATCGAAGACCTCGATCTCATCGAGACCCACGACGCGTTTACGATTTCAGATCTGCAGACCTACGGCGACGTGGGACTCACCCGCTACGGGCGGGAACAAGACTATGTCACCTCCGGGGAGTGTTATCTGAAGAACCCGAAGAGCGGCAAACAGGGGAAGTGTCCGGCCAATCTCTCGGGCGGATTGCTCGGAACCATGCATGCGGTCGGCGCCACCGGGATTTTTCAAGCCGCAGAAGTCTTTTGGCAACTCCGTGGCGAGTATGACCGCTTCCACGGCGATCCACGCATGTGGACCCGCTATGGCAAGACCAAGCCCGCCGACTGGGAAAGTCTGCAGGTGAAGGACCCGCGGCGGG
Organism: Deltaproteobacteria bacterium; assembly: GCA_016183065.1. Classification (GTDB taxonomy): domain Bacteria; phylum UBA10199; class UBA10199; family JACPFF01; genus JACPFF01. Next base: position 13,199 of record JACPFF010000015.1, on the reverse strand, counting down.
GCTTGGCAATTTCACACGCCGGCGTCGGAAGTCATGTGGTCTGTTCCATTTTGGAAAAGGGTTGGTAAGGAGAGAATGACTATGGAAAAAACCGGCCTCAAACCGAATAGGCGTTCCAAAATCACACAACAGGGGAATGCCTGGGTGGTCCATGTGCCCCGCTTTGGTGAGGAAGGCGAACATCTTCATACCTATGGTCTGCTGACACCCTACTTTCAGGGCCTCACCGAGGGGAGACTCCTGGCAACCAAATGCACGAACCGCAAATGTCCGGTGAAGATGGACGAACCGCTCTGGCTCCCGCCGCGTGCCGATTGCCCGGACTGCCACCAACCGATGGTGTGGGAAGCCATCAAGAATCCCATGGGCTATATTTACTCCTACACCTATGTCGAACGTGGAGGTACTGGTATTGAAATTGAGACGCCCTACTATCAGATCGACGTCAAAATGCCCGGCGTTTGCACTATTGTGAAAGGCTATTTGCGAAATCGAACGTCGATCAAGATTGGCGACCGAGTCCGCGCAGGCTTCCTCACCGGAGATGAAGCCACGCACACCTGTCTCGATCTCTATTGGGAATTACAATAACTGCCCCTACGACATAGGGGGCCATGACAGTCCACCTTGCCATTTGCACAAAAACAAGGTGTCACTCCCCGCACGTGATTACGCTCGATCAGATCACCCATCGCTATCCGAATGGAATGCAGGCGCTGAGCGACATCTCCCTGACGGTCAAGTCGCATGAGACGCTTGTCCTCATCGGAGGGAGCGGTTGCGGGAAATCGACCCTGTTAAAAATGGTGAACGGCTTGATCCGACCGACTCGCGGACAGATTCTGTGGGATGACGTGCCGCTCGATCGTGACCACCTGATTCCGCTGCGACGCCGCATTGGGTATGTCATCCAGCAGGTCGGCCTCTTTCCACACCTGACCGTCGCAGAGAATATCGGGCTTGTCGCACGATTCGCGCAGTGGTCTCGCGCGCAGATCGACGCGCGGGTCGAAACGCTGCTGGAACTTGTTGGACTCGATCCCAGACTGCAGCGCGACAAATATCCACACCAACTCTCCGGCGGAGAAGCACAACGGATCGGCATTGCGCGGGCTTTGCTGTTCGACCCCATGGTCTTGCTCATGGACGAGCCCTTTGGCGCATTCGATCCGGTGTTGCGCACACAACTGCAACACGAATTTCTCTCACTCGAATTTTCGCTCAAAAAAACGATCGTCCTGGTGACGCACGATATTCAGGAGGCGTTTCTCCTGGGCGACCGCATTGCGTTCATGGACCGGGGACGACTTCTCCAAGTCGGGACGGCGGAGGAGTTGAAATCATGTCCGGCAAACGACGCGGTCTCGGCCTTTGTGGGGGGGATACCATGAACCTCGGACGTCGCCTCGGCCTGCTCTGCGTCCTCGCTCTCTGTTGGTGGCCGTCACTCGGCTCGGCGGGAACCATCGTGGTGGGCGGCAAAAATTTCACGGAAAGCTACATCCTCGGCGAAATGTACGCCCAACTGATTGAGGCACATACGCATCATACGGTCGTCCGTAATTTCGGCATGGGCGGCACGCAAATCTGTTTTGAAGCCCTCCGCACCGGCGCCATCGATCTCTATCCTGAATATACGGGGACCATTCAGGAAGTCATTTTGAAGCACCCGGAACAGCCCGCATTCGAGACGATGCAGCAGGAACTCTCCAATCGCTATGCGCTCACCATGGGTCCGCCGCTCGGATTTAACAATACGTATGCTCTTGCTCTTCCTGCAGCACTCTCCAAAAAACTCGGTCTCGCAGCGATCAGCCAATTGCGCCGCCATCCCACACTCCGTTTTGGGCTCAGTCACGAATTTCTGCAACGCAACGATGGATGGCCGGCACTCGCCCGCGCGTATCGGCTCGCGCCGGCCTCCATCCGTGGCATGGAGCATGGTCTCACCTATGTGGCCATTGCGGACGGCCGCATTGACATCACCGATGCCTACTCCACCGATGGAAAACTGATGACGTTTGATCTGACCCTCTTGCAGGACGACCAGCATTTTTTTCCGGAGTATCAGGCCGTGCCACTGATCCGCGAGGAAGTGCTCGCGAAATTCCCGGAGCTCCGGCAGGTCCTGTCATCCATGGCGCACCGCATCGATAATAGGCTCATGCAGCGGCTCAACGCCCGCGCGGACGTCAAGCAACAGGCCTTTGCAGACATTGTCCACGGCTTTTTGCGCCAAGAAGGGTTGCTCGACACCACACAGGATCTTCGTGACGGACGGGGGCGACAACTGACGACCTTGCTGCTGGAGCATCTGCAGCTGACGGGAATTGCCCTGGCCGCAAGCCTCGTGGCCGGCCTCCCGCTCGGTATTCTCGTTGCGCGGCGGCGGCGGCTTGCCACGCCACTGCTTGCGTGTGTCGGACTGTTTCAAACCATCCCGAGCCTGGCATTCCTGGCCATCACCGCGGAATACGCCTTTCTGCTCCTCGAACGTCTCGTGGTCCCTCACGCCCTGCGCACGGTCACCACCGATCAGCGGGAGTAGGAGATCTCGTCCGGAAGTTCGTTCAGGTCATCACGCTGGCACGGAAAAACCGCACACAGTCTGGAACCGATCAGCCCAATCCCCTCGACAAGCCCATCGGCAAAGGCGTCGTGCTGGAAGTGGCGTATCATGGCCTCCATCACGCTGTCCCAGAATCTTTCCGGCACACACTCATGAATCCCCTGATCCCCAAGAATGACCACACGATGACTCGCCACGCCCAGCAGAATCAGCACCCCATTGCGCGCTGCGGTCTTCGTCATGCCAATGTGTTCGAAGATCGATCTGGCGTGCGCAAGAGGATCGCCGGGAATCTTCCGCTCCAGATGGAGACGAATTTCACCGGACGTGGCCCTTTCCGCCGCCTGAATCGCCTGCACCACCCGTGTTTTCTCTTCATGCGAGAGGAAGAGGTACGGATCGCGACTTCGTGCAATGTGCATCATTACCATCGTCCACTCGCTCCGCCACCGCCAAAACTGCCGCCACCGCCAGAGAACCCGCCAAAACCGCTCCGTCCGCCATACATCCCTCCACGGGAAACGAGGAGGGCATAAAAGACCACGCGAAAGAGCATGTTCAGGACAAAGAGGAGCACCGCAAATCGAAACCACCAGCCCCAAAATGAGTATCGACCGCGATACGTGGCATGCGAACGTCGATACCGCAGGTACCGGATGAGATCGAGCAGGAAGAGGACCATGACCAATCCACCGATCAGTCGCGCCAACACCCGTCCTTGCACGCGGAGGTGCGCGAGATCACCCGGGGACATCGTGCGGTGACCGCCTTCGGTCTGTGCCGAAAACTCTCCAGCGATCACTTCCGTGATGGCCTGCACACCGCGCACCACCCCTGCATCAAAGTGTCCTTCCCGAAACTGCGGGGTGATGACGGTCCGAATGATCTGATCGGCCTGCGCATCGGTCAAGACGCCCTCCAGACCATAGCCCACTTCGATGCGCAGCTGTCGGTCGTTCGGAAAGATCAGGAGCATGACGCCATTATCCTTTTTGACGTGCCCCACGCGCCAGGCCTCGGTCAGACGAATCGAAAAATCCTCAAGTGACTCTTCTTCCAGACTCGGAAACGTTGCCACCACAATCTGATTCGACGTGGCGGCTTCATATCGTTGCAACTCTCGCTCGAGTTGTTGCTCAACACCCGGCGAAAGCACCTGTGCGCGGTCAGTGACATAGCCATCGGGTGTTTTGGGGACTTCCAGTGCGAAGGCTGCTGTCACACACAACCACGCAGCGATCACGATGAACAGTAATTGCACGACGGAGCGCCGCAATCCATCCCGACCCCACATCGAAGTCCGGGGTCGGGCTGACACCTGGATTCCGGCTTCCGCCAGAATGACGGGGTTTTGAGAGGTACGAATCATTCAAACTCAACGGTGGGCGCTTGCTCGGCACCCGCCGCGGCTTCAAAATAGGCCTTCTTCTCGAATCCCATCACATTGGCGATGATGACATTGGGAAACGTCCGCCGTATGGTGTTGAAGGCCTGTGCGGCCTCATTGAAGCGCCGCCGTTCGACCGCGATGCGGTTCTCTGTCCCTTCGAGTTGTGATTGAAGGGTGAGAAAATTTTGATTCGCCTTGAGATCGGGATAGCGTTCAACCACGACCATGAGACGACTCAATGCCGAGGAGAGCTCACCCTGCATGGCCTGAAACTGTGTGAGGGTCTGCGGATTGTTCACAACGTCCGCACCGAGTTTCATCTGCGAGACTTTTGACCGCGCCTCCACCACTCCCTGCAAGGTCTCACGCTCATGCGCGGCATACCCCTTCACCGTTTCCACGAGGTTGGGGATGAGATCCGCGCGGCGTTGATAGACATTTTCGACCTGCGACCACGCGCTCGATACCGTTTCCTCTCCAGCAACCAACCGGTTGTACGTCCCGCCAAAGACCGCGGCACACAGGACCACAATCCCCACGATCACTGCCAATGTCATGATCAGTCCCCGCTTCATTCGCATGCTCCTTTCGTCAAATATTGAGTGCTCGATTGGCCGTTGCGGCCAGACAGGCCTCCTTGAAGGCTTCACTGTACGTCGGATGTGCATGACAGGTCCGCGCAATATCTTCGGCGGCCGCACGAAATTCCATGGCCACCACGGCCTCGCCGATCAGGTCTGCGGCCCGTGCCCCGATAATGTGCACGCCAAGGATTTCATCGGTCGCGTGATCGGCCAAAACTTTCACCAGTCCCTCCACATCGCCCGAGGCCCGCGCACGTCCGAGGGCCATAAACGGAAAGCTCCCCACTTTGTAGGGTCGCTCCTCGGCCTTGAGTGCTTCTTCCGTATATCCAACGCTGGCAACCTCCGGCCACGTATAGGCCACGCTGGGAATGAGTCGATAATTGACATGCGGTTTCTCGCCCGCCAGATGCTCCGCGACACAGACCCCTTCTTCTTCGGCCTTGTGGGCCAGCATGGCCCCCCGAATGACGTCCCCAATGGCATAGACGCCCTTCACTGCGCTCTCCAAGTGGTCATTCACCGGAATCCGCCCCTGTCGATCCACCACGATCCCCACGTCCGCAAGCCCCAATCCTTCCGTGTAGGGTCGCCGTCCCACCGCAACCAGGCAATAATCGCCGGTCACCGTCATGGGCGTACGCTCTTTCTCTGCCGTGAGCGTCACCGAGGCTCCGGTACGCTGCACTGCCGTCACGGTGTGCCCGAGATGAAAGACCATCCCTAATTTTTTGAGACTCTTCTGCAGTTCCCTGCCCAAAGTCCGATCCATGGTGGGAATTACTGCATCGAGATATTCAATCATCGTGACCTTGGCTCCCAACCGTGAATAGACCGAACCGAGTTCCACGCCGATAATCCCCCCACCAACGATCAGAAGATGTGCGGGCACCTCGCGCAATGCAAGCGCCCCGGTCGACGTGATCACGCGCTCTTTATCGATGGCGATATTCGGTAGGGACGATGGCTTGGATCCGGTGGCCACGATCACGTGTCTGGTCTCGAGCACCACGGTCTTGCCGTCGGTCGGCTCCACTCGCACATGCGTGGCATCGTGCAGACTGCCATGTCCGTGATGCACATCGATCGCATGTTTCTTCATGAGAAACCCGATCCCCTTGCTTGTGACCTGCACAACCTTTCGTTTCTGCGCGATCATTTTGGCAAAATCGACCTGCAGACCACTCACGGCAATCCCGATGCCGGCAAAATGTTTTTCCGCTTCGTAATATTTCTCGGAATAATCGAGCAAGGCCTTTGACGGGATACAACCCACATTGAGACACGTCCCCCCGAGCGATGGATAGCGCTCCACGATCGCCACTTTCATCCCGAGCTGTGCAGAGCGAATCGCCGCAATGTAGCCACCGGGCCCGGAGCCAATCACCACCACATCGTACCCCATCGCACACCCATGCCTTTCACTTACAGACCCGTCAACAAGCGCTCCGGGCTCTCAATCTCCTCTTTGACACGTTTGAGAAATCCGACCGACTCGCGGCCGTCGATCATCCGGTGGTCATAGGAGAGGGCCACGTACATGATCGGTCGAATGACCACTTTCCCATCGAGTGCCACGGGGCGCTCGACAATATTGTGCATGCCGAGGATCGCACTCTGCGGTGGGTTGATGAGTGGGGTCGAGAGCATGGATCCAAATACCCCGCCGTTGGTAATCGTAAAGGTTCCCCCGCTCATCTCCGCAATGCCCAGCTGACCGGCCTGGGCACGTTCCGCCAAGTGGCGAATCTGCTGTTCGATCTCGCCGGCATGCATCCGCTCGACATTGTGCAACACCGGCACCATCAAGCCTTTCGGGGCACTGACAGCAATGCCAATGTCGATGAAGTCCTGATAGACGATCGTTCCCTCATCAATCCGCGCATTCACGGCAGGGAACGCCAGGAGGGCCTGCACCGCCGCCCGCGCAAAAAAGGAGAGCAACCCGAGTTTGACGTGAAATTTTTGCTGAAATGCGTCCTGTGTGGCCCTGCGCAGCGCCATCACCGCGCTCATATCGACTTCATTGAACGTGGTCAGCATCGCGGTCTCGTTTTTGACCGCCACCATCCGTTTCGCGAGACTCCGCCGGAGCATGGAGAGAGGAACCCGCCGGACCGGTCGATGCGGATCCGCCGGGGGCTCTGCGGGCATTTCCTGCGGGCGGACCTCCGGTGTGTCCAGCGGTTGCGCGGCCAGCGCATCGGTCTTGGTGATCCGTCCTCCACGACCGGTCCCGGAGACTGATGCCGGCATGATCTCTTTTTCGCGCAAAATTTTCCCCGCGGCCGGAGAGGCGACCCCCAGTGATTCATCCTCCGCCTTCCGCGTTTCGTCTCTGGACGATATCTCCGCTCTTTTCACCGGTGTGGCGCCGGCTGCTGACGGATCGATCGTGCAGATCACGGCTCCCACCGGAACAATCTCCCCTTCTGCGGCGACAATGTGCACTTCTCCTGCGGCTTCGGCGGTGATTTCCAGCGTGGCCTTGTCCGACTCGATTTCGCAGAGTGGTTCGTCTTGTGCCACCGGATCCCCATCGGCCTTGAACCACTTGGCAATTTGCACCTCGGTGATCGATTCTCCCGGACTCGGGGCCTTCATTGCAATGGACATACGCGACTCCTTTACGTAAACGCCTCCTGAATCACGGCTATTTGTTGCTGGGCATGATGCGAAGGGAATCCGGTGGCCGGACTGGCACGACCTCGCCGCGCCACCATGGTGAGCGGCATCCCCCCCCACTCGCGCTGCAGGAATGCGGCGGCCCCCATGTTGATCGGTTCTTCCTGCACCCACGACCACGTCTCGGCGGCCTGGTAACGCTGCACGAGTCGGTCGAGTTGGCACCGGGGAAAGGGAGAGAGCTGTTCCAACCGCACGATCGCGACCTCATGCCGCGCATACTCCGTCCGATAGGCCAACAATTCATAATAGATCTTCCCTGAGCAACAGAGGACCCGCCGAATCCGCCGCGGATCGTCCGTCGCATCGTCAATCACCTCGCGAAAACCGCCACGGGCAAAATCATCCAACGGACTGACGCATTGCGGATGTCGCAGCAGGCTCTTCGGCGTAAACACCACGAGTGGCCGCCGAAAATCACGGTGCATCTGTCGACGCAACAGATGGAAAAAATTCGCCGGCGTGGTGCAATTAGCCACCTGCAGGTAGTTGTCCGCGCAGAGCGTCAGAAACCGTTCCACCCGCGCCGAGGAATGCTCCGGCCCCTGCCCCTCGTGGCCGTGCGGCAAAAAGAGGACGAGGCCATTCATCCGCTGCCACTTTGTTTCCGCGGCGGCGAGATACTGATCGATGATGATCTGCGCCCCATTCATGAAGTCCCCGAACTGGGCCTCCCAGATGACCAGTGTCTGCGGGCTCGCCAGGGCATAGCCATATTCGAACCCCAGGACACCATATTCGGACAATGGCGAGTTGTAAATTTCAAAGGGCCCCTGTCCCTCATGCAAATGCCGGAGCGGCACAAACTCTTCTTCCGAATCCTTCACCGTGATGACGGCGTGACGATGCGAAAACGTGCCACGTTCACAATCCTGCCCGGAGATGCGCACGCCAATCCCTTCGTCGAGGAGCGTGGCATAGGCCAGCCATTCGCCCAGGGCCCAATCGAGCCGCTCCCCGTCGTGCAGCAGGCGGCGGCGATCTTCAAAGAGTTTTTCAATCTTCCGGAATGGCGTCACGTCAGGCGGAATCGTCAACATCGCCTCACCGAGCGCGCGGAGCCGGCCATCGGCAACGCCCGTATCCGGTGACTGGGCAACCTCCGCATCAGTGGGGGTCCGCATCCCCTCCCACCCTTCTTCGGCCCGGGGGGCGTCGTGCTCAGGCGAAGCCTCCTCCCAGGGTGCCACGGGCGTGAGTCCGTGGGGCCCCACGGTTGGCGTCTCTTTTGCCCTGGCAAATGCCCGATCCAGCCGCTCGCGACATGCCTGTTCCACGGCATCGAGATCGGCCGCCGTCCACTCCCCCCCCTGCTGCAACTGCTCCCGATAGATCGCCAGCGGATGCGCATGTTGCTCGATCAGCTTGTAGAGGACCGGTTGCGTAAATCGCGGTTCATCCCCTTCGTTGTGACCGTGTTTGCGGTAGCCGAGCAGGTCAATAAAGACATCCCGGTGAAATTTTTGCCGATAGGCAATCGCCAGGTGCATGGTAAAGACCACAGCCTCCACGTCGTCGGCATTGACATGCAACACGGGGGACCGCGTCACCTTGGCGACATCCGTGCAGTACGTGCTCGACCGCCCGTCGAGGTAATGGGTCGTAAAGCCGAGCTGGTTATTCAAGACGAGATGGATCGTCCCCCCGGTGCCATAGCCGTCGAGTTGGGACATCTGCAAGACCTCATAGACCACCCCCTGGCCGGCAATCGAGGCATCTCCATGCAACAACACCGGACAGATCGCATCGGAGTTCCCGCCATATCCGTGATCGAGTCTGGCCCGCACGGTCCCCTCGACCACGGGATCCACCGCCTCCAGATGGGAGGGATTGGGGAGCAGCGTCAGCTGCACGCGGCGCCCATTCGGGAGGGTGTAGTGGTTGCAATAGCCGAGGTGGTATTTCACGTCCCCGTCAAAGGAGGTATCTTCGAAACCATTTCCCTTGAACTCGGCAACAATCTGCTCAAAGGATTTCCCCAAAATATTGGCCAACACATTGAGTCGCCCGCGATGCGCCATACCGATGACAAACTCCTGAACGCCCAACGCCGATCCGCGATCAATCAAGGCATCAAGTGCCGGAATCGCCGCCTCCACGCCTTCCAGTGAAAACCGTTTCTGTCCCACAAACTTGCCATGGAGAAAGTGCTCCAGAAGGACCGCTTCCGCCAATTTTCGCAATATCTGGTGCTGTGCATCCCGCGAAAAACGCGGCCTGTTTCGCGTCGACTCCATCGTCGTCTGCCACCACCGCACGGTCTCCGGATCGTGGATATATTGATATTCCGCGCCAATGGAACGGCAGTAGGTCTGCTGCAGGCACTCCAGAATCTCCCGCAACGTCGTGGGGCCGAGCCCCAATTCGCACCCCGAGGCATAGACCGTCTCGAGGTCTTGGTCCGAGAGTCCAAAATTTTCCAGGTCCAGCGTGGGACGATAGTGCCGCCGCTCCCTCACCGGATTTGTCCGTGTAAAGAGGTGCCCACGCATGCGATAGGCATTGATCAGGTTGAGGACCGCGATTTCGCGCTCCCCAACCGTCGTCCCAGGTTCGGCGGCGCGGGCCGAGACCGTGTGGCCATTGGCCGATGATTGGGCAAACTGAAACCCCTCAAAAAAACGCCGCCATTCATTCGGCACGGCAGCGGGATTCTCGAGATAGTGCTGATAGAGGCTATCCAGGGCCTCGATCCCGGCGTTCCCCAGATATGGGAGTAACTCAATACGCGGCATACCCCTATCCTTATGATATCGTCATGATATCGTTACACGGCGCGTGGAGAGCAAGGCGGCGAGATATAGTATTTCTAACGTTTCATGAGTACAAATGTGCTCATGAAACGTTAGAAATACTTATGGTACCGTATGACGCATGTGCTCAGGAAAAGTTAACGCACCATATCGCAATTCGCTGCTCGATGCAACGTCGATCGCGGGATTTCTTATGCGAAGAGTGTGGTCAATCCCCACAGCAATGGCGCGGAAAAAAGCGGAATGGAGAGGTTATCGTCCCACAGATGAAAGGCCCCTTCGGCCATCATGCCAATCAGGCCCCCCATCAGGGCAAACCACGCACGGATGACCACGTCACCGTCAAGTACCAGGGTCGGGGCCAGGATCCACCCGCCAAGGGCACAGACGGCAAACGCCGCTGCCGCGCCTTCCAGCGAGACATGTCGGGTCACCCGATGCCGCCCCCACCGGCTCCCGACGATCCCGGCCGCCGTATCCCCAAAGGCGACAAACCAGAGCGTCAAGAGCGCAACGGCCCGCGGACAACAGAGAAAGACCCCCCACATGGAGAGGAGATACCAGGTGGCAGAGGAGCACTCCCATCGCTCGTGTTCGCGCATACAACAGGCAAACCAGCGACAGAGTCGGTCATTGACGTCGGCATGGTTGCGACGCCACCACTCCAGACCGAGCGCCATGACCACTGCAACCCCGGTGACGACGATCATCGTCGAGCGGTCCCAGCCGAGATGTCCATAGAGGAAAAAGCCGATCGCACCGGTGGTCATATGCATGACCTTGCGCCACCACTGGAGCTGATGCCGCAACGACAACGATGGCGCGACAACCATGCTCTCCGTCATCATGTCCGCTGCCGCATTCCCTGTGCGTGGAACCATCCGCCGGTCACTAGTCAGGGTCGGAAAAAGAATCAAGATTGATTCCGCGCGCTCTTTTGGATATGAGGGTCCGCATGACCCGAAAATGGCCCCTCGTCGTCACTCTCTTGCACCTGAGCTGTTTCACGCCAGCGCTCGGCACTGCGGAGAACATGTCGTTTGGGGTCGGGGCCACCGGGAACTTCTTCCTCATCGAAGGCCATCCGCAACTCGATCCGGGTATCGGCGGCCATGTCTATTTTGATTACCGCTTTGCACAGCACCTCTCGGCGCAATTCCTCTTTGGCGTGGAGATGCAGGATGGGAGCGGTCCCAACGCGGGTGATGGCGACATCATTTTCTTCACCATGCCGAGCGTCTTGCTCAAATACTACTTTCTCCCCTCGGCCGGCCGCATCGATCCCTTTGCGGCGATCGGCATCGGCCTGCATCTTACCTCAGAGGGCTCGCGCGGGGATGGGACCAAGGCCTTTGGATTCGGCGCCACGGCCGGCCTCGGCCTCGACTGCTATTTCACCCCGGCCCTCTCTGCCTATGCCGTTGGCACCTTCAATTCCATCGGCATGATCGACTCCTTCGGGAGTAATAACGGCAAAGGTCTCTTTCCCGTCACCGCCCGCGGTGGCCTCGCGTTTCATTTTTAGGTGGCAGTCAACAACAGAACAAATGCGACACACCCACGTTGGCCGATGATGGTTCTATATCTGTTACCAGTTGACATATAGTAGCCACTGTAGCTACTATATGAAGATGAAATCAGTTGGTATTAAAGAACTGAAAAACAACCTGAGTCGATACCTGAAAATGGTGCGCGAAGGGACATTGATTTTTGTCACGGATCATGATGAAATCATTGCAGAAATTCACCGTCCGATCTCTCCGGTGTCCTGGCAAACGACCCGGTGGGACGCCTACCTCAATGAGGAAGCCGAACGCGGTCTGGTCCGGCGGGCACGACATCGCACGAGTCGCGCCTTTGTGAAAAAACCGATAGAACAGACCGATCTCGATAGCCTCGCATTGCTCGATGAGACCCGTGAGGACCGCCAATAATGCCCGTCTACTTTGACGCGAGTGTCATGCTCTCCCTCCTCACACAGGACTGCCGTGCAGCCAAGGCTGCAACACTCTGGCATGCGCATGAGGATCGTGTCAGTTCCATCCTGGTGGAGGCGGAGTGTCGCATCGTGCTGCGCCGCCTCCACCGTCGTCAGCCAACACGGTACGACCTGGCATGGCTTGCCCACGCTGAAGCCGTTCTGGCCCAAGCGCTGGACGAACTCACCCTCCGTGTCATTGATACGCTGATTCTGGATATCGTGCGCCAAGAGATGCAACTCGCATCATGTCGCACGCTTGACGCCTTGCATGTTGCAACGGCCCTGTTCTTCACACAGCGAAATACCACACCGATACAGATGTGCACCTTTGACCGCCGCCTGGCCGCCGTGTGTGCCGATGTTGCCATCCCGGTCTTGGCGGCATAGTAGACCCCACCGTTCCTCGGCAGGGGACCTTGACTTTTTTGCGGCTTCCCTCTTGCCACATCGCGCGTTTTTCGCTACAGCCACGACACATTTTCGGGGTGTAGCTCAGCCTGGCTAGAGCGCTACGTTCGGGACGTAGAAGTCGGAGGTTCAAATCCTCTCACCCCGACCAATCAAAACTCAATGATTTTTCAGGATGAGGGGTTTGCTCGCATTAATGAAATGTTCACTGAGCCAAACCCTTATGAATATGCAAAACTCACAATCGAACATCTTGGCAAAAGCCGGATCCGTATCCGGAGTGTCTTTAGTATTAGGTTTGTTTTTTGATTATTTTTTCTATGAAAAAATTCCAGGCGTTGCCTTCCCCCTCTATGTCATTCTTGTTGTAGCGGGGTTTATTGCTAATGCAAACATCTTCAGAAAGCGGATAAGCAAAGACGTTATTTGGCTTTTGGTGCCACTCATCTTTTTCAGTACAATGGTTTTTGTCCGTTCAAGCGGCTTGCTCGCGTTTCTGAATGTGGTTGCTTCTTTATTGCTCTTACTGATCATTGCCGAAGTATCGTCTGGCGAGAAAGTGATAAACTTTTCGGTCGGGCATTACGTGATAATCTTCTTCCTTCCCTTCAAGTTTATTCGTCCATTACTTCAAACATTGTCTGACTTATTCTCTCTGCGTGGAGTGAACAAGGATCAAAAAAAAGTTTTATACTCGGCGTCATAAATAAATGCCGAAATCAAACAACGCATAACGATTGCAGAACCTGACTTCGTAATCGCCAATCGCAAAACGTTTTCTCCACCACATCTATGACATCGCCAAGGCTCTCAAAATATACGTTGTGAA
>JACPFF010000016.1 GCA_016183065.1 Deltaproteobacteria bacterium | reverse complement strand
CATTGCCCACCTGTATACTAAGGAGTACACAACCCACTACACATCTGACTTCGGCTCATGGCCTACGACTGCGCCAGGCTTCAAGAAAAAATCCTCAACGTATCCGAGTGGATACGCCTCGGATTTTTTCTCTCGCCTTCCTGGTCTCGGCTCATGATCCTGTGTCATCTGTATAGTGGGTTGTGTACTCCTTAGTAGCCTGCCCCGGTTAATTGCGCAGCGGCTTTCCTGTCATGAGCATATGCTGAATTCGTGCATGCGTCCTCTCCTCACCACAGAGAGAAAGAAAGACTTCTCGTTCGCGATCGAGCACGTCCTCTTCCGTAGCACGATGGAAGTTCGGATGCTGACTCCCCGTCAGGATATGCGCCAACCGCTCGCCCAAATGGAGATCATAGTCGCTGATAGCCCCCTGAGCCCTGGCCTGCCGAATGGCATTCACCAATGCCAGGTAACCGCCATGACCGGGTAACAGAAGATCCGTACGGGGAATCGGAGGAACATACCCTGGCGTCAGTGCCAGCAGATCGGCCTTGGCATCGGCCAGCAGCATGTCGCGATCAATGGTGTAATGATCGGTCGGCAGCAAATACCCGATCCGCTGTGCCTCCTTGGCGGACGTTGCGACTTTCGCATATCCGATCGCCTCAAACGCCATGCGCACCTTGGGGAACGGTCCCCCATCGTCCGGCGCCATCCAGATCCGGTCCTCGGACCGGTGCGCGGCCCGGCAGAGCGCCTCGGTATGGAGGAGCATGTTCTTGCAGCCGGCGCCGGCCGGCACGAGCCCCACCCCGAGTTCCACGAGGCCGATATAGGTCTCGGCAGCGGCACGCACGCGATGCGCCGCCAAGACGAATTCACACCCACCACCCAGCGTCAGCTGAAATGGCGCGGCCACCACCGGCTTCGGGGAAAAACGGATGCGCTGACAGAGCCCCTGGAATTTTCGCACGATCTCCTCGATCTTGCGCCAGTTCTGCTGCTGGGCCTCGAGATAGATCAGCATCAGATTGGCACCGACACAAAAATTGACGCCCTCATTGCCGAAAAGCAATCCAACGCCGTTGCGTTCAACATGGTCCAGTGCGCGCCCCATGTGGTCGATCATCTCCTCATCAATGGCATTCATCTTGCTGCGAAACTCACAGCAAAAGACCCCGTCGCCAAGATCGACGAGCGCGGCACTCTCATTGGCCTCGACCACACCGCCGCCCGCCTTTTGCGCGGCAAGACTGATCCAGTCCGATGGCGTGGGGACCGACTGCAGCGTATGGGCCAGCGTAAAAAACGAGCGACGCCCTTCGCGCGTCTCGTAAAATGTTGTCCGCCCATGCGCGAGGAGATCCATGACCAGGCGTGGAATGGCACGCCCTTCCCGTGCCAGACGATCGACAACGCGTTGCACGCCAAGGGCATCCCAGGTTGCAAACGGGCCCAACTCCCAGCCAAACCCCCACTGCATGGCCCGATCAATCGCCACGATATCGTCGGCGATTTCCGGCATGCGATTCGCCGCGTACACCAGCGATTCCGAAATGAGCGGCCACGCAATAGCCCCGGCGTCGTCATCGGCAAACGCAATCGTACGGATGCGCACCGCAACATCCTCAAGGTCTTTCGCCTGTCCCAAACTTGGGGTCTTGATCTTCGCCTGGGGTCGGTAACGTTCCTGCGCAACATCGTAGGCAAGGATCACCCGTTCCCCGCTGTCATCTTTCGTTTTCGTGTAGAATCCTGATCCTGATTTCTCGCCCAAAAGGTTGTGCGCCAGCATGGTCTTGAGAAATGGTGGAAGACGATAGACTTCTCGGGCTTCGTCATCGGGACACGCGGCAAAGGTATTGTCGGCCACATGGGCGAGGGTATCGAGCCCCACGAGATCGGCCGTACGAAAGATGGCGCTCTTCGGACGACCCATTGCCGGACCCATCACGCGATCGACCACCGCCGGGCACCGTTTGCTCTCGGCCAGTTGATGCAATGCGACCATCACCGCATGCACCCCGATCCGGTTCGCGATAAAATTCGGCGTATCCTTGGCACGCACAACCCCTTTGCCCAGTGTCTCCCCCAGCAACCGTTCCATCCGATCGAGCACCTCGGGCTGCGTGTCGGCCCCGCCGACAAGTTCGACCAATTTCAGATACCGGACCGGATTAAAAAAATGGGTAATGCAAAAATGTTGCTTGAACTGTGCCGTGCGTCCCTCTGTCAGGAGCTGCCATGAAATCCCCGAGGTGTTGGAACTGATGATCTGCCCCGGTCGATGCACGGCGTCAAGTTTCGCGTAGAGTGCCTGCTTCGGTTTCAGCTGCTCGACAATGACTTCGATCACCCAATCGCATCCCTCCATTTTTGCGAGGTCTTCGTCGATACTGCCAGGCGTAATCAATGCGAGATCCGCGGCATCGTAAAGCAATGCGGGCTTCCGCTTGGGAAGATCCTGCAGGGCCTTCCCGACCGTACCTCGTTCAAGATCGAGCAGCAGCGAGGGAATACCGCAATTGGCCAAATGCGCGGCAATCCCCTTCCCCATCACCCCCGCACCAATCACACCCACTTTTTTGATCGGCGTGGTCATGAAAGCCGTTCCACAATCGTGGCCACGCCTTGCCCGCCACCGACGCACATCGTTTCGAGACCGGTCGTCTTGTCGTGGACCGTCAACGCATTGAGGAGCGTGGCCATGATCCGCGCCCCCGTGCATCCGAGGGGATGCCCCAACGCAATCGCCCCCCCATGCACATTGAGCCGCTGCGGATCGATCGAGAGCGCTTTCACCACTGCCAATGCCTGTGCGGCAAAGGCCTCGTTGAGCTCAATGAGATCCAGATCGGAGAGCTGCATGCCGATCGCCTTGAGCGCCTTGGGGACGGCCACCACCGGCCCGATCCCCATGAGCGCCGGGTCCACACCGCCCACGGCACAGCTGCGAATCCTGGCCAATGGCGTCAGCCCCAATTGCTTGGCCTTGACCGCCGACATGATGACCACAATGGCCGCACCGTCCGTGAGTGGACTCGAATTCCCCGCGGTCACGGTCCCGCCGGCCTCAAACGCGGGTGTGAGTTTCGCCAACGCCGCAAGCGTTGCATCGGCACGCGGTCCCTCATCGGTCATAACCTGCCGTGCTTCCCCCCCGGCCTGGACAGCCATCACGGGGACAATTTCCTTGGCAAACACACCCGAGGTCATGGCCGCAATGGCCCTCTGATGTGACACGAGTGCAAAGTGATCCTGGGCCTCCCGCGTGATGGCATATTTCCGGGCAAGATGCTCTGCCGTTGTCCCCATGCCAATATAGGCCTGCGGCGCCCCGTCGGTGGTCAGTAATTTGGCATTGAGCGAAGGATTGAAACCACCCATGGGGACGTGCGACATCGATTCGATCCCGCCGGTCACAAAGACATCGCCATGGCCCGAAGCAATGAGGGCGGCGGCCACATCGATGGTGGTCAGCGACGAGGCACAAAACCGATTGATCGTGGCGGCGCCGACAGAGAGCGGCAAACCGGCAAGGAAAGCGATATTGCGGGCCACATTGAGTCCCTGCTCCCCCTCGGGCATGGCGCAACCGAGGAGAAAATCGTCGATGTCGCCTGGTGGCAGCTGGGGGATCTCGCGGAGTGTCGCGCGCAACACCTCGGCGCACAAGTCATCAATCCGCGTATGCGCGAATTGCCCCTTCAGTGCCCGTCCCATCGGGCTCCGTTTTGCGGCAACGATCACTGCTGCTGTAGTCATAGGCCCCCCATCCGTATGGTCGTCGCACCAGATCGCACAGTGTGTGACGCGGATTACTCGACGCGGCGGGCCAGGAGCCCGCCACGAACCGTTCCTGTCGGTTGATCGTTCACCTGCTGGGCCTCATCGGCTGTCAGGATGCCGTCACGGACCATCCGGGCTTGATCGAGGACGAATTCGTTCTCATAGCGAAGGACTTCCCCATTTTCGCGATCGAAACAGAGATGGAGCGTCGTGCCGAGCAGATACTGCTGCGGAAAGGGATGCTGCAGATCGACGTAGAGATACTCCTGCACGGCCGCATGCGGCAGTGCGACCGCGTCAACCACGACCCGGAAGAGTTCACACGCACGATCCGCAACGCGTGTCGTGCCGGCCGCCGACACCATGACCCGCTGGGGATACCGCGTGATCAATTGTTCCACGAGATACATCGCCGTGGAGGGATAGAGCGACATGTGACGGTTGCGGAGGTTTTCGGCGAATTGATCGGCATCCACCACGGCACATTGCCACCCCGCGTCGTGATGGACGCAGAGAGAATGCGTTCCCATTTCCACTCGAACGGCCGGCGTTTCAAAGGCGGTCACGACCGTATCATTGCCGGTGCGCAGCACTTCGACCGGCAGGACCGATTGCTGCGCCCGTCCGAATGCGGCAATCTCTGCGGTAAAATCGTAGCTGATCCGGACCGGGGCTTCACCACGCTGCGAGCGCGAGAGATACGTCTGCAGCATCTCATGTGCCGAGGTCGCGGCCATAAGAGGCCCGCTCACCGCGAGGCCGGCAATCGTTATCAGAAGATAGCGCATGTTCCCTCCTTAGGGTCAGACCCTGACACCGCGCTCCCCCAATGCTCGAGCGATGCCAGTAAAAAAAAGGCCCCGGGGTATTCCCGGGGCCTCGAAGGTTGATCGATAAGCCGAATTCTGTCAACGGGATTCTCCCGCTGTGTGATCATTCCTCTGGGATGCCTGTTACCAGACACCTCGTGCAGCCTACCCGTCATGGCGCCAATACCAACGTTGGACTGCTGTATTGGACTCGCGCGGACCACGCAAAAACCATGACCTATTTGGCCTTGCTCCCCATGGGGTTTGCCGTGCCATTGTTGTCACCAACAATGCGGTGGGCTCTTACCCCGTGCAATCGCGATTGCACCGTCACTGCACAACGCAGCGACCACCATTTCACCCTTACCCATTCCGGCATGGCAATGGGCGGTCTCTTTTCTGTGGCACTCTCCGTCGGGTTTCCCCGCCTGGATGTTATCCAGCATGGTCTCCTGTGGAGTTCGGACTTTCCTCCCACCCATTGCAGCGGTGGGCGATCACATGATCAACCGTGTCAAAGAACGCGTATGATTCCCGCTTCGGCGGGCATGAGAGCGGAACCGCCGCGATTATCGATGCGTCATCGCCTGATCAAGGGCGGCATTGACCAGGGCATCGGCTTCGCTATTCTCTTCCCGCCGCACATGCCGGATCGTAAATGTCGCAAACGCTGTCAGGAGCCGACGGGTCTTTTCGTACAATGGCTTCATCTTTTCATTCTTGACCCGATACTCCCCCAAAATCTGCCGCACCATCAGCTCGGAATCGCTCTGGATCACCACGTCCGTGGCCCCCAATATCATGGCGCGCTCCAGCCCGGCAATCAAGGCACGATATTCTGCCTGATTGTTTGTGGCCTCGCCAATATATTGTGCCATCGTCTCGACCAGCGCCCCGTGCGCATCGGAGAGCACGACACCGATCCCTGCAGGGCCAGGATTTCCGCGCGCTCCGCCATCAGTTGCGAGTCTCAGCTGCTTCATGGCTTGCCGTATTACCGTCGTTCGATGAGTCCAAAGGCGGTCAAGAGCGTTTTCTCTTCCATAGGGGAAAGACAGGTCAGCGTCTTGCGGGCCTTTGGCGTCAAATTCTTGTCATCCTTTGGATGATAGGGACGCGCCGAGGCCGCAGCGACCTTGCGCAATTCCACCGCCAATTCCCGCAACATGGTTTTGATATCGTGACGGGTCATCTCTTCACTCATGGCGACCGTTAACGAGTCGAATTCCTCATGATCGGAGAGAAATTGCAAGACCTCCGCCGCGGTATCGAGTGGCATGCTTTTGAGTTCCATGGCCGGCATAGTATCAGTCATCGCTTTCATACTCAAGAGTCTCGCATCCTTCGGGTGGGTCATGCTTCGTCGGACGTCTCTTCTTCAATCGTCAACAACCGGTGACAATTCGGACAGTCATATATCCGCACATATTGCCGAATCTCCACAAATCGTTGGGGCGGCAACCGCATGTGACAACCGCTGCAAACCCCACTACGAACCATGGCCAAGGCATCCGGGAAACGCCGCTGGGTCTTGCGATACAACTCCATCGCCTCCCCGGCAATCTGCTGGGCCACCACGTCCCGCGCCTGCCGCTCGCGCGTCATCGCTTCTTTCAGCGCCATCTCCTCCTGCGCCAGTGCAGCACGTTGGGTCGCACACTCGGTTTCGGTATCGGCCAATTGCGCGGAAAGTTGCGCGATCCGCGTCTCACACTGCTCAATCTGTTCCATGAACCCGATCGCCTGATCTTCCCGATCTTTAAGCCTTTGCTTTGATTCAGCTATTTCCTTGATTGCCGCCTGGTATTCCTTGTTGGTCTTAATGGCATAGAGCCGCGTTTCCCGTTCCCGCAGACGTTCCCGTTCCACCTCAATCTCAAGCTCTTCACTCCGCCGCGCATGCTCTCCCTCGCCTTTCACGTGCTGTTGCTCTGTCAAAGCCTCACGTATGGTCGCGATTCGTACTGCAACGGCCCGACGACGCTCCTCCATGGTGGCGGCATCCCGCTCCAGTTGTCCCATTGTCAGTGTGTGATCTTGGAACCGCTTGAGCAGGTGAAGCTCCTGCTTCCAGAAAATGGCCATGGTAGGGGCGGCTATAGCGGGATTCCCCATGAGGGTCAAGGAGTTCCGGAGAGAGGCCGTCACTACTTCTCGGAGCAGAGTTGACATTCGGTGGGAGCTGCGATTGAACCCTCGCGGTAGGGGAAGATCGCGTAGCACTCGTCGGATCATCATCGAGGGAGAGCGAAAGGAGCATGCATGTTCCGCAGCATCCGTCACGGTGTCCCCCTCTGCGCCACGGTTCTCACTCTGTGCGTAGCCACCACAGGATGGGGCAAATGGCAAGAGACGACCACATCGCCACAGCAAACGGCGCTACTCACCACGGTGGCGCAACTGGTGCAAGAGACGCCACACCCCGTGGCAGTCTTCGATCTCGATTCCACGTTGTATAAAAATTATGGACGATGGGTTGTGATCCTGCACGAATTTGGCGCCATGAAAAACATCCCGGCCTTGCGACGCATCACCGCCACACAGATCAGCGACAGTTTTGATCATCTCGGCGTCCTGCACCACGATGCAGGTCTCGACCGCGCGCTGGCCGAACGGCTCCTTCCGGAGTTCAAAACCTTCTGGACCACCAGATTCTTCAGCAATCCGTACCTCCGATACGACGAGGCGCTGCCGGGTGCCGTCGCATTCGTGAAGGTGCTCTACAAAGCCGGGGCGCACATTGTCTATATTACCGGGCGCGATGAAAAAAACATGCGTGCAGGGACGGTGGCAAAACTGAAAAAAGACGGGTTTCCCATCAATGGATCGCGCACCCTGCTGCTGATGAAACCGACCGTCAATGCCACCATTGGCGAAAAGAGTGCGGCGCTGCGTCAAACGGATCTCGATTGGAAGCAGAAGGCCATTGCCCATGTCAAATCACTCGGCACCGTGGTCGCCTCGTTTGAAAATGAACCCGACTATATCAACCTCTATCACGATGCCTTCCACAAAGAGGGAACGGGGACCGCCGTCTTTCTCGATACCGACATGTATCCGCGGGAAACTCCGGTGCCACTGCGTCATGGGGTTGTGACCATCTCCGGCTTCCTGCAGTAACATCCAATGCCAACCCTCACGTGTGAACAGATTGGGAGTGGCCCACCGCTCGTCATTTTGCACGGACTCTTTGGTTCTGGGAAGAATTGGCGCCATATTGCCAAGCAATTGCAGGAGACCCATGCCGTCTTCTTGCTCGACCTGCGCAACCACGGGGCCTCGTTCCATGATCCGGTCATGGACTATGAGATCATGGCCGCGGATGTGGAACAATTTCTGCAGGCACAGCACCTGACCCATCTCTCGCTGCTCGGCCATTCCATGGGAGGCAAAGTCGCCATGGTCGTTGCCACACGCCAGCCCCACCATGTGGCACGACTGATGGTCGTCGATATTGCGCCAAAAGCCTATCCCCCGATACACTCCCCCATCATTGCCGCCCTGCAATCGGTCGATGTGACAACGGTGCAGAGCCGTATGGAGGTCGACCGGCAGTTGGCGGAACGCGTCCCCGATCGCGTGACACGCCAATTTCTTCTGGCCAATCTGGTGCGCGAGACAAACGGCCATTATTGGAGGGGCTCACGTCGCCCCCTCCAGCGGCAAAGCCGCTGGAGCCTCCCCCTCAGCGCCGCGGTGCGGCTGGGTCGTGGGGCCCCGGACATCAGTCCGGGGCCCCACTATCGATGGCAATGGCATCTCGAGGCGATCGCGGCCCACTATGACGCCCTGATCGGCATGCCACCGCTGCACGGCACGTTTACAGGCCCCACACGTTTTGTCCGGGGCGGACGGTCCGATTACCTGAGCGAGGAGGATCTCCCCGTGATCCACCGACATTTCCCCACCGCAACGTTGACCACACTCCGGGAGGCCGGCCACTGGCCCCACATCGATGCCCCGGCCGCGTTTGTCCGTCTGTTGTCGGCATGGTTGCACACCCCCCCACGCATCGCGGTGGCCCACGTACTGCGACCAACGCTTGACAAGTGAACGATCGTTCACTTATAGTGCACTGCATGGCGTTTGAGCAGATCACCCACCAATTGCGGACTTTTTTTCAGACACACCACCGGGGCCCAAGCTACAGTGAATTGGCGCAACTGTGCGGCTATGCCTCAAAACAGGCGGCCTACCGGCTGGCCCAAAAACTGATCGACGCCGGTCTCTTGTCGCGTGATCCGACTGGTCGTCTTGCCCTCTCCCCCTCCCGTCTGGGCATCCCGCTGTGCGGTGCGGTCCAGGCGGGATTTCCCTCTCCTGCCGAGGAAGCCTTGGGCGACACCATCAGTCTCGACGAATACCTGATCCGCAAACCCCAGGCGAGCTTTCTCCTGAAGGTCAGTGGCGACTCCATGATCGATGCGGGGATTCACCCCGGCGATCTGGTCATTGTTGAACGGGGGACAACACCAAGCAACGGGCGGATCGTCCTTGCCCATGTCGACGGGGAGTGGACCTTGAAGTACTACCACAGGCGAGGTCGGCGGATCGAACTGCGCCCGGCGAATCCGAAGTATCCCGTCATTGTCCCCACACAGGAACTCAACCTCGTCGGCGTCATCCAGGCCGTCATCCAGAGATATTGATGGGGATCTCGAAAAACCGCCCATCTCCGTTGTTACCTGCATACTCGCCGTCTTCACGGTCACTCCCGGTACGCTCCGGCAGCTCGTGTGCGGGGCGCCTGGCTTCTAGCAGGTTGTTGAAAACTTTGTTCGGACAGCCTGTTCACAAAGGCCCAGATGCGAGGCGGACTGCCACCCCGCGACCGGAGCGTACTCTCCCGTACGTAAGGATCGCGGGGTGGCGGTCCAACGACGCAGATGGGTCTTTGTGAACAGGCTCGAGGTGCCCTGATGCAACCCTTCGTCCTCCGCCCCTGGCCCCGCGCCATCATGCATCTCGATGCCGATGCCTTCTTTGTCGGTGTCGAACAGGCCCTCCATCCGGCACTCAAAGGAAAAGCCGTGATCACCGGCGCTGAACGGGGCATTGTGGTCGCTGCCAGCTACGAGGCCAAGGCCCTCGGCATTCGACGGGGCGTTTCGCTCACCGAGGCAGTCCACCGCTGTCCCACACTCCTCCTCCTCCCGAGCGACTATGAAACCTACAACCTCTATTCGCACCGCATGTTCGAGATCATGCGACGCTTCACCCCGGACATCGAAGCGTATTCCATCGACGAGGCCTTTGCCGATTTGACCGGACTGCGACGACTCTATCGCGAGGGATATCAGGGCATTGCCAAAAAAATCCAGCAGACGATCCTGCAAGAGCTCGACATCTCTGTCTCTGTGGGTATCAGTCTCTCCAAGGGGTTGGCAAAACTTTGCTCGAAATTCCGCAAACCGCGCGGATTTACGGCAGTGCCGGGCCACCTGATCCACCGGCTCCTGCAGCGCACCCCGCTGCCAACCGTGTGGGGATTCGGCCCGAACACGGTGGCCCTTTTGCGCAAGCAGGGTTGCACCACGGCCCTCGATTTTGCCTTGCAGCCCCGCTACATCATCGAACGACTCCTGGGCAAGACCGGCGTCGAGATCTGGCTGGAACTCCGTGGGGAAAGCGTGCATCCCATCACGACACTGCCAAAAACGGATTATCTCTCCATCAGTAAATCGAAAACCTTTGCCCCATCCTCGGCAGATCCCGCGTACCTCTTTGCCCAGGTCACCCGTAACCTCGAATCGGCGTGCATCAAGGCCCGCCGCTATCACCTCAGCGCAACCACGGTCTCCCTCTCGCTGCGTGAGGAGACCTTTCATGCGACCGGCGCAGCAATCTCTCTCCACCGACCGAGCAACTCACCGCTCGATTGTCTCCCCATGTTCCGAGGGCTCTTCCAACAACTCCACCGGCACGGAAGGCGCTATCGCGCCACGAGTGTAACCTTGGGCCGGCTCCAACCGGCACGTCCCACGCAGGGAGACCTCTTCGAAGACGGGGAGCGTGTGCGCAAGACCGATCAGGCCAACATCGCCATCGATACGGTCAATGCCCGCTTTGGCAAGCACACCCTTTTCTTGAGCGACGGACTCTCTTTGGGACGCACCGAACAGGCAGGCTGTCCAAAAAGGGCCAGATGCGAGACGGATCACCACCCCGCGACCGGAGCGTACTTGGTTGTACGTGAGGATCGCGGGGTGGTGGTCCAACGAAGCAGGTGGCCCTTTTTGAACAGCCTGCGACAAACCTGTTGTGATTCGGGGGAATCTTCTGCATAGTCCCTCCCATAATGGCGCTTCCCACCGATGAACCCCGTCTGACCGCTGCCGCCGCCTCTCGACACACACGGAATCGTACCATCACCACGTGGGTGAATTCGACCTATTTTGCCGAAGGGTTTCCCTACATGATCGTCCGCTACATGACATCGGTCTATTTTACCGACATTGGCGTGCGTGAGGCCTATCTCGGCTTCCTCAACTTTTTGGGCATCCCCTGGAATCTGAAATTTCTCTGGGCCCCATTGGTCGATTACTTCAGCACCAAACGGCGCTGGCTCCTCACCATCGAGGCCATGCTCACCTGCGGGATCTTGCTCATTGCCTCCCTCGCACCGTGGGGGATCCAATCCTCCTTGCAGGCAAGCTCGTTTGCCCTGCTGAACAATCCGGCCATGGTATTGCAATGGATTATTTTTATCTGCATTGCCTTGGCCTTCATCAGCGCCACCCACGATATCGCCATCGATGCCTATTATCTGGCAGCGCTCACGGATCCCGCGGCACAGGCTCGGTACACGGGCGACCGCGTCTTGTCGTATCGCATCGCGGTCATCTACGTCAAAAGCCTCCTTGTTGCCGCGGCGGCCACGATTGGCTGGTTCTGGAGTTGGACCGCGGCAGCCGGCACCATGCTCCTCCTCTTCGCCTTTCACAGCTGGTTTCTCCCATCGCCCGAACAACAACAGACGAGGGGATCGAACCGATTGACCGATCTCTTCCGGCATTTCTTTGCCGCCTTTCGCACCTATCTGACACAACCCCGGGTGGCCATCATGCTCCTTTTTGTCATCGGCTATAAGCTCGGCGATGAAATCATGTTCTCCATGAACACCCCGTTTTTGCTGCGCGAACTCGGCATGACCAAGGGACAGCTCTCGTGGGTTGCGGGTATTCTCGGGACAATCGGGACGATTTTGGGATCGGTACTCAGTGCCACCTGGATTGCCAGGGTCGGATTGCGCCGTGCCATTTGGCCGCTGACCCTGCTGATGAACCTCAATATCTGGGCCTATGTCGCCCTGGCCTACTGGAAGCCCGACCCTGCCACCTTCACCGGCATTGCGTTGATCGCCGCCGTCCATACCTATGAACAGTGGGCCGCAGGGCTTGGCAATGCGGTCTTGATGATTTACCTCATGCGGACATGCCGGGCGGAATTCAAGGCGGCCCATTACGCGGTGGGCTCGGCGCTCATGTCCGTGGGGAGTACACTCTTTGGGGGGTTTGGCGGAGTCATCGTGGAGTCCATTGGCTATGTCTGGCTCTATATCCTCGGATTTTGTGCCGCCGTCCCCTCCATGATCCTGATCTTCTGGATCCCGCATCTCGATGCGCGGGACTCCCGGTGACAAGATCCGGACTCGGTCGTCGCCACGCCCTATCAACGCCGCGGTGCGGCTGGGCCGTTGGGGCCAACCTGCCCGGATTTTTCCGTCGTGCGTAAGGTCAATGGCAATCCAAAACGGACCGTCTCCGGGATGACTTCCTGCTCCTCAACCTCTTCGACCCCGCGCTCCCGAAAGAATGCCACCACTTGTTGCACAATATTCTCCGGCGCCGAGGCCCCCGCCGTAATCCCGACCGATGCCACGCCGACAAACCATGCCGGATCAATCTCCTGCACATCATTGATCAAATAGGCCGGCTTGCCGCAATCGCGGGCCACTTCAGCCAGGCGCTGTGAATTGGAGGAGTTTTGCGAACCGATGACCAAAATACAATCGACCTTCTGCGCGAGATCCAGCACGGCGCGCTGACGATTGGTCGTGGCATAGCAGATATCTTCCTTTGGGGGAAAGGTGACCTGCGGGAACCGCCGCTTGATCGCCTTGATAATGTCTTCGGTATCGGCAATCGAGAGGGTCGTTTGCGTAATCACCGCCACTTTTTCCGGGTCATCGACCACAACCCGCTCGACATCGTCGATCGTTTCGACCAGCCGGATCCGTTCGGGGGCCTCGCCCATGGTTCCGATCACTTCCTGGTGACCGGCATGGCCCACGAGCAGAATGGTAAAATCTTTCCCCGCAAATTGGATGGCCTCCCGGTGCACCTTTGTCACGAGCGGACAGGTCGCATCAATCGTGGTCAGCCCCTTGCACTCCGCCGCGTGTCGCACCTGTGGCGAGACACCATGCGCGGAAAAAATCAGGACGGCATGGTCGGGGACCATCTCAATATCATCGACAAACACGGCACCGGAGGCCTGCAGTCGGGCGACCACATGCTTATTGTGGACAATTTCATGATAGACATAGACCGGATGTGGATAGCGCTTGAGGCAGACCTCAACGACCTCAATGGCCCGTTCCACCCCGGCGCAAAAACCACGGGGACTCGTTAATATCACCGATGACGCTGCCAGCCGATTCATCGCCTCATTCCTTTCTCGTTGCAGAGACCGGGACACCCCTCTGCCGCTCCCCTAGCCCTCGCGTCGACACGGGCGCAAGACCCGCACCAAGACGGCATAGTCGTCTCCTCCATAGCCTGCCAGAACCCCGTGCTGATACACATCCAACAGGCGTTCGGCAAGGGGAAGCTGTACCTTTCCCTTCCGGGCCGTTTCCAACACGAGTGCCAAGTCTTTGGTCATATTCGCCAGGGAAAATTGCGGGGAAAATTCCTGCTCAACCATCTTCTCTCCCTTCATGCGGAGAAATTCGGAATGGACCCCGGTATGCGCCAAAACTTGCATCACCGTCGCCATGTCAAGGCCATGCCCCTCTGCCAGAGCGAGCCCCTCGGCCAAGGCCTCGACCAATGCGGCCGTGATCAAATTCTGCGTCAGTTTCATCAGGGCGCCCATCCCTTGCGAACCGACATAGATCGGTTCGCCAAACGTCTGTAACAGGGGACGATAACGGGCGAAGACCTCCGAATCACCACCGACCATGACCGTGAGGGTCCCATTTTCCGCGCCCGGGACGCTCCCGGTCACCGGCGCATCGAGAAACGTGACACCCGCTGCCGCACAGCAGGCCGCAATCTGCTGCGCTCGCACGAACCCGATCGTGCTCATATCGATAATGGTCGTACCGGCGCGAACCCCTCCCAACACCCCGTCGTCCCCTGCGAGCACCGCCTCCACGTCCCGCGGACCGGTCACGATGATCACCACAACATCCGTGGTCCGCGCGAGCTCCCTCGGCGAGACCGCCACCGTCCCGCCCTCTTCCGCAACCTGATTGGCTTTGCTGTTGGTCCGATTCCAGACCGTGACGCGATAGCCCGCCCGCAACAACCGAAGGGCCATGGGTCGACCCATCAGACCAAGGCCGATAAAACCGACATGGAGGCTCATGGGCAATACGAGCTAATATGCCATATTTTTACTGTCTACCGAATAATCTGAAAAACTCATAACAATATGAAATTATTAAATTAATACGCTCCACTGTCGCGGTGGCATTATACCCATGGAAAACCCTCAATTAGTCGCATAAAATTATGGTGGCGACCGTCACAAGGGGGGAGCAATGCCGCTCCAAAATCAGTCGTGGCAACGACGGGGATTTACCTTGGTCGACTCGATCCTCATGATGCTCGTTGTCGGCATCGGTATGGCCGGGCTGATGGCGTATTTCACGTCGGTCAATCAACAAATGCTCGATGGCGATATGACGGTCAAGGCCTCGGTCCTTGCCCAGGAAAAAATGGATCAAGTCATCGCCGACAAAATGTATCAGGGATACAACACCATCCTGAATGCCAATTACCCCCAAGAAGCACTGGTTGGTGACTTTACCGGATTTACGCGGACCACCGCCATTCAGGAAGTCGATCCGAATGACTTGATCACCCCGCTTGCCGGCTCCGGCCTCAAACGGATCAATATTACGGTCGGCTGGGGCAATGCGGCCGCACAACAGATTACGGTCACGACATTGGTCACGACCTATTGAGGGCCCTATGCGCGCGACACGCGGCTTTACCATGACCGAACTGATTCTGGGCATGCTCATCATGTCCATTGTCGCGCTCGCCTTCGCACCGCTCCTGACACAGACTGTGGCTTCCTATTCGCTGGCCGCCTCCCGCTCACGCGCCCTCCACGATGCCCGCCATGCCATGTTCCAGATCACGCGCGAACTCCTCCTCCTCGACGCTGGCGATCTCCAGGGGATCAACGGTTCACAACTCCAATTCGTCGACGAAAACAATGTGGCGACCGAGTACAGCCAGACGGGCACCAACGTCTTCCGTGGCCAAACCATGCTCGTCCCCAATGTGAACGCGCTGACGTTCAATTATTTCGATGATCAGGGAAACATCACCAATGTGATCGCCAGTGTTCGGCGGATCTCGATCGTGCTCCGTGTGGACACCCCTCCGCAGGGGATCTTCACGCTCCGATCCGAGGTCTTTCCCCGGAGTTTTGTCTACACCAACTTTCAGTAGGGGATGTATGCAAACCATGCCCAACCATCACGCGTCGTCTCACTCCCCTGCCGGCGGCTCCCGCGGCTCCGCCGTCCTCATGGCCGTGATTGCCCTCCTTCTCTTTGCGGGGCTTGGCAGCACGACGCTCGCCATCATTTCCACACAGCAGGCCACACGGACGACGACCGCCACCATGGATCAGGCCTATGCCCTGGCACAGGCCGGCATTGAATATGCCAAACATGAAATCGATCAGGGCGACGATCCTTCCGCCGCAAATGTTGCGCTCGGGACCGGGACATTTACCATCAACACGAACCCCGATGCCGGGCTCGTCACGGCCATCGGCACGGTCGGCGACGCACAAAAAACTCATTCGACGACGACCAATTTCGGCAAAAATTGTGTCGTGCTGGACGTCGCAGAGGCCGTCTCTGCGGGACCGAATATCGAGAACATCAAACTCATCAAATCCTGTCTCTCCATGCCGACGATCGTGGCATGGACCATTTCGTGGACCCCGGATTTGCAGGAAAAAACGACCCTGTTGCAGATTCAAGGCGATCAACTCTACACGCTCTATAATAACCCGCTCGGCTACCCTTCGGGCACCACGATCGACGCCACCGACTTCACCATGCCGAACAATAATGGCGTCACGCCGGTCAATAAATGGAAGTTCGATCAGAATCTTCCTGACGGCAAAACGTTTTTTATCACCATCTATTTTAAGGATGGGAGTAGCACATCGAGCAGCTTCGTGGACAACTAAGAGAGCGGGGGACATTATGGGCGTAAAAAAACAGCAACAGGGATCCGCAGTGCTCATGGCGGTGATGGCCTTGTTCCTCCTGAGCGGGATGGGCGCCACGACCGTGGCGATCGTCTCAACGAATCAATCGAGTGGCACAGCCAGCCTGGCGTCCGATCAGGCCTATGGTCTGGCCCAGGCGGGCATCGAGTATGCAAAAAACAAGATCGATCAGGGGGGCAATCCGGTCGTGCAGGATGCATCGCTCGGCAGTGGGACGTTTACCGTGGCCGCGCTCCCGGATGCGGGGAGCATCACCGCCACGGGGGAGGTGGGGAACGCGAAAAAAACCTTCACCCTCACCACGCCATTCGGCAAGGACTGCTTTGACATCGATGTGACCGGGGCCCACAGCGCGGCAGACAATATCGTCGGGGCAAAGATTTTCAAGACCTGCCTGTCAACGACGACCGTCACGGATTGGACGATTGCATGGTCCCCGAATCTTGCGGAAAAAACGACCCTGATGCAGGTCCAGGGGAGCCAGATCATTACGCTCTATGATGACCAGGTCGGATTCGCCTCGGGGACGAAAATCAATGCCACCGATTATTCACTGACCAGCAATAATCCCAATTCGCCGATTCCGATTAACAAGCTGCAATTCAACACGAATCTCCTCCCAGGAAAAACGTACACCCTCACCGCGTATTTATCCGATGGCAGCAGCGTTACGAAGAGTTTTGTCGATCCCATCGTCGGAAACGGCAACAACGGGGATAATGGCAATAACGGGAATAACGACAACGGGAGTGGCGAGGGTGGCGGCGAGGAGACCGGCGACGATACCACGCCCGGCTATGACGTGGAGGCCGATGGCAATGTCGTGGTCGATGCCAATAAGGCAGTCGTCGTCCATGCGCTCTGCTCGGAGATCACCTATGGCGCCTATGGCCCTGTCATTCCGGTCTGGGCATGGCTGGGCGTGAATGGCAGCTACGACACCCCGCTCTTTGGCGGACAACCGGTCCAGGGCGGGGAGCAATATTCGACCAGCAGTGTCAATGGTGCCACCTATACGCTCAAAGCAAAGGCCCAGTACAAGAGTGGAAAGAAGACCCTCTTTTCGGCCACGTACACCTCCAGCAATGTGGCACAGGTCAAGACGCTCGTGAATGGCGACGAAGCCCCGCCGCTCGCCGGATTTGGCGGGCAGAAGCCGGTGTCGGAGTGCGTTGCGCCGTACCTGCTCAACAATGGCACGGTCCAGTTGAACGCGAACCAGGTCCTCCTCCTCTTCGAACTGGGGGTTAATATGAGCGGGAACCCGAATAATCTGGCCGCAGACTTTCAGGATCTGGTGGTGTTGATGACCATACAGTAATGCATCGTGATGAAGAAGGTTCGTCCCCGAGGTTTTACATTGATTGAGCTCACCCTGACGACACTCATGGTGGCGTTGAGTGTCGGCGTTTTTCTGACAACGGTCGATTTCACCTCAAACGCGCTCGACCGTGCGACCCGTCGGCTGGAATCCGATCTCCGATACGCCCAACAGACGGCCGCTGCCGAGGAATCCAACTGCGGGATGATCACCACAGGGGCCAACAGCTATTCGATTTATTGCCAGAATCCCGGCAATCTCATCACGGACCCCCACACGCAGCAGGCCCTCTCGATCGATTTCAACACCGGCTATGATGGAGTGGCATTCGGCGGCGCCTATCAGATTGAATTCGATACCCTTGGCCGCCCGTCGATTGGCGGCGGGACACAGTGCCAGTTGAGCCTTGGGAATCAAACGCGCACGGTCACCATCGTGGCCACCACCGGGTATATTCAGGTGCAATAAGGAGCGGTGGGTTTACTCCGCCCGGGGGATGAACCGCCCAGCAGACCCATCACTTTTTGCATATCCTCCCAGACGGCGCGCTTCATGGCCGGATTGCGCAAGAGAAATGCGGGATGATAGGTCGGCATCAGCGCAGTGCCATGCCAGGTCCGCACCATACCGCGCACCCTGGTGATTTTGATCGACGCATCCCCCAAGAGATATTGCGTGGCAATACTCCCCAAGGTCACGATCACCTTCGGCTGAATGGCGGCGATCTGCCGCATGAGAAACGGCAGACACGTCTCCGCCTCGTTGGGAAGCGGCGCCCGATTGCCGGGAGGACGACACTTGACGATATTGCCAATGTAGACCTCGCTCCGCTGCAACCCCATCGCCTGAATAATTTTGTCGAGGAGCTGCCCGGCACGTCCTACAAAGGGTTCGCCCTGGAGATCCTCATCGGCACCGGGTCCTTCCCCGACGAACATGAGTGCGGCCTGCGGGTTCCCGACGCCAAAAACAATCTGTGTCCGTCCCTGGCACAATGGACACCGCTGACACGCGCCGAGATCGGCACGGATCTGTGCCAACGACTCCGGTACCGCAGCTTGCGCACAACGATCCTGCATCGGGCCCGGTGTTGAAGACGGACTGCGTGGCACCATGGTGAGGCCCATCCGTTCGAGCGCACAGAATTGCTGGTGCACCGCGGAGAGGAGTGCCGAGCGTGTATCAGTCATCCATGGTCTCTAGCGTGGATCTCGCATGGAACGCAAGCAGCGCGTGTATCCATGTGTGTTCTTCTTGCATTCTCTACCGATTCCTGTATGACGCCCCCGTTTATGGACGATGATGGCAGTCGCAAGAGACAATCGAAGGGGTCCCAATGTGGTGCATTTTTCTCACATGCCTCCTCTCTATCGTGGCATGGCCAAGCGATGCGTTCGCTTGGGGTCCGGGGATGCACCTCGAAATTGCGCTGGGTTGCCTCGAAAAACTTCCTTTGGCCACTCCGGCGATTGCCGCACTGCTGCACCGCTATCCCCATGACTTTCTCTATGGGGCCGTCAGCCCAGACATCTTTCTCTCCAAAATGCGTGCCGGATACCTCTTTCACTGCCATAACTGGCGGATGGGAAAACTCCTCCTCTCCGAGGCGACCTCCGATCGTCTCCAGGCCTCGGTCTTCGGCTATCTAGTCCATCTTGCGGCCGATGTCGTCGCGCATAATTACTTCGTCCCCTATAAAACCATCCGCAGTTTCTCCTCGCGGATCGTCGTGCCGCATGCCTATTGGGAGATGCGCTTCGACCTCACGGTCCCGCCATCGGCGTGGCGCGCAGTCCCCACCATTGTGCGCGGCAATTATCAGGAGTTTGACCGCCTGCTGGAGCGTGTCCTGAAAAAGACCCTCTTTTCGTTCAAGACGAGCAAACGGATTTTCAAGAGCATTCTCGTCATCCACAAGATGGAGCAGTTGCAGGAAAGTCTCCGCCGCTTTGCGCGGCAGTCGCGTCTCCCGCTCGAGGAATCGCGGATTGTCCACTTTCGCCGGCTTGTCGACGTCACGGTCGATGAATTCCTCCGGTTGCCCGACAAGGCTCGTTGCCTCTCGGGCGACCCGACAGGGCATCCGCGAGAAATGGAGGCCATCCGCCTGATGAAACGGATGCGGCGCGCCATGCGGCGCCGGCAGTTGCGGAAGGAACAGGGCGATCACCTCGTGGCACTCTGTGATCGCACGCTCCTTGCCGGGATGTATCAACGCGATATTGAATGGCCCGACATCTTCGATGTCATGTGAGCGTGCCCATGTTTCTCTTTTATACACAATTACAGAAGCGGGACGTCATCGATCGCCATGGTCGATGGATCGGGTGGCCGCATGATTTTCTCATCAATTTTGATGGGACCTATCCGCCCGTAACCGGACTCATCATTCGGACCGGTCGACTCCGCCGCCAATACGTCGTCGTCCCGTGGTCGCAGATACACATGACCACCGTGCACCGGCAGGAGGCCTTCCAGGTGCGCCTCCCGCTCGAGTCGCTGGTGTTTACACGCCACCCCCCCATCCCGGCGGAACCGACGTTGCGACGCAACATCCTCGACCAGCAGGTGGTGGACACGTATAATCGCAAGGTCGTCCGCGTCAACGACGTCCACCTCCTCCGCGTCAACAGCAGCTTTCGCATTGCCCATGTCGATGTGGGCCTGCGCGGCATGATCCGCCGGTTGGGATGGGAAAAACCGGTCGACTGGGCATTGCATCTGGTGCATCCCCATGCGCGCTATCTGACCCGCGACGGATTTATCGCCTGGAAGTATGTCCAACCGCTCACCATCAATCCGGTGGTGGGGACCATCCCGCTTGCCGTCTCGCAGGCCGAGCTCGACAAGATCCCGCCCGCGGATCTGAGCGACATTCTCGTCGAACTCGATCCCTACCAGCGGGTCGCCCTCTTCAAATCCCTCGATTCGGAGATGCAGGGGGAGATCCTTGGCGAACTCGAGCAGCGATTCCAGCGGGAACTGATCAGCGAACTCGACATCAAGACCGCAGTCGATGTGCTGGAACGGATGCCAGCGGACGAGGCGACAGATATCCTCCAGGAAGTCCCCCGCCGCGACCGGGAACGGATCCTCGGGGCCATGAGCGTACGGAAGGCCAACAAGCTCTCCGAGTTGCTGGTCCATGAGGAGGACTCTGCCGGCGGATTGATGACCACGGAACTGATTCGCCTCCAGGTCACCTGTACCGTGGGTGAGGCAATTGAGCGGATCAAGGCGATGCATGGCATTGCCGAGACCTTGTATTACACCTATGTCGTGGACGACCAGCAGCACCTGGAAGGGGTTGCCTCCTTTCGGACGCTCCTGGTGGAACCGTTGGATCGTCCGATCACGGAGATCATGGGGGAACGGCCCATTGCCGTGCGCGTCAATGACAGTGCCAAAGCAGTCGCCTTTATTCTCGATAAATACAATCTCTTTGCCGTGCCGGTCATCGATGACCAGGGCATTCTGCAGGGGATTGTCACCGTGGATGACATCCTCAGCATCGCGATTGACGCGGCCTGGGGAGAGAAAAGCGGGCTCATGTGATGAAATGGATCAAGGTCCGCCGTCCATCGACCGGCGGGTTGTGGAAAAAACTCGGCATTGCACTCGCCGTCCTCGGCCCCGGTTTTATCACGGCCAATGTCGACAATGATGCCGGCGGTATCGCGACCTTTTCCATGGCCGGGGCGTACCCCTTTGGCTATGCCTGTCTCTGGACCATCGTCCCCATCACGCTCATGCTGATCCTGACGCAAGAGATGGGATTCCGGATGGGGGCCGTGACCGGGAAGGGTCTGGCCGACCTGATCCGCGAAAAAAAAGGATTGCGTACAACGTTCTATCTGATGAGTGCGCTCCTGATTGCCAATATCGGCAACACGATTGCCGAGTTTTCCGGCGTCGCGGCCAGTCTTGAAATTTTCGGCATTGCGAAGTGGCTTTCCGTCCCCCTCGCGGCCATCTTTGTCTGGTTTCTCGTCGTGAAGGGATCATACAAGATCGTCGAGAAGGTCTTTCTCTTTGCCACCCTCTTTTATGTGGCGTACATCATTTCGGGCGTCATGGCGAAACCGAGCTGGGAAGAAGTCGGCCTGGCCGTGCTTGCACCACGCATCCAGTGGAGTCAGCAGTATCTCTACATGGTCATCGGGCTCATCGGTGCCGCGATTGCACCCTGGATGCAGTTTTATGTGCAGGCCGCGGTTGTGGAAAAGGGGCTCGCGGCCGATGATTATCAATTGGCCAAGTGGGATGTGGTGGCCGGTTGCATTGTGGCCAATACCGTTGCCTTTTTCATCATGATGGCGTGCGGCGCCACGCTCGGTAAATCCGGAATCGCCATTACCTCTGCCGCGGAGGCCGGCCTCGCCCTGAGGCCCCTGGCAGGCCATTACGCCTCGCTCCTTTTTTCGTTCGGCCTCTTTGTGGCCTCCCTCTTTGCGGCATCAATCCTGCCGCTGAGCACTGCCTACACCATCTCCGAGGGCCTTGGTTTCGAGGCGGGCGTCAACAAGACCTTTCGCGAGGCCCCGCATTTTTACGGCCTCTATACGGCCATCATTGCCATGGGGGCCATCGCCGTCCTGTGGCCCCGCTTCCCGTTGCTCCCATTCATGGTCTTCTCGCAGGTCGTCAACGCCCTCCTCCTCCCGTTCGTCATGCTCTTTGTGATTCAGCTGGCCAGTAGTACCGAATTGATGGGAGAATTTACGAACAGCCGGCGGATGAATATCCTCTGCTACAGCCTGATGGGCATGCTCCTCGCTTGCAACGGCCTACTCATCTACCTCTGGCTCGGCGAATGATCTCTCCGGCGCAGGGGGCTCCGTCCCGTGTTGTACCGCATGCGCCGAGGCGTCCCCGTTCGCGGGATAACAGACTGTCTTGTTTCTCCCCCCGTCCTTCGCCTCATAGAGGGCAATATCGGCATGGTCGATGAGATCATCCATCTGCAGGGCATCGTCAGGATAGACGGAGATCCCGATACTGACCGTCATCGGATGGTTCTCCGCCTGTTGCGCCCCCTGAAACCGCTCCAGCTCAACCATGCGACGCAATTTTTCGCCGACGTGTATTGCCCCGTCACGGTCCGTATCCGGGAGCAACGCAATAAATTCCTCCCCGCCAAAGCGCGCCAGGGTATCGACCTCACGCAGGTTCCGCCGTAACAACGCCGAAATCTCCCGCAGAACATGGTCGCCATGCAGATGGCCAAAGTCGTCGTTAAATGCCTTGAAATGGTCGACATCGAGCATCAGCACTGCAAGGCCGCGATGAAAACGGACCGCCCGCTTCCATTCAATCTGCAACACCTCGAGAAAATGCCGGCGATTGTAGAGCCCCGTCAGATCGTCGCGGACGGCCAGTTCACGCGTCTTGCTGTAGAGACGTGCATTGGCAATGGCCAGACTGATCTGGTTGGCCACGAGCGCAAGCAACCGGATTTCACTGTCGGAAAAACTGCGGCATTTCTTGCGACCAAAATTGACGACTCCCAGAATTTCCTTTTTGTATCGCAACGGCAGGGAGAGGAGCGCCCCTTCCGCCGGAAGCTCGCCGCGATAGCTCAAGTACCGCTGATCCAGCGTCACGTCCGGGACGTAGATCTGCTCCCCCGTACGCACGACCTCTCCGCTCACCCCTTCTCCCATTTGAAAAATCATATCCTGCACGCGCAGGTTCGAGGGAAACCCGTACGCGGCCTTGACCTGCAAATACTGCCCCTCGTCATCCAACAAGAGGACAGCGAATTCACGCAATCGCAGGTGCCGTTGCAGGAGTTCGGTAATGCGATTCAACAGTTCGTCGAGTTCGATGGTGGCGCTGATCCCCCGGCCAATCGCATAGAGGAGCGAGAGGTCCCTGATCACGGCTCGTGCCACGCTGGGACTCAAGTTGATCCGCTCAGCATCGTGGGCAAGGCCGCTCAGCCATGGGTCAATGGCAACGGGAGCGGGTGGACGCGGCACCCGTCGCCGAACAGCCTGTCCACTCACGACCACAACCGCGGTGACTACTGCCATCGCCTCGAGCGTCTTCCACCAGGTGATGGCGGTTGGCAGTGCGGTGGCCGTATCTCCGAATTGCCCGATGATGGCCACGAGAATGTATCCGGCCAGATGGACAATGACATACGTGAGCCCGGCCACAACAATCAGTCGCGCCCAGAGCGCCAGCGGAGGCTGCATGGCTTTCTTGCTCACGAGTGACATCGGTCCATTCCATCTCCCCCAGCATGCATAGTGAGGATATTCTGGAGGATTTATCGACAGAAATCGTGAAATGTTGCGATGCGGCGCAGTAGCACACTACTGGTCCCGCGAGCTGTCCAGTGTGATTGAGAGAAAATTACTGAATAATACCAATGAGTTATTGTCCATCATCCCCTTTGGGGGCGTTCCCCTCTGGGGCGCTAAGCGGTGGATGTTTCCAGCCCTCTGGCAACTGCATCCCCTGATGATAATCCCCATGCTGCATCCCGTGCTTTGCGCAACGATCGCATCCCATCATCGCACCGCCATTCTTCTGGTAACACGCCATGATCGACAGATAGAGGATACAGATGGTGGAGAAGAGCGACAGCAGCATCACGAAACCGCCGAGGATTTTGCCCATCTTCTGGCAACCGGATTGTTCGGTGCAACTTTTACCGCAGAGGACTGCGCCGGCAATCAGCGCGAGGAGTGACAATGCCAGCGCACTATGGGCGTGAAAGTGTTGACACAAGATCATATTCCCCCCTTTGTCTCGATTGACAGGGGATGGGAACTATCACAACCGTTCAGTGGTTGTCGAGGGTTTTGACATCGGCTGACGGGATGCTTGCAAAGAGACCCCGGGTTACTTATGGCAGATGGTTTTGCAGGTTCCCATGGCGAACGCAGATTTTGGTCCGGCATTGTCCGTATGACACTCGCTGCCATCCATGCCGCATGTCGCTTTGACGGTAGCAAGCGCCTGGACCTCTTCATCGGGTGTCAATGTGAGATCGACAATCTCCCAATCGAGCAGCGACAGGTAATGGCCAACCGTATCCCCCTGCTCCGGTCCCCAGAAATTCTGCTTGGCCTGCCCCTGCCAATTTTTCCAGGTGTAGAGACGATGCGGGTATCGTTGGTGACAGGCCGCACAACGCTTGAGATGATCCTCCCCATTTTTCTCCGTGTAGAGATTACTGCTATCGACAGAGAGATCGGGAACTGTCTGTGAAAAAGTGATGATGCCACCATGACACCCGGCACAGGTCGTATTGAACGCCTTCTCCACGAAAAGATCATCGCTACGGGTCACGGTCAGATTGGTGTCCAGCACGGCGAGCGCATGGTGTGGATAGGTCCCCTTGGTGTTGGCGCCGGGATTCCACTTAGACGACAGATGCGGATACTGTGGGTGACAGCTCTCCTGCGAACACTGGCCTGCCGCACCGATGAAACCACCCTTGGCATCGGTCCCATGACAGGCCGTGAGACATTGTGACTGTGCGATTGGCTGGTTGCCCTTGGCAATAGCATCGCCATGCTCACCCCCGAATTCGTTTCCAACGTCGAGCCAGCCTGCGACATGCGGGTAATACCCCTGGGGATCATGGCAGCTATAGCAGGGCGGTGCCTGGGACCATGACTTTTTCTCTGCCGGAATGGTCGCATGACAGAACGTGCACTCCTTGACCGCGGTCTTGAACGACTGCTTCGCCTGCTTCATCGTTTCGGCAATGTACAACGCGTGGCCAATTGTTCCCGCGCTCCCATCGCCCCATACTCCATCCGTAAAGGTGACGCCGAGAGACGTTGTTGCCGGGGCATGCGGATAACTGGGATGACACGCGGTATTGTAGCACGACACCTTGGCACTCCCTCCGCCAGACCAGTCGCCCGTTGCCGGATCCCCATGACAGACATCGCAGGTGGCCTTTGCCGCCGCACTCTTGCCGCTCTCCCCGGCTGTCGCTGCAGCCCAGACGGTCACGTTATGTCCGGCGCCATCGCCGCCTTTGGTCCATGCCGCATTCGACGTCAGCGCGGCAGTCTCGTGCGGAAAGGGGAAATGTTGGTGGCAGGCCCCGTCGCACGAGGGAGCAGTGCCCGTTCCCCCGACCGCCAAGGCGTGACAGTCATCGCACGTCTGCACACCGATCATGACCCCGTTTTCGGTCAAGGTGGCCGATGTGCCATGGGTCACCTGCCAGCCTTCCTGATGCGGAATCTTCATGTGACAGTCGCCGCAGCCAAACACGGTTTTTTCCGCAACCGCGACATTCGGGGGATTCCCCTCCAGCGTTACTCCATGACACGCCGCAGTCGCGCAGGTCGGTTGTTTCGAAGCCCCCTCCACGGCAACATAGTAGTTGCCATGTTGTTCGATCCATTGGTCCGGATGTGGAAAACTGGCGTGACAACTTGCTTGCGCGCACGACTTGCCCGAGGTGCCCCCGTCGAACTGCTCCCCGTGGCACGGCGCACATTCATTGGCCATGGCCTCGCCCAGCAACGGCTTGGCCATGAGATAGGGCCCGTGCGTATGTTGGGTGATGTCCGTCCACGCCGCATCGTGCGGATAGGTATGGCAGGAGAGACAGGCCGGTGCCGGATCCAACTTCGGCGATGTCGGAGTTGAGCCACCGGACAGTGTTTCACCATGACACACCGCACACTCGCCCGTCGTCACGGCATCGTGCTCCTTGGTATACGCGCGATGCGTGACGAACCAATTGTTCCCGGCCTCAAAATGAGAAAAGAGGCTGACGTGACAGCTCGTACAATCGACACCGGTGGCCCCGCCAGGCGGATCTTCTGTGTGGCAGCCACTGCATTTTCCCAGCCCCACGATTCGGGCGGTCTCACCATGCAATCCGGCGCCGCCCCAGTTCTCCTCCGGATGCGGATAGAGATCATGACAACTTTGGCAGGCAATGCCTGAGAGGCCTCCACCAAGATCCTTGCCATGACACTTGGTGGCACACGCATTCGGTCCGGAGGACTGCACATAAGCGCCATGACCCGTTGGCACACTCCATCCCTCCTCGTGTGGATAGAGGGGGTGACATGTGCGGCAGGCCGGACCAGTGCCACCATCGCCCTCCACCGCATGGCACGACAGGCAGGCCGTGGGCGAAAACTGGAGCAGATCGCGGACGTAGGCCCCATGCCCTTCGGGAACGGCCCACCCTTTGGCATGGGGAAAGATGGCGTTCTGACCGGCAAGTGGCACCGTTTCATCCGTGGCAGGACCTTCGTAGGGCGTCTTTGCAGAAAAACATCCGGACAAGGGAGCGAGGAGAGAGAGGAGGAAGAGACTGCGGATCAAACACATAGAGTCCATGTTACCATATTCCGCCTGCAGCACAAAGCGACATCCTTACTCAACGCCATTCGTGCCATGACAGACAGCACAACTATCGAGTCCGTCGGAAAAAACAAGGTCCTGAATGGCCGTGACATTGATCCCCGTGTTCGTCTGGTCCACGAGATGCAGGTTGTTGAAATTATGACAGAGCGTGCAATCCGACTTTCCCCATCCCACAGCGTGCTCATCCTGCGTCAGAACCAACCCGCTCGGCGAGACGAGGAGATCCCCGTAGTCCTCCCCCTGCAGTTGCTCGCTCCCACAGGCAACACCGCCTACGACCGCGCAAAGGAGGAGACAAAATATGCGTCGCCGCCCTCTCATGGGATGCCCCGTTGTTGATGACAGTTCGTGCAAAAGACGACCGTGTGACAGCGGTCGCAGGAGGCCGGATTGGCCCGGGCCTCGACGGAATGGAAGAATCGGAAATTCCGGAGGTGACGCGTCTGG
The DNA here is from genome assembly GCA_016183065.1 of Deltaproteobacteria bacterium. Classification (GTDB taxonomy): domain Bacteria; phylum UBA10199; class UBA10199; family JACPFF01; genus JACPFF01. The sequence continues at coordinate 100,935 of JACPFF010000016.1, read as the reverse complement.
CGGACCGTATCGCGTTGTTGATGACAGTCAATGCAAAAGGCCACCTGATGACAGGCGGCACAGTTTTTGGCATCCTGCTTGGCCATGACGGGATGGATCGAACGCCATCCCTTGGTATGATTCTTCGGTCTGATCGGTTGGACCGTCGCCCCGTGACACATCGAGCAATCGTTATTGGCCGGGATCGGGGCCTTCGGATTGTTGTGGCACATGTGACACCCGCGGAGATCGACCTTCTCCCGGTTGTAGCTATCGTCTGTCCGGTGACACAGGGTACAATCGAACGATTCGGCCCCCTCAAAAATCTGGGTGTGCATTGCATGATCGAACATGTCGATCAGATGCATGCGCGTCTCTTTGGCCGGCGCAGAGAGCGCAAGGCCGCACCAGAGGATGCCGATCAGATATGCGAAAGGCCGCTTCATTGGACCGCATCCCAGTTGACGGTCAGGTTCCCCGCAAAACGCCATTCTCTGTTGAAATGGTCGTTGCGCAAATATTCGCCACCGACCCGCAGGGCAACCGCCTTTGTCGGAAAGAGCGTTGCTCCCAGCGCCGTGGCAATGGCCGTATCATTATTGTTGGTGATTTTTGTATATTGCGTGACATTGGTCAGCGCATCAAAGGCCAGAAAGTCCCATGGCGCCACCTGCAGCGCCAGCATCACGTCGTTCGCCCGCCCGCCAAAACTATCGATGAAGCGGTAGAGCAACGTCCCATCGACCGGCAGCTTGCGCAGGGAGCACTCCACACCCACTTCGGCCACATGGCCATACTGTGTAGCACCGCCAACGGCCATGCGCTGAAAATCATAATTCGTGAATACCGTCACGGCCTGGGCGATCGTATACTCGATACCGAGACGTCCCTGCCACATGTCGTCGTCGGCAAAGAGGGAAAAGATCGTCGCCTGCGTCCGCTGGCGATTTGCATCGTACCGACTGCCACTCAGATTGACGGCAAAGACGCCGGAAGGTCGCCACTGCATCCCCAATGTCGCGACCGGCACCGTCTTGCCGGCGACATCGTATGTGGCATCGAGATAAATCTGTGCATCGCGATGCGTGCCGATTTTCTGGCTGCCGGCGAGCGCCACCAAGAGTGTCCCGTTGGTCTTCCATGCAGAATTCTTGAGCAGATCGCGGCGATAGAGGGTGGTGAGACTGAACGCCGTCGACAGGCCCGGCGTCCACCGGCCCGTGGCGCCTGTCAACAATCCATGGGTCCCTTCGAAGTCGCCCAATTCCGCCGAGCGACTGACACCACCGAAGAGGTCGAAGGACCATCGACCGCCAGACGGCATCAGCCGGAACGTAGCGCCATCCATGAGGCCCTCGTAGGTGGAACGGGCAAGGACTTGCCGGCCCAGCGTCATCCCAAAACCTTTGGTGATGTGTGCGGCCTCGTATTGTGCCACATACAGATTTCCATCTTGCGTGTCCGGACCGATCAGTCGTTCGTATTGCACATAGGTATCGAGGATCCCATCACCGGGCAACTGTGTGGCATGCACACGCTGAAAGAGTTCCAGCGGCGCCTCACGGCTCCCCGCCTGCGTCCCCCGCACTTGCGATTCGATACTGGTCCAGAGATTGAGCGTCGGTTTGGCATCGGCAAGGCGTCCCATGCCGAGGACCATGAGAGAGCAGATCAGAAAATGCGCCCTCACAATCTGTTTCATCACTGGTCTCCACACATATCACTTCACCTTGTGACACAGCGTGCAGTACTCCATAGCACTTGGTGGCGGAACAAACTGTGCATTCGTCGGCCCATCGGTGTGGCACCCTACGACATTCTCACCGGCTGTGCCACACGTTTGTGCCACATACGGCGCCGGTGCCGCAGTTTGTTTCATGTACCATTGCACAACGCCGATCACATGGGGTCCCGGCGTTGCGGTCCAGTCGAGGGACGTCCCATTGCTCAGGTACGCCGTATGGGGATAGTAATGGCACTGATAGCACCGGACCACGCCGGACTCACCCGATTGCCATGCGGCCGGGATGGGATAGGTTTCAGAAGAAAATGTCTCCAGTCCCCCATGACAGGGGGTACACTGTGAAAACTTTTGTTGATTCAATTGGTCATCATTTTTCGTCGCGGTATTTTGGGTTGAGAGGACCTCGCGCGCGTGCGCGGGATAGGTCGTGCTCGTCGCCGTGGTCCAATCCGTCGCCAGGTGGGGATACGCGGCGTGACATTGCGGACAACCCTGCGCGCTCCCCACAATCCCGGAGGCCCCGTCTTTGCCATGACACGCCGTCAGACAACCGGCCGCTTTTGCCGCATTCGGTCCCCCGGCGGCAACCACCACGCTGCCATGCAGTCCACCGTGGGCATCCGTGTTGTCATACCAACCTTCAGGGTGGGGATAGACGGCCACCGGATCGTGCCCATGGCATCCGGTACACGACGGGGCATGTTCGCTCTCGAGCGTCAGGTGATGGCACGTGGCACACTGCGATTCGACGATGGCTGTCACGGCAACTTTCCCCACAAAGGCAGAGAGCCCCACATAACTGCCATGCCCCCCGGCCACGCCACCCCATGCCGCATCGGTAAAGGTCGCACCACTCACCGCCGTTGGCGGCGCATGCGGATAACTCGGATGACATCCGCTGTTGTAGCAGGAGAGGCCTGTGCTGCCGCCAGTCAGCGGTGTTCCATGACAATCCGTGCAGCCTGCCACAGCTGCAGCGGCCTTCCCAGTGGCAGCGGCACCACCATTCGCCCAGAGCGTTGTCCCATGGACTCCGGCATGCCACGAGGGATTCTGCGTGCCATCAGACGTCAGATGCGGTTCCGGATAATTCGCGTGGCATTGATAGCATGAGGGTGCACCGCCGCGTCCTTCATACGAGTCACCGTGACAGAGCTGGCATTGGGTCAGCGGATAGAGAGCATTGGTGACTGCCACACCGTGTCCACTTGCGGTGCCCCATCCGGCCGTACTGTGAACAACCGGATAGCTGGGGTGACAGCTGGCACAGGGAGGGGCGGGTGAGAGTGTGGGGTCCGAGGATGCCTCGCCACCCGTCAATTGCGCGCCATGACACAAGACGCACTCCGTGGGCGCGGTGACATCGACCGCACGGGCATACCCCCCATGGCCATCGGCCGGCCAATTGGCCTCCCAATGTGCCAACAGGCTGGGATGGCACGTGACACAGTCGACCCCCGTAAACCCGCCCGGCGGATCGTCGGTCTGATGACACCCCGTGCACGCCGTGGGACCGAGCGTGCGTGCGGGCGCGCCGTGCACCGCACCATCGGTCCATCCGGCCTGATCATGCGGCCAAAGGGTATGACAATCGGTACAGGCCGTGCCGGAGAGCCCTCCATCCAGATTGGCCCCGTGACATTGCGTGGCACACCCACTCGAGCCGTTTTCACCGACAAAGGCCCCGTGTTGATCGGGCGCAGCCCATCCCGCATCATGCGGGTACGTGGCATGACAGTCCCGACACGCCGGCCCGCTTTCACCCTCAAGGCTCGCACCATGACAGATAGCACAGGCATCGGCCGTAAATCCAAACGCCTTCACGGTCTCCCCATGTTGGGTCGGCAAGGCATAATCTGCCGGATGGGGAAACGGAATGGTCACTGTCGGCTCGGGAGGAGTGGGGGAAGGCTCTTCACCAAATCGCGATGAAGGGGAGAAACAGGCATTGAGCACGAACGCCGCAACGATAAGAAAGCCCCATCGCAGGGGACTCTTTGCAGGGTCGTTTGTCATATCGGGCAACATGGGTGGCATGACGGCCAGACCTGCGGGGAGACTTTTTCTTGCCGTGGCCATGGCACGGTGTATATCCCCACTATAATGCCGCGCTACATGATCCTCATCATGTTGACGATTGCCGGTGGCTGGGGAATCCCCGCCCACGGGGGGTCTGCACCCCAACCGCAGATCCGCGTCGCGTTGGTGCACAATGCGACGGGTATTACCCTGAAGGCCGCTCCCTTCTTTTGCAGCCCGCCTCCCCTCTCCACCGTGGACCAGCCGGATGACCCACGGCTCATACAGCAGGCTCACGTAACGCCGACGCCCGCCGGTTTCCTCGTCAATGACAATTTTTTTACCGGCACCCATCTCCTCTGCGCCGCAACCACAGGGACACTTTTTCTGAATAATCTCCCGATCACGACCATGGTCCTTGTCGTCCGATCGGGGGAGACGCCGGCCAATGCCCGTCTCACCGCGATCGAGGAGATTCCCATTGAGCGATATCTGCTCGGCGTCATTGCCGGCGAAATGCAGGCCGGCTGGCCAGCTGCGACATTGCAGGCGCAGGCCATTGCCGCCCGGAGTTATGTCATGGCACGGCTCGAAGAACAGACCGATGCGCGTGCGCCCTATGACGTCCTGGCCACGGTCGAGGATCAAGTCTATCGTCCAGACTTTACGCCGCCCGCGGCCATCGCGGCTGCGGTCCATGCCACGCACGGCACAGTCCTGATGCACCAGCACCACATCGTGAAAAGTTATTTTCACAGCTGCTGCGGGGGCACCACCGTGTCGCCAACAACCATCTGGGGGACATCTGCTGCGCATGAACTGCGGACCGTACGCGACCCGTACTGCCGGCGATCGCCGCATTACGAGTGGTCATTGCAGTTGACAGAGGAGGACCTCGAATCCCGGCTCGATGCCGCGGGTTACATTGTCTCGCGCATTCACGGAGTCACGGCAATGCCCGTCCCCTACGGGGGACGTGTCACGGACGTGAGACTCCAGACGGAGGGAGAACCATTTTCGATCAACAGCAATACCTTCCGAAAAATTGTCGGCTACGACCAACTCAAGAGCACATGGTTCACCGTGCGCCACACGCGCCATGGCTGGCTCTTTCGCGGGCGCGGCTTCGGGCACGGCGCCGGGCTCTGCCAGTGGGGCGCCAAAACCATGGGGGACCGGGGCAGAAGCGCCGAACAGATTTTGTCCTTTTATTATCCAGGAACAACCATTGAAAAACATTATTGATGCCGGTTCAGAGACAATGACCCACGACCTCTCGGCCTATGACTACGCTTTCCCGGAGGCGCTGATTGCCCAGACCCCGTTGCCGGAACGCGATGCCTCGCGGCTGCTGGTGCTGGGACGCCACAGCGGCACCATAACACACCGACAGATCCGTGAATTCCCTGCGTTGCTCCAGGCCGGCGATCTTCTTGTGGTGAACACGTCGAAGGTCATGCCGTTTCATCTGCGTGGGTACCGCCCTGGCGGCGGTGTCGCAGATCTGCTGCTCCTCCATCCGCTGACGAACGCCCCGGATGAACGGCGTTGGATGGTCCTTGCGACACGGCTCAAGCGGTTTCGGTCAGGCATGAGGTTGACGTTTGATGCAACACTGAGAGGCGTTGTCGAATCCCGCGATGGTGACCGACTCGTGGTGCGCTTTGACCAGCCGTACGCCACACTCATCCACACCCTCGAACGCGTTGGCACGACGCCACTCCCGCCCTATATTACGCATACCCCGACACCGGAAGATCGGGAACGGTATCAGACCGTGTATGCTACCACACCGGGATCGGCTGCGGCACCCACGGCGGGCCTCCACTTGAGCGAGGCGCTTCTGGCAGCATGCCGCGCGCGCGGGATCCGCATCGCATCGGTGATCCTCCATGTGGGGATCGACACGTTCCAACCGATTCGCGCGAGTGACATCCGGCAACATGTCATGCATGGCGAATTTTTTCACATCCCCGCCGAGACGCTGACACAGATCGAGGCCACAAAAAGCGCCGGTCACCGCGTCGTCGCCGTCGGCACCACGGTCGTCCGTGCCCTCGAATCTTCTGCAGCACTCCGGCAAACGTCCGGCGAAACCCGTCTCTTCATCACGCCCGGTGACGACTTTCAGATGATCGACGCCCTCCTCACCAATTTTCACCAACCGCGCACCACCCTCATGCTCCTCATCTCCGCCTTTGCTGGCCGCACACCGCTCCTCGGCGCGTACCACGAAGCCGTGCGCGCCCAGTACCGGCTCTTCAGTTATGGGGATGCGATGTTCGTCGTCTGACTGGTCTCAACATCTCCGCTCGTGAATCTGGCACCGCACGCGGCGGAGGAGCTCTGCGCGCTCCTCGGCGGTCATCACAATCCGCTGGAGCCCTTCACCACCCTCGGAAAATGGCGGACGTCCCGGAAAGAGCATCTGGGTGTCAACCAGTTGGACGTCACGCAACAGACCGGTTGTATCATAGTCGAGCACCAAGGCCCCGCCCCGCAGTTGTTGCAACAGCAGGGCTGCCGCACCGACAGCGAGCGCATCCGGGAGGGCATCGGGCCCGAGGGCCATCAACGCCAATTGATAGTGGAGGAATGTCTCATCCCGGCTCGCCACAAATCCGGTCTCGAGGGATTCCGCGTCACGGAGCCAGATGAATCGCAGGTGCTGCTGTCGGGGCGTCCCATCGGCCACACGGCGCCACGCATCGATCCCGGCATGGACCAATTGCAGGGCCTGGACCATGGTCGATCCTCCCGTATGAGCTGCAGCCGCACGACGGACCCTGACAAGGCGTAGGTTGATCTCTCTCACCAAGGCCGCCATGTCCTGGGCGCTCCTCCCTCCCTCCGATCGCACGGTTGAAACGCCGATCGAATGGAGCGCTTCATCGAGTATGCTACGGGCGGTCACAAACTGGGTCGCGAGAGGTCGATCGACCGTCAGTCCCAGGCCGTACGGATCAAGCTGACGCCGCAAGATCTCCACATGCGACGCCACGGTCGCGCCAGGTGTCTGGTCAGGATCTCGGCAGAGACGGTAGCAATGTCCCCGTTGTTCATAACCAATGAACCCCAATACCGGATGAAAGACATAGGTCGTTCCATTGGCGGTTGTTTCCGATATCGCCCCTGGGCGATACAACTGCGCCGGTGCAATCTCTTCATATCGCGTCGCCGGAAGAAAGAACGCAAAGGCCTGCGGCGTGAGGAGTGCGAGAGACCATGTCGCCCCATCACAGACCATCTCCCCGGCATGGGCCCATCCACCGGAAAAAAAGTGAATGCCACTCGGACGGAGAAACGTCGCCCCGGGGGGGAGTGTCTTGTGCTCGAACGCCCGGACAAAATCGTTGCGTTCCGTGGGAGACGGAAACCCACAGAGCACATAATACCCTTCGATGGCATAGAAAAAGTTGTGTATGCTCTCCAGCATCGGCGCGGTGCGCGGCTTTCCAAAGATCTCCGTCGGAGGGACGTAGCCCAGGAAGAGTCGCGCACCGGCGACCCGGGTGTCCCGGAATGGCACTGCATGGAGTCGGTAGGATTCCGTGGCAAAGGGTAAGTGTGATGTGACCGCAGGCTGCCGGTGCAGCCAGCCGCCAAGCGCGCTTTCCAAGGTCTCTCCCGGGGCGTTCCGACCCCGCCAGGTCTCAAATGCGCTTCGTGTCTGCGCGGGGAAGTGCTGCACGATCCATGGCGCCACCGGTCGCAATGCCTGCCTCGTGGTCTGCAATGCCGGGATCCTCGGGCGCGTCCCGGTTAACCATTGGACCGATGAGAATACGGACCCGCTCATGCCAATCATCCGCTCCTCTTCATACGCGTGCAATGATACAACTGATGTTGTGCTTCCCCCGAGTGCTCCGAAAAGAGCCCGGGATAGTTGGCCGTGCTGACCCAGCTCATCGTGACCTCTGCGCCGAGCCGTGCTGCAAGACGCTCCTCCAAGTCTGGCACCACATCGACATGGGCATAGAGCGGCAAGACCGCCACATCACAAAAGAGCCAGTCCGTCCGCAGGATACGCGCGAACTCGCCTAGGATCGGATCCATGTCATCGTGATGCCCAAAGGGTCCGATCCAACTGATCGTATCCACCGAGGCACCTGGGAGCGGAATGCCGGTGTGACCAAACTCTGTTTCGAGGGCAGTCGGGGCACGGATGACAGAGAGATTGCCCGGCAATGCTTGCGCACTATCGTCTGGCTGAAAATGGAGAAAGAGGCCGGAAAGCACCAAGAGTGCGGCGAGCAGATCGGCGTGGTGTATCGAAGCTCTCGTGTTGCTTTGTTGTACGCATCCCTGACAGACACGCTCGATGTCATCGATCAGTGCGGCGGTCGCGCTCTCTGTACAATAGGCCCGCAAACCGCGCAGCCAACGAGGATACTGCTCTTGAAGTCTCCGACCATAACCGTCATACGCAATCTTTCCCCACTGAAGCTCGCAATCCCCTAACTGTAACTGGTGATGCAGCATTGAACGCCAAAACCCCAACCATTCACGAGGCCGATAGTCGCTGGAGCATATTCGTTTCACATCGTCAAGTCGCGTGATTTCCCGTTGCAGCGCGGCGGTCCATGCCTTGTCCGGCTTGTGATAGTGTAACGTTTCCGTACCCGTCCACCCGATATGCCGGCGCAGCCGTGGAATCGTATAGCGGCCCCGTTCGACCGCTGTTGCATCATCGGAGACAGGAAAGACAAGCCCGCCATCGTCGATCGCCACAAAGTGTTTCTCCGGGTTCGTACGGGCCAGCGCTGTGGCATATGCCCCCCGTCCGGCCTCAAAATCGAGGTGCACATGGCGATCCGCTGGCGGCATCAAGACAGCGTGCGGCTCGCGCATGACATCGAGCAGATGCGGGTGCGGTGCAAACCCGACTTGCGGGGTCCCGAGTTGATGGCATTCCATGGAACCGGCACAGGCCGGCCACCGGGGAAGCGGCACCGGTCCTGCGGAACCTCGCCCCACCAATCGGCCAAGATCGTGGGTAAGACACTCGAGGCGAGTGGTCCGGAAAGCCGGCGTCCGCAGCTGATCGTACCGAACAGGCGTGCGGCCGTGCTGTACTGAGAGCCTTGGCATGCCCATGTCCTCTCAGAAGCATTATCGGCAAATGGCCGAAAAGGTTGTGTAAAGGAGGTTGACACCAGAAATACAGAACGTCCGAATAGTCAGATTTCACATGATATATTGGTGGTTAACGTCCCTATCTTCTCTCCCGTAATACGTCTTCGATGGCTGTCCGAATCAGCCATGCAGTACCCGACCATGCCGTAAAATGGAGAGGACGAATGGGTCTCCGAGGCGGGTTCGCTCCTGGATTTCTTCCGGACGATATACCAGAAAATCCGCTGCAACCCGTTTGACAATGGCTTTCCGCACACGTCGCGCACGCCCCCCTCCATTATTTGGAAGGTCCCGCTTGATAATGAGAAAATCGAGATCATGCACATGTGTGGCATCTCTCCTTGCCGCACTGCCAAAAAGGATGATCTTTTCTGGATGAAATTTTTCGACAATTTGTCGAGTAATGTGGGCAATCTCTTGTTCGAGCGTCTCTTTGATCATATATTCAGCGTAGCGCCCTCTCAGAAACATCGCAATATCAGAATCGGCGTGGATCAGGACTGGTGCATCACCAATCGATCACGAAAAAAAATTACCGATCGAGCTCGCCTGCGACAATGTTGAGGTTGCCGAGCACGGCGATGGCATCGGCAAGCAGTCGATTCTGGATGAGGAGCGGGTAGGCCTGATAGATGGCAAAACAGGGGGGGCGCACCTTGATCCGGTACGGTTTGCCGCTCCCGTCGCTGACAATGTAGAATCCGAGTTCGCCATTGGCCGCCTCGGTGAAACCATAGACCTCGCCGGGCGGCGGTTTGATGCCGAACATGATGATCTCGAAGTGCCGGATCAGGCCCTCAATGCTGTTATAGACCTCGTGTTTGGGGGGCAATGCCGTCTGGCCCTGCGGATTGATGATCGGTCCCTCGGGGATCTTCGCCAGGGCCTGCTCAATGATCCGTTGTGACTGCCGCATCTCTTCAAAACGGACTTCGATGCGGTCATAGCTGTCGCCGACCGCACCGACCGGAATATCGAAATCGAACTCGTCGTAACAGAGATACGGATGGACCTTGCGCACGTCGTAGGGTTCGCCGGTCGCCCGCAGAGATGGGCCTGTGAAACCATACGCAATCGCGTCTTCACGTGAGATGACGCCGACGTCGCGCGTCCGATCGAGATAGATCCGGTTTTTGGCGATCAAGCCGCGCACATCGGCCACGGCCTTGGCATACTCCCTGAGGTTCTTGCGCACGCCGCCAATGAATCCCTCGGGGAGGTCCCGCGCCACACCCCCGATGCGCGTATACGTGTTGGTCAAACGGGCGCCGGTGAGGGCCTCGACCCAGACGTACATCATTTCGCGGACGTTGAAAAAGTACCAGAAATTGGTCAGCGCCCCCAGATCGACGAGATTCGTCCCAATACAGACCATGTGATCCATGATGCGCGACAGCTCGGCAATGATGACCCGGATATATTGTGCACGCGGCGGCACCTCGATCCCCATCAGCTTCTCGACCGCCATGGCAAAACCGACATTATTCATGAGCGGCGACACATAGTTGAGGCGGTCGGTGTAGGGGATGATCTGCGTGTAGGTATGGTCCTCGGATTCCTTCTCGAAACAGCGGTGGAGATAGCCGATCTCCGGCTCCGCACCGATGATCTGCTCGCCATCGAGCGTGAGCAACACGCGCAGCGTCCCGTGCATGGTCGGATGCGAGGGTCCCATGTTGAGGAGCATCTGCCGGTGATGGAGCAGATCGTCCGGCGTCTGGCCTGCCCCGCGTGGCACCACACGATCCGACAGGCTGTCGGGCGTGGGGATCTGTGGCCGGCGATCGATGGGATAGTCTTTGCGGAGCGGATGCCCCTCAAATTCCGGGAACGTCAGAATCCGCGTGAGATGCGGATGTCCACGAAACCGGACCCCGAAGAGGTCGAAGCACTCCCGTTCATACCAGTTCGCCCCCGCCCAGATATCGGTCACCGACTCGACCGTCGGCTCTTCACCACCCACGCGCACCTTCAGGCGCAAGCGATGATGATGCCTGGTCGAGTAGAGATGATAGACCACATCGAATCGTTCGGCACGTTCCGGATAATCGACCCCACAGAGGTCCATGAGCATGTTGAAGTCGAGCGTCGGCGTCTCTTTGAGCCACTGGCAGAGCTGGTGCGCGCGGTCGCGGTGCACGACGAGTGTTTCGTCTCCGCGGAATGCCTCTGTCGCAAGGACCTCTTCAGGAAATTGTGCCACAATCTTCGCGACGATTTGCTGGGCCATAATGGACTCTAACCGTTGATAACCTGGGGAGGAATCGGAAACGCCTTTCCCTCTCCCGCGATCTTCTCCTGCAGTTTCACAATCGCATGGATGATCTGTTCCGGCCTTGGCGGACAGCCGGGAATATAGACATCGACCGGAATGATTTCATCGATTCCCTGGAGGGTGGCGTAGTTGTTGTAGAATCCCCCCGACGAGGCACACGCACCCATCGCAATGCACCACTTCGGCTCGCACATCTGGTCCCAGATGCGTTTGAGGATCGGCGCCATCTTGTACGAGATGGTTCCCATGACCATCATGAGGTCGGCCTGTCGCGGACTAAACCGGACGAGTTCGGCGCCAAAGCGTGAGATATCGAAACGGGACGACACCACCCCCATGAATTCAATGGCACAGCAGGCGGTCCCGAACGGCATGGGCCAGAGGGAATATTTCCGTCCCCAGCTCAAGACATGGGAGAGTTTCGTCGCGAAGAATCCCTCCGGCATGACCTGTTGCAGTGCCATTAGTGTTCCCACTCCAAGGCCCCGCGTCGCCAGACATAGATCAGTCCGAGGCCGAGGATACCGATAAACACCAATCCTTCCACCAGAATAAAGCGTCCCAATCCCATCGATGTGAAGTCCTGAAAGAGGACGGCCCACGGAATGAGAAAGGTCACTTCCACATCGAAGAGGAGGAAGAGCATGGCCGTGAGAAAAAAGTGGACCGAGTATCGATGACGCGGATTCGAGGCCTGATCCACGCCACACTCATAGGGCATGAGTTTGGTTTTCGTGCGACGCTTGGTCCCCAGGAGCGCCGAAAGACCGAGAAACCCGCCGCCGAGCAGGAGCGCGAAGCAAAAAAGGACACCGACGGCAAAATAACTCTGGTCCATGTGACGAGGACTTCACTCAAAAGAGCTGCGATGTCAATGGTCCCGTCTTTTTTTGCGGCCAAGATAGCGGGTCAAGGCATCGTGACCCACGGCAAAGAGGTTCGTAAAGCGGATCCCGACGCGCGTCACGTGATCGAGAATCTCGGCACGGGCGATCGTTCCGCGGAGCGAGACGTCACGTTCCACGGCGGAGAGATCGACGATCACTTCCACAGGGGATCCGTGCACAAAACCGACAAGCGACGCATCGAGGAGCATGCCGCCACAACTCACATTGAGTGCCGTGGCGGGGATGAGGCGCCCTTCATACCGGAGCGTCACGGGGAGCGCGACCGGGAGCCGCTCGTGCGTTCGACGCTCTGCGACAACGCCTGTACGCTTGCCTTCGTTCATCATCCCCACTATCGACCCATTACTGAAGAAGTTGCGGGCGCGCTATCAAAATCTTCGCGATACGGGGTCGCTCAATGGAACAGATTGCCATTCTCGGTGCAGGGAGTTGGGGCACGGCCTTGGCCAAGGTCCTCGCGGAACGCGGCCATGGGGTGACGCTCTGGGCCTATGAAGCGGAAGTGGCCGAGACCATCACACGGACGCAGAGAAATCCCCTCTATCTTTCCGACATCACACTCCCGGCAGGTATCGTCGCCACATCGCAATTGGCAGCCGCACTCGCGGATACTACGGTGTGGGTTCTCGTGATGCCAAGCCAGCACGTCCGTGCAGTCATGCAACAGTCTCTCCCGCATCTGACCGCGACCACAACCATTGTCTGCTGCGCAAAGGGGATTGAATGCGGCACGGGGATGCGCATGTCGGAGATCCTTGCCGAGCTCTTGCCCGCATCGGCGCATGCCCGGTGCTGCGTCCTCTCCGGGCCGAGCTTTGCCAAGGAGGTCGCCGAACGACAACCGACGGCGGTGGTCATTGCGGGAACGGATGCACAGACCACGACTCGTGTGCAAGAGATGTTTCGCACCGACTATTTTCTGACGTTTACCCATCGCGACGTGATCGGCGTGGAACTCGGCGGGGCCCTCAAAAACGTCATGGCCCTGGCCACCGGCATGGTCGAAGGGATGGGGCTCGGTCACAATACACGCGCCGCACTCATTACGCGCGGGCTCTACGAGATGATCAAGCTCGGCAAGGCCCTCGGCGCCGACCCACTCACCTTTGCCGGCCTCTCCGGCCTGGGCGACCTGGTCCTCACCTGCACCGGCGCCCTGTCACGCAATCGCCATGTCGGGATCGAAATCGGCCGTGGCCGAACATGCCACGACGTGATGCGAGAAATGCGGATGGTCGCCGAAGGGGTGGAAACCACCAAGGCGGTCCAGTTACTCATCCAGCGGACCGGTGTCTTTGCCCCAATCTGCAGCGCCGTGCACGACATCCTCTACACGGGGAAGACGCCCACACACGCCCTCCTCGACCTCGTCCACCTTGATCTCAAGGAAGAGTTCCACAGTCTGCTGGGGTAGCGGCGCCGCCATATGGACCAATTCGTCCAACACGGCACTCCATTTTACGGACGCGGATGGCGATGGCGCACTCGCCATTGGCAGTTTTCTTCTCCTGAAGCGCCTCGCAGACCGCTACGAAATGCCCTACCGCGAGATCATTACGTACTACTTGCAGGCACAGGGAGACGCCGACCGATTTGCCGGATCATCCGGCAGGATCTGAAAGCCTTCGCGTTGCGCGGCGTGGTTCAGACGGGCATCCAGGGAGACAAATTCCGCCCCGATGGGTCGTTCTTCAAAAGCAACCAGCGCGGCGGCCAATTGCAACGCGTCTGCCGCCCGTAATGGATGCACCGCCAAAAGCCGCGTCGCGATGGCCTGGACCACCTCAAAGGAGACCACGGTCGACCAGCAGGTCTCCAAGACCATCAGGCGTGATCGGACATCACTGATAACGTCTTCGCCAAGCATTCCCTCGCGGACTTTTCGATAACAGGCAGAGTAGATTTCCGTCGGTGTCAGCACCCAGACCAGCATCTCTGGATCGTCTTCGAGCAGCCGGCGACACAAGACAGATTCTTTCTCGGTCACGAGAAGGGGCAAAATCGCCGAGGTGTCCCAGAACCTCATCGTCCGGTCTCACGCTCGCGCCGTAATGCCTCGACCACTCCGCTCTCCGCTCCATCCGCATCGGGGAATTGGTATCCGCGAAGCCTCGCCGAACGTCCGCGACGAACGATCCCCCTTGCCTCGAGACGTGAGAGACGTTCATCAGGGTTTTTACCGGGTGGCGGAATAGGGATCATATGTGCGACGGGCTGGTTGCGTTCCATAATCACAACGGGCTCACCCGCTTTGACATACCGAAGATATTGACTCAGACGGTTCTTGAGTTCGGCTATAGAGACCTTTTTCATATGTCTATTATAGACATGTTTAGACGGCATCGTCCACTCTTTTCCCTCCGACATCACGGGCCAGTCATGGACGTCATAGCCTGCGCAGATGCCCCATCGGGGGCCGGTGCCTGGGGGAGGCACCGACCCTCGCGGGGGACAGTGGGCTAGACGAGGCCCGCTGCCGTTGGTGTGCGAGGAGGCACGAGGGAGGAGGTCTTGGGCGACTTTTGTCGCTTGACCGGTGTGGCAAGGGTCGATGGACCATTGACGGTCACATACGGTTCCAATTGTTGCAGCAGGGCGCTGCCAATACCCCGCACGCGTTGCAGGTCTTGCACCGAGGTGAATTTCGTATCGGTCCGCGCGGTCACAATGGCCTCCGCTTTCGCCTTGCCGATCCCCGGCAACTGCATCAACTCTTCGACCGTCGCGGTATTAATATTGATGACGCCTTGCGGTGCCGTGGTGGCTCCCGCTCCCCGCGCGGTCGCCGCGCTGAACAGGCCAAGAAGGAGGAGCATGGAGAGGGACGACTTGCTCACTGATAATGTTTGCATCTGATAAGTCCTTTCGTGATGAGATCCTGCATCGGGTTGATTCGTTCTCTGCATATGGTGCGTGGCCACGCCATGGCGCTGTACCAAAGCAAGTCGCATGCCAATATGACATCCGGGCACCTTAAAAAAATCTCTCTTTTGGGGACCTCAAAAAACCGCCCAGATGCTAGGCGCCCCGCAAACGAGCCGCCGGAGCGTACTGGTGGTGTACGTGAGGACGGCGAGTTTGTGGGCAACAACGCAGATGGGCGGTTTTTTGAGGTCCCCATTCCCGAAAAAACAGGAGGTTAAAACACCGAGAGCGGTCGACACGTGATGCGATTTCACACAGGGATGGAGGAAAGTCGGACAGTCGGAGACCTCTCTACATACCCGCCAAGAGACCACAGAGCCGCCCACGGAGTGCAGCCACCGGGATCACGGCATCGGCGTAGCCCAGGTCGACCGCGTGTTGGGGATGCAACTTCGTTGCTTCGTATTCCCGAACCGCCTCCGCGTGCGCAGCCGCACGCGCCGCCGGATCGGTGATGGTGGCCAATTGCCGGGCCATGAGCACACCGACCGCCCCCTCGGCCCCCATCACGCCAATCCGCGCCCCCTCGAGGATGAGCCCACGGCGCGGTGGCCCGAGCGTGACCAGATTGGCGTGGATATATCGCCCGCCATAGTTCTGCCGTAACGTGACGGCAATCTTCGGGATCGTCGAGAGGACTTCCTCACGGATCGACTTCCCCCCCTCGCCCTGAATGCCACTCTCCTCTTGTTCACGCCCCGGCCGAAATGCCGGACTGTCATTGAGCTCGATGATCGGGAGTCCAAACCGTGCACAGAGTCGGTGAAAGCGCGTAAATTTACTGATCGACACCACGGTCTGCGCCCCTCCTTCCACATTCGGCGCGTCGGCGATGACCCCCACCACCTGACCGCCGAGCGTGGCAAAGCCGACAATCAGCGGCTGTTGATCGCCGGACGAGAGTTCCCGGAATGACGCCCGATCGAAGAGCGCGTGGAGCACGGCGCGCATGTCGTATGGCTGCGCCAATTGCGCGGGGAGGATCGCTGCGATCTCCACGGTCGATCGATCGTCCGGATCATCGGTCGGCAGGTGGCGCACCGCACGTCCATGGTCGGGCGATCGATCCCAGGGACGCGGCAGATACCGGAGGATATCGGCCATCCAGTCAAAGGCAGCCTCGAGGGAATCGACCACGGCGTGTGCCAGAGTCGCTGCGCGTTGCAGTTCGTAGGGTGATTCCGCGCCCCGCCGGACATAACAGCGCAGATCCATCATCTCGTGGATGCTCCGCTCCAGGGAACGGGGCCCCATGATCACGCTGATCTTCGGGACCTCTGCCCTCCGAATGGCATGGCGCATCTCGTGCTGTTGATAGAGTGTCTCCGTGCGCACAACCGGCGAAAGCCGGTCCCAATTGGCCCCGATAATAGTCACAAGCGGCAGGCCGAAATCCTCCGCAGCCGCAGCCATGAGTTGCATCTTTTTGAAGGCCCGTCCGTGATGAATCCCGTAATCGGTGGTGGTGGCGGCAATCGCCACCGGCTGTCCGGCGAGCTGTGCGTAGCCGGTGACCAGCCCGCCGGATTGCGAGAGTTCGCGCCGGGACTCATGCCACCTCCCGTGGTCGCTGTTGGCCAGGAGCGCATCGCGTCCCACCAGGATGGCGCTGCTGCGGGGAATATTCGGTGACGGAGAGTGGGCCGAACGCTGAATCGTCGCGGTCCCGGGCACGGCCGTCCGCTGCTGCAGCAGGGAGACCATCTGTCGCGCGGCCGACAGGGCATCGGCTTCGGACGTCACCACCAGATCGATCTCACCGGAACGTTGCCCATGCACGCCAGCGCCACCGAGGTCATAGTTGGTTCCCTGCTCTCCCGTGACCCGCTCCACCGTCGCGGCGCCGGTCAAGAGGCGATAGGCCTCGGGGTGATCGACCATGATGGCATAACTCGAAATGGAGGGTCCATAGACCAGCATCCCCACGGCCGCACCGAGATGAAGATGGAGATGGATGAGCGGCAGCCGTACGTGCGGTGATGGTGGCACGGAGTCACGGGACATCGCCATGCCAGGCCGCACACGCGCCAGCACCTTCTCAAAATATGCCCGCTCGCAATGTCCCTCGAACCACCGTGGGAACTGTTCCGCACGTGCATGGCCCCCGGTCGCCGCAATGGCGCCAAAATACGCCCCGGCCCACCCCAATGAAGCCACGGAACCCTTAATATTGGCGCCGGCGCCATCATGAATCCCCACGAGCGACATCTGGTGCACGTAGGCAAGGACGACCGTTGCCGCGAGTTTCTTTCCTTCGCGCTCACCGAGTGCGCCACCGCGAAAACGAAAATCTCCCGCATAGGCCAGCGTCGGCACGCCCTGCACCGCTCCGCAATAGACATTCAGGCCAATCGGTTCTGCCGAGAGATCATCGTCCACCTCTGGAAAGGCGAGCTCTGCATAGTGCCCATCATCAAATAAGAGCCTCGCACGATCGGCATTCAGTAATTTCCCCAGGCGGCGCTGTCGCTGATCTGCCACCGCGGTCCCTCCCCACTCGGCGCCGCGTTCCGTGGCCGGATACGGTGGCCGACTCATCAGTCCGGCACGCCGCGTATGCCAGATCTCCACCAGCCACCGCTGCGACGTGCCCGGCCGCGCCATGAGGGCCTCGGTGGCCGCAATCTCCAGCCCGCGCGCGAATCCGGCGATGCGCTCCCCGATGTGCTGCAAGCCGTGTGCGGTGAGTGCCTGGCCATCCTGCGCGGAGGCGTCCGACTGCCATGGCGGATGGAAATCCTCCGGAAGGAGGAGCACGACGTGATTGGGAGCGGTACGCGCCCCCATCGCCCGATAGGCACGAATGGCCGCATAGAGGGCCATGGCGACCGCCTCGACCTCCGGCAATGCCTCGAGTGCCCCCGCCCGCCACACCGGCGAGACGCTTGTCAACACGGCCACGCCGACCAGGCGACCGATGGCCGCATCTCCCGGCCCGCGAAGGGACAACACGTGGACCCCTTCCCGGGCATACGCATCGGGCATTGGCAGTGACGCACCCCGCGCACCAGGAAAGACGCGACCCATATGGGCACACAACAGTGGTGGAAGGACGGCAAAGAGCGCGTCATGCACGGGCGCTGAGAGGGCGCGCTGCATGACGACTCGCTCGTCTGGCGTACAGTCCGCGAGCGGATCGCGCAACAATGTGGTGTAGTGCTCCCAATAGGCCGGGGCTACCGGCGGCGCCATGACGGCGTAGAGGGCCGTCCGATCGATCTGCGTGATCAGGTCACGCCAGGCCTCGCGCAACGGGGCATCGCGCCGGACAAAGGGAGCCCGCAACATCTCGCCCAGAGCCGTGGAGAGCCGGAGCGATTGACCGCCGTGCTGCAAACCGAGCACGCGCACCAGATCGAGCGCAAAGGTATGCCGTGCGGCCGCACCGTGCCAGATCGCCTGCAATGCCCGCATCAACGCCGCGCGGAGCATCGGGCCCTGGCACAGATCCGCGACGCCATACCCGCGCACCGTCTCCTGCAACAGCTGCAACGTCGCCTCGGGGATTGGGCGCTCGCGCTGATCGACGTGCTCGACAAAATAGATCACGGCATGGGAATGCTCTTCCGACAAGAGCGATTGGATGACGCGATAATGGTCGAGCGTCTGCGCAAGCCATGCCGCCATCTCGCTGCGCGGGAGGTCGTTCTGCGTGATCCCCCGCACCAGCAGCTGCACGGCCGCCGACGCCACGTCATGATCGACGTCGTACCCCTGGAAATACCGCGCAATACATTCCTGGGCCAGGGTGACATCCGTCCGGCTCACGGCGGTGTCCCGCACGCAGTAGGCGACGGGATCGGCCATCAGCGCGGCAACCGGACTGGTCGTCGACGGGAACCCGATCTCATCGGCATGCCACCACGCGATCTCTTCTGTGATGGATGTGTTCGTCTCAGGAATGATCGTGACAACGCCCTGACCGCCCTCCACCACCTCTCCGGGAGCCACATGCACAATGTCGACACGCCCGGCGTGCGCCGCCTCGACCCGTGTCTCCATTTTCATGGCCTCGAAGGTGTAGAGGAGATCGCCGCGCGCGACCGGCATCCCCGGGGTGACGGCAATGGTCGTCACCCGCCCACCGCCTGGTGCGGCGTGCGGATCAACCACCGCGGGCGCGTCGTCATTCACGCAGAGGAGATCGTAGGCCTCGCCGTCGCAGAGAATATGGAGTACTTCGCCGGACCACTGGCAGTGCGCACGAATCGTCGCCCCATCGGCAGAGAGCACCAACAGATGCCCGTCGTGATATTGCGGCACACGACAGGCCATGACCCGCGCATCACAGCAGAGCACATACCTGTCCGGGGCCCACTCGCGGACGGTCACGGCCACACGACGGTGGTCGCATTGGAATTGATAGGTTTCCACGAACCGCGGAATGGCGGAGAGGACGGCGGCCACATTGGTCACCATGCCCGACATCATGCGCACCATGGCCGCATGCCGATCCCGAAAATAGGCCGCGCACGCCGCGGCAAAGATGGCGCGCCCGCGATGCACCCCGCCGCCGTTTTTCAGGTGCGGATGCCGCGCAATGAATGCCGTCGTGTAGGCCCCGTGCCGAAAATCCTCGGCACCGGTCACGGCATGGAGGAACATCCCGTTGGTCGGGATCCCCGCGATGACCGTCCGGGCCAATCCACACCGCAGACGGTCTATGGCCCCGGCACGGGTCTCTCCCCAGGCGATCATTTTGGCAATCATCGGATCGTACCGGGCATCGACGACCCCGCAAGGCCCGCGCAATGCCGTGTCGATCCGCAGCCCGTCGCCATGGGGAAATTCGAGGGTCACGATCGTCCCGGGCGATGGCAAAAAGTCCCGGCCCGGGTCCTCGGCATAGAGGCGGGCCTCGATCGCATGGCCGACCATCCGCACCTGGGCCTGCGTAAACGGCAATGCCTCACCGTGCGCGATACGGAGCATACACTCAAAGAGGTCGATCCGGTGCGAATTGTCGTTCGCATCGATCCAGACACTGGTCTCTTCGGTCACGGGATGCTCGACCTGGAGCCGCGTGTTCATCTCGAGAAAATAGAAGGCCCCTTCGTCATAGAGAAATTCGAGCGTGCCGGCACTGACATATCGGACGGTCTCGGCCAGTCGTCGGGCCGCGGCCTGGAGTGTCGCACGGGCGTCCGGCGTCAGGGCGGGCGATGGACTCTCCTCGATGACCTTTTGATTGCGGCGCTGGATCGAGCAGTCCCGCTCGTGAAAGACGACGATGTTGCCGTGCGTGTCGGCAATGATCTGGGCCTCAATATGCCGTGCATGCGCCACGAAGCGCTGCATCAGTATCGGACCATTTCGAAATTGTGCGGCATTAACCCGGCAGACTGTTGCAAAGGCCTCGGGCAATTGTCCCGGCGTCTCAACAATGGCCTGCCCCTGCCCGCCGCCTCCCAGGACCGGTTTCAGCAGAAGCGGATACCCGACGGTCTCGCCGCTCGCCAGCAAGGGTGCCGTGGCCCGGGAGGCGGGATCAAGCACCAGCTCCGGCACGGTGGGGACTCCTGCGCGGCGCGCGACATGACCGCTCGCCGCTTTCGACCCGAGCTGCCGCATCGCCTCCGGTGGCGGCCCGACCCATCGGAGTCCGGCATCGCACACGGCCTGGGCAAAATGCGGGTCCTCGGCGAGAAATCCCCATGCCGGCCAGACCGCATCGCACCCGTGCGTCACGGCCACGGTGATGATCTGTGCGCCATCCAGGTAGGGACTCGTCTGCTGTCCCTCGCCCCGCCGGAGCGGATAGGCATAGTCCACATCCCACAGCCAATCCTGCGACTGATCCTCCGGCGCATAGACGACCGCACTGGCAATACCGAGTCGCCGCAGGGTACGCGCAGCGCGGGTAACCGGCTCGCCGCGATTGGCAATCAGGAGTGTGGTGATCGGACGCGTCATACGATGACGACCATGGCAACGGCCATTGCCGCTTCATGCGACAACGAGAGCGCAATCTGCGCGACGCCGAGTTGTGTGGCCACGGTGCGCACCGCCCCATGCAATCGCACCTGCGGCACCCCGGTGCCCACTGCGACAATTTCGATCTCGCGATAATCGACCGTGGGGCCCCACGGGCTTACGCCCGTGGCACCCTGGGAGAAGGCTTCGCCCGCGCACGACACCCCCCGGACTGGCGTCCGGGGCCCCACGACCCAGCCGCACCGCGGCGTTGAAGGGGAGGCTCCAGCGGCTTTGCCGCTGGAGGGGGCAGTGGCGACGACCGAGTCCGGGCACCCGCGAAGCGGGTGGACGAGGGAGTACCCGGAGGCGGAGCCGCAGGGTACGTGAGCCCCTCCAATAGTGGGGAGGAGTACGGCACCACCCGCCGCCTGGGAGAGGGCCTTGATCACCGCTTCCTTGGCGGCATACCGCGCTGCCGCGTGCTGCGCCGGCCACCCGCTCCCGCGCTCCGCGAGCGTCGCACGCTCCTGGGCCGTGAAATGTGTTGCGAGAAAATGGGAGG
Source organism: Deltaproteobacteria bacterium (assembly GCA_016183065.1). Taxonomy (GTDB): domain Bacteria; phylum UBA10199; class UBA10199; family JACPFF01; genus JACPFF01. The sequence continues at coordinate 79,471 of JACPFF010000016.1, read as the reverse complement.
CCGGGTCGGCCAGACGGGCCTCCATCGCCGGAATCTCGCACAAATCAATGCCGATGCCGCGGATCATAAAAAACCTTTTGTGGGCCGGTCGCCTCTTCTGCTAACGATCACGGTGTGGGCATACTCTCTCACTGTCATGTGGTCATTACCGCGGGACCCACGCACGAAGCGATCGACCCGGTCCGTTTTGTGGCCAATGCATCGTCGGGGAAGCTCGGGTACGCATTGGCGCGCCTGGCCCGGGAGCGTGGCGCACGCGTCACGCTCATCAGCGGACCGGCCGCGTTGGTGCCGCCACGACGCGTCCGCCTCATCCGGGTGATCACGGCGCGCGACATGTATCGTGCCACGGTCCGCACGGCCCCCACCGCCGACATCGTCATCATGGCCGCGGCGGTCGCCGACTTTCGCCCGGCAACCATCCACCGGCACAAAATGAAGCGGAGTGGCACGCAGCGGCTCACCCTCTCGCTGGTCGCGAATCCGGACATCCTGGCCACCGTGACCCGCCGGAAACGCGCGGACCAGATGGTGGTCGGATTTGCACTCGAATCCCGCAATCTCCTCCGTCAGGCGCGAAAAAAATTGCGCGCCACAGGCTGTAACATGCTCGTCGCCAACACCGTTGCCGCAATCGGTGCGCCCCGGCAACGTGCGGTCCTCCTGGATCATCATGGCCCCATGGTCCATCTGCCGCTCCTCGACAAGACCCGCCTTGCGCGGCGCATTCTGCGTCATGCCGCCACACGCTGGCGGGCTATGCAGCATGACTAAGATCCCCCCGACCCTAACAGCATCGCGACTTCCGCCTCGGCATCGTCGTACGGTTTCCCCCGCCGCTGGACAAACGCAGGCGTGGTCCCCATGCGGATGGCCCATTCCCGCTCGATGCGCCATCGTTCCCGGACCGTCCGACGCTCGACATATCCGTTCCATTCGCGCTTCGACAAGAGTCGCAGGGCATAATCAGGATGAACGAGCAGGGCACCGGCCCCGATGTGTCCGAATCCGAGCGCAGTCAGGAGCACGGCGCGGACGGTGCCTGGCGGCGTCGCCACAGGCCGATCGCTGAAACAGAGTCGCGAGAAGGCCTGCATGGCGGGATCCACATCTTCGAGGTGCGGATTGCCCGGAATGACCCCGGTCGCCAGCATCTGCAGGGCCGCGCCGATCTGCCAGGCCCCGGCACCACCCTTGGCGTGCCCCAGCAGGGCTTTTTGCGAGTGGACGAGGAGCGGCCATCCTTCACTGCGCTGCAAGACCTGCTGGATCTGATCGTGGAGGTGATTTTCGTTCGGATCGTTGGCGCGCGTTGAGGTATCGTGTTTGGAGACGACGACAATGTCGTCCGCGGTCAGCCCAAAATCGGCAAGGGCCCGGCCGAGCGGCGTCGTGCCATCGCGCATCGGGCTCACCAACCCCAGGAGGCCGAGACCCGGGGCCGGAATCGACGTGTGGATCCCGTCGGCGTGTGTGGCCACGTGGGCCACCACGGCATAGACCGGAAGTCCCAATTGCGCGGCAATGGAGAGACGGGTGACGAGGATCGTCCCCCCACCCTGCCCCTCCACAAACCCGCCACGACGCCGGTCATTGGGGCGACTGAACCGTTCCGGTGCAATCCCCTTGGCCAGCATGACATCGGCATTGGCAGTGGCATCCATATCGCTAAAGCCGATCATCCCCTCGGCGCTCAGGTCATCAAAGCCCCCGGCCACCACAAAATCCGCCTTCCGGGCCGCAAGGAGATTCACGGCCGTATCGAGTGACACCAGCGCGGTCGCACACGCACTCACCGGATGCACCATGGGGCCATAGCTCCCGACGTAGCTCTGCGTGATCCATCCGCCCATGACGTTAATCAGCATCTCCTGGAGCGTATCCCCCTTGCGGGGACGTCCTTCGCGATGATCGTGATAGAGCCGCTCAAGCGATTGCTGTCCGCCCATCCCGCTCCCCTGGGTATTTCCGATCCGCGTGGGATGGAGCACATCGCACATCTCGTCGGGCAATCCGCCCATGCTGTGAAAGGCCTCGATCGTGGCGACGAAGTTGAAGAGGGTATTACGATCGACCTGTTGGATCAGATCCTGTGGAAGACCGTAGCGTGTCGCATCCCAGCCGGTCGGAATCTGCCCGGCAACATATCGCGAAAGCCGCGCGGCCATCGGCACCTTGATCACCGACCCCTTGGGAAGACGGACACCATAGTGTGAGGGCGACGCGTCGAGCCGATCGACGACCAGTTCGGCCTCGCCGGGGAACTTGGCACAGTACGCCTCCCCTTCGGCCTGCGATGTCACGGGAATCACGAGCGGTCCCGGCAATTGGACATCGGCCAGGACAGTCAACGCCCGGGGATCGAACCCCTGCGCAGCGGGATCGACCAAACGGACCCCCGCATGTTTCCGCAGGATCGTTTCATAACGGGCCTTCATGGCGTGGTCGGGGACCGGTTCCCCGCTGGCGGCGTCGAGCCATCCCACGTAATCGCGACCCGCGGAAAACCGGATACGACCGGTCAACCATGCCAATTCGAGACATCCCTCATTGGAGAGTCCGCCGCATTCGACTTCCCATCGGGTCCGTGCACTGCCATAGGGCGAGACCTCGCCGTAACCGACCACGACATACACCTCGTCGGGTGGCAAGGCCTTTGCCGACATAGGCGTGGGGCGTTGTTCCGGATCTGACAGCGGTGGAAAGGCAAAATATGCCGGGTCGGCCTTGAAAGGGATCTCCACCGCCGTGGAGGGCATCGCAGGGTCCGCCCGGTGCGCAGCCAGTGCTTCACGCACACTCCGCAGCACAGCGCCGATCTCCGGGATCCGTTCAAAACCGCCGGTCAGCGAGACCCACAGCGGTTCCTGCGTGGCCAAGGCGCGCAGCGAGGGATGCATCAGCGCGACCAGGAGAAACCCCATCTCCGTTGTGGCAAAGGTCTGACAACCGGTCCGCGCCTCGAGTGCCTGCGCGATCGCGTCATTGGCCTGCATCAGGCCGGTCCCGCGCGTCCAGCCGATCTGTGCCCCGATCATGCGGGTGTACCGTCCCCAGGCGGAAAACTCGGAGCGCCACCGACGCGTCAACACCTCGAGCGCGGCCTTGGAGGCCCCGTAGGCCCCATCGCCCCCCAGGAGGCCCTGATTGGGCGATCCCGGGAGAGAGATCGTGGTGGCGTGTGGAGCCAGATTGCGTGCGGCATTCTCCTCGGCCACGGCAGCGGTCAACCACTCCACCCCCTGCACCAGGACGCGCCAGGTCGCGGTCGCCGCGCCGGCATCCATGGTGGTCACATCGCCGAACTCCTTGATGGCCGCGAAGGGGAAGAGGAGATCGAGATGGCCATATTCGGCGGAGATCCAGCGGACGAGCGAGCGACAATCGGCCTGATTGCCCTGATTGGCAGGGAGGAGGACCAATGTCGCGCCCCGGGCGCCATCGCGCTGGTACCGCTCGCGCCACCACAACACGCGGTCCTGATCGAGACGGGAGGAGGCGACAATCACCGTCGCCCCTCCCTGCAAGGCATAGCCGGCAATTTCCGCACCGATCGACCCCGGCCCCGCACCCGTGACCAACACCACCTGTCCGGCGAGCGAGAGGCCGTCACGAAGCACCATACGCACGGCCTGCCTCACAACATCGGGGAGGCCGCCGTGCGACAACAGCCGTTCCACGGCCGCGACAACGTCCGGCGACGGGCGCAGAGCGGGAGCCGTGCGCAACACCTGCTGGGCCTCTTTCTGAATGCGGGCAAAGAGTCTGGCCTGGACTGTGCGTCCCTCGGACACGGCACGGGCTGCACAATAGGCGGCGGTGACGACCACCATCTCGTCGGCACGTTGTGCAATCGCCGTCCCTTCCCGGCGCGCCTTGGCAATCGGACAGCTGCCCCTCTCCACCCGCCAATAGAGGTCGATGAGATCCCGGCGCGCCCAGTTCCAGTGACTGCTCAGCGTGACCGCACGCTCTGCATCGAAGCAGGGAGCCATGACCCGTTCAAACTGCGGCCCCAGGGCCCCACGATAGAGCGCAAGCTCGTGCGTGGGGCCCCACGGGCTCACGCCCAAGCCGCACCGCGGCGTTGAAGGGGAGGCTCCAGCGGCTTTGCCGCTGGAGGGGGCGACGTGAGCCCCTCCAATAGTCGCCTTCAACAATTCCTGATCGGCCTCGAGCACCGGTTGATAGGGATCGCGATTGCCGGCACGCAACAGGGCGGTCGTCACATCGCCCAGCAGTCCCTCCCGTCCGAAATATTTCTGTTCCAGCGCCTCGAGCGCGGCGGCATCCACGGTGGCACCACCCCCTGCGGTCGTCTCTGCGCGGCGCGGGACATGGACGTCATGCAGGAGGCCATACCACTCCACCAAGCGGTCGAGCCACGCTGTTGCGACCTCGCGCGCGCCCATTTTGTGCTCCAACCCGATCGGCGAGAGCGGTCCACTGCCACTGGAGACACCGTGCCGCACGGCACACGGCAGGAGCACGGTGAGTGCCAGCAACCGACCGTCGGCCAGTTGCCACGTCCGTTGCAGATGAGTGAGGATCTCCGCGCGTGACAAGGGGAGCCCCTGCGTGATCGCGTGATCCGTCGCCACCCGCAAATACGGACCGGGAGCCGTGTAACTCCCCTTGGCCGTGATGAGGGCGATCAGCTCGCTGACGGGTTTATTGTGGGCCTCATCGATGGCGCCGACCTGGAATTCCGCACCGATATCCGCGAGGATCTCATTGCGTCGTGCCGAATTGCCCCGCGTGAGCCGTTCGATCGTGTCGCTCGGGGCAATCTCATCGGGTCGGAGACGGAGTTTGAGCGCCATCAGCGCGCGCAAACCGGTCGTCACATCATATGGAACGTCGATTACAGGGGCTCGCGTCGCCCCCCCAACGGGCAAAGCCCGTTGGGTCCCCCCTTCAGCGCCGCTGTGCGGCTGCTGAAAACCCTGGGGAGCTCGCGTCCCCTCCGGCTCTCGCCTGCGGGGACTTCCTCGTCCACCCAGCTGCGCTGGGTCCCCGGACTCGGTCGTCGCCACTCCCCCCCCAACGGGTAAAGCCGGGTCAAGACCCAGCTGTGCTGGGCCGCGAAGCACAGTCGAAGACTGTGCGGAGTGTGATGGCCCCCCCCCTTCTCGCTCGCGGAGCTCGCTGACCGCCGCGGGAGACGAAGTCTCCGCAGGCCCGGCATCGGGACGCAGGCAAAAGACCACGGCCCGATCCTGCTCGATATGGGCAATAGACGGCGCGCGCTGCACCGGGAGATGTTTGAGGGTTCGACGGAGCATATTCGCGAGGACCGGCTGCGGACCGATCTCGACCACGTGTGCCACACGGCACCGTGGGTCGGTCAACAGGAGTTCCTGTGTCCGTATCCATTGCACGGGCGAGGCAAATTGGTAGGCCAGCAATTCAATCAACAGCGTCCGCGCCACCGCCGCAGGGCGCCATGCCCGATCGCCGACCGGTCTCGCCAGGAGCGCGCGGAGCAGCGGACTGTCGGTCTGCGTCGCCACGGCTTCGACATAGGCGCGCTCAATCGCAAAGGGGTCGGCATTCAGATTGGGGATATATCGCCCAATGAGTGCTGCAGGATCGATGCGGGCCGGGATGGTCTCCTCCAACGTCGCCCGAAATGCTGGCACCCCCTCGCGCAGGACCGTGGAGTGAAACGGGACATCAATCCCCTCGAGCATGAGCATCGGCGGTTTGTCGACACCACGCGCAGACGCCCGTACCTGCAGACGTTCCTCCAGTGTTTTGAGGAGTGCGGTCTCCCCCGTGACGGCATATTGCTCACCCGTGATGTTGAAATTTACGATCTCGAGACTCCCCGCTCTCTGCTGAAGAATCCGGGCAATGTCCGCCTGCAGATCGTCCTCGCACATGCCGACGAGATTGGGTCTGACCACAGCCATGCGATACGGAGAGACGCCATCGGCAGTGCGCGGCACATAATGCTGCATGGTCAGTCCGCGATGATACACCGATGACAACACCGTCTCGAGCGGAAGAATGCCGGAGGCGGAGAGTGCCGCATATTCGCCGAGCGAATGCCCGGCAAAAATGGCCCGCGGATGATCGCATCCCCGCTCCCGGAGTTCCGCGACCCCCGCAATCGCCACGACCGTGAGTGCGACCTGCGTGAATTGTGTCAGATGGAGGACTCCGCGAGGATGCCGAATGGTCTCGATCCCCCCGTGCGGCAATGGCAGGTGGAGCACCGTCGGATTCTCCCGGACAATCGTCAGGATGGAAAAACCGTAGCGTGCACGACAAAAGGCCTCCGCACGATCCCACACGTCGCGCACCGCTGCCGACCGCGCATAGGCGGCCATCCCCATGCCGACCTGTTGTGACCCCTGGCCCGTAAAGAGATAGGCCGTCGATGCCGGCCAGAGATCGACCTGCGCCGTGGCAATCACGCCCCGTTCCGTACGCACTTGCGCCTCAAGGCAACTGGCGGCGCTGCGCATGGCCAGATGCCGCGCCTGAATGGTCGCGGGTTCGCCGGGAAAGAGGGGTTGGGCAAATTGCACGGCACAGCGGGCAATGCGCGTGGGATCCCCGTCCGCCCAGCGATGTGTCATTTCTGCCAGGAGTGCGGCGGCACTCCACATGCCGTGCATGATCGGCCCGTCGAATCCCGCCAGCACCGCCAGAGGCCCCTCACGATGGATCGGGTTGCGATCACCAGAGGCCGCTGCATAGGCCTCGGCCGTATGGGGGGCTGTGATCACAGAGGTAAACGCTGTATAGGGCGTCTCGAGTGGCACGGCGTGCGAAGTCGACAGATCGGTCTTGGAGGGATCACTCGCCGCCGCGGCGAGAAAGCACTCCCGGAGAAAACATTCGCTCGTCAGGCGTACCAACGGCTCGCGACCGCGCAGTATTGTGCCGGAAAACGCCACGACCGTGCCATGGGCCTCGGACCGAATCGCGGTGATCGTGAGCCGCGTACGCAAGGGGTCGCCCGCGCAAATCGGCATCGGTCGCACCATCTCGATGGTCTGTTTCGTATGCACGAGTTGCAACAGATCGGCGACCGTTCCGCAGGCAAGCAAGGCCCGCGCAAATGGGGCCCAGGCACAGCAGACCGCCATCGCCGGCGGAGCCACGTCTCCAGAGATGCAGGGGGCAGCGGTCTCGCCGGTCGCGGCCACAAAGGCCCGGATGGCCTCAGCCGTGATACGCACTTTCCCTTCGAAGGTCGTCCCGACGCGCAGCGGCAGGATCTCGCCGGCGTCCGTCGTCCCGGTCCATACGGCCGCATAGAGTCCGAGCATGGCCCGCCGGTTTTCGGCATCGTTCGCACGGATCGGAACCATCCCGTTCTCGGGACACCAGCCATAGCGCAGTGTCATCTCCGGCATCGATGGCGCTGATGACTGGGATCGGAGAGTCCACGAGAGATGATCTCCGCGAATCGCGATCGTGCACCATGACGTGGCGAGTTCGTGCACGCGCCCATTGCGGACCGTCACTTGCCATGTCTCACCGGGGAGCGGTTGCAACAACCGTTCCGCGTGATTCGGGACCGTGCGCCCTTCCACCCACCACGCCGGGGCGCGGAGAAACGCGCAGAGTGGCCCGCTCCCCCACTGGGCAATCGCGGCACGCCACTCGCGGCCATCGGGGACTGTCGCGGGACCGGCCGTGAGCGTGTAGACGGTCTTGGCGCCGCGTGGTGTGCGCGCAAGGACTGCGGTGGTCAGCTCGGTGCATGCCGTCGGTACTCCCTCGCCCACAAAACTGATCAGCGGCCTTTCCCTGTCACGGGTTGCATCCGCGCGCTCTACCGCGGCAATCGCGGCCTGCTCAAATGCGGAAAAGACCGTGGCAATGGGCTCATCCATGGCGGTGATACTCCGCACGGCTTCCGGTCCTGGGACCGTAATGACGGCATCGGCGGGGTACCGCGGATCATGCGATTGCCAGAGGCTGTCGGCCTTGTACCAACGCCGCACGTCTTCATCGATGACCGGCACAAAATTGACCGGTTTCCCCGGTTGCCGGCAGAGGAAAAGAAAATAGGCCACATCCTCTGCATGGAGGCGTGTCGTCTCCATCGCCGGATAGCGGTCCCGCAGTGCCGAGAGACATTGCGCGGGATCGTCGAGCTGCCGCGGGTCCCCCACCCAGCGAGCTGCACCAGAGGTGCGCGGTGCGCAACGGGCCTCCGCGCGCTGCGCCCAGGCCAGTGCCCGCTCGCGAAAACTCCGATCGTACCAGGGACCATCGTGGGGAAGATGGGGAGCAATAGCGCCGGGGGCCATCAGCGCAACCATCCGTGCCAAGACACCGGCATAAGTCATGGCCGGCAGATCGCCAAAATACGGCTTGGCGGTCTTGGCCAGGAGTGCAACGATCTCTTGTTTCCGCGCAACGATCGTCTCGCGTGGTTGTCCGGCCAGCGCATCGAGGAGACGCCCTGCACGGGTGGCCCCGGACTCGGCACAATGGATATCCGCATCCATCTGCGATTTTTGTGACGTCATTCCGCCACAGACCTGCTGCGGACGGATCCATTCGGTGGTCCCCTGCAATCGGACCAATTGCGCCTTCACCTGCGGCGAGGTCTTGGCCTCCTTGCAGGCCATGAGCCGCGTGCCGAGAAAGACCGCATCGACCGGCATCACCGGGAGGGTGTCGCGATGATGCCAGCTCCCCATAAGCCAGCACGCAGCCGCTTCCGGTGTCCCGATGCCACCGCCGACACAGAGGATCACGTTGGCGCGCACGCGAATGGCCGCGTAATTGCGCAAGATCAGCCCGTGGAGATCTTCCCAGCTATGATGCCCCCCCGCCTTGCCGCCTTCGACGTGCATCAACAAGGTGACATCCGGATTGGCGTCGGCAATCTGCAAGACCTGCGCGATCTGTGCGTCATTGCCCGGTTTGAAGGCATTGCACCAGAGCCCCTCCGCCAACAAGGCCCGCAAAATTCTTGAGGCCTCCTCGACCTCGGGAATGCCGGCAGAGATCGTCATGCCGATGTAGGGAATACCGCGGCGCTTCTGTTCCAGAATGCGCGGAAAATGGAGCCGCCAGAGATAGGGATCGAGATAGAGCGCATTGAAGATGATCCCCCGCCCCGGTAGCAACGCCTGACGGAGCTCGTCAGCCCGTCCATCCCAGATGGCCTCGGTGACCTGTCCACCGCCGGCCCATTCCTGCAGATATCCGGCATTCGCCGCGGCCACCACCATGTCGATCTCCACGCTCGTTGGCGTCATCCCTCCCCCGAAAATCGGCGGGACCTTGGTAAAGCGCGAAAACCGGTTGTCGAGCCACAAACGCGGCGTCGCGCGGCTGTCAGAGGAAGGGACCGATGCCACCGCGTGGAGCCGGGGCCGAAACCGTTCCCAATCCTCTCCACGGGGAACCGCCGCCGGATCCTCACTGAGCAGCTGCGTCCGTCCGGCATCGGTCGCGGCCATGATGACCCCAATGCCGCGCCCCCGCTGCTGCCGGGCCGTGATCTTGGCCACGCCATCGCCCGGACCAAAATCGACAATATGCGTCACGCACGCCCCTCCTGCCGGGTGCGTCGCCTTCCGCAAGACCGTGGGCCAGTCCACGGCCCCCGTCCATTGCATGGCGATGAGGGCCGCGGTGAGATCATCGGCCTGCTGGAGATTGTTCCCCATCGCAGTCCCATAGAGAGGCGCCCGCAAGGCATGGGCATCAAAGTGGATCCCCAAACGGACGAGATCGTGTTCGAATTGTCCCTGCGTGGCGACCATATAGGGGGAATGAAACGGGCTCGACATCTGGAGATACTGCCATCCGACGCGACGATGTTTGGTGACAAGATCGTGTGTCCAGGCACTTTCCCACTGCAGCAACTGCTCGCGTACCCGCAGGAGGTCGGTCATGCTCCCTGACAGGACCATCCGGTCCCAGTCATTGATCACCGAGATCACGACCGGTCCGGTCGTTGGTGCCTGCGTGAGGAGTGTCTCGATTTCGTGGCGCTCCAGTCCGGCAATCGCGGCCATCGGCGCCGGGGCACCGTCGCCACGGTGTGTCGAGGCGTCATATTCCGCGGGCGTCACCCGACCGGGGAGGAGGGCCTGCTGCATGCGAAACGCCTGCCAGAGGAAATAACAGGCCACCGCCTCGACCAATTCCGCAAAGCCCTCCCCTTCGCGGCCCGTGGCAAAACAGAGTCCGGTCATCACGCCTTGGCTGTGGCCGACATATCCCACGGCCCGGTCAAAAATCTCCCCGAGCATGGGATGCTGGTCGCGCAAACTGATGACATGGCCGATCTGCGTCAAAAAAATGAGGGGCATGGAGACCGTTCCCGAGGCCAGATAGTCTGCCGGAGGAACGGCGGACGGTTCCTGCAGCCAGCGCTGTAATGGGAGACCGCGCGCGAGGATTCCGCTGGTGGAAATATCCGATAATTCGATGGTATCATTCAGTTTTTTTGCGACTCTATCGACCAGATTCCGGACGGTCATCGACTCATGATACCGCCCAACCAGTTCCTCCCAATAGGCGATGGCATTCCCCCCAAATTCAATCAGGGGAACAATCGTCCCTTCCCGTACCTGCGTCACACAGTGCGACGCACCATACGGCGAAAGGGGTGAGTGATATGCCGTTTCCATCGATGCCTCCTGCCAGAGAGTAAAAGCGCGGACGTTAGGTAATCTCATCCCCGTGGTAAAGCGCAATTGCGTCAACTCACTGCGTCAAGACTTGTCTGCACGGTCGCGAATGTCATACGCCCGGGGGAGGAGGTCGCGCAGGGGGAGGGTTTCGCTGGCACCAGCCACTGTGGCCATGGTGACCAGCAGGTCCGGCGCAAATTCCACCAGCGCCTGCCGGCAAAACCCGCAGGGGGGAATCGGATGTCGAAAATCGCCCACCACGGCAATGCGATGAAATGTGCGGTGCCCGGCCCCCAATGCCGCGATAAGCGCGGCCCGTTCCGCACAGATATGCACAATAATCGAGGGGCTCTCGACATTACATCCGGTCACGATGGCCCCATCAGCGGTCTCGAGCGCGGCCCCGACCTTCACGCCGCTGTGGAGGGCAATGGCATGATCCCGCACGGCCAGCGCCGCGCGAAACAGGGGATCGCTCTGCACAGTGTCCATCGTTATCTCCTCTCAGGCACCTGGGCCTGCAGCAGCCTGCGACGCAAACATCGCACCACCTGCGGCACCGGTGGCGCGACCACCAGCGCCCGCAACAACTGCTGCAACCGGCACCAGTCGCGCCACGCAATGTACTCGGGCGCCGGGCCACGCGGTCCGCGATTGTGATAGTTCCCGAGAGGGAGGGCCAGCGCACCGACCAGGAGTCCGTCCAACACGTAGAGCGATGCCTCCATGACCCCGCCGCACATGAGGGCGCGTTGATAGACAAAATCACGGTCCTCTCCCGCCAATCGGTTCGCGGTCTCCTGCACCCAGCAATCGATCCGTGGATCGAAATTGACCAGGCGATCGCCGACACGCAACACCGGTCCCCCACCGATCTCCACGCGGGCCGCCGCCGCGGAACTCGCCTCGAGCACCAGCATGGGCACGTGTCGCGGCAGCTGTCGGCTCCGTACCAGCGCCGCGGCCCCGCGCATGCCGATCTCCTCACCGCGCGTCAGTACGCCCATCACGCGATGCGGCGAACGCGCGAAGGCCCGCAACCAGTCAAGGACCTCTGCACAGCCGGCCAGATTATCGATCACGCGGGCAAGCACGAGTCCCCTGGCCCATCGCACCGGGGGAAGATCGAGCATGCCAAACGTCCCCACCGTGACATCGGTGAGTAACGGCAATCGCAGATGGTCCCGACCGATGCGTCCTGTGACACGGACCGGCCGCGAACCTCGCTCATCGGGAAAAAAGCGGAAGCGCGCCCGCGCCATGTGCGGTCGATGGAGTCCGCCGAGGATTTTGGCCTCCATCTGCCTGCCATGGATGGCCGTCACCACAATGCCCGGATGATCCATATGGGCCATCACCACACACCGGGTCCGCCCGCGTCCGCGATTGGCGAGGAAAATATTGCCGAAGCGATCCTGACGCAGACGCAACCGATACCGCGCGGCAAAGCGGCGGACGAAGGCAATCACATGGGATTCAAGCAGGGGAGCCGTCGGTAACGCCAAGAGATCGCACAGGAGACGACGGGAGGGTTTCCAATCCTTGCGCATTCCCCCTCTCTACGCTAAGTGCCGAGTGGTGTAAACTGTTACGGTCTTGCGAGGATCGGATGACATATATTCTCACACTCAATTGCGGGTCATCGTCCATCAAGGCGGCACTCTTTACCATGCCGCAGGAACACGAGCTGGCAAATCTCCACGTCTCCGACATCGGACTGAAACACGGTACATGGGCGTGGCAATGCAACGGCATCGCCACACATGGCCATGAAGCGTTCCCCACCTACGAACATGGCCTGCGATATGTGATGCGGACCTTCCTGCGCGATCCCCGTTCCCCCCTGCAGAGAGACAATGCCCTCCGCGCGGTGGCCCATCGCGTCGTGCATGGCGGATCGCACTATGTCGACTCGGTGCGCATCACCCCGACGGTCCTCGCCGGCATCCGTGCAAACACGAAGCTCGCGCCGTTGCACACCCCGCCGAACCTGAAGGGGATTCGTGTCGCACACCGCTATTTTCCGGACATCCCCCATGTGGCCGTGTTTGACACCGGGTTCCACAAATCGATTCCCGACTATGCCGCCATCTATCCACTCCCCCATGCCTTGTCCAAACGCCTGTTGATCCGTCGGTACGGATTTCACGGCATCTCCTATCGCTATGTCATGAGCGAGGCCGCCCGGATGATGCGCCGTCCCGTGAAGGCCTTGCGGCTCATTGCCTGCCATCTCGGGAGTGGATGCAGTGTCTGCGCCATTGCGGGCGGAAAGAGCGTCGACACCTCCATGGGCTTTACGCCGGCAGAGGGCCTGATGATGCGGACACGGAGCGGCGACATCGATCCCGGCATCCTCCTCCACCTGCAGATGGCCCACGGCTTCACGCCGGACCGGCTCAACCGCCTGCTGAATCACCAGTCTGGTTTTCTGGGGGTCTCCGGCGGTGCTGCCACCATGCCCGAGGTGTTGCGACGCATGGTCGATGGCGATCCGCGCGCCACGCTCGCGTTTGAAATGTTCTGCTATCGTGTGGAAAAATATATCGGGGCGTATGTGGCAACCCTCGGGGGGATCGATGGTCTGATCTTCACCGCGGGAATCGGCGAGAATCAGCCGGAAATTCGTGCACAAATCGTCAAGTGGTGCCGGGGATTTGGGCTCACGATCGATGGCGCGAAAAATTGCCGCACTCGCGGCACGGCAGCCGCCATCCATGCCAGGGGATCCCAGGCCGCCATCCTGGTCATTCCGACGAACGAAGGAGTGATGATGGCCCGCGATGCCTCTGCCCTGGTCTGAGAAGCAACCTTTTCGGCACCGCCGCGACAAATACACCGTATGTCACTCGCAACCGCTCCATACGCCTGGACACCGTGGAAACTCCATCGCGCGTCACCATCGATGGGCGCACCATCCGCTGCGCTCCCCACACCGAGTTCCATCTACAGGCGTGTGGGGTCCCAAGCGACGATGCCCACCATTGCGGTGCACCACGATCAGGGGGGCCGTCATCTGAGACTTTCCACCAGAGATCTGAGGACTTCGCATGAGGAGATGTTTGGTGCGCTCCAGGCCATCATCGACGAGCATCGGCTGTTTGGACCGTTTCAACTCGGTTTTGGCCTCGACTCCCTCACCATAGACGTCACGCCGCAACTCTATGATGCCTTCCTTCGGGCACAGTTGCCGTGGCTCTATGGCAGCGGTATGCAGCGGATTCACCTGACTGCGCCGGACCGAGTGGACCTCTCTGTTCCCGAGATGCCATTTGATGCACGCATTGCCATCACGTCTCCCCGGAAAGGCTCCCTGCTCGGTTTTGAGGACCTCACACCTATTGCGCATCCGCTCTGCGAGCACATCTGCTCGGCTCTCGCGGCATTCCCCGCCGTGCGCTATTTTATTTCGGTCGATACGGCCCTTCCCATACCAGCCATGAATCTGCTGGCACTAGCCGGACCGATCGCCAGCACGACGGCGTTCGGAGCCTATTACGCCATGCCATCGACAGAGCGGGTTATGTTGCTTGGTGCGCTTGGCGCGCTCGCGACCATGTTTCTCAACGTGACCCTCTTGCCCACTGCCGAAGTCGATATCCTCTGGATGAGTGCTCTTCAGTGGCTTGCGGCAGAAGTCGGCGCAATCGCCGGAATAACGGGGGTGGTGCAATGGATCAATCGCGGCCGATTCCCCGGAATGACCGACATCCATTTTCTCGGACCCGATTTTTCGACCCCCATCCTCGACATTGAACGGACCTACCATCCCGGCCTCGCCCGCTTTGTCACGCACACCACCTACGCACCGGACGCCGTGCAACTGGCAGGGAGCTTAGAGCAAGGCTGGCGTACCATCGGCCATGGAACCATCGCGGCACGATGACGTACAACAATCACCATGCGCTGCCATGCACTCATGGCAGTGAGCGCGCGTTCTGCGCGATCTCGCCCGACTCCGGTCCCTGAAACAATTGCCGCTCACGTTCCTCCGCGACCTCTTCGCGGCGGACACGCCACCAGATCCACCAGACCCAGACCAAGAGGAGTCCAATGCCAATGGCCATGATCCAGTGCCCCACGTGCTGCATGTCTTGCTGGATGCTCTCGATGTTATTGCCGAAGAGATATCCCAGACCGACAAAGAACGGAACGCTCACCACGGCGCCAATGGCATCCAGGAGGAGAAACGTCCGAAACCGGACATGGAGGACACCGGAGACCAAAAAGGTCGGTGACCGGAGGCCGACGAGAAATCGTGCCAACAGGATGGTCCAATGACCTCGCCGCTGAAAATTTTTTCGGATGCGCTCCAGGCGGTCCGCGGGAAGGATGCGGGCCAGCCACCGATGGGAAATAATGCGCTGCCCATAGTGCCGGCCAAAGAAGTAGAGGATGGAGTCGCCCGCAACCACACCAACATAACAGACCAGCACCACCGGCCAGAGCTCTACGAGCGACGCATAGGCAAAGTAACCGGCCGTCAGCAACACCAGATCTTCAGGAACGGGATTCCCGACGCCGCACAAGAGGAGCAGCAGCAGAAATGCCACATAGAGTCCACCACCGCTAAAAAAGGCAAAAAATGTCTCCATCAGGCATCCATCAGCACGTTCACCGCGTCGAGTTCGCGACAGCACTGAAAGTCGCGATGCAGGACCCCGTCTACCGCATGGGGTCCGACATAATATTTCGGCCACCGCCAACCCGCCGCCCGGATCCGTTCCAGCCCGATGGCAACATCGGTCGCGGGATCGTCGGGCCTCTCGGCCAGTGGATGCGCGGCCACCCATCGTCGTGCCCGTTCGGCCACTGCCATGACGAGGTGGAACCCGACCTGAAACAGGTGCGTGAGCCAATGCTGCGCGACGAGCTGTGCCGCATGCTGCGCATCCCCATGACTCACCTGTTCCAGGGCCAGATTCAGATACCCGATGGCCTTGCGGAGGGCAACCTGGAGCGTACCGATCGCCACCTGGTGCCCATCGGCAATGACAATGCGATTTGCCATGCGCGCCAGTTCCAGGCCACAGGCCTCGCGGAGCCCCGGATCGAGCATCCCGAACACCTTGCGCAGAAAGAGGGTTTCGCGTTCCAGATGGGCCAGGGCAAAATGGAGCGGCGCACGGAGCGCTTCGGGAGAAAATGCCTTCCGGGGCGGACACACCGTCAGCTCACCTTCCCGCAGACGATGGTAGACGCCGATGGCCTCGTCCAATGGCGGAAAGCCATATTCCGCCATCCGTCGCCCGCGGACTTCGAAGGCCTCTTCCTCCTGTTCACTCGCGCCAAGGCCGAGGACGGCCTTGCAGAGATGGACAAAACCCTCGTGATCGGCCTTGCCATAGATCTCGAGCATGGGACGGAGCCATTGGTCGATCCGGACATCGGCGACCTGAAAATAGAGGACCCCGTCCAGCGTCGTCGGCGGCTCAGGACGGGGCCATGGTACGGCCTCGGACACCTCTTCATCGGGCGAGGTCCGGAGAAAAATCGTGACCCATTGTTTGAGCAACAGACCGATCAGGACGATATCCTGTTCCTGAAAAAACCGCACAATACGGTCGATCCCGCCGGCGGCAATGAGACGGAGCCATTCGAAGGTCGGTTCGGCCAGCCATCGATCCTTTGCCCAGCAATCAACATCGAGGCAGAATTGCACCTGCGCGACGGACGCGAGATGAAAGAGCGCAAGAGCATCGGTCCCTCCCACCGTCTGCACTGTGAGCCAGAGCTCCTGGGCCGGCAAGGCCTCCACCAGGACCCGCGCCTGATGGGAGAGTTCGCAGAGCGTAGACCGCACTTCGATGGGGGCGGCCAACAGATATGCCACCTGTTGCTCGAGCGAAAACCGGTTCCAGACTTTTTCAGCTGCGACACGATCGCGGGCCAACAATGCCACCGGATCGAGCTGGAGGAGGTCACCGTCCTGTATCATATGCGGCGCCCTAGCAGATCCACCGCCCGCTGCCAATGTGAAGCTTCTCTTCACCGCCCATCGTTTTAATTGACAACGTCCGCGCAGCACATTAGCCGAGCGGCATGACGACACCCAATACGCGGTCGGTCCGCACGGTGGTCCTTGCGTATTCCGGAGGACTCGACACCTCCATCATCATTCCATGGCTGCGCGAAACGTATGACTGCGATGTCATCGCGTTTGCGGCGAACATCGGCCAGGGGAGCGAACTCGATGGGCTTGAGGCCAAGGCAAAAAAATCCGGGGCCTCGAAGTGCATTGTCCGCGACCTCCGGGAAGAGTTCCTGACCGATTACTGTTTTCCGATGCTGCAGGCCGGGGCCATTTACGAGGAAAAATATCTCCTGGGAACCGCCATCGCGCGTCCCATCATTGCCGCGCACATGATGGACATCGTGGAGAAAGAAGGCGCAGATGCGGTCGCACACGGCTGCACCGGCAAGGGGAATGATCAGGTCCGATTTGAACTGACCTGCAAGGCCTTTGATCCCACCGTACGGATCATCGCCCCTTGGCGCGAATGGACGCTGCGGTCCCGCGAAGAGTGTCTAGCCTATGCCGAAGCCAAGGGGATTCCGGTCACGTCGAGTCGGGAAAAACTATACAGCCACGATCGCAACATCTGGCATCTCTCGAGCGAAGGCGGAGTCCTGGAGGACCCCTGGAACACCCCGCCCGACGAGATCTACCACATGACCACAGATCCGCGGCAGGCACCGGACACGGCAGCAACGATCGAACTCGGATTCACCAGCGGCGCCCCGACCCACCTGAATGGTGAGGCCCTGACCGCCGTGGCCCTGCTCGAACATCTGAACCAACTCGGTGGACGGCATGGCATTGGCCGCGTCGATATCGTGGAAAACCGTCTCGTCGGGATGAAATCGCGGGGCGTCTATGAGACCCCCGGTGGCACCATCCTCTATGAGGCCCACAAAACCCTCGAACGCCTCGTCCTTGATGCCATGACCCTCCATTTCAAGGAGTCGATTGCGCCGCGCTATGCAGAGCTCGTCTATAACGGTCTCTGGTTTACCCCATTGCGCGAGGCACTCGATGCCTTTGTGGCCGAGACCCAGAAGAACGTGACGGGGACGGCCCGCGTCCGCCTCTATAAAGGACGGGCCATTGTCGAGGGGCGGAAGTCGCCCTATTCGCTCTACCGCGAAGACTTCGCAACCTTTGGCGAGGATATGGTCTACAATCAAAAAGATGCGGAAGGGTTTATCAATCTTTTCGGGCTTCCCTTGAAAGTTCGCGCCCTCATTGAAATGGAGGGGGGCGAACGTCTCCAGGGCTATCAGGCCCCGAAATACAGCCGCCTCTCCAAAAAGGGGACATTCACGCGGGATTAATGATGACGCTGTGGGCTGGCCGATTTGCCGAAGAAATGACTGCCGCCATGGCAGCGGTCAACCGTTCGCTCACGACCGACATCCGCCTCTTGCCGCACGATCTCCAGGTGAATCGTGCCTGGACCACGGCCTTGCAACAGATCGGCCTGCTCACGGCAACAGAGGTGGAGGCGATTCACCGCGCGCTCGACACAATCGCGTCGGAGGCTGCGAAGCCGGCATTTGCCGTACAGGTCGCCGCGTTCCCGGATGAAGATGTCCACAGTTTTGTCGAGCGTCGGGTGACGGAACTCGCCGGCGCCGCCGGGCAAAAAATTCATACGGGCCGCAGTCGCAACGATCAGGTGGCCACGGATCTGCGACTCTACCTCACAACGACGGTCGAACAACTCCGTGCAGCACTCCATCATGCGATCACCGCACTGGTCACGCAGGCCCGGCAGCATCAGGAGACCGTGATGCCCGGATATACGCATCTGCAACAGGCCCAGCCGGTCACTCTTGCCCACTATCTCCTCAGTGCGGCCTGGATGCTCCGTGACGATACGATGCGATTGACGGATCTCACGACACGACTCGATGCCTGTCCGCTCGGCAGCGGCGCCCTGGCCGGCAGCGCCTATCCCATCGATCGGCAGGCGCTCGCCACAGCACTCGGTTTTTCAGCACCGACGCCCAATAGTATGGCGGCGGTCAGCGCGCGCGATGATTGCCTGGAGGTGGTTGCGGCCTGCGCAATCCTCATGACCCATCTCAGTCGCTATGCGGAAGACTGGATCCTCTGGTCGACGCAGGAGTTTCACTTCATCACGTTGGCAGATAGCGTGTCCACCGGCAGTTCCATGATGCCACAAAAAAAGAATCCCGATTCCCTGGAACTGATTCGCGGCAAGAGCGCGCGCGTGATTGGACAGATGCAGACGCTCTTTACCCTCCTCAAAGGACTCCCCTTCACCTATGCGCGGGACCTGCAGGAGGACAAACCCGCGCTCTTCGACGCCCTCGACCAGACACTGGCGTCGGTCGCACTCTTCACCGATGTCGTCTCCTCGGTCACGTTTCATGCAGAGACCATGCGCGCCGCCATTGATCCCGGGGTGTTTGCCACAGAGCTGGCCGATTACCTCTCTCGCAAGGGGGTCCCGTTCCGGACAGCCCATGCCATGGTGGCAGGCCTCATGCGCAATGCCATCGCCCGCAAGTGCGATCTGCGCCAATGCTCGGTCGCGGAGCTCGCGGCCCTCGTGCCGGAACCCCATCGCAGCGCAGCAAAGCACTTCACGGACGACGTCACCCACTGTTTCGACCCCATCATGACCCTCGCCCGCCGCAACCTCGTCGGCGGGACCGGACCCACGTCAGTGGCCCAGCAACTGAAAGCGTTCGCACTGTGGCTGCGGCACACTCAAGACGAGCCTACGCACATAGGGTTGCAGGACACCTAACAGACGGGTGAATCAATACTCGCGCAGCAGGAATTCGTCAGCACACTCTCGAAGATAAGTCATCTCATTACCAATAGAAATCGAGTAGTTACTCGTAGATCTTCTC
Source organism: Deltaproteobacteria bacterium (assembly GCA_016183065.1). GTDB lineage: Bacteria > UBA10199 > UBA10199 > JACPFF01 > JACPFF01. The sequence goes on along the minus strand of JACPFF010000016.1, from coordinate 59,966 downwards.
CACAGACTTTACTGGCATGGAACTTGCTCTGACAAGAAGAGATGCGTACACACCCTATCGCCCGATCGCTGCGGGAACTCGCGTTGTGTGGCCTGATCCTCCTGGCACCTCCCATCTCCGCCGCTTCATCTGATGAGCGCACCGCAGAGGAGATGCGGCAGGGTCAGCCGGCCAATGCCTCCGATCTCCCGCTGGACGCATCGGTCGACCCGGTCTCCTGGCTCCGGCTCGAGATCAATATCGCGGCACGCGAGCTCCGTGTCGTCGAACAGGACCAGATCGTCGCACGGTATCGTGTCGCGATCGGATCGCCACAATGGCCGAGCGTGGAGATGTCCGATGACATCAGCACCATCATCTGGAATCCGTCGTGGATCCCACCGGACAGCCCGTGGGCGCGTGGGGCCAAGACCGCACCGCCCGGGCCCAAGAATCCGCTCGGTCCCGTAAAAATGCCGATTGCGCGCGGTGTGTTGATCCATGGCACCAACAAACCCGCGTCTGTGGGCCAGGCCGCCTCGCATGGCTGTTTTCGCATGCTGAGCGCCGAGGCCGCCCAACTCGCGTGGTATCTGCAAGAGCGGATGTCGGCAGAGAATGACCCGTCACTCTGGGAACAGTACCAACACTATCGCTACCGGACCGTCCATGTGCCACTCCATCAATCCGTGCCGGTCCAGATCGTCTATCACCCTGTGGAGATCGAGCAGGACCAGCTCGTGCTCTATCCCGATATCTATCGCAAGGTGCGCAATTGGCGCTCGGCGATTGAAACAGTGCTGCTCCAGCACAACGTGCCGGGAGACCTCCCATCACCATCCACCATCACCACACTCATCAACGGCCTGCGCAAAGGACCGGTGCGCGTCTCTTTAGACGACTTGATGAAGGACCACATCGCCACGCTCCATTAACGTCGGATAAATCGGGTACGTCATACGGCTTGTAACCCACTGTTTACAGTGGGGTCCCACGGGCTCACGCCCGTGGCACCCTGGGAGGAGGCTTCGCCGGAGCACGACACCCCCCGGACTGACGTCCGGGGCCCCACGATCCAGCCGCACTGCGGCGTTGAGGGGGAGGCTCCAGCGGCTGTGCCGCTGGAGGGGGCTGTGGCGACGACCGAGTCCGGGGACCCAGCGCAGCTGGGTGGACGAGGAAGTACCCGGAGGCGGAGCCACAGGGTACGTGAGCCCCTACAATAGTGGGGAAAAATACTTAATGATCTTCAGCGAGTGAGAAAGTGTATGACGTACCCTTTTTGAGGTAAAACTCATTGGAGTATGCTGTGGGTGTGCCGTCGCTGACGAGGCGATACTTGCCATAGGGGAATATGCTCACAGCCCATGTCAACGAGGTCGGTGGCATGGTGAAATGACGATGGCGATGCCAGGCGCCGCGGTGAAACCATTCCAACGTCCAAGCACCTGCAACCGCATCTGGGAGAGAAAAGACGACCCGCTCTCCAACGGCGTAATAATTCTTGTCGGTCGTGATGACCAAGGGGCGCTCGCCCACCAGTCGCCGCGCGCCTGCAGCCTCTTCCCAATGCCGTCGCGGTCCGAGGTCGAGATGGACAAAATGGAGTGCCGGGTAGAATCCGATGCCGCCGCAGTGGATCGTCGTTGCATAATCGCGCAGCGCACCTTCCGTGATCTCATCGAAATGGACATCGGCTGCACGACCCTGCAGATGTTCGCTCTCGGTTGCCACCGCGCGGCCTTCCGCCTGTAATTGCGCATTGTACTCCGACGAACGATAGCCGGAGATGATTTCCACAACCTCCGCGCCAAAGTGATCCTGCAGATGATCGAGCAACCGGACCAATCGCGGATCGATCGGCGCCGTGCGCCCGTCGGGCGACCGCATCAGGTGGGCAATGGTGGCAAGGGCCTTCTCCTGGAGCACTCCGCGCACGTCCCTGTATCGCACATCGAGGAGTTCCCGATGCGGGTAACTGTAGAGCGTGAGCCGTCCATCACCCGACAGCGTCTCGCACGATGCCCTTGGTGGAACATTCAACGACGTCGCCAGTGTAACCTCTATTGGCAAGAAGCCCGCAAGAAAGACCAGAAGCATCACCGCAGACATGGGATAGGGCCTGTGAGCGTACATATTGCGTTACCGCCACCAAACAGGTCCCATATCAATAGAAAAGATTGCAGAGGTGGGGCCCCACGACCCAGCGCGCCCCGCGCGCGAGGGGGGCGCAGTGGCGACGACCGAGTCCGGGGACCCAGCGCAGCTGGGTGGACGAGGAAGTACCCGGAGGCGGAGCCGCAGGGTACGTGAGCCCCTGTAATAGTCGCCGAGTCCCCGGAAAAGAGACGGCAGTTCCCGCAACAGGAAATCGAGCGAATACCACGAGCACCACAACACCTCATTCCACGAATTTGGTATCATGGTGGCGACAGAGCGGGACAAAATGGGCCGTCGGCGCGATCATCGGCTGACCGGGATCGACCACCGGCGCCTCGATAAACATCCCCCACCCGACCAGATCGAGCCCACTCGTGCAGCGCATCCGCTGTGACTCGGTGTCGAAGATCTGCGGCCAGGTCTGGTTCTCTCCGAAGTAGCCTTTCTCGTAGACCGCCTTGGTCGGATCCATGCTCTTCGGCGGCAGGCTCGTCAGATCCTCGGTCGTCGACATGCCACACCAGAGTCGCGCGATTTTTGGGCCTGCGGCCAGCTCAGCGAGGGTGAATTGCCGCACCGACTCCATGCCACACGAGGCCGTCGTGGTTTCCCCTGTCACGGCATTGCCCCCAATGGGGAGAAAATTGAATCGTTCCGCGCTATCGTGAATGGGATCTTCCCCCGGACTTTTTTGTTCATGGGATCCCTGTAACGTCACCTGTTGGCCACCACACCACAATTGCGCCTCTTTCTCCTCCTTCGTCGCCACGGCTCCAGGCGACAGACGCGCACAGGTCCATTTGTCATATGTCACGTTCTTGTTTTGTGTCGATGAATAATACGTCAAGGTATAGCCGTGCTTCTTTCGTTCATAGCGCACTGGGACGTACGCCGACGGACAGATCATGAAGCAGCTCCCCGGATGCTGCACGAGGGGTGTGGCCTCCCCGGTCAACGTGAGTGAGGCCGTATTCCCGTCGGCATAAAATTCGAAGGCCTTCTTGTTCGCCAACGCCGAATTTTTCACGGATTGTCCCACGGAGCCAGCAGCAAAGTCATAAGAGAGGAGGCTCCCCGCAGACGCAATATTGCCATAGGCATCCTTGGTCGTCTGCGCCACGAGACCGGCACCAAACACGATCGAGTCATCATGCACCACCACCGTTTTATTGTATACATCAAGCGCTGTGCCGAGCACCGGTGAACAATCTCCCGACAGGCCGCCGAGCCGGCCATCCGATTTTCCCTGATGATAGGCCGAAGCCCCAATGCCCGTGAGGATCTGACCTTCCTCAGGGCACTGCTGCGCGGCACCTTGGATCGTCCCCGGCTTCATGCTCGACGTTGTGAGCGTCAGTTGTTTTGCAATCCCCTGATTCATGTTGGACACTGTCTTGCAATAAAATTCCGACCCCCCCGCCACTGCGCGAAATTGTTTCGGATCCTTGTAGGCATAGCCCTTCAGTTTCCATCCCACGAGGGCCTGTTCCTTGGGACAGGCAATGACGGTCAGCTGATTACCACCCGAGCCACCCACATAGGGTTCCATCCCTTTCGGCTGTGAAAAGCGAAAGAGGCTCCCGGGATCAACACCCGCTCCGACATGTACCGCGAGCATCTGGATCTGACCGATCAGGCCATATTTTGAAAAGTCGGCAGTGCCGTATGTTCCTGCTGGCGGATCGTCCTTGTCATATTGAGGCACGGACATCTCCCCATTGGGCCCAACCTTCTGGCAATGAATATACCCGACTTTGTCCACGGCCACTCCCGTCACAAAGGTCATCCCTGTGACAACCGATTCGGCTGGACACAGCGCCTTTCGCACCGGGCCTTTGTCGGTCGTATTGCCACTATACGGGAGTGCCTCTTTCACTACGTCACCAAGCGTGATGTCGCCACCTCTTGTTTTTACCTCCTCGGCAACCGCTGCCGCTTCTTCTTTCTTGGTTTTCTCCTCTTCGATTTTTTGATCCACATACTCCTGCGCGTCTTGTTTGGCCTCCTCCAGCTCGGACTTGAGCGCCGCATTCTCGCCCTTCATCTCCTCAACGTCCTGCTGAAGATCACTCACTTCTTCCAAGACCGCTCCCTCGGTCTCGCCACTCTCAACACTCTCTTTCAGCGCCTGGACCTCATCTGCCAGGGCCTGCTGCTGCTTCGCCCATTCGGCCTTCAGTGTGTCGACCTTCTTTTCAAATTCCTTCAGTACGGTGTCATCGCCCCCGGTCGCACCGGTGCTTCCCCCCTGCTGGGCCTCGAGCAAGAGTTGCTGCAGCAGTTCGACCTGTTGCTGATAATAAAAATTTGCCTCGTTCTCTCCGCCCGGCGTCTCCAAGGCGGTCGGCTCTTCTGCTGCAAGAGGTTCCGCAGGTGGGGTGAGGACCCCGTCGCCCTCCGTCCCTTTTTTGCAACCCATGACCGTCAGGGAGACGGCGAGAGCAGTGACCAGCCATCGAAAACGAAAGAATTGTCGCATACCAACCTCCTACACCCCGAAGGGAGTTCCCCGTGGTGTGGGGCCCCACGGACTCACGCCCGTGGCACCTTGGTGGAGAAGCTTCGCCTGAGCACGACACCCCCGGACCAACCCGGGGCCCCACGCCCCAGCCGCACCGCGGCGCTGAGGGGGAGGCTCCATCACACTCCGCACAGTCTTCGACTGTGCTTCGCGGCCCAGCACAGCTGGGCCTTGACCCGGCTTTGCCGCTGGAGGGGGCGACGTGAGCCCCTCCAGTAGTCGAGATCCCCAGAGTAAGAGAAGTCAGCAATTCCCATGCCAATGTTATTCGACGAAAAAAACCGACATCATCTTACTAAACAATGCAATATTATTCGACATTCATGGTGCGCGCCTAAGCAGCTCCCATCCGTCAATACTTACACGGTGAGGACTCAATGCCACACGAAGAGCCAAAGCCGGAGACCCGATTGACCACGTGAGACACCAGTCAGGATGCCATTGCGAAGGGGAAAAAAAGCGTGTATTCTTCATGGTGTCTGAGTCATTCTTTTGACTCACTGTGAGAGACTAGGAGGTGGTTCCCCGTCAGCACGTATCCGAAGCGGACCAATGAGCGGCGACCGGAGCGAAATCACGGCCCTTCACTCCAGTTTCTCGGCGCCACGGAGACCATCACCGGCTCGAAATTCCTCCTTCGAACCCTCGACGAGCGGTGGATGATCGATTGCGGACTCTTTCAGGGGCTCAAGGAACTACGACTCCGCAACTGGGCCCCACTCCCCCTGCCACCGGCCGACATCACCGGCGTGGTCTTGACGCATGCCCACACCGACCACAGCGGCTATATCCCGCTCCTGGTGAAACACCATTTTCATGGACGGATCTATGCCAGCGCGCCCACCGTCGAGTTGTGCAAGATCCTCCTCCCCGATTCCGGCTATCTCCAGGAAGAAGACGCCCGCTTTGCCAGCGATCACGGCTTCTCAAAGCATCATCCCGCACTCCCGCTCTATACCTACGAAGATGCCCTGCAGAGTCTGCGGTACTTTTCTCCCCTGCACAACGGCGACGTCCGACGCATTGGTGACGGACTCGACTGCCGGTTGATCCGCGCCGGCCATCTGCTCGGGTCCCGCTTCATCGAGTTGATACTCCACCGACCGCGACAACGGAGGCTCCTCTTTGCCGGGGACATTGGCCGCTACGATGCCCTGATCACAAGTCCCCCGCTGCGCGTGCCGGAGGCCGACTATCTCATCATGGAGGCAACCTATGGGGACCGACTCCATCCAAAAGAAGATGTCTTTGCGCGCGTGGCCGCGATCGTCAACCGGACGATCGCACAGGGCGGCATGGTCCTGATTCCGGCGTTCGCGGTGGGACGCACCCAGGAGATGCTCTACATCCTCAAGCGCTGCCAAGAGCGGGAGATGATCGATCGGCGCATTCCGGTCTATCTCAACACCCCGCTCGGCATCGATGCCACCGACATCTACAACCGGTATCTCACGGAACACAAAATCTACTCCGGCCTCGATGGGACACACCACCACGCGAATCATCCGCAGCACCCTGAGCGGTCCAACAACCCCTTTACGTGCGACAATCTCCATCTGGTCCATGACCACACCGCGTCCAAGCGGCTCAACAGCCTGGAAAGTCCGGCCATTATTATCGCCGGAAGCGGCATGCTGACGGGGGGACGAATGTTGCACCACATTAAGTCGTATGGTCCGGATCGACGCTCGGCGATTCTGCTGGTCGGGTATCAGGCGGAGGGGACCCGCGGCCACGCCCTGCGCGAGGGGACTAGGTCGCTCAAGATCCACGGAGACCAGGTGCCGATCCGGTGCACGGTCGAACAGATTGAATCCCTCTCCGCGCACGGGGATCAGGATGATCTTCTGCGCTGGCTCCGCGGATTCCGGCGACCACCACATGTGACCTATCTCGTCCATGGGGAGCCGGAGGTGGCACAACGATTGGCGGAAAAAATCCGCGAGACCCTCCAATGGAAGGTCGAAATCCCGCGCTATCTGCAAGAGGTGGCGTTGGCGTGACCGCAATGTTCTCTCTTCACTATTGGAGGGGCTCACGTCGCCCCCTCCAGCGGCAAAGCCGCTGGAGCCTCCCCTTCAACGCCGCAGTGCGGCTGGAGCGTGGGGCCCCGGACGTCAGTCCGGGGGGTGTCGTGCGCAGGTGAAGCCTCCTCCCAGGGTGCCACGGGCGTGAGCCCGTGGGGCCCCACTGCATCCATTTTTTTTGGAGTCCCTTGGCGATCCCCTCCAGCACGACGTTGCACATGGCGCTGCTAGAGCATGTCGAATGATAGCTGGAAAAGGTACCCTATCACCATCGACCCCAGCAGACTGATGGCGACATACGTCATGAACAGTCTTCTCTTGGAGACCGCCGTCACGGCAATCATCGCCGGAATAGAGGTTGCTGGTCCGGCCACCAGGAAGGTCAATGCAGCACCAGGCGCCATCCCCTTGGCGAGTAACCCCGCAATGATCGGTACGGCACTGAAGGTGTTGATGTAGAGGGGAATGCCGACCACGGCTGCAATCGGGATGGCAAGACTGTTCTCCGTCCCCAGGAGTTGTGCAATCCAGGGACTGGGGATGTAGCGCACAATCAGGGCTTCCGACACGAATGCCAGGAGGAGCCACTTGCCAAGATACAGGGAAAGTTTTTGCACGTGCTGTACAAATTGCGTCCCTTTGCCGACCCGTGCATCGCAGGCATTTCCACAGCACACCTCGTTCTGTGGTGTGAACACTACTGACTTCAGGTGTTCTTCACGCTTGAATCGCAGGCCGATCACCCCTGCAATGCATCCAAGACCGAAGGCGGAAATGGTTCTCCCAATGGCAAACGACCAGCCGAGTTCTGCATAGGTGATGACAAAAGTTTCCGGATCCATGAGCGGTGAGGCAATCCAAAATGCCAGCACCGGCGCTATGGGAATGCCCGCAGAGAGCATGCCGGCAACGACTGGAACCACTCCGCACGAACAAAAAGGGCTCAGCGTTCCCAAGAGACTCGCGACCAGGATGGTCTTCAAGGGATGAGTTCCGAGAATCCCCTGCAATCGCTGCTGGGCCCCATCCCAAACATTCACTGCTGCCCCAAGCACAATACTGACGAGAAAAAACGGGAGAATATGCCAGGCAGACCCGCTGACAAATGCAACGATGTAATAAACGTCCGCCATATTTCGCTCCTTACATTACTACACTTCTAATAATATCGAATTATAAATCTAAAAAAATTCAGCCCAGTGCACTCAACGTCTCTTTCAAGGAGACCAACGTTTTCATGTTCACATCGTAATAGATCCACTTTCCACGTTTTTTTGCGGTCAAGAATCCCGCGGAACGAAGACAATCAAGGTGATGACTCATCGTTGAGTTGGCAACCCGACATTTCTTGACGATATTGCAGACACACAACCCCAGGCCACTCGTGTCTCTCCGTTTCTCCTCCAGCAGCAGATTCATAACCCGCCAACGCACATCATTCCCCAACGCCTGGAAGAGCTTTGTTATTTTCATATTTTTAGAAAGATAGAAATTATTAACACACGTGTCAAGCTCTTTCCTCAAGGTAGGCAATTCATTGTGCATGCATCTCGCGCCCGCAATGTCATTGCGCCCGAGGGTGCCGCATCAACAGGAGGAGGGAGACCAGGATGAGCAGAACAACGGGGAGATGCATGGCCACGGCAATGGAATAGTGGTCGCTAAGCCACCCCATCATGAATTGTCCGGCGGCAATGACCACGAAGACCGTACACATGACCCAGCTGGTGACCACTTCGAGATGTGCGGTGACCTCATGACTCAGGCTGGCAAAACAGAGCGGGAAGAAAAGCCCCATCGGCGCGGCCGCCAGCACCAGTCCGACCGGATGCCCGTAGATGCCCCACAACAGGGCCACAATCCCTCCCCCTGCGGCACATGCCAGGAGAGTGCGATAGCGCTCGGTCCGTAAAAAAATCGCCGCACCGAACCGGGCAGCGGTCATCATGCAAAAGAAATAACTGAGAAAGAGATTCGCCTTTGCCGGATCCGCAATACGGAGCCGCGTCACATAGAGGACCAGCCACATCGAGACGGCGAGTTCGGCTGAGACATAGAGCCCCAGCAAGACGGCATAATAGCGGGCAGCGGGATGGCGCCAGGCATTCCACCACGGGAGCGGTGCCATGATGGCGTTCACACTGGGCTCGCGCCGGCAAGGCAACCGGTCGCGCAGGCCGGCGAGAATCACGGGAACGGGGAGGAGCGTGAGGAGAAGAAAGGTCATGCGCCACCCCGCTCCCGCCCCCCGCAGCCCGATGATGACCATGGGCGCAGAGAGCGAGGCCAAGCCATACATGACGTGGAGAAAATTCAAATGGCGCGCGCGAGTCTTGACCGGCGCGGCCTGTGCGACCATGATATTCAAAATGACGTGATTGGCCCCCATGCCGATGCCATAAAGGCCGTTTCCCAGGACAATGATGGCGTAATGTGTCCCGAATGCCACACCCCAATAGCCGAGCATAACGCAGCCAAGGACATACCGCAACGCCACAACCGTGCGGACCCGTTGCAGCGTAGGTCCGGCCAGGAGACTCCCCGCAATACTCATCAGGGCCGCGACCGCAAAGAAGAGCGAGGCTTCCTGATCAGTAATCTGCAGCTCGGCAATCATGTCGGGGAGGAGCGGTCCGCGCGCATTATCGAGCAATCCCCCCACAAAGAGCGCGGCATAGGCGATACCGAGATGCACAACAATGGCACGAGGGAACATCGTGGGGCGTCGTACACTGCGATGGCGCAAGAGTAAAGATCGCATACTCAGGAGTTCACACCCCACGACACAGATGACACAGATGGCCTTTTTTCAACAACCGGTGAGCAACGGGACAAAGTGGCGGGTCCAATTGGCGGTCGCCTGCAGATCGGCGAGGACGGCATAGAGTCCCCACTGCAACTGATTGATAAAGAGGAGCTCGTGTGGAAAGTGCATCTGCGTCGGCTGCGGATATTCCTTGAGCTGCGCCGCCCACCGCCCCGCCACAAACTCGCGCGTAAATGTGAAGGGACGATCACAATAGCAGGGTTCATACCACGCGCGCATCAGCAGGAAAAAATGGGCGAAGTCGAATTTGTCGGGATCCGGCACAATCCGCATGGCCACAAGTGTCTCTGCCATGGCCTGCGGATCGTTGGCGACGATACTGCGCAAAAAGGCCTTCCAGACGGCATGGAGCCCTTCGGGGATCTCTTTCACACATCCGTAATCGAGAAAGACGACAGCCTCATCACGGAAGAGATAATTGCCGGGATGCGGATCGGCCTGAAAGACCCGATGGCACAAGGCAGAGCGCCAGGCATGATCCCAAATGACCGTGCCGGCAAAGTCGCGCTGTGCGACCGTTGCCGAGGCACGAAACGGCTGGTACGGTGTTGCATCGACATAGGCGGTGGTCAAAACCCGCGTGGTGGTCAACTCCGGGTAGACCCTGGGAATCTCAATCCGGGGATCGCTGGCATGAAGTGCGCGGAACCGCTCAAGGTGCCGACCCTCCAGCTCGTAATTACACTCCTCCAGGAATCGGAGGCTCAGCTCCTCCAACAGCCGCCCCGGCTCGACATGACGCACCAGGGTTGCACCCAGGCGTTCGATCACCGCGGCATTTTTCAGATCGGCCTCGATAATCTTCCGGATCCCGGGATATTGCACTTTGACAGCAACGGCTTCGCCGGCGTGTGTTTTCGCCCGATGCACCTGCCCGATGCTTGCCGCGGCACATGGCACGGATTCCCACTCGGCAAACAGTTGCTGCGGAGTCTGGCGAAATTCCTCCACAAGAATCTCCGCAATGACATTCGGCGCCATGGGCGGTGTCAGATGCTGGAGTTGGGCATATTCCGCCCGCACGTCCGCAGACGCCTTGAGGTCCATATAACTGAGCAATTGGCCCAATTTATGCGGAAGCCCTTTCAAGGTGCCGAAGGTCTCCACGAGCTGCCGCGCAATCGCGGTCTGTGTCCGCGCACGGATCGGATTGTCGTCTCCCGCCGCGTGCAGTCGCTCCCGGAGGATGGCCATGAGCGTACGCCCGACCACACGCAGCCCCGTGGCAGAGAGCCGCGAGGTGCGCGCGAGCCAGCCCGTTTCGAGCTCCTCCAATTGCGGAAAACCCTCGATGGCCGTTGGACGTCCCACCCCCAGCTCTTGCTCATAGAGTGCCATCAGTTTCCGTACCGGTCCGGGGATTTTGCGTTGTCCCGACTCCCAGAGGCCTATGGCTCCATGGACAACCCCGAGCTCCTCCGCCATATCCCGCTGAGAAAAATTCAATAATTCTCGTATTTTACGGAGTCTCTCCGTATCACTTCGCTCCGTATGCGCTCTTCGTCTCATGGAAGATCCTCATCGGTACAGGGTAATGGCCCTCTGCTCACACTGTAGCCAAATCTATATCGGAATATCGAAAGGCCGCAAGAGCCGGTACGTCCCCTCTCGAGGCAACATGAAACCGATCAACCAAGGAGGAAGAGATGGAAACACAACACCGCATCATCACGCTGGGACTGATCGCCTGCTATGCCGCGTGCCAGGCCGTCAATAGCAGTGAACTCGCCGAGACCAAGGCCTCGGAACTGCGCCTTGAGGGCGTCATCACGGAATATAATGAAACCACGCAGACAAAGGTCAGTGCACAAATGCAAACGATGGTCAGCGAGGTTGGCATCAGCTTTAACCAGGGCGAATCGCTGACGGCTGCCACTGATACGGCCGATGGCATCTCCACCAATGTGGCATTGGGGCTCGATGGTTTTTTTGACATCGATAAATTTTACGAAGGAACACTTGGAAAAACCGTTTCCGGCGGGAACTACTATCTGACCTATACCGACCATGAAGGGACAAAAACCGTGGCGACGATCGCGACCAGCGATGTGCCAGACCTGATCACGCCAGCCGAAAACGCCGTGATCGGCACCGAGAGTGCCGAGGTGACATGGGATCCGGGAACGATCTCCGACGGCCTCGTCATTCAGGTCCTCTACGCCGATGGCTCTGTCGCAGGGCTCCATCAAGAGAGCGTGCAGAACACGGGGCAGTACAGCTTTGATCTCTCCGGCGTCTCCGGCACGGGGTCGCTCTCGCTGATACATACCACCCTCTACACTTCGATGTCGGGATTCGGTGAGGCCGGGATCCAGATGAAAAATGTCAGCAAGCGCAATGTCTCGTTTGCACAGCCCGCATCGACCTCGAAATCACTTGCCGGCGCATTGGTGGACGCGGAAATGACACCGACAACAGCGGAAGAGATTGTCGAGGCACGGCTCCATCAGTGTCTCCACTTTTGCGACGCCGGCGAAATCGACCAGTTCACGGTCGCTGGAGAGGAATATTCGTGCTGTATCGAGGAATAAGGGTCAGACCCGAGGTGCGGAGTTTCGCATGAAAGGGACCACTTGCGACATTTCCACGAGGCATGCCTCTCAACGGGTGTTCCGCGCGAGCGAAAAACGTACACGACTTACGATGACGCTGCACGCGCACCGATCGATTTGTCGAGCAGATAGATCCCCGTGCCACCCTCGCCCACGAGCGTCACCTCGTCGATCAGCCCCTGGAACAGCTGCTCCTCTTCCTGCTGTTCTGCCACGTACCACTGCAGGAAGTGGTTGGTGGCATAGTCTTTCAGACTGACGGCCAGATCGATCAGCACGGTGACCGAGGCCGAAACGCGTTGTTCGCTCTTGAGGCAGGCGGCGAACAGGTCGCGCATCGATCCGATGGTGACGGCAGGCGCCTTTTGTTCCGGCACCGTTGCCACGACATTATTCTCGACCAGATACCGGAAGATCTTGAGGAGGTGTTCACGCTCCTCCGCAGATTGCGCGAGGAAAAATTTCGCGCATCCCGTCCACTTCTTTTCCGCACATGCAGAAGATAGTGCCAGATAATAATTCGAGGCATCAGCCTCAAGACCGATGTGGGCATTCAAGGCACTGGCTATTTTTGCGGCGATGGCCATTCTCTCCCCCTCTCTGTTGAGACCTGATGGACCTATAAGACTATCACACCCTCTTTTCGTCTGCCAGTCTTCTCTCCTCGATCACAACAGCGGCCACCGCTCGATCTCCGTGGAATGCCCAAATTGGCAGCAATCCGGATGGAGCACCTCGGCCAAGATCTCCGCAGAGTCGACGATCCGGGGACCGGGCCGATTGAAGTATTGGTTCCCATCGAGAAGATAGACCTCTCCCTCCTGCACGGCACGCAATTGGCGCCAATCACGCACGGCGCACAGCGGTATCATCTCCTGACGCGTCCGTTCGACGGAAAACCCGCACGGCGCCACGACAATCACGTCGGGATCTGCCGCCACAATCGCGGGCCAGGTCAATTGCGGCGCCGCTCCACCCACCACGCCAAAAAGATCGACACCGCCAGCCAACGTGACCAGCTCGGGCATCCAATGTCCTCCACCGATCAGGGGATCGATCCATTCGAGAAAGAGTGTGCGCGGGCGACGGGCCCGTTGTCGCGTCATGACCGTCAACACCTCGAGCCGTTGTCGCGAGGCGGCAATCAGCGTCTCCCCCGTCCGCACAACACCGAGCGCAGCAGCTACGCGCCGCATATCCCCCCAGAGATCGTGGAGGGCGTTCGGCATGAGCGACAGAATGACGGGCCGCTGTTCCAGCCACTGTGCGACGGCCTGTTCGACCGCCGTTGTCGTGACTGCGCAGACGTCGCATTGCATCTGCGTAATGATCAGATCGGGGGCAAGGGCCCTCAGTCGGTCCGCGTCGACGTCATACACCGAGAGTCCCTTGGAGACCAAGTCGCGCACGTGCTGGTCGATCTCCCGACTCCTCCCGGTCACGGGAAAGCGGGGCCGCGTACATCGTGGGGCCCCACGGGCTCACGCCCGTGGCACCCTGGGAGGAGGCTTCGCCAGAGCACGACACCCCCCGGACTGACGTCCGGGGCCCCACGACCCAGCCGCACAGCGGCGTTGAAGGGGAGGCTCCAGCGGCTTTGCCGCTGGAGGGGGCGACGTGAGCCCCTTCAATAGTGGCAGATGGAGGATCGACGGTGGATAATCGCATTCATGGGAGATGCCGACCAGCTGATCTGCGCAGCCCAACGCGGCCACCATTTCCGTACTGCTGGCAATCAGCGACACAATGCGCGGCATAGATGCGACACACCTGAGCGCATTTCTGATGGGGAGTAAATGAAAAAAATGCGGTGGGGAACTGCGGCGAGCCTCGAGGGCAAGCCGACCGCGTAACCGACTTGAGCGATCTCTCTGGTCTCGGGAAGATCCCGGTGACAGGATATCCCGATCATTGAACGGTTTGCCAACAGCCCCTAGGCCGGAAGCTGGACATCCTCGTCGGTCACGACACGGCGGGGCACTGTCTCAATGGCTTCCATCGCCGGAATTTCTTTCTCTGCCGCGGCGCCGAGCTCCCGAAATTTCCGGGCGGAGACGAGGACACGCGCCTCAAACGACCCTGCCACGCGATTGTAGGCCTCAACCGCGCCTTCCAATCCCCGACGCAAGATCCCAAAGTGCTCGACCATGGTCAAGAGCCGATCGTACAGTTGTCGCCCGCGCGTGCAGATCTCCTGGGCACTCTCCGCCATCCGCTCCTGGCGCCAACCGTAGGCCACGGAACGGAGGAGGGCAATGAGCGTGGTCGGCGTGGCCAGAATCACCTGTTTTTCCACCCCGAATTCGATCAACGACGGATCCTGTTCCAACGCGGCACTGAAAAACGTTTCACCCGGCAGGAAAAGGACGACAAACTCCGGTGTCGGCGCGAACTGTGCCCAATAGGCCTTACTCGATAGCTGCAACAAGTGATGGCGAATATGCCGCGCATGCTGCTGCAGATGACGCACACGGTCTTGTTCGTTGCCGGTTTCCAGCGCCTGGAGATACGACTGCAACGGGGCCTTGGCATCGACCACGACATTTTTTTCCGTGGGGAGCTTGATGATCATATCCGGACGCAAACGCCCACCATCAGACTCAGCCGTCTCCTGCTGGAGAAAATCGCAGTATTCGACCATACCGGCCAACTCGACTACCCGCCGCAACTGGATTTCTCCCCATCGCCCCCGCACCGTCGGCGCCCGCAATGCCTTCACCAGATTCCCGGTCTCCTGATTGAGCCGGGTCTGGCCCTCGGCCAACATCGTCAGTTGCGTCTTGAGCCCGGCATATGCCCCGGCGCGCGCCTGTTCGAGCTGCTGGATTTTTTGATCGACCTGGTCAAGTGACCGGCGCAACGGCTCCACCAACGTCCCAATCGCCGCCTCCCGCCGTGCAAGGTCCCCCTGCGCGCGTTCGTGGATGGTATCGAGTGTCGACTTGGCCAATCGGAGAAAGTCTTCATTGTTGCTTTTCAGGGCATCGGCGGAGAGCGCCTTGAAGGTATCACCCAGGCGCTGCTGTGCGTCGTCCAGCAGTGCACGTTGGGACTGCGCATGCTTTTCCATCTCCTCGCATTGCACCGCAAGACGCATCCGTGCGAGTTCAAGCAGGCGCAGGCGTCGCAGATGCCAAAAAAAGACCACGGCCGCCCCGCACAGCAATCCCCCCGCCACACAGCCCATGGCCAGCATGGTCGTCATGTCCGCTCCCTCGTTTCTTCCTCCACACCGCTTAGCGTCTCTTCATCGAGGTCAAGCAGTGTCAAGGCCTGTTGGGCCAGAGCCTTCCCCACTTCGTCCTCTTCGGCAACCACTATTACAGGGGCTCACGTACCCTCCGGCTCCGCCTGCGGGTACTTCCTCGTCCGCCCAGCTGCGCTGCGCCCCCGGCCCCACTCATCTTTCCAGACAAGTATGGGAGTTATGGCACGACATATTCCCCACCCGGCGGAATCACGACCACCTTGCGCCCTGCGGCTTCCACGGCACGCCGAAACGCCTCCGGGTTCACCTCGATATACGGAAAGGTGTTGTAATGCATGGGAATGTGCATCCGGGCGCAGAGCAGTTCGGTGGCCTTGACCGCCTCGGTGATCCCCATGGTGAAGTTGTCGCCGATCGGCAAGAGGGCGACATCGAGTGGTCCGTACAACTCGGCAATCAATTGCATGTCGAGAAAGACGGCGGTATCGCCGGCATGATAGAGTCGCTTCCCATCGATCACCAGTACGATGCCCGCAGGATTGCCCAGAGCCTCGCCCTCCGGCCCGGTCGATCCATGATGCGCAATCGTGAGTCGGACATGACCGAAGGGAAATGTCGCACCGCCGCCGATATGCAACGGGTGAATCGTACACCCGCGTTGTGCACAGTATGTGGCGATTTCATAATTGGCGATGACCACCGCACCGGTCTGTTTGGCCAGGGCCACGGTATCCCCGAGATGATCGCTGTGTCCATGGCTCACGAGAATGGCATCAAGCGCGGTCACGTCAGCACGCGCCACATCGGCCTGCGGATTGCCGGTGAGAAACGGGTCGATCAAGATGCGATGCGCAGCTCCCTGAATCTCCCAGCAGGAATGGCCATGGAACCGGAGTGTGACCATATGCTCCCCCTTTCCTTGGAGGTCCCCCGGTCAAGCCGGGGGATGACCGTGTCCCCTGCGGATGACAGGATCAGCGGTATCGCTCAATCGAGCGTACTATGCGTGCCATCGCAAAACGGGGGCGTCCCGGTCTTTTTGCATCCACACCAGGCCACGCGTCGTTGCTCGGTGATCTGCTCCCTGACCGGTCCCATTCCCGTCCCCTTGTGGGATCCATCGCAATAGGGTTGCCGCTGCGAACGCCCGCAGGCACACCACGAATACTGTTTTGGTTCGACCTCGACGACATAAGGCGCCTTTTGCGCCATGATCGGTTCTGCCATACTTTCCCCTTTCCCCAATGGGTGATTTCTATTACGGAGTGATCGGCATCTCTTACAGGGAATCCGTTGTCGGAGTAAAGTCTCGATCTGCGCAAACGAAAGGGGAACGTTATGGCAGCGTCATCGTGTCCGGTTGCACAGTGTACAAAAAATCTTGCCTGCATCGGTGGGGCTTTTCAGCATCTCCTCTTGCTCATTATTCGTCTCTATTGGGGGATCGGTTTCCTCCTCGCGGGCACGGGAAAATTCGGACGCATTGGGGAGGTGACCGGATTTTTTTCCAAACTCGACATTCCGTTCCCCGCGCAGATGGTCTATCTCGTCGCCACGGTGGAGACCGTGGGCGGCCTCCTCCTCCTCCTGGGACTCGTGACCCGGCTGACAACGCTCCCACTCATTGCGGTCATGTGCGTCGCATTTGCCACGGCCCATCAGGAGGCGCTCTTGGGGGTCTTGCACGATCCAGAGACATTCTTTCAACAGGCGCCGTTTCTCTTTCTCTATGCCCTGCTGATCCTTTTTGCCTTCGGGCCGGGAAAAATCTCGATCGACGGCTGGCGCGATCGCCAGCCCTCCACCACCGGATGTTGCCAGGGCCTATAGTACAAGGGTCTGTTGGTACAATCGCTCAGTCGTCGACACGTCCTACTCGCGGGGATCACGGCCCCGAAAAATCACGCAACAATTGTTGCCAATAGCCGATAACTCATGACAGAGGGGGTCCTGCACCGTCACGGCCATGGTAAAAGGTGTTTTCCATCGCGTTTTCAACCACGTCGCCCACCTCCGACCGGGCGAGTTCCGTGGAGACGCCCGTGGGCGGAACGGACGTGTGACACCATTCGTCGCCGATCCCCCTCCGGGACCTGCACCTCGGTACCAGCAGCTCCCCGGCCTCTTTATGGTCGTCCCCATGCCGGCAGGCCCACATGCCCCCCCAATGATCCCGCTCGAACAGGTCAAGGCCAACTTTGCGCAGTCACCACACCTCGCCAACGCCGAGGCACACCATCTCTTGCGCGATGGCGCAGCGGTCGCGGCGGCTGCGGGCCGGCCGGCGCCCGCGAATACGGCGCAGGCGGTGGCACTATTTCAAAAAGCGGCGCAGGTCGCCGCGGCACTCGCCAAGACCAATCCGAGATTGGGTCTGCGCATGGCTGCACTCGATTCGAGACTGGATCGTCCAATCGCCTTGCTCCGGTACAAGGGGCTTCACAAAGCCATCACGACGGCCCATACGCTCGAGGCCTTACAACAGGTCCTCTCACACCTGAGGGAAAACGACATGATCCTCCTCTCTCGCAAAGAGGAGATCCCCAATATTGCATGGGTCGAGTGGTTCGCCGAACGCTGTCACGGAGGATGGACTGCCGTGAGTGCCATCGCGTATTCCGCTTTTGCCGATCTCCCTGCAGGCCTTCTGCGGGATGCCATCATCGACATATTCAGGGCTCGAACAGCGGCGATCGATGCGGAACTCGGCTTCCAGCGGCACTATCTCGATGCATTTGATCCCGCGAATCTCCGCAGCGTCTTCACGGCCTGGCAGGATGCAGAGGCCATACGTCAACGGGCGGCATTCGCCCGCAGGGGACCCGTATCAGTCGGGATCAATGCGGGTGTCGCACCACCGTCCCCATCTCAAGACGCCGGCACTCCCGCCGACAACGCATGCGTCACCGTCTGTGTCCCCAGTCGATCGCGTGCATGCCTGGAGGCCCTTGAGCAGCGCGGTGAACTCCTGATGTGGCCTGATCATATGATCGACCAGGCCGTGATCGCCCATGACCGCATTGTCCATGTGGCGTCGGACGACGCATCGAACAGCACGGATCGATGCAGGGCCCTGAGGCTCCTCTGCGCCGAGTCACGTCGCGGCGAAAAGTGCAATTTTGTGGTGACACCGCTGGGGTCGGCCGGACGGTCCCACGACGGAACGCGGCTCTCACTGGCCCCCCGTCGATGGAAAGGTCAACGTGTGTCGGAGGGAGGGGTCAAACACGCCCAGATTGCCTATGCCGCACGGCCCGGGGATGGCTGGGCCATCTTTGCCGGAACGCTCTGGGCCGACTTCATATCCTGGCACAGAAACCCTTTTGCGATCACGTTCACAAACAACAGCGGCGAATATGGTCGGCGCGCCACCGAACATTCACTTGACGAACGGCTGGAGGTAGTGCGGGACGCCATCCAAAAGGCCTTTCCCTTTTTGGGCCTCGATCAGATTTTCTTTGAACCGAAATAATCCCGAGAACCGGTCTCCACAGTCGCCCCCATCGCGTACGGGTCCTGGCACGGATGTTTATTGCAGGACACGCGCAGAGAGGAATCGGATCTCACTGCGCAAGCGGTCGATAGTCCATCCTTCTGCACGCGCACGCTGTCGCAACTGCTCGATGGCCACTGGCAACGGGACCGATGGACCACCGGCCTCTGGATGACCGCCATTCTCGCCGGCCACGAGGTTGCGTAGGCCCGTGAGAAGACCAGCTTCCCACGCACCGGGTGAGTGGGGGTTGGTGGCTTCCGTGCACTCGACCACGCTTTGGAGACGTGACCACGGGAATGCGTCACTGCCACGGGTTCGTCGATGTGCGAGCACGTCGCGCCACACCGCCATGGCCTCTTCCGACAGAAGTGACCCAAAAAGGACCGCCTGCCAGGCCCGCGTCGGCTGGGTCCGCAAGGCCTGCGTCAAGTCCCGGGCCTGTTGCTGCCGTGCTCGTGCCACCGCGTCGATCGTCTGCCGTACCCACAGATCGGTCACGGCCACAAACGATTGTGCACGGAGAAAATGGGTCCGCACCGCCGCCAGGACCTCGGTACGCACGGCGCGCCGGGCGGCCACAGGAAGGTTGCGTGTCAGTGCCATAACGCGACGGCGCCGTTCACAGTAGACATCGAAATAGCGATAGACACGTCCGCGCAAGGCGCTGGCCGTGCGCAGACTCGTCTCTTGCTGATCCACCCGCGCAATGACCCGTTGCACAAAGTCGGCATCAAGCTCATGATACCGCGGATCGGCGGCAATGCGTGCCAGAAGATCCCGGACCGTGCCGAAGCCCAAACGCTCCTCGATGACCGCCAGTGCGGCAGGGAGAGACTCCCCACGCTCCCGCGCCTCGAAAGCGGCGCCCCACTGGGGCAACAGATGCGGGAGCCCCTTCATCCGCTCGGGGTATTGTGCGGTCGCATGGAGCAGAAAGCGTCGCGCACGCGCGCGCGTGGCGGGTTCACCATAGTGGACGCCCGTAAACGCTTCGATCGCCAGGATGCGCCGCGTGATGCGCGTCGAGAGACAATCGACCGCGACACCGACAATACTATGCCGTCCCTCACGCTCCTTTTCTACCACACGGCGATAACGAGGGATCATCGTCATCTCCCGCAACAGCAATGCCACCGGAACACGATCACGCCACCGGTGATAGAGCGTGGAGACGATCGTGAAAAATGCCTGCGCACTACCGTATTGGACACACAAGGCCTTCAGCGACACGATTTCGCACGCCCACGCGCGCAATTGGTGCTCCCATCCACGGTCCAGCGGGTCCTGGAGCTCGCAAAAGAGCTCCTGCGCGCGCTGCGCCCAGATCGTACGGACGAGCGCCAGTTCTTCGGCGGTCAGGGCATCACACATATACGTCTGGAGGAGACGTTGCCGATCCTGATAGTGCGCAAGATACCGTTCGATGCGATAGCGCAGTTGTGTCAGACGCTGCTCGGCACGTTCTCCCCATGCCACGCGTCGCATGGCCTCTTCGATGACGGCATCTGGCAGATCACGAAATGCGTCCGCTCCACGGCAATGGTTCCACAGGGTCTGTCCGAATCCGGGCCAAAAACGTGCATCGAAATATTGTGCGGCAGACGGCGCGTGTTGCGCAGTGGCGTCGGCACAAAAGTATGCTGCGAGCATGTCGCACCGCTTGCGCAGCGTGAGGGTATCCCACCCGAGGCGACCGGCCATCTGAAAACAGTAGCAGACCCCCTGCACGGCGCGCTCACCCGCACCGTGTGCCATGAGCCGATCGGCAACATGGTCCACCAAGACCCCGAGCGCGGTCTCGCGCCGCACCACTTCCGATGGCCGCAATCCGGGGAAGGCATCACTGCGCCAATGCCGTGGTATTGCATCGAACACCTGCTGGGGATCGGCGACCGGAAAGCGGCGGCCACATACAGCGGCCACAGGGCCATCAGCAACGGGGGGTGTCCCGGTCCCATGCCCTCGCCGCTGTACCGGAATCACCGTCCGCGGCAATTGTGCAGGGACTGGAGGGTTTATCGACACCGGTCGAGGCATACCACATCTGATCGGCAGGGGAATGGGACAGTTGCGTCGAGAGACGCAACCTTTTTCCCGACCGGTCGAACATGGGGGTGATGGCCAACAGGCCGCAAAGGAGAGCAGATCGTGGTTACTGGGGCACAAATCAATATCAAGCGCTGGACAGCTGGAGCACAATCAACGTGGATGGCAAAGGCCAAGACGATACATAGGACCTTGCCAGTGTCACTCGAGACCGATTTCGCTCAACTCGGCATGGCGGTGAAGGGGGATGTAGATCACGCTACGGATCTTCGCGTCATGATTCCGGGCTATGCGGTCGATAACCGTGGTTTTCACCGAAGCTTCGCGAGCTTCCTCCCTCAGCCGCATCAGGCACTCACCGCACTCGCCGTGGTCGGACGCGATGCGAACGTGCCAACAGCATACCTCGCCTCCCCAAGTGCGATCGTCGGCCTCTACAGCAATGCGATCGAGGAGATACTGGACGGGGACGTGACGGTCACGATTGGCGGCAATTCATATGGCGCGCTGATCGCCCTCGGCGTGGTCCTCAATCTGGCCGAACGGTATCAGATCAAGGCCCATTACGTTGGTGATGCGCCAGCCACCTGGAACACCTTGGGAGAGCATCCGGGGACGCCGTTCCTTGGCGAGTGCAGTACGTTTCTCCATCGCTGCCTCACCCTCACCACGCGGTGGTTTGGCGCGCGAGGGGTCAAGGTCATTGCCCAACTCTTTCGAATCCCGTGGATCGTCGACTGGCTGACGCACCATCTCTACAACGACCCCACGCCGGAGGAACAGGCCCACTACCGCGCATTGATCGGCAACCGGCTCACGGAACCTGGTGCCCCGCATATCTTCGATTCCCTCGCCCAGATGGCCGCAGGGATCCTGGGGTGGCGGACGTATCTCGCCGGGTTCAAGGCCGTCACGGTGAATCCTCTAACTGGTGAGATCACGCGTATTCAACTCCCTGCCGACGGCCGTTTGAGCGCCAGTCCGAACGACGATGTCTTTGGACTCCGCACCGCGCACGCCCTGCAACGTGTCCTGTGTGATGACGACAATCAACTACTCGACCTGGCGGTCTCGCAAGGCCCGCACCTGGAGCGGACTCCCAGGATGTTCACCACCATGGACCAGTTGATCCACATTCGATCCGCATAAGGGCGGATTTTTTATGGCCAATAAAATTACTTATAAATTTATGAGGAATATGGGGCAAACTCAATGCTGCAACAGCTTGTTGCAGAAATTCATTCACGGGCCACCCGATAGTGCAAACGGACGTTACTCCGCCACCGGCTCACTCTTGGCGTCAAACTCCTCGCCCAACGGGCGACGATAGATGATGCCGAGGGCCCACGGGTCGGTGCGCGCGATCTGGAACGCGGCCTGGGCATCGGTCGGGTTGTGGTCGGTCGGCAGGGGATGTACATCGCGATCGAGCTGGTCCTGAAACGAGCGCCCCTGATAGGTCACGCAGACCGAGAGACAATGGATGAATGCAAAACCGGGATACTGGATCGCCTCCTGCAGCATCTCGGCCATATGCGCCATGTCGCCGGCCTGTGTGCGGGCGACAAATCCCGCGCCCGAGGCCAAGACGAACAAGACCGGATTGATCGGCGTTTCATCGACACCGACCAGGCCCTTGGCCTCCTTGGTCTCCCGCCGCGTGGTCGGCGAGGCCTGCCCCTTGGTCAGGCCATAGATGGAGTTGTCCATCACAAAATAGGTGAGGTCGGGATTACGGCGGATCGCATGCGGGATATGTCCGATCCCGATGGCAAACCCGTCGCCGTCCCCGCCGCAGGCCACCACCGTCAGTTCGGGACGCGCAACCTTGAGCCCGGTCGCAATGGGGAGCGGCCGCCCGTGAACGGTATTGAAACCGTATGTCGCGGTATACCCGGGGAGACGACTCGAACAGCCAATGCCGGAGACGATCGCAATCTTTTCATTGGCCAGATGCAGTTTGGCAAAGGCCCGTGTAAAACTCTTCAAGACACCGTAATCGCCACACCCGGTACACCAGACCTGCTTGCACTGATTGCGATATGCGATCGGTTTTCGCACGGCATCACTCATATCAGACCTCCTTCACGCAAAAGTATGCCAATTTCGTCGAGTTGAAACGGGAGACCGCCGGACCGGCGCAGATTGTGTGCCGTTCCGTCCAGCACGCCAATGCCGCGCAGATGATGATAGAGCTGCCCCTGAAAGTTCATCTCAATCACACCGACCGTACGGCGCCCCTCGAGAAAGGTCTGCAAGGCACGCGCGGGAAAGGGATGGAGCATGTGCGGCACAAAGAGGGCAATATCATCCCGGGTGAGGGCATACTCCTGCACCACACCCGCACAGCTCCCCCAGGCAATGAGCCCAATGGGGGCCTTGGCACGTCCAGAGGTGACGCACCACTCCGCCGTCTCCCGCTCGATGGCCATCAACTTGCGAAACCGCTTCTGATTCATCCGTTCGTGGTTTGCGCCATCCGCTGACGGCGTGCCACGTTCGGTGTGTTCGATTCCGGCAATGCTGTGCATCCCGCCTGGCATGCCGGGGATTGCCACGGGATTGACGCCCGGCCAGCGATCATCGACCGCGGCGGCCAGATCAAAGCGGCGATAGATCCCCTCACGCAGGGCATCGATATCACCGGGCGTCTCCAGGGCGGCAATCGCCCGCTCACCGCGGGGAAAACCGCGCGTGTCGATTTTTTCGATGATCTCGGAACGCTGCGCAATGTTGGCATCCGAGAGGACCAGTACCGGCAACTGGTAGGTCTCGGCGAGATGAAAGGCCCGAAACATGGTCAGATAACAGTCGCGGATATTGGTCGGTGCCAGGACCACGCGCGGGAAGTCGCCGTGCCCGCCATAGATGGCGTGCCAGAGATCGGATTGTTCCATCCGCGACGGAAGCCCGGTGGCCGGTCCCGCGCGCTGGCAGTCGACAATGACCACGGGGATCTCGGCCATGCTCGCCAGGCCCAGCATCTCCGTCATGAGCGAGAGCCCCGGTCCGCTCGTCGCCGTCATCGATTTCACACCGCCCCAACTCGCCCCGATGATCATCCCGATCGCGGCGATTTCATCCTCGGCCTGCACCAAGCGCCCGCCGACCGCCGGAAATAATTCATAGACCTTTTCGAGGATCTCTGAGGAGGGCGTGATCGGGTAGCCGGCATAAAAACGACACCCGGCATCCACAGCGGCCTCGGCACACGCCTCGTTCCCGCTGATGACAGTCGTCTGTTTTGCGGCGCCGTGTCGCGGCCCCCGAAATGGCAACGTCAATGTCTCGAGATGCTGATACCCGACCTCCAGGGCCCGCAGATTGCTCGAAATCACGGCCGATGATTTGTGCGAAAAGACCTCGCTCACGCAGGCATTGCCATCGCCCAGATCCCACCCGAGGGCACGCAACACCATCCCGAAGACTACGACATTTTTGGCAATCTCGGGGAGTCCGGCCTCCTCCAGGATCTGCTGGAAGGGAATCGGGACACGCATCCCCTCTTTCGTCTGCAAGAGCACCGGGATATCGGTCTCCTCCGCGCTATGAAAGAGTGCCACATGCGGCGCTGCCGTGATCTCCTGGGCAAATCGCGAGAGATACTCGAAACGAAAGCAGACGATGAGATCCTTGACGACCCCGGTGATGGCCACCGGTTCCACGCCAATCGTCACATGCGCCGCCGATTCCCCCCCACGGATCTGCGGACCATAGCTCTGCGTCATCATGCCATAGAGTCCCATGCGCGCCGCGGTACGAAGCAGCATGGATGCGGTCGACATAACGCCATCGCCGCCGCTCCCGACCAGTGTCAGGTGAAGGATTTTTTCAGTGTGCCTCATAGAACATTCCTCTCATCGTGATGACGATTCATCCCTGTTGTGGGGCCCCACGGGCTCACGCACGTGGCACCCTGGGAGGAGGCTTCGCCTGAGCACGACACCCCCCGGACTAATGTCCGGGGCCCCACGACCCAGCCGCACCGCGGCGTTGAGGGGGAGGCTCCATCACACTCCGCACAGTCTTCGACTCTGCTTCGCGGCCCAGCAGAGCTGGGCCTTGACCCGGCTTTGCCGCTGGAGGGGGCGACGTGAGCCCCTCCAATAGTAGCGGATGCGCCAGCTCTTCGGGGAGTGGCACCCCACCGGTGCGATGCAAGACAAACGTCGGACAGATCTCGACACACGCCTCCTTGCAGGACAGACCGTAGGCGACACAGGCCGCATGATCGACCTGAATCGTCGTCCCATCCCACGCAATCGCCTGCGCGGGACAGGCCCCCACGCATTTCTGGCACGTCGTGCAGCCGACCAGGCATTTGGCACGGACCGCACCCGCTTTTTCGCGGGCCACACAGGCGAGCTCCACGCGGTGCGCGCGCGGATAGAGGTCGAGAATTTTTTTCGGACAGGCGGGAACGCAGAGACCGCAGCCCGTACATTGTGCATGATCGATTGCCACGATCCCATACATCGGGTCGATGTGCATCGCATCAAAGGGACAGGTGCGTACGCAATCCCCGAGCCCGAGACAACCATTTTTACAGGCCCGCGGGCCGCCAAAGACCAGCGATGCCGCGGCACAACTCCGAATCCCCCGATATTCCGCCTGCTCACGCACATAGGCCGTGGTCCCGTGACATCGCAGCACCGCCACACGCTCTTCGACCACAGCCGCTCCCTTGCCAGAAAGCTGTGCCACACGTTCTGCGGTCGACTGTCCCCCGGGGACGCAGAGGCTGGGCGAGGTCTCTCCCCTCTCCGCCACGGCTTCCGCGTAGGCGGCGCAGCCGGCAAATCCGCAGGCGCCACAATTGGCCGCCGGGAGGACCTCGCGGATCTGATCGACAACCGGATTCACGGGGACGTGAAATCGCCGTGCCGTCGCGGCCAGCGCAAAACCGAAGAAGACGCCGAGCAGCGAAAAGACAACAACGCCCCAGATGGCAATCGATGCGAGTTCCATTTATGGTGCATTCACCTTTCCTGAGTACATATACCTTACACAGTACCATAAGTATTTCTAACGTTGCATGGGCACGAACGTGCCCATGCAACGTTGAAATACTTTACACCTGCAATCCTGAAAACCCCAGAAACGCCAGCGCAAAGAGTCCCGCAAGGATAAAGGCAATCGGCAGCCCGCGAAAAATGAGCGGCACCGGCGCCAGATCGGCGCGCTCCCGCGCGCAACTCATGAGAAAAAGCGCCAAGGCAAAACCAAGGCCTGATCCAAGCGCCAGGGCGAGCGACTCCCAAAAGCCCGATGCATTCATGGCGTTGAGGAGCGGCACAGCCAGAATAATACAATTGGTCGTGATCAAGACGACGTAGATCCCGAATTTTTTGTGCAGAGTGCGATGCAGTTTCTTCATGATCGTGTCGGTCATCTGTACCAGACACGCCACGACCCCAATGAAGACGATGATCTCGAGAAAATGGAGGGAGAGTGGTCGCAGGACATACCGGTCAAGAACCCAGGCCAGCAGTCCGGAACAGAAACCGACAATCGTGAAGGTAACGCCCATACCGATCGCGGTGTCCCGTTTGCGACTGACCCCGAAAAAGACACAGAGCCCGAGATACCGCGTGAAGACGAAATTCTGCACCAAGGCCGCAGCAAGGAGGAGTGAAATGACAATGCCGATGAGCGACGGGGCAATGGCATACCATTGACCGGTCGCCTGGTGAAACAGTTGGTAACTCCCCTTCGTATCGAGGGTCGTCGCCGTGGTCACGATGACCGTATTCGTTTTCTCCGGCGCAAAGAGGACCTCGGCGATCTCCAGCGGAATGTCGGGATCACCGGTGGTCGTCAATCGCAAGTCGGCCACGGACGGCAGTCCGGGCCCGACTAGCGTTACCTCCAGATGATGCGCATCGATCACGGCCCCTGATCTACTCAATGGCAGCCTCCTCCGGTTGAGAGGGGATTTCCCCGTCTCACATCAATCCAGTTCATCGCGGCCATGAGGAGCCCGATCGTAAAAAATCCCCCGGCAGGGAGGATCAGCAGCAAAAACGGTTGTGCATCGACCAGGGGGATACCCCACACCGAACCATTCCCCAGCACCTCGCGTAAGGCACCGATGAGGACCATGGCAAAGGTAAAGCCGAGCCCCATCCCGACACCATCCATGGTCGAGGGGATGAGTGAATATTTTGAGGCAAAGACCTCGAGACGGGAGATAATGATCGCAAAGGCGACAATCAGTTTGATGTAGAGCCCGATCTCGGCGTAGACCACCGGCGCCACCGCCGCACAGAGCATGTCGATGACGCTCACCCACACAGCAATGATGATGGTGTAAATCGGGATCCGGACCTTGTCGTGGATCCCGGCGCGTGTCAAGGCGACCGTCATGCTGGAGAGGACCTGCACGGCCAAGACAGCCCCGCCCATCATCAGCCCATTTTTCACCGAATTCGTGACCGCCACCGCGGGGCAGAGCGACAACGCCAGCCGGAAGACCGGATTCTCGGCAAAAAATCCGCGCCACAACAACGTCCGTGTCGGAGGCGCTGGCATCTGACGCGGTGCGGTCGCCGGCGCGTTACTCATCGGACACCTCCGTGGGGCCCCACGGCCCAGCCGCACAGCGGCGCTGAGGGGGAGGCTCCAGCGGCTTTGCCCGTTGGGGGGTCAGTGGCGACGACCGAGTCCGGGGACCCAGCGAAGCTGGGTGGACGAGGAAGTACCCGCAGGCGGAGCCGAAGGGTACGTGAGCCCCTCCAATAGCAGTCATGTGCACCACCTGCAGACGATGGTGGAGATGCGCCACCGCCTGCTTCACCCCATCGGTCAGTGCCCGACTGCTGATCGTGGCCCCGGTCACGGCATAGATCGGTTGCCGGTCGAGTGCTCCGAGCGCGGCGCCATAGGCGGCCTGCCACGCGGCATACGGAATCCCCTCACGCGCGACAACAACCGCACGACGTGCCGATGGGAGGGGATCCTTCGTGACCGCAAGCCGGGCCAGGGATTCCCGTGAACGACCGGCAAATTGGTGTTTGAAGAACGGCTTCGTCATCTCTGCACCCAATCCCGGATCCTCCTCATGGGCAATCACTTCCACACCACGAATGGCCAATGCGGGCGTGAGGGCGACAAAAAACCGGATATGACTCTTGAAGCCGTATTGGGACGCCTCGGTGACATAACCGGCCAATGCCCCGTCGGCATGGTAGCCAGCAAAAAAACGCCCGACCGCATGCGTCCCCGGAAAGGTCAACGCAATCCACTGATCCAGGTCCGCCACACTGGCAGTGGCCAATGTCTCCGGCCGCGCGGTGGCATCGACTGGTCGCCCCTCGAGATCGTAGCGATGATACCCGTCAGGGAGGAGATAGCCCACCCGTGGCGACGTCCCCTCTTCGACGTACCGTCGCACCTGCACGATGGACGCGGTCGCATCGAGGTCGAGGAGCTGACGGACCATCCGGGCCTCTTCCTCGAGATGATGAGACTGGATCGTCGGTTCGGTCAGCGTAAAACAGAGCCCCAACACGCTACCGGCAATCACGCAGGTCACGGCCAGCGACAGCGTAATGCGCCACATCTCCCGCCAGGTCACCGCGGGCGGTGTCGTCATGATGGCGCTCCTTCCCAGTGCGGCCGCCGTGGCCGAAACCAGTGATTCAGTGCGGGCGTGACCGCATTCACCATGAGAATCGCGTAACAGATTCCTTCCGGATATCCGCCCCAGATGCGGATCACGCCGGTGAGCACGCCAATCCCGAGCCCAAAGATGATCTGTCCTTTTGGCATCATCGGTGCCGTGACATAATCGGTGGCCATGAAAAAGGCGCCGAACCAGAGACCTCCCGTGAGCAGGTGAAACAACGGGATACCGGAGCAGAGCGCGATGAGGAGCAATCCGGCAAGCACCGAGAGCGGGATATACCATTTGATAATCCGTTTCCAGAGGAGCACGCCCGCCCCGAGCAGCATCAATACGACGGAGACCTCACCAACGGACCCCACGCGGAGACCGACGAGGAGATGCCAGTAATATTCCGGTCCCATTCCCAAGATCTCCGTGGCTTTTGCCAGCCCCTCCAATTTCATGATCCCCAGCGGACTCGCCTGCGTCACGGCATCGGTCCCCATGAAAGCGCCAAGCCGTGGCGTCAGCCAGGTCGTCGTCATGGCCACAGGAAACGTGGCCATCATGATCGCGCGACCGACGAGCGCGGGGTTGAAAATATTATATCCGAGCCCCCCAAAGAGCATCTTGGCGCACACGAGACCCAGAAAGCCCCCCACGGCCGGCATCCACGCCGGGAGACCCGGAGAGATCGTGCCGACCAGGAGGAGACCCGTGAGCACCGCACTGCCATCGGAGAGCGTCTGGGCCTGCGATCGCAACCGGTTGACGAGCCACTCACCCGCCACGGCACCGCCGATCCCGCTCACCAGGAGCACGATGACGCGCAAGCCGTAAATGGCGACCGCCCACAGATAGACCGGTGCCAGGGCCCCGCTCACCCACCACATGATCTGTTGCGTCGTCATCTCCGCGCGAAGATGCGGACCCGGCGACAACACCAAGCGTGGTGGCAATGGATCAGTCATGGCACCCCGCCCCGGGTCGAACGGCAATGCCAAGCGCGGTCCCCCGCTGAAAGGCCGATTTCGCGATCTGGATGAATTGGACCAACGGGCGCTGCGCCGGGCAGACATAGGAACAGCAGCCACACTCAAAGCAGGACTGCACGCCGTACGATTCTGTCTCGAGCGCGCGCCCCGCCTCGGTGTAGACGGAGATCTGATTCGGTTCCAATCCGAGCGGACAGACGTCAAGGCACTTTCCGCACGAAATGCACGGGCCATAACAGTCGGGCCGCACTTCATCGGTCCGCAAAAACAGGAGCCCTCCTGTCCCCTTGATGACCGGCAGATCGAGCCGGCCCAATGCGCGACCCATCATCGGCCCACCGGCAATGACCTTGGCGGTCCGTTTGTGCATCCCGCCACAGGCAGCAACGATGTCGTCGACCAGTGTGCCGATCGGGACGGAGAGGTTCTTCGGTGTCACAATCCCGCCACCGGTCACCGTGATGACGCGATCGAGCAGGGGCCGCTCATATCGCACGGCATGATAACATGCCACGGCGGTTGCCACATTCTGCACCACCACACCGACATGCATCGGGAGTTTCCCCGGCGGCACCGCGCGGCCCACGAGCGCCTCAATGAGTTGTTTTTCCGAACCCTGCGGGTACCGCGTCTCGCACAGTGCAATGTGGACGGGCCAGTGGCATTGACACTGCTGTGCGGCCTCGCGCAACCGCTGTGCGGCATCGTCTTTGTTGGTCTCGAGGCCAATCACCACCTGCCATGCCCCCACGGCCTGCGCCATGATGACCGCACCCCAGAGGACCTCTGCAGGCGTTTCGAGCATCACCCGGTGGTCACTCGTCAGATAGGGCTCGCACTCGGCGCCGTTGATGATCACGGTATCGATGGTGATCTCTGGCGGAATCCGCAATTTCCGGTGTGTCGGAAACGCCGCTCCGCCGAGGCCGACGATCCCCGCGGCCTGAACCCGTTCCACAATGAGTGCACGCGGGAGGTGCTGCCAACCATAACGCTCTTCCCACTGGGGCTCCTGGATCGACGGGTCGACTTCAATCTCCACCGCCTCCCCTTCCACTGCGGTCGGATGCGGCAGCAGGGCCACCCGCTTGACCGTCCCGCTCACCGAGGCATGGATCGGTGCGCCATCCGGACCGGTCTCGCCAATGCAATCGCCGCGCGTCACCACCGCCTTCCGCTTGACCGTGGCCCGCGCCGGCGCGCCCAAATGCTGGGACAACGGCATCACCACGCGGCCGGGGACAAAACGTTCGATCGGCAACACCGCCGTGGCGGCCTTCCGATCGTCCATATGGACGCCGCCGCGCAAGAACGTGCGCGGTGCGCCGCGTGGTCGCTGTCGTCGCCACATAGGATTATCCGTAGAGGAGGATCTCCTTCGCACACGATCCGAGAGCGGCTTCCGCCCGTGACCAGAGGAGAAAAGCGCTGGAACTGAGCCCATCGGCCAGTGTCGCGGATGCCGCCACCACCGTGGCGCTGACCCCGCGCTCCACCGGATGGCCTGTTGTCGCGTCAAAGAGATGGCCAATGCGACGGCCGTCCAACCAGACCGCATGCTCGTAGTTGCCGCTCGTTGCCACGGCTTCATCCCGCAACGTGATCGTCGAAAAATAGGGGGCTGCTGCCGTTCCAGCGGGATTCCGGATGCCGACACGCCACCCGGCCTCGGTCTCTCCATCGAGCTGCGGCGCACCCATCGCGAGGATATTCCCGCCAGCGTCGATCAGTGCATGCGCAATACCACCACGACGCAAGGCCGCTGCCGCACGATCGACTGCGTAGCCCTTGCCGATCGACCCGAGATCGATGGCGGCACCGGCACGCAACAGGCCGATGGTCTGTTGCGTGGTATCGATGACGATATGGTGTGCACCAATGCGTTCGAGGAGCGCGGCAATGTGTCGCTCGGTCGGCAGGTGGCGTACGGACGAGCCGTCACGATAAAAACCATAGAGGCGCAAGAGCGGGAGACAGGTCGGGTCATAGGCCCCATCGGTCAATTGCGTCAGTCGCTGCGCCTCCATGACGACCTCACAGAGGGCCGGGGCCACAGGCACTGCCAACCGGCCTGCCGCGGCATTGACCCGCGAGAGATCACTGTCGGCCCGGTGGATGCTCATGCACCGGTCCACGGCCGCCATGGCGTCAAAGGCGGCATCGAGGGCCGCGTGTGCTCCCCGGAGATCTTGATGGTGCACGGTCATCGAAATCATGGTGCCGAGCATGACGCGGGAACGCGTCACGGCATGCCATCGACCGATCCGGTGCCACCGATAGAGCCCGGTCCCAATACAGAGCGTTGCCCCAACGCCGGCGGTGAGGAGATGGAGAAACTGGCGCCGATTGAGCGAAGCGGATGGAGATCGGACCATCCAAAAATCTTAACATTCCCTTGACGGAACGCTCTATGATGCAGATCATCTGGGGAGCTAATTTCGGTCATTAGACAATTACCGCGCCTTGCGGTAGTGGAGCCCCACGGCCCAGCGCGCCCCGCGCGCGCGATGGGGGACGGTGTGGCGACGACCGAGTCCGGGGACCCAGCGAAGCGGGTGGACGAGGAAGTACCCGCAGGCGGAGCCGGAGGGGACGTGAGCCCCTGTATTTGAAGCAGCCGCACCGCGGCGCTGAGGGGGGGACCCAACGGGCTTTGCCCGTTGGGGGGGCGACGTGAGCCCCTGTAATAGTAGGGACGGAGTCGTAACAATGGCGATTCATGTAGGTGTCATCACTGAAATAGCGGCAGATGAACGGCGGATTGCCATGACACCGGACATTGCCGGTCGTCTCGCCACACTGGGCGGCAGAGTGTTTGTCGAGGCAGGTGCCGGTCGTGGCGCATTTTTTGATGATGCCGCCTTCCAGCATCGGTCGGCGATCATCACGGACCGACAGACGGTGCTCACCGAGAGCGCGATCCTCTGGACCGTGCAGCCGCCGGCGGCGGATGTCATTGCCGCCATGCGCCCGAACAGCATGGTGATGGGGCTGATGCTCCCGCATCAGTCGCCTGATCGCGTGCGACAGCTCTGCGCACAGCACCTCACCGCGTTTGGCATGGAGCTGATCCCGCGGGTCACGCGGGCCCAGACCATGGACGTCCTCTCGTCGCAGGCAACGATTGCGGGATACAAGGCCACGCTCCTTGCCGCACAGCTCAGCGGCGTCTTCTTCCCCATGCTCACCACGGCGGCCGGGACGATTCGCCCGGCCAAGGTCCTCATCCTCGGCGCAGGGGTGGCCGGCCTCCAGGCCAGTGCCACCGCGCGGCGTCTTGGTGCCTTGGTCGAGGCCTACGACGTCCGTCGTGCGGCCAAAGAGGAGGTCGAATCGCTCGGTGCACGATTCATCGGCCTCCCCATTGATGCGGCCACGACCGGCGGATACGCACGCGCACTGACGGCAGAGGAACGCGCGCAGGAG
Source organism: Deltaproteobacteria bacterium (assembly GCA_016183065.1). Taxonomy (GTDB): domain Bacteria; phylum UBA10199; class UBA10199; family JACPFF01; genus JACPFF01. The sequence continues at coordinate 27,123 of JACPFF010000016.1, read as the reverse complement.
GAGCAGGTGGTCGCAGAGCACGTCGCCAAGGCCGATGTCGTCATTACCACGGCGCAGATTCCCGGCCGTCCGGCCCCGCGGCTGATCGATCGCACGACGGTGGAACAGATGCGGCCCGGCGCGGTGATTGTCGACCTCGCCGCGGAGAGTGGCGGCAATTGCGCCTGCACCACGGCCGGTAGCGTGACCCTGCATCACGGCGTGACTATTGCCGGACCGAGAAACATCGCCAGTACCCTTCCCGGCCAGGCAAGTGAAATGTATGCCAAAAATTGCCTCAATTTTTATTGCCTCCTCACCCGCGAGGGGACGTCTCTGGACCCCGACTGGAACGATGAAATCATCGCCGGCGCGTTATTGGTGCGCGACGGCACGATTCGCCACGAACCGACGCGAGAGCAGATGGAAGGAGCGCCGCAATGACCGGATCCATCTGGGCCGCCCTCTATATTATCCTCCTCGCCGCGTTGACCGGCTACGAAGTCATCCGACGTGTCCCGGTGATATTGCACACCCCGCTCATGTCCGGCTCGAACTTTATCCACGGGATTGTCGTGGTCGGTGCCATGGTGGCCCTCGGCCACGCCGAGACGTTCATTGAACAGCTCATCGGATTTATTGCCGTCCTCCTCGGTGCAGCCAATGCCGCGGGGGGGTATGCCGTGACCGAACGGATGCTCGAAATGTTCGAACAGAAAAAGCTCCGGAGTGCCCCACGTGAATAATCTGATCCAGATTGCCTATTTCCTGACCGCCGCCCTTTTCATCATCGGCCTGCAGCGGATGAGCTCGCCCCGTTCCGCGCGGAGCGGCATCCGCTGGGCTGGCGGGGCCATGCTCCTCGCCGTCATCATCACGTTCTTCTGGCCGGGAATGCACAATTATTTCCTCATGATCATTGCCGTGGTCACCGGAACACTCGTGGCCTGGATCTTCGCCAAACGGGTCAGCATGACCGACATGCCGCAGATGATTGCGATCTACAACGGCATGGGAGGTGGTGCCGCCGGCGCCATCGGCGCCCAGGAACTCATTGCCGGCAGTCTCTCCAACAACGGCATGGTCCTCCTGGCCGTCTGTGGCGGCCTGATCGGGGCCGTCGCCTTCAGCGGCAGCCTGATTGCGTTTGCGCGACTGCAGGGCATCATGGGGAGTCGACCGACGGTGTTTGCCGCACAACAACCGGTCAATCTCCTCTGTCTTGGAATCGCGGCCCTCGCCGGACTCTGGTTGATCCTGACGCCCGGTCCCGCCCTCACCGGCCTCTTCTTCTTGTTTGCGCTCCTCTTTGGCGTGCTGATGACGCTTCCGATCGGCGGTGGCGACATGCCGGTCGTCATCTCGCTCTACAACGCCCTGACCGGCCTGGCGGTGGCCTGTGAAGGGTTTGCGATCGGAAACGCGGCACTGATTGTCGCAGGCACGGTCGTCGGTGCGGCCGGGACCCTCCTCACCCTCCTGATGGCTAAGGCCATGAACCGGACAATCGCCAACGTCCTCTTTGGGGCCTTTGGCCAAGAGAGCACTGCCGCGCAGGGCGAGGTCCACGGGAGCCTGAAGGCCATGGAGATCGAGGACGCTGCCATCCTCATGGCCTATGCCGAAAAAGTGGTCATTGCCCCGGGCTATGGCATGGCCGTTGCACAGGCGCAGCACAAAGTGAAAGAGTTGACGACCGCACTGGAACACCGCGGGATCAAGGTCAAGTTTGCCATCCATCCCGTGGCCGGTCGGATGCCGGGACATATGAATGTGCTCCTGGCGGAGGCCGGCATCGATTATGAGCAGTTGTTCGATTTGGAAGAGGTCAACCCGGAATTTTCCACGACCGATGTCTCGCTCGTCATCGGGGCCAATGACGTCGTCAACCCGGCAGCGCGGACGAATGCCGCAAGCCCGATCTACGGCATGCCGATCCTCAATGTCGATGATTCAAAAAACGTACTCGTCATCAAACGCGGCAAGGGAAAAGGGTTTGCGGGGATCGAAAACGAGCTCTTCTTCGCGGACAATACCCGCATGGTCTATGGCGATGCACAAGAGGTCGTGAACACATTGGTCCAATCACTCAAACAACTGTAGGAGGGGCACATGTCAGCAGGAAGAGCGTTCTACATCGACGAGGATCTCTGCACCGGGTGCGGGGACTGTTACAAGGTCATGCCCAACCATTTCGCCGATACCGGTGAAGAGACGGCCGAAGTGACGTCGTGCAACGGCGCGGATCCCGTCCGGGTCGAAGAGGTCATGAAGACCTGTCCGGGCAAGGCGATCAAATGGAAATGATCGCGGAACGACTGGAGCAGATCCTCGCACACGGTGCGCTCGAATTGCGGGGCGACGGGCGGGCCGGGAGCGGGGTCGTGCTGACCATGCAGAGTATTGCGTCGACGGCCATTGCCGATCCCTCGCTCCATGTCCAGGAGTGGCCGTTTTTCAGCTCTGCGCGCAAAGGGGCACCAACACGCGGTTTCCTGCGACTAAGTCGCCGGCCGATCGAAAAGGCCTCGCAGGTCACCCATCCGCATATTGCGATGATGGTCGATGAAGGGGTCTCGGCCTTTGTCGATTTCGCCCAGGGGGTCCCTCCCGGGGGGATCTTCGTAATCAATACCCCGCTCACGCCAGAGGCCGCTGCGGAAAAATACCGGCTGACCGGCCGCGTCTATACGATCGACGGCAACACCATTGCCATGCAGCATCTCAAACAGCCGCTCGGCAATATCTCGCTCTTCGCCCTCCTCTGTGACATCCTCCCGGGACTCTCCGCCGAAGCCGGGAGAGAACACCTGGAGATCCTCCTCACGAAGCGGCGGCTGCCACGACCGCTCATCGAGTCGAATGGCAACCTCTTCATGGCAAGCGTCGGGGTCGCACGCCACGCGGACTGCGTCTGCGGAACCACGACTGACCACCATGTCTCGCCATTTCGCGGCTATGGCGAATTGGCGCCTGGCGCCCAGTCACGCCTGCGGCTCTCGCGCACGAATCTCACCTCCGCCTATGCCCGCACCGGTTTCCAGCTCCATTTCAGCGACCCCGACGGCCTCTGCAATGGCTGTGGCCACTGCATTATCAATTGCCCGGAGAATATCATCTCCTTCCGGCCCGATGCCGCCACCGGCGTCCGGGTGACCGGAGCCGAGATTTCGCGATATTGCAAACTCTGCAACGAATGCATTGCGGTCTGTCCCAAAAAACTCTTTTCAGAGATTCCGATTCTGCACAGTCAGGCCGTGTGAGAGGGGTGTATGGAGCCATCAACGATTATCGAAACGGTCGCCGGCGCGCGTTATGACCACGTCATCGATCTGGAAAAGGTCCGCGCCGCACATCGGGCATTGGCCAGCGTACAGACGATCCGTGAGGCCGACGGCAATGCCGCCGCGGCGTACGCCTCCCTGCAAATGTGGCGGGCCATCCTTTTTGCCGGCTTCCCGATCACCCCATCAACCAAATGGCTTGAGACCGTGTCCGCTGTGGTACGAAGCGGCAAGGTCGGCGCCAAACAGATCAAACTGCTCGAGGCCGAACATGCCGTGGCCGACTACATGGCCGGCGCCGCCGCCGCGTGCCGCGACCTCATCGTCTCGACCGCCACGAGTTCGGTCGGTCTCGACCACATGACCGAATCGACACGGTCGCTCGGTGCCAGCGGTCTTGGCAACGTGATGTTGATCAATGTCTACCGCGCTACGGCCAACTACCCGCTCTGCATTGAGGGCGATCCGTCCGACACACTCGCCCACCGCGATGACGGCTGGATCCAGGTGGCCTGTCGCGGTGTCCAGCAGATCTACGACACCATTCTCCAACTGCCGTGCCTCGGGATGCATCCGGAGATCATGACTCCGACCATGCCGGGGTACTATGGCATCAAGGACAGCCACCGCAGTGCACGGCTCGTCATGGAGGCCGACACGGCCATTCATACCTTTCAGGACCGCTGGATCGGCCCCGCGCAGCTCCCCGGACTGATCAACGGCGATACGGCCTTCGGCAATTGCGTCACCTCCAACTTTTTCCAGGGATTCAAGATCAATCAACGCGAACGCCTGGAACGCGTCTTCGACATTCTGCCGGAAATCGGTCGCGATTTCGCCCGCACATTCGGACGCCCGGGACTCGAGGTGGTCGAACGGGCCTGCTGGCCCGACGACGATGCGATCGATCTGGCGATCGTCGGCATGGGGCCCGATGTCGGGACAGCAGCGGCCCTGGCCGAGACGGAAAGCGCGCGCCATGGGCTGCGCATCGGCGTCCTCGCCGCACGACTCCTCACACCCTTTCCGGACGCCACCTATCGACAACTGCTCCGCAAGGCGAAGGGGGTCCTGGTCCTGAATCAGGCGCACCACTTCGGCACAGGACACCTCACACTCGATATCACCAATGCGTGCTACACACTCGAGACCCGTCCGGCCGTGATCAGCTGTTTTGCCGGCATGGGCGGCGCGACCGTTTCGGACGACACGTGGCGGCAGATGATCGCGCATGCCTGTGCAACGATCGCCAAGGGGGAAAAGCTGCCGCCGCCGATCGTCGTGCATGAAGGAGTGGTCCTATGGCCAAATTAGTCGATGTTCTGCAACGCGATAGTTGTTTTCAGCCCGGCTCCACGCTCTGCGCAGGGTGCATGGAGAGTATTGCCTTTCAAAATATCGGCAAGTTAACCGATAATGGGAGAAAGACGATCTTTGCCCTCGGGACCTTTTGCGGCGAGGTCTCGACCCTGCAATACCCGAATCCCGTGGCCTGGGGCCGTGGCGAAGAGACACCGGACGACTGGACCAAAAGTTTCGGGATCATGCATCACGTCTTTGAATCCGCTCCGTCGGTCGCGGAGGGGATTGCCGACACGGCACAGCAACTCTTCGAGATCGGGGCCCTGTCGCAACAGGTCCAGGTCTGTTCGCTCTCCGGCGACGGTGGCGCCCTCTCCATCGGCCTGCGGACGCTCCTGCATACGATCGCCCGTGGCACGTCCTTGACGATCTTTGTCCTGATCAACGAAATTTTTGCCAATACCGGCTTCCAGTACAGTCCCACGACCTCGCTCGGCTCTGAGACGAGCACCACACCGGTGAGCGAATTGCTGCCCGGGAATATGACGCCACCCATCGATTACCTTGGATTGGCCGTCACGGCTGGTGCACAACGCGTCGTGCAGGCCAGTCCGGCGCACCCCAAGTTCTTCAACCGGATGGTCGAGCAGGGACTCTCAGGGAGCGGTACGACGATCATCTTTGTGCCAAGTCCCTGCATCACCGGCTGGAAATATCCGGATGGCGAGACCGTCCATTTGGCCCAGCTCGCCTGCGAAACGGGATTCTTCCCCTGCTATGCCAAAGAACGCGGGCGGCCCGGCGAGCTGAAGTTCGTTGAACTCGACGCCACCAAGCGCCCGCCGATCGAGGCATTTCTCGGACTGCAACGCCGCTTTCAGCATCTCGTGCGGTTCAACAAGGCGACCGGCACCTACGACATCCGCCCGGGGCAGGAGGAGAGCGTGGCCCGCATCCGCGACTGGATCCAGCACCGGCTCGAGCAACTCCAGCGGTTGGCGTAGAGGGGGTTTTTTCCCACTTGCCAGACAACCACGATCTGTAGTGTGTTTGCCGCCATGGCCCTGAAAATCACTCCACAACAGTTACACGCAGTCCAGACAGCGTTGCCCTCTGCGGCGCAGATACACCTATTGCAGTGCGGTGAGAAGGAAGCCTATCGGACTGCCATGATATCGGCATTCGACAGAGCCGGACTTCATCTCGTTAATAACCGGAAAAAATGGGGCGAACGGGGAAATTTGGTCTTGGCAACACCAATCGACGCACAAGACTCCGCACAGACTGGCGTACTGTGCTACGAAAGTCGCGGCGGAACGCTGATTCTGAAGGGGGAAGGGGGGCAACCGTGGATGGAATTCTTTCGACTCGGTGAGCTTCTATTCTATGGCTTACGGCCGCTCAATCATCCGCAGCCGCTGACCGTCTATACTGAGCCATGCGACCTGCAAGCACGTTCACATCATATTCATCTTCGCAACGTCTATATTCCGCAGCGATTCATTCAGTGGCCGGCCGTGACCGCGCTCAGAGATCCGGTCGAGATTCGACGCACCGCGGGGCAGCCAGCGTTGCAGTTCTCCTATGTCACGACATGCCCGGACCGATTGACCTGTGTCCCAGATCCTTGGATGATCGCCAAAGTCCTCGCGGCATTCCAGTTTGGTATAGAGTATCTTTCTGGGGAAATCCTGCCGAACCAACACGCCATGTTGCGCTCCGCCGCGACTGCCGACTTGCCGCATATCGCCAGCATCGAATGGCCGGAATCCGCTCGATGATCGGGCCCCGGCGAGCACAGGGTGCGACTTCACGGACGGCAGCCCCGCGACAGGGTTCGCCGCCACGGATCCAGGCGAAAATGCAGGCGCGCCTGGCGGGTGTCGCGGCAGAGCTGATCGGTACAGATGGTCATGTACACCTGGGGTCCCGCGCTGGAGTCCTGGGCGATATTGCCAGGGCAGTCAACACCATACCGGCATTGCATCGCCTGGCACCACGGGTCGAGTCGCTCCGCGCATCCGATCCTTTGACCATCGCCTATGGACTCGCCGGATTGGCGTTCGAAAAACACGCGGCGTCAGTGGTCTTGGCGACACTCGTGCAAGGACTTCCGGCGCTGCTCGAACTTGATACCGACCCCGAGATTGCGCGAGAAACCTCTGAGGCAGTGACCGGCCGTTACGCGGACGTGCACACCGCGCTCGATGTGCGCCTCATACCGCCCACGGCACTCCTGGCACGGGCACAGCGCGAATTCGGGGCTGCCTTCTGTGCCTCGGCCCTCTCGGCCATGACCGTGACTCCGTGGGGAACGGCCATCATCGGTGGTCTGCTCGGCGTACTCCCCGCGCTCTCTGCTGGCGGTCCCCATGGCGCACTCCCGTTGTTCCTCCTGGTACTCCTCACGGCAGCCACCGGCATTGGAGTCCACCAGCGCTGGCCCGAGGCGGAGAACACCATGGCGCGTCTTGGACTCCGGGGCGTGCTGAACCGCGATCATTTTGCCGCCTATTTCGCGGACTATGCGGGGGATTCGGCAGTCCCCTATCCGAACCCGGTCGATCCCGCGCAGCTGACCACCGAGGCGTTGCTCCGGCAGAGCGGTGGTCGGGGGATGACCCCCGCTTTTTCCACGAAGGGGACCGGAACCTTCTGGTTGGAATTCCAGCACTGCTGCCACCTGATTGCCCGCGCCAAAGCGCTCGCACCCAGGGATCCGCATGTATGGGATCGTTGGAGCCCGTCGGTCTCTCTCCATCTGCTCGAACAACTCAACTGGCAACCACTCCTGCTCCACGGCGAACGATTGGAGCAGGTCCGCCAACTGCGCGATCAGGGAAAGCGGATCCTGATCGTCGCCAATCACCGCAGCGACCTCGACATTCCCGTCCTCTCGCTGGTCCTGCGCGGGCTCAACCCGCGATTCGTCACCAAGCGGGAACTCACGCTGACCCCCGGCCTTGGCCGCACATCGGCCATTCATCCCCTCCGTCCCGATCGCTGGTTTGCCGATGCCATGCTCGAGGATATGATTATCGTCGATCGGTCATCGAGGGCCGCCCGCGCGCGCATGATCGCACAGGCCCTTGACCGATGGGGACGCGGCCGCGGAGAATCGGTGGTCGTCTTTGCCACCGGGACACGCGACCGCACGCCCGTGGCAGGCGTAGAGGCCGGTCTCGCGCCGTTCCGGAGCGGAGCGGTCAACATCGCGGATGCGGCAACGGCAACAGGCCATGATGTCATCGTCGTCCCGGTTTCATTGATTGGCATGGGGAGCATCATGAACAGCGATTACCGCCGGCTGCTGGTCGAAGGGATGCGCTATCACCAACCAGTCGTCATCAATATTGGCCACCCCAGACGATATGACGATTTCACCCACGAGTGGGGGCAACAAGCGCACTGCACATCCGTCAATCGTGCAGAGGAACAGACAGACGCGCGTGCCCGGATACAATGGATGACACGGGCCCTCTGGCAGCTCGTCGCGCGCGACCTTCTCCCGTTGCAACACGTCATCTGGCAGCACAATATCGGGGCCTGAGAGACGGGAATCCATTGCAGAACCATCACATGCTGGCAGGTCCTCTCCTCGTCATCTCCTCGCGACCCGGGGATCGTTCGTCGGGTACGCGGCCGGCCCAACCTGGTCCCGGGACAGGACCCTCCGACCCGTCTTGGACTGTGCAATGGGTTCCAGCACCTGCATGACCGCTGCTGCCGCGTGGACACCCGACTGCGCAGCATCGTCCACGGAAACCCCGGTCAGATAATTCCCGGCGAGCGCCATGGGACCGAGCGCACGCACCGATGCCTCGATCTGCGCAATCCTGGCACGATGCCCGAGGAAATACTGCGGAATCGCCTGCGGATACCGGCGGATCCACCAGCGCCGCACATCGCCCCGCATCCCGAGGGTCCGCACGGCCACGTCGCGCACGGCGCGTTGCAATCGGTGATCTTCCCAGGCGATCGCCTCGGGATAGAGCATCCCCCCGGCAAACCATGTCATCAGCACTTCATCGGGGGGTGCACGCTCGGGAAAAATGGACGAGGCCCAGATCGAGCCGAGCAGCGGCGGCGCACTGCCACGCGTGGCCAGAAAACCGAAACCGCGCACGGCGGACGTCAGCTGATCGTGGTCTACCACGGTATGCATCATGACTAGGGGGGCGTAGGGGATCGATTGCAACAGCGCGGCGGCCGCCGGGGCCAGTGGACGGAGGAGTGTTGCAGCCGCTGGCGCCGGCGGGGCAAGGACCGCCGCACGGGCATCGGCGATCTGTTCTCCGCTCGCGTCACGCCACACCACGGTGACACCATCCGGGCGTGGCCGCAGCGCCAACACGTCCGCGCCCGTCACCACATGTGCCCGCGTTGTGGCAACAAATCCCCGCGCCAACGTCTCCATCCCCCCGCGAAAGCTGAAGAGGGTCGAGCGCGCCATCGAGCCGCGCAGTCGTTGAAAGGCCCGGAGGAGCGATCCATGCGCACGCTCGAGTTCGACAAAGCGCGGGAAAAGCGCGGAGACGCTGAGCTGCCCGGCATCACCCGCGACAACGCCGGAGACAAAGGGTTGGATCAGATTCTCCAACACTCCGCGCCCGGCGCGCCGCTGCACGAAGGCGGCAATCGTCTCCTCTTCGGGCGGCGGCCCTTTGGCCCAGGGCTCCAGGAGAAGGCGGAGTTTTTCATGCACCCGCAGGAGCGGCGATCGAAGAAAATCCTTGGGGCCCAATGGGAGACGATGGATCGTGGTCCCCTTGAGGACAAACCGATTGCGTGCCACCGCGGGGTCGGCTTCGCAGAGGGCACCGGCCACACCCCACATCGCCGCCAGTTGCGGAAGCAGCGCCGCCTTCGGGAGGTAACTGAACGGTCCCATTTCAAGACGATAGGGACCATCGTCCACGGTCTCGATGACGCCGCCAAGCCGGTCTTTCCGTTCAAGCAGTGTCACGGCATAGCCGGCATTGCAGAGCGTGGACGCCGCGGCCATACCGGCGATGCCGCCGCCGATCACCACGATGGGCCGTTCATCGGCACACTGTTGCACGGTTCACTCCGACGCCAACGAATAGATCATCCATTCCGAGAAGGAAATATTCTCCCGGGCCCTGGCCTGATCACCATCCCATAGGGCAAAACTCAGATATCCCTCGCGCGGCAATTCCGCATCGGTCGCCGTCGGGGCCGCGAGCGAACGGCGGAGCAGGACCTGCCATTGCCCCTCCGTGTACGTTCCATCGGCGATCACCACGCTTTCTTTGCGCAGGATCGGTTCCAGTTGCCCCACCCCGCGTGCGATAAATTCCTGCACACCGCGCGCGGACCATTGCCAGATCTGCACCGGACGTTCCCCGCTCCCCATGCCGACAAACGGCAGGGCTGCCGGTCCCGTCAATGTACGTTGCAGGGGGAATTGGAGACCCACCGCGTCTGGCACCGGACCCGAGCGATCGGCGCGATCATCCGCCCACTGCACGGCAAAGAGAATCTCCCGCCCGTTATGGAGGGCCTTCACCGAGAGCCACTCGGGCCCCTGAGACACGGCCTGCAGCTGATGGAGAAACACCGGCACCGCTTTCACTGTGGTCCAACGCGCATCCGCACCATCGATCGGGAGATCGCCCTTCACAAATCCCGCGGGGATAAGATGTCGCTGCGGGTTCGAGGGATCGTATGCTTTCGGCACCGGCTGCTGGATCGATTTGATATAATGGACAAGCGCCCACAATTGCGACTTCGTCAGGGTCTGTTCATAGCCCGGCATCGGTGTCCCGGGGATACCAGCCAGGAGCGTGCGATAGATGTCCGCCTCCCGATTGCCCCACTTGAGCGGACCGTGCGTCAGGTCCCGGGGAATCACGGTATCGCCCCAGAGGTCTTTCAACTGCGGCGCCGCAATGCCGCGACCATCCCCGGCCACACCATGGCACGCCACACATCCCGCGGAGTGGAAGAGCGATCCCCCTTCGGCCACCAGGGCCTTGGACGACGCGACATATGGGGGGATATCGATCCGCGGTCCGGGCGTCCCTTCCTGGAATCGCGGCGACAATCGTTTAATGTGACTGAGCAGGGCCTTCCACTCATTCAACGTCAGCATGTTCCACCCCGGCATGGAGGTGCCCGGAATCCCCATTTTCAATGTCTGCAACAGATCGATATCGCTCGGGATCGGCCCATGCGTCGTCCGGTATTTGAGGACGCCCGTCGTCAGGTCACGCGGCCGTGGCTGGAGATACGGGGCCAGCGGACCACGGCCATCGCCCCGCTCCCCATGACAGTTCAGACAGTGATCGGTGTAGAGTTGTTTCCCCAGTTGGGCCGTGTCGAGCGGCGCTCCACGCTCGGCACACCCCAGCAGCGCACAGACCACGACCATCAGCAGAGACTGTTTCATCGGATTCTCCTGTGCCAGCGGCCGTTGCCTTCGGCAATGTTGAGGGGAATGGAGAGTGTTGTGCGGGAGAGTTGGTCGATAAGGCTGTAAGAGGCCTTACCTTTGATAGATTCACAAAGCAACTCAACTGCCTCAACCCAATCCAAGGCTTTCTGGCAGACTTCGAGTTTTTCAAACTGAAATGCCATGATTTTAAAAACCTCCATTTTCCATCAACCATTTTCCATTTTCCCGACTTTTCGCCGCCAATTCAGCACAGAACTTCCGAAAATAGAAGAATAGAAAACAGAAAATGGAGGACGACTTTTCTGGCAAAAAGTCGTTGCGCGCTGGGGCAAGTACTACGGGCTTGCCCATGGAAATTCACTAACACAGGCCCTGCGGAATCGACAATAGTTATGTGGTCGAAATCGTGGCGCTTTCACGTGACATGAGGCGACGCAGCCACCGCGCTGATCCGGATCATACGCCCCTCGGGTGCAACCTTCTATAGTGGGGCCCCGGACTGACGTTCGGGGCCCCACGACCCAGCCGCACCGCGGCGCTGAGGGGGAAGCTCCACCGGCTTTGCCGGTGGAGGGGGCGACGCGAGCCCCTCTAGACGCGAGCCCCTCTGATAGTGATGATTCAGGCTTGGACATGCATGAACAGCCACTGCGACAATGGCTTGCCACCCTCTGGAGGTTCATCCGTTGGATCTGTACGCCCGAGATCTGTCCACGCGATCCCGAGCGACTCCTGCGCAGTCCGATTGCCGCATTTTTCCGCTCGCTCACGACGCGAGAGTCTCTGCCATCGGCCCCACCACAGGACAAAGGAGTCACGGTGACATCGCCTATGAAACACACCAAACACTACTATCGCATTGCCGCGTTCCTCATCGGGGCGATCTTCCTCTTCCTCATCGTCCGTGCCTTTCTGATCCCAAAATCTTTTGGGGAGTTCGGATTTTATCGGGCGGACAATCTGAGCGAGCAGAAAAGATTGCCGATCAGCTTTGCCGCCCGTGGGGATTGCGCGGCCTGCCATCCGGACATCGCCACACGGCACCAGCAGGGACCACACCAGCCGGTCCAGTGTCAGAATTGCCATGCGCCACTCACGCAGCACATCGCCGGGGACGGGACACACAAGGCGCCGATGCCGATCAATCGGGCCTCGGCGCTCTGCCTCCGCTGTCACCGCGCCCTGCCGTCCCGGCCGACCGAGTTCCCGCAGATCCAGATCGTCGAACATACCGGTCTTGCCGAACATGAACTGACCGAAGGGTTCTGCATCCAATGCCATCATCCCCATGACCCCCGTCCAGCAGGAGGGAAGCACCCATGACCAAACCACTTGAACCCCTTACACGGCGGAATTTTGTGAAAAAAGGGTGCGAACTCGCCGCCTCGGCGGTCCTCTTTCTCGGTATTCTCCCGATGAAAACCGCGCGCGGCAGCAGTATGACGACACCGCACAATAACGATTCCGACAGTCCGCAGTACGATTGGGAAGAGCATCTCTACGCGTTTTTGGTCGACACGCGGAAGTGCATCGGCTGCGGAATCTGCGTCAAGGCCTGCCGGATCGAAAACAATGTCCCGGAGGGCTTCTATCGCACCTGGGTTGAACGCTATGAAATCTCCGAACGGGGCGAGGTCTACGTCGATTCCCCCAAGGGAGGCCAGGAGGGCTTTACGCCGATCGAGCCCGGCTTCAAGACGACCAAGGGATTTTTTGTCCCGAAACTGTGCAACCACTGCGACAACACGCCATGCACCCAGGTCTGTCCGGTCGGCGCCTCCTACTCGACCAAGGAAGGCGTGGTGCTGGTCGACAGCAAACGGTGCATCGGCTGCGGTTATTGCGTCCAGGCCTGCCCCTATGCGAGCCGCTATCTCCACCCGGTCACCAAGACGGCCGACAAATGCACCTGGTGTTATCATCGCATCACAAAAGGCCTCCCGCCGGCCTGCGTACAGGCCTGTCCGGTCGGTGCCCGGCAGTTCGGTGATCTGAAAAAGGAAGACGATCCCGTCCGCAAGGTCCTCGCCACGGAGCGGATCAGTGTCTTGCAGATGGAAAAACTGACGAAGCCGAATTGTTACTACATCGGCCTCGACAAGGAGGTCCGATAATGCTGGCATCTGTGAATTATCTCTTTCCGAACGACCTCCACATCCATTGGAGCCTGATGATCGTCATGTATCCGTACATCACCGGCCTCGTCGCCGGGGCCTTCATCGTCTCGTCGCTGTATCATGTCTTCGGCAAGGAAGAATTCCGGCCGATTGCCCGCCTCTCGCTCTTGACGTCGCTGGCCTTTCTCGTGGTCGCCACGTGCCCGCTCCTCCTGCATCTCGGGCATCCCGAACGGGCGCTGAACATCATGATCACGCCCCACACCACGTCGGCCATGGCAGGCTTCGGGTTTCTCTATTCCATTTACATGATCATCCTGGTCCTCGAGGTGTGGCTCGTCTTCCGGATTGACATCATTGAACAGGCGCGCGGCACCACAGGGTGGCGGCGGCGCGGGTACCAACTCCTCGCCCTCGGAGTCTACGACACCAGCCCGGAGGCCCGCGCGCTCGATCACAAGGTGGTAACCGTCCTGGCCGCCATCGGCATCCCCGCGGCCTGCATGCTCCATGGCTATGTCGGTTTCCTCTTCGGCGGGATCAAGGCGAATCCGTGGTGGTCGACACCGCTCATGCCGATCATCTTTCTCTTCTCCGCGGTCGTCTCCGGCATTGCGGCCCTCATCATTTTTTACCAGGTGGCCATGAAGGTGCGCGGCGAGGAAATCGACCAGCCCTGCATTTCCGCGCTCGCGCGGTGGCTCTGGCTCTTCATGATCATCTCGGTCTCGCTCGAGCTCCTCGAGATCATCTCGCTCGCCTATGAACGCGCCGAGGAGTGGGAGGTCATCTCAGAGCTGATTACGCACCAGCTCTCGTTCTCGTACATTTCACTGCAGATGATTATCGGCGCGCTGATCCCCTTTATCCTGTTGATGACTACGGTGCTCCTCGACCGTTTCCTCCATCCGCGCGTCCGCAACTCGCTGACGTTCATTGCCGGGACCCTGCTGCTCATCCAGGTCATGGCCATGCGCTGGAACGTCGTGATCGGCGGACAGATCTTCTCGAAGAGTTTCCGCGGATTCCGCGACTACCACCCGCACTTTCTCGAACGCGAAGGCGTGCTGCCGGCCATCCTGCTGGTGATCATTCCGTGTGTCCTGCTCTATCTCTTTCACCGCGTGGTCCCGATGTTTGGGAAACGGACCGATCTTTCGCAAGGTTGAGACCCTTAGGGTCTGACCGGAAATACCTATTCATTTTGGCATCTCATCTTGGGACCATCTTTGCCCGATCTTCACTCGCAAAATCCTCAACATAGCCCGGCTATGCCTCCGGTTTTGCTCCCTCAGATCGGCCAAATCTGGCCCCAAGCTGAGCGCCAAAACAGAACAGGTATTTCCGGTCAGACCCTTACGTATTCAAAAGCGTGGAGAAGTCGATAATACTCGAAAAAAAATCACTCTCCACAACGGACTCTTCAACCCCATTGACATGAATTAACACTGGACGCACGGAGAAACCGCGCGGGATGTGCAACCTTCCTATTTTATCTTCGACTTGGCGAACGATGCCTTTCGGCACCGGCTGGCGGAAAAACTTCATTTCGCAAAGGTAGAGTGTGTTGAACCTTGTCTGGATCAAAAAATCGATCTGGCACCCCTTTCTCCCCTCCGCTTTGGTTTGAAAATAGGGATCGGACCATACGACTTCATGCGAATCGATGCCGAGGTGTTCAAAAAGAAGAGGCCGATTTTTTCGCCCGAGCACCAGATTTTCAAACTGCAATCCCATGATGGAAATCCAGGAAGGAGGCAATGCTCCCACCGCACCGCGAAGAATTTTCTTTTGAGCCGGCTCGATATATTTCAGATAAAACCGGACGTAGTTATCGCTGAGTCGATACCGACTCAGCTTGGAAGGAGACGCGTGCTTAATGTCCCATGTATAATCTCGCGTGACAAAACCGGTTTTGCAGAGATCGTCCAGATACTGGCTGATGTCCCCCCCCTTTTTTCGTCCAAGAGCCTTTGTGATGGTTTCAACAGATGCTTTTTTTTCACACAGTATCTTGACGATTTGTGTGTATTTATTGCTGCGTCTGGAAAACAAGTCGGAAAATACCTGTTCAAATTCGTTGAACAGGAGCCCTTCCGGCCGAAAACAGAGCCGCCTGAGGTTTGCTTCAGCACTGTGTTGCGGTTGGAGTTCTTCCAGATAACGGGGAACGCCTCCCGTCACGCTCAATATTTTCAATTTCTCATACGCCGAAACCCGGGATTTTTGTTGGAACCAAAACTGGTTGCATTCCGGCAAAGAGAGTTCTTCCAGAGTCAGAATGTGAGAGATCCGTCCGACAAAACCGGAACTGCTCAAGATGTTTTTTTCAATCCATGTCGATTGCGATCCCGACAATATCAATACAAGCCCCTGATTTTTTTTGAAGTCGACATCCCACACGGTCTTTAATTTTCCCAAAAAAGCGGGGTCTTTCATCCCCATCCATGAAATTTCGTCGAAAACGACAAGGATGCGGCCTTTGCGGCATCTCTGGGAAACGGCCTCGAGGAGATCCCCCCAATCCCGACTGCCGAGAGAAGGTATACGATAGTGATGCATTTTCCTGAGAAATTCATCTCTCTGGTGTTGTGCTGTCATGCCTTGTGTCGGCGGAAGACCGGAGAAAAAGAAGGCCTGCTGGAAGAAGCGGGAAAATTCCTCTCCCAACCGGCTTTTACCGATACGACGCCTCCCCTTGATCACCACCAGGCTGGCGCTTGTTTTTTGCGTCAGGGTTCGAAGCCCCTCCAGTTCATCTTTTCTGCCAACAAAACGGGACATGGTCTTACTCCACACCAAATCCATAAAATCAATTTTGGTGTAGGTTTATGATGACATAAAAATCCACACCAAATCAAGTTTTTTTATTTTTGGTGTGAATCTGTAACCGATAGCTCCGCAGCAAAAAACCGTGACGGCAACGTTCGGGAAGCCTGGTGATGTTGAAGCATTCAGCAGCGATCGCTGGCGGACGCGGCGACTAACCGCTGATACTCCCGCTCTTCCGCGTCGGTGTGGGGGTGCGTGACGGCCTCGGCGAGCCAGCGGCGCCGCTCGTCCACCTTTCCCTGGTCATGGGCCACCTCGGCACGCGTGAGTTGGATGATGAAGCGATAGTGTGCCAGTTGGGTATCGGTCTCGGCCAGGACCCAGGCCTCGTCCAGATACCGCCCTGCCACCTCCCACGCCTGACGCCGACGCGCCAGTTCGCCAAGCAGCTGCGCAATGGAGCACCTCAGATGCCGCGTCTCTGCGTGCAGCGTCCCCTCTGCGGCGGCTAGGGCGGCGCGCAATTGATAGTCCGCGGCCTGTACATGCCCGAGGCGGATGTGGAGATGTCCGATATTCAGACCAATGGTGACTGCCGAGGGGAGATCGCCCGTGCGATAGCAGAGCGGAACCGCCCGTTCGAGAGACTGCACGGCCTCTTCCGTCTTTCCCTGCTCGGCCAACACCGTCCCGAGCCCGTTGTACAGGACCGCCAGCAACCGGAGATCCTGCCCCTGGCGGGCAAGGGCGATCGCCCGTTTCAGCGCCCGGATCGCGGCCCGATGCTCGCCGACATGCCGCAACGCCGTGGCCAACACCGAGCACCGACTCGCCACCGCAAGGGGACTCTGCTCGGCATCCAGAATCTCCAACTCCTCGCGGACGTGGGCGACCACTTCCTTTGATTTCCCTTGCAGCAAAAGAGACTGCCCCAATTCATTGTTGTCGATGGTGTGTCGTACCTCCGGAGGGAGTTGCCGCTGTTGCGCCCATCCCTCACGATATGCTTCACACGCCTGCACCAGATGGCCCTCGGCCATCTGGATGCGCGCCGCCAGATTACGGAGCCGGATCGACCAGACCGGTGCGGAGCCATCCTTGGCCAGTGCGGTCACGGCCTCATCGACCAGCAATCGCGCTTTTGCGGCCTGTTGCTGGCGCACCGCCACCTTGCCCAAGTGTTCGATCGCCTCATACCGCCGCTCATCGTGTGCCCCGACCAGTGTCAGGACCTCTTGGGCATGGGACCAACTCGCCTCGTACTGATCGGCCTGCAATTCCAGCTGGGCCAACCGCAAGAGGAGTGCCAACCGATGATCGTCTGCCAGTGTACGGTGCAGAAAATCGCGTACTCGGCGCATGGCCCGCGTGAGCTGCCCGTGATAGCGTTCGAACTCACTGCATCGACAGAGGGCTGCATAGGCCACGGCCGGATCATCGCTGAAGGTACGATGATGATCGATCGTCGTCTCGGGGGCGTGGATCGTCTGGAGATAGTCGGCAATCGTGACATGCCACCGCGCGCGGGCCGCGGCAGTAAGCTGCGACAGCAGCACCTGCGGCACCAGGGGATCGGCAAAGAAATACCGCTCCCCCTGTCCATCGTAGTGGAGCCAACCCTGGGCGACGAGGGTCGCCAGATGCTGCGGCACTGCGGGATCGGCGACCACCGCGCACAATCCCGGGAGCGGCGAGGCCTCTTCCCAGGCGGCCAGACACTCACACAGCGGCCGCACGACCGCGGAGATGCTGGCCACCCGCTGTTCGACCGCACGCCAGATTGCCCGGGGTACGTCGACCTCCGCGACATCGACCGTGATGTCCTCAAACTGGCTCGTCTCCCATTGCCCGCTCGCATCGATCAACTGGTCGGTCTGCACCAACTGCGTGACCGTCGCCGCAACAACCGCCGGACACCCCCCGGTCTTCCGCATCAGCACAGAGACCAGAGCGGCCCGCTGTGCGGCGGGGATGGGAGCGACGGCCGAGAGATATTCCCCCACATCGCTTGCCGCAAACGGTCCCACGGTGATGCGATGCATGGCGGTTGGGGAAAAGGGGAGCGACACGGCACGTCCGGCCAGACAGAGGCGCACACCGGGAAGGCCGTGGTCGTGCACTGCGGTCATCACGGTCGACAAGAGAGAGGAGATCGCCGGCGCCCTGCTCGCATCGAGCAGCTGATCGACATCATCGATCACGATCACGGTCTTTGCCGTTCCCTGCGCAGCCGTCAGACAGTGGGCCAGATCGCGCGCGAACGACTCGGGGGGCGTCTCTTCGAATCCCCACCAGGCCACGACCTTCCAGTCCTGTATCTGTGCGGTGAATTTGAGCCACCGGAGCAGCGTTGATTTCCCCATGCCACTCTCCCCCTCGATGACACAGAGCGGTGTGGCATGCGACGCCGTGGCCAACCACGTACGTAACCACGCCTGCGCCGCGTGCCGCCCGATCATCGTTCCGGCGGTCGGCACATAGGCCTGCATGGTCTCCTTGGCCTCGATGGGATGCCGGTGCGGTGACAAGACCTGCAACTCCCGCAAGACATGATACGCGCTGGCGTACCGATCCGCCGGGGCCTTGGCGAGGAGACGCATCACGATCGTATCGAGATAGGACGGCACATCCGGCCGCCATGCCGAGGGAGGCGGCGGCATGACCTGGAGGTGGACCGCACGTGCATCCTCCACCGTCAGGGCCCGGAAGGGATTACGATGCGTCAGACACGCGTACAACACCACACCGAGGGCGTAGAGGTCGGCGCGGCCATCCACCGGATGGTCCAGGAAACATTCCGGTGCCATGTAACTCGGGGTTCCGATCATTCGGCGTTCCGGATGGAGCGAGGCCAGTCCAAAATCGATGAGCATCACTCCCCACTCATCATGACCCCGCGCGCTGACCAGGAGATTCGCCGGTTTGATATCGAAGTGGTAAATGCCGTGCCGGTGCAAATAGGCCAACGCGCGCAGTATCTGCACGCCGACCTGTTCAATCTGGTCCACCGTCGCGTCCCTCAGGGCCTTGACGCACGACGAGCCATGCACCAGCGCCGCCGTAAAAAAATAGCCGAACACTGCGTCGCGATCGAAATCATAGACGGTATTGATGTGCGGATGCGCCAGTTGCGTCATGAGCGCAAACTCGGCCTTGAAGCGGGTCACCGCCTCGGCACGCAGATCCTGGCAGAGAAATTTGAGGGCCACCGTGCGCGGGGTATCGCAGACCTCCGCAATCCAGACCTCGCCAAATCCCCCCTGTCCCAGCAGCGTCACGAGCCGATAACGCCCGGCGACCACGGAGCCTTCACGTGGCACCCGCGCCTCGATTTCGCGAATCGTAACGATGGCCACCCCTCCGCACCCCTTCTACGCCACACAGCTCGATGGCGCAACAGAATCCCGTGGACTGCAAAATCGCCAATTCGGGACCGAATAATGAACACATATGTTCCATTTTCAGAACACAAAGTCCAACTTTTCGCACCCATGATGTTCGAAAAACTGAACTCAGCTTTTTTCATCTTTTTTATTTTGCAATTTCAATGGCTTGTGGAATGCAAACTATGGCACACGAATTGCTTACAGTGTTGTTTCTTTGGAGGGGAAATTTCCTGGGAAAAAATAATGTGCTCGGTTATTTTATCAGTCGCGGAGGTTCTTTTGATGAGGTGTTAGCGGACTTTTCATCAATACAGAAGCTCTTTCACGTGGAATATGCATAAGATGGTCACCCCCATGGCACGCATAATGGCAGTCATCAATGTCCTATCCCTCTTGTGTGCATGCAACCACACTACGCAATCATCACTGGACACAACAGCAATTGAAGAAGCATTGAACCAGCAGATCGCAAGTGTCGAAACATTACTCAACAATATGCAACGAAGAATAGATGCATTACTCAACAGCAAAACCGCACCCGCGCCGATCTATTCCCCCAACTGTTATCAACAGCAAAATGGCGAATTCTTGACAGACCATCAGCATTGCGCAGAAACCAATTTTTTTGTTCCAAATCATCACACTATTACCCCTGACCTCCTGCGATATTTAATACTGACGGAACATCTCGAAGATGTATTTCGGAATAATCGAAACACCGTTCCGGGGATCGGGTGGCAATATGTCCTCGACTTCAAGCATGGTGCGATGAGAGTGTATCCATGGACGAATCCCCAGTTGATCACGGCAGCCGACCTTGAATGGAACAAGTTCCAATTTTATCTACAGGCAAAAGGGAACCATGATGCAAATTTGGTACAATGCACAAAGCGTGTTGGCAATGACACCGGTGGTTTAGGAAAAATTGTCATCTGCACAAAAACCATCGTGCACAAAGATCGGCCCTATGGCCTGGTTGGCATTGATCTGACGATCAATCCACTCTTTGACGGCGTGCGCAGGCATCTTGGCCATGATGCTCGGCACTTTGGATTTATCATCTATAACGGGGCGGAGGTCGTGAAACCCTTATTCCTTGATGACTACAAAAACGCCAATATCACACTGGCAGACTTCTCCGTGGAAGGACACGGCAAGGCATACATATTGCACGGAGAACGCTTTACGACAAGACTGCGCGATCTTCAGATAAAACATTTTGACTTCAGATTATTAGAGTTGACGAGAGCGAAAGACAAAAAGTGACGAGCATAAAAAACGACCTTTTTAGAACGACCCTCATATTCGCAATGAGTGCAGTTATTGCGATTGCCTTCATGTTGGTCGCCCTGTGGACCTTTACTCGAGCCACACTCGACCTTTCCATCCAAAATGCGCACGAAGGCATTGTCCAACACTTCGACCATAAAATGGCAAAGTTGCAGGAGTATGCGCATTTTCAAGACGCCATTGCCTATCGAATCGGAACATACTTTCATCAAAATCAACGCAGGATCAATGCACGTTTCATTGAGAATGCAAGATCTTCTTTTGACCTATTGACCAAAAGTTTTTACGGATTGACAGATCGCATCGATCGATACCGCATCATCCATGAAAATGGCCAGGTGCTATTTGACATGAATCGACTTGTGGAAACTGCATCATCCAAACTGCCGAATTTGCAGCATTCAGAGGAATTCAAGAAGATCACGCACGTCTCGTCCTACCTTGAAAACGACGGAATCAATACAGGCATCAATATTGTAAGAAAAATCGATTACACGCGCAGTCGAATGCAATTTGGGAGCATCTACGTCGAATATCGCCTCAAAGGATTTGGATTTGACGTGCTGGAACAATCGTTGAAAAGCCGTCTGGATGCACTCAATGAGCGCCTTCCGCTGTTTGCGGTTGATTACCATCATAATAAATTTTTCGTTGCGTTGAGGAATGGAGAATGTGTCTACAACATTGACGTCTGCGGATCCACGCAGGATGAGAGTGCGTATAAATATGTATCGGCAGACGACTCCGCAGGGTTGGTTTTTACAATGCTCGTTCCAAAACAGTCCATTAATACTTTCCTATGCAAGGAAGTGTTCTTGATCTTGGTCGTTTGCTTGCTGCCGATGACGTTACTCTGTTTTCTGGTGTATAAAAAATTTCGCATCGTTGCATCGAACCTCCAGCGTATCAAAACACGCATCATGCACATCGAAAACACCGATCTCGCATCTTGCGAACGACTGCAGGGAGGCGTGTACCCTTACAGCGAACTGACTGACATCTCGAATGCATTTCTGACAACCATGAAACGTCTGGGAGAATATGCAGAGCAGGTCAGGACGCAATCGAATCTTGCAGCCATCGGACGCATTGCCTCACAGGTCGCCCATGACATTCGGTCGCCGTTGACCGCCTTGCGGGTAGTGTCTGGGCAGATTCAGGAATTGCCGGAACGGAAGCGACTGCTGATTCGACGGGCAGTGCAGCGCATGGAGGATATTGCCCATGATTTGGCCGGCCGAAATGCGCGATCTACGACGGTGGAAGGTCCGCCCGTGGCCAATGCGCCACGACTCCTCTCCAGCCTGATCGAACCATTGATCTCCGAAAAACGGATCCAGTTTCGACATCAGCCGGACGTAACCATCGACGCCCCGCTCGATGTCACAATCTATGGCCTCTTTACAACTGTCGACCCTGTGGCCTTTCAACGCGTCCTCTCGAATCTGATCAACAATGCCGTCGAGGCGCTGGTGGGGCACGGCACTATCACCTGCACGGTCACCGCGATATCGGACATCCTCAAGATTGCGGTCTGCGATGATGGCCCCGGAATCCCCTCCGACGTATTGCCCCAGCTCATGCAACGCGGCGCCACGTTTGGGAAGCCCGGTGGATCGGGACTGGGACTCTATCATGCGCGCTCCGCAGTCGAGCAGTGGCATGGCACACTCACCATCGACTCGAGCGTGGGGCGTGGAACCACTGTCCTACTCACCTTGCCTCGGGCCGCGCCACCCGCATGGTTCGTCCCCGAACTCGTCCTTCCGCCCGATACCGTAGTCGTCATCGTCGACGATGACCCCTCCATTCATCAGGTGTGGGACAATCGGTTTGCTGCTTATGCTGAGGATGGCACGATTATGACGGTGCACTTTTCCTGCGGAACCGATGTGGTGGCCTGGTACGCGGCCACGCCCCGGGCGCAGATCCTCTTCCTCTGCGATTATGAATTTTGCGGCGAACCGAACAACGGTCTTGATTTGGTGGCGCAGTTGCAGATCGCCGACCGCACGATCTTGGTCACCAGCTACTATGAGGATGGCGAGGTCCGCACCCGCTGCGCCAACCTCGGGGTACGCCTGATTCCCAAGGGGCTCGCCGGGATCGTGCCGATCCGGATGCCAGACATCGGAGTGCGAGCCAACCGGTCGTCTCCCGTGACACCGCAACCGCACATCCTGGTGATCGACGATGATCCGGCCATTCATCTCAGCTGGGAGCTGATGCAAGAAAGACTGGGCGTTGCGCAAGTGACCGCGTTTGCCTCGATGGAGGCCTGCGAAGCCGCCACCAACGACTATGCCCAATTTGCCTGCGCCTTTGTCGACAAGCGCATTCCCGAGAGTACCTGGCGCATTGACCAGGTCATTGCCCATCTGAAGGCCGCCGGCATCCCCACCGTGCTCATCGCCTCCGGGGACAGTTCACACGAAATCGCTGCCGATCCCCTGTGTCAGGCCGCAGATGGCATTGTGCCGCTGAAGGTCCCGAACTCTCCAGCACAATTACAGGCCTTGATGCGCAGTGAGCGCATGCCGGGGTAAACCCGCGGGCACCCGCGAGACAAGACATCAGACAATATTTCGACGTTTAATGATCAAATGCACGGTCCCCTAACCGTTCGCAACACTTGCAGAAACAGTACCGATTATTGGCGAGTCGCATGCTCGCTTCTTTGATACGAACGAATAATCTTTGCATATGTTCCGTTGCTTTTGATTTCCCTTAACGCACGTTGGAATTTTTCAACGACAACATCGGCAGTTTTATTACTGAAGGCCATGTAATCACCCTCGACCGAAAGATCCTCCATACAAAACACTTTTTCGATAGTCGTTTCCGGATCATAATGATTTTCTCTCACAAGGTAATATGCGGTCAATTCCAACACGGCCCACAAATCAATGCGATGTTTTAAAAGCTTTCGGAAGTTCGCTTCGTGGGTCGTATTCGATTGGATTTTCGTTCGAGGGAATCCACGACGAAGAAGGTACTGTTCCTGCACATCATCGATCACCGCACCCATTTCATAACGCTTTAAATCGTCAAATTGCGCAATGTGAATCTGCTCTGCTTTTAGCGCAAAAACGCATTGGTCCACCGGAGTAATCACTCCAACCCATTTAAAAAGGCGCTCTCTTTCCGGCGTTCGACTAATCGTGTAGATGGGAACCTTCCCATTCTCCAAGGCCATTTTGTACGCACGCGCCCATGGCAAAACCTCTATTGGTGCCTCAATGTCCACAATCTTGAGAGTTTCTCGCACGACATCGGTTCCAACGCCCTGAACAGCGCCATTTTGAGTAAAATTATACGGAGGGTATTCTTCTGTCACAATGCGAATGGCCATACCATACGCCGTTGGCAACAGCCCGAAACTGATAAACCATAGGAGCATCGCCAAAAAAACAGATTGCATCCTTCAGCATCCTTCATATATCCGCGTCTTATGATGCATTTCTTACGGAGCAAGAAGAGATCCGCCGAATAGAGGACCGTGTAGGACTCTCATGAGGGAACGTCAATGGCACTCGGATCTCTGCGATTTCCGGGACGTTGTTGTGGTCCGCCAGTCGTCCGCAAAATACGGCAACCAGTGGAATACCTGCCAACACTGGCCGAGTCATGCTCCTTCTGTCACGGCGACTGTATCGAGCGATACCCTCCCATGTGCGGGACACGGTATCCACTTCCGATGACTTCGCCTTTCGATACACATGTCAGGACGTCCAAGAGTAACAGACACCGCGCGCCATTTCCTCCCGCACTATACACTGAACTCGAGCAATCCGGCCTCATGACAAACGAGGCAAAGTTCTTTCGCAGCCTCGTGGCTCCAGATACTGATGCGCTCTGCCAGCTGGGAGTGAATCGCACAGCGATCGAACAATGTGCTCAAGCATTTTGCTTTCGGACACGTTCGGATGATGTGGTTCGTCTCGATCTCCGCTATTTTCATACCTCGAATGAGTCTTGGCCGAACCTCGTCTTTTATGGGCGTTTTGTTGGCGCCCGTGGAGAGCTGCTGGCGATCTGGGCTTCAACGTTTTTTATCGATGCTAAAAGAGAGCGTGGTTCGGAGATTGTTGTCGTTGAACGCCGCCTGGGTCTCAGCACACTGCAAGGTTTTGGCCGTGCGTTTATTGCCTTTTACAACACGTTTAATCGACTTTTCAATGCCGATTACGAAATAATTCGGGCCAACTGGTTGGGGCGCAAGGTGTGGACGGCTTTGGGTCAGTTTCAATTCGATGACCGCTATACATTTCTCGCCAATGGAGAGCCTTGCACACAACGTGATTTGGTATTGCAAAATTTTTCTCCGCTTCTGTGCATTTCATGCGATCTCACCCCTCACGCTCATCTATCGATCTGAAAATGGCGTCATATATCCATGGGGTCACGCCCTTGAAAATGGCCTCATTTGCAGACCTGTTGATTTTTTGCGCCTTGCTGCCAGGGAGGAGAGCCGGATTTCTGTCAATCCGTTAATCGATTACGAACGATTGGGGACAACGACCTCATACCCTGTTGGAGAAGCCTTCGTCTTATCCGATAATCGACCATATGCCGAGCAAACAATCACAATTCAACTCGTGAAAGACGGGATTGCACTCGATAACGGCAACGTGTGGCCACCCAACAATAGTTTCTCGGACAGGGCCATGCCACCATGGATCGGGAGACGACATTTTCCTGTCGTCGAAGAAACGGGCGAGCACAAATGAAATATTGGCGCACTAACCGCATTGCAAGAAAGTATATTCTCTGGGTCTTATTATTCAGCTCCGCCATTACACTGCTCCTCACAGCCATTCAACTGAGGCTCGATTATTCGCATGATATTGATCAACTCAAGTCACGCGTAGCACAGATTGAAAACAGTCATCTGAAGGGACTCGCCCTTGCGCTCTGGAACATGGACGATCAGGGACTCAAAACTCAGCTATCCGGCATTCTTGAGATTCAAGACATTGAACAGTTACGAATCACAGAAAATACGACAGAAGATGCCTCATTGCAAAAGGCGGTTGAGGCTGTTGGCGAACAACGATCAAAAAAGGTTCTCATCAATACATTTCCCCTTTCTCATAGACATAATGGTCGTCGTATAGACCTTGGAGAACTGACTATTATCGCGAGTCTCGACAACATTTATCAGCGACTATTGAACAAGGTGTTCGTGCTTATTGTGAGCAATTCGATAAAAACATTTCTGGTATCGCTTTTCATGTTTGTTGTATTTCAGGTGCTGATTGGCAGACATCTCTCACGCATTGCGCAATACGCCGACGATGTTGAAGCCGGTCGCAGTGATCAATCTCTGGCACTTCCAGGAAAATCGCCCGGAAAGCACATGCCATTATC
Organism: Deltaproteobacteria bacterium; assembly: GCA_016183065.1. GTDB lineage: Bacteria > UBA10199 > UBA10199 > JACPFF01 > JACPFF01. Next base: position 1,205 of record JACPFF010000016.1, on the reverse strand, counting down.
AACCAGGAAATCAACACGCGAGGCAGGCGATGAGTTGGACCAACTGGTCAACGCAATCACTCAGATGCGGCTTCGCCTATGTGATTTTGTTCAGCACGAGAAGCTCGCGGCGATTGGCAAGCTCGCCACTCAGGTCGTCCACGACCTCCGGAGCCCCCTCTCGTCGTTGCAGGTGGTGGTGCAGGGGCTGACAGCACGGCTCACGGGCAATGCCACGGAGGGACGGTACCTCACGCTGCTGCAGATGAGCACCGCTCGGTTGGGGACAATTGCCGAGGATTTGCTGCAGCGCCACCAGGGCGCCGTGGAACGCACGACCCTTTTTTCCCTGCATCAGGTGCTCGACGAACTGATCGGGGAGTATCAGCATCGTGCCGACGCACGGTATCTCACCGTCGTGAAACAGTATCACGACCGCGCGCTCGCCGTGCATGGCAATCGGACAAAGCTGCAACGGGCGGTGGACAACATCATGAAAAATGCCATCGAGGCCATGGGAGGTCAGGGCTGCCTGACGGTCATGACCGGGCACACGAAGGCGCATGTGACGCTGGCGATCGCGGATACCGGTCCAGGCATGCCACCAGCGCTGTTGACCAAAGTGCTGCAGGGCGGGCATACCGAGGGGAAACTGGATGGACACGGCATCGGGATGCAGGTCGTGCGCGACACGGTGACGGCCTTTGGCGGACGCCTGGAAGGCGCATCGGTGCCGGGAAGCGGAACGACCTTTCGGCTGTTCCTCCCGCTCCCCACGCACCAACAAGACAACCATGGCGAGCGGGACGCGTTGTTGGCGCTGAACGAGTTGATCATTCCCGTGCGCACGGGCGACCCGGTCATTATCGTGGGGCCCCACGCCCCAGCCGCACCGCGGCGTTGAGGGGGAGGCTCCAGCGGCTTTGCCGCTGGAGGGGGCGACGTGAGCCCCTCCAATGCAGGGCGGGAAGACATTCGCCCGCATCGCGATACATGACACATTCGGCGAGACCGTCACCCTGTCCATACTGCCAGGCGGCGATATCGAAATGCGGCATGACCGACGGGACCGCACACCCGAGGAACCGTGAGGTCACAGCCGTATGCCACGCTGGAGGCGACGCCGGCGGTTGGCCCAGAAAGATCGCAATCAAGAGTTCATAAATGTTGATACCACAGCCATGCCACAACATCCGTGGACCCGTTCCCCCGATCAGCCGCGGATT
>JACPFF010000018.1 GCA_016183065.1 Deltaproteobacteria bacterium | reverse complement strand
AGATCCGGGCCACCCCAGGGCACCATGCACCCGACGGAAATGCCATCGTTTTTCCCCACCCGCACGCCCAGGCCACCCCGCCGGGCGCCTCATTGTGAGAACCCCCCGTCAACGCGGTGACGGTGCCCGGTCCCTTTCATGAGGACGACCTCAAAATTTTATCCGTCTTGACGCGAGCAAGGTGACGCACCAGAATGGCCGCATGCTGGGCAACTGTTCGCGGCGCTTCCTGCTCGCTACCCCGCTGCTGCTCTGGATCTGCTCAGGGTGCAGTGGCTCGACGAGCCTCCCCACCTGCACGGGATCGCCCATCTTCTCGGTCGCACCCGTGGCCGTGGAAACGCTCTCCCACATCGTCCCCTTGGGCCATCTCAATCCGAGCGGCCACACCTTTCCGACCGATCACCTCTATGTGCTCGCCACAGAGGAGACAACGGTGTTTGCCCCTGGTGACGTCACGATTACGAGTATCACTGAGCAAAACAATCTCACGGCGGGGACGACCGATTATCAGATCGCGTTTGCACCCTGCAGTGGCGTCACGGCATATTATTATCACATCGACGCGCTCGCTGCGGCACTCAGTGCCACGGCTGGTGGTTTCACCGACTGCACGTCCTACTCGACCGGCGGGACTTCGTTCCGCAATTGCACGGCCTCGCCCGATCTGGCGGTCTCTGCGGGAGAGCCGGTCGGTACCGTGGATGGGACCTTCGACTTTGGCATGCACGATACGCGCATGACGCCCTTGACCTTTGCCAATGCCTCCCGATGGACCGGGAGTTCGGAACCGGACAACCTCCACGTCGCCTGCCCGCTCGATTATTACCCCAGCGACCTTCGGACGACCTTGGAGACCTATCTCGGGGGATCAACTGGTGGCGCTGCCGAACCGTCCCGCACGGTGGCACCTCTCTGTGGAGAAATCGATCAAGATATTGCGGGAACCGCACAAGGGGTCTGGTTTGCGGCAGGGACCGTGTCGACCACGCCGGAAGATCCGCATCTGGCCTTGGTCCACGACAACATTGATCCGGCCATTCCGGTGATTTCCAACGGCACATCGATGGGCACACTGGCCAGCGGTGCCTATCAATTCACAATCAGCCCTACAGGCCAGATCAATCGTGATTTTGGCGACATCACTGCCGATGGATCGATCTATTGTTTCGAGAATTTTGGTCCGAGCAACACCATTCTCCTGTTACAACTCACGAGCGAAACGACTCTGCGTGTCGAGGGAGAGTCTGCACCGGATTGCGGGAGCGGTCCCTGGACGTTTGGCAGTGCGTTCACGGAGTACGAGCGATAGTCCGCGTTCTAATCAAGAAAACGTTGCAGCAGTGACGCCAGATCGGGCGTCCCCAGTTCATCGAGCTCATACGTGACCCGCATGAGCGGCTTATTGACATGAATTAATCGTCGCAAGTCAATGGGACTCGCACTCAACACGAGATCGCACGGCGTGGCATTGATCGTCTCTTCGAGTTCGCGTAATTGATCGGGATAGTAACCGAGCGCGGGGAGGACCTTCTTCAAATGATCATACTGTTCGAACGCCGTGCGAATCGACCCCACGGCCGCATGGCGCGGATCGACGATGTCACCTGCCCCATATTCCCGCGCGGCCACATATGCCGCACCATATCCCATCCCACCGTGCGTCACGGTCGGCCCATCCTCGATGGCGAGGACCCGTTTCCCCTGCACCGCCTGCGGATCGGCCAGCAGGATTTTCGACGCCGCACGCACGACCGTGGCACGCGGATTATATTGACGGATCGTGGCCTCGAGCTGCGCCAACTGCTCTTCCGATGCCTGGTGGTATTTGTTGATCACCAAGACATCACTCATGAGAAAATTGATTTCGCCGGGATAGTACTGCCGTTCATGACCGACCCGGAGCGGATCGAGGACGGTCATATGACAATCGGGACGGAAGAACGGGGCATCGTTGTTCCCGCCATCCCAGATGACCACATCGGCCTCGCGTTCCACGGCGCGGGCGATCTGCGCATAGTCAATGCCGGCGTAGACCACGAGTCCACACTCGAGATAGGGCTCGTACTCCTCCCGTTCTTCGATCGTGCAGTGATGCGTTTCCAGGTCTTCGAATGTGGCAAAACGCTGACAGACCTGTGTCGCAAGGTTGCCATACGGCATCGGATGCCGGACCGCGACGACCCGTTTTCCGGCATCGTGGAGAATACGCGCCACTTTGCGCGAGGTCTGACTCTTGCCGCATCCGGTCCGGACGGCGGTGACGGCGACCACAGGACAGGACAGGGAGAGCCACGTATGATGCGGTGCAAGGAGAAGGTAATCAGCCCCGTCCCGCATGGCCACAGCCCCGCGCTGCATCACATATTCATAGGAAACGTCACTATAGGAAAAAACGACCGTATCGACGCGATGCTGCCGGATGAGCGGGGCAAGCTCGGTCTCCGGATAGATGGGGATCCCTTGCGGATAGCGCGATCCCGCGAGTGCAGGGGGATAGCAGCGCCCCTCGATGTTCGGAATCTGCGTGGCCGTAAAACCGACCACCAGAGAGTCGGGATTGTCGCGAAAGTAGACGTTAAAGTTGTGAAAATCGCGGCCGGCTGCCCCCATGATGAGCACACGTTTTACGGTCATCGTGAAAAAATTGTAGGGGTCCGGCAGCGAAAAGTCAAATGATCCCTTTGCGGTTCCAGCGGTGTGGCAGCTGCAGGTGAGCCCCGAGCACGCAACTTTTCGATCGACATGCCGAGGATACACATAGTTCAAGGGAGCATTATGACTCGTCCGCTCAAGGGGGCATTCAGACCGTTTCTCATGCACCACGACGCGCGCCTGATCGCCGTCGCGAAGCCCCACTCTCAGGCCTATCATGGGGTGTCGGTACCTGACCCTTTCGGATGGATGACCGAGGACCCGCGCGCAATTGCCCATCGGGATGGCGCGCTGGCAACACCCGCAGGACACGCGACCCGTGCCTGGTGGAACAGTGAACGTCGCCGGGCCATGGCAGCACTGCGCGGACGACCCTCGTGGCAGCAGTATGCCGATGCCATTGCCCGATACGCGAAAATGCCCCGTGTCTCTCCGCCATTGGTGGCCAATGGTCGGCGGTTTTTCTCCGAGCGGGCCGAGGGCGAACCGGTCTGGTACTGGCAGCCGTCGCAGGGCGGCTCCCGACAGCCCTTGCTCGATCCGGCCACGTTGACCGGATCATTGTCCTGCAAACGCGTCGGCATCACCGGGGCGTGGCCATCGCCGCTCGGTAATTTCGTGGCATTCAAGGCAAATCCCGATTATGCGGACGCGGCCACCCTCGTCGTGATCAATGTTGCCACCAGTGAGGTCCTCGCCAGACTCATGGGCGCGGACTATGCCAATGTCGACTGGCTCCCGGATGAGACGGGCTTTCTCTTCAACTGGGTCTCCCCGGACTTGCGACCCGAACAAAAAATTGCGGCCATGGAACTCCATCGCTATCAACTCGAGGGGGCTCGTGCGGAGCGCCTCTTTGGACCCACCAGCAATCCCAACTGGTGGCTCGATGCCGTGGTGACCGAGGATGGTCGGCATGTGGTCATCAACATCTTCGATGGCTGGCGCGCGACCGATCTCTTCGTCATGCCATTGCCACCCGTGTCTGGGGAGACGGCACCGCAACGCCTGTTTCAGGGCATTGGCCCGGAGGGGACTGGCGCGCTCCATTTTGTCACCAAGGGTCCTGGGGCGCAGATCTTTGTGCTGACCAACGATGGCGCGCCAAACTGGCGCGTCCTCTCTGTCGATCTCGGGACAACACCAGAGACCTGGCGCGAGATGATCCCCGAAGATGGACACAATCCAATCGCTCCGCCACGCACCGGTGGACCGCCCTCGCTCAGCCTGGCGGATGGCACGCTCCTCGTCCACTATATCGGTGGCGGCAATAGCCGATTACGACGCTATGGACTGGATGGCACGGCCCAGGGAGAGATTCCGCTCCCCGGCCCGTATCGCCAGATCTGGGGACTGACGACCGATCGGGCCACGGGAGAGATCTTTGTCGCCATCGAATCCGCGACCATGCAGCCGCAGAACGTTCTGACAAATGTCCGCATGTCGAATGAGATACCACCGGCCCATCCCACGGCGGTGAAGAATGCCGATCCTACCGCGGGCGCCCCATCCACAGGACCGAGAGTTGACGACGCTCCGGACGCCCCATGTGTGACGACACTGCATCACTACAAATCGCGCGATGGCACCACCGTCACCATGCTCGTCACACATCGTCAGGATCTCGATCGCACCCGCCCCCATCCGGCCATGTTGTACGGCTATGGCGGATTCAATGTCCCCGTCCTCCCGCGGTGGCGTCCCTACGTCAGGCACTGGCTCGACCGCGGCTACATCTGGGCCGAGGCGCATCTGCGCGGCGGCAGTGAATATGGGGAGGCGTGGCATCGGGACGGACAATTGGGGCGCAAGCAACTTGTCTTTGATGACTCTATTGCCGGCGCGGAATATCTCATCGCACAGCACTACACGGATGCCCCGCATCTGGCCATTATCGGCATGAGCAATGGCGGCCTGCTCGTCGGAGCGGTCATGACCCAGCGCCCGGAACTCTTCGGGGCGGCGATCCCGATGCATCCGCTGCTCAACATGCTCGACTATCCGCGTTGGGGTCGCGCAACGATCTGGGCCTCGGAATATGGCAGTGCTGATGACTCCGCCGAGGCCTTCCATTGGCTGCATGCCTATTCGCCGTATCACCAGGTGCGCGATGGGACCACCTATCCGCCGACACTCGTCGTCGTCCCCGAGCACGACGACCGCGTGGTGCCACTCCATGGGCTCACATTCGCGGCCCGCCTGCAGTGGGCCATGCGTGAACAGGGGAATGTCGGAGCGCACGTGCTGGTGGCGACACAGCCCACCGGTCACCGCGCGGCGGCAGATGCACAATCAGAGATCCGCCTGGGCGCCGATATCCTCAGTTTTCTGGAGTATGCGGGGATTGTCCCTGCGCCGGGGCCTGTGCCCCCTTTGGCACCGTGATGGCCCAGTCGCCATATTGCAATTGTTCTTCGAGCCGGCAGGACCAGACGAGCTTTCCCTGGTGAATGGTCATGTCCGGACAGCTGTCGCACATGTTCTGTGCGCCATTTTCCAGCAAATCGACCGGCTGGATGAAGACGACCGATTGATAATAGAGTCGTTGCAGGAGCCGGAGCGGATTCACACAGACCCAGCGCAACCAGCGGCGCGCAACCCCGCGAATACTGCCATCGACCACGCTCAGCAGCAGCATCAGCCTGCCACGACGATGGATCGTCGGTCGCGTGTAGGCGAGATATTTTTTCTTCCAGAAATGATGGATCATCTGCGCGACTTCCATGTAGCGCTTCCCCACACAGCCAAAGATGCGGTCCTGCGTCCCGATCCATCCGGAGAGCGTCCACTTGAATGAGGCAGGATCGCTCGTCCCATTGAGATACGCGCACGGCTCGAATTCGGGGTACGCCGTCTTGACGGTCCGATAGAGATCGTGCGCGGAGAGATCGATCCGCTCGCCCTGCTCGTTGCCATAGACTGTCTCACGGACATCGATTTTCTTGCCGCGGACATAATAATCAAACCGCTCCGGAGAGGTGGCCGCACGAAAGAGGATGAAGACCATGACATGGACCCGGTCGATATTGCTGCGCGCCCACGCGAGCATCCCCGGGACCATGTGCAGCGTGTCCCCGTAGATCGTGGCGTTAAAGGCACACGACATCCCTCCCTCGGCGGCGAGCATGTCGGCATACTGCTGGCGGAGCTGGTTGATTTCGAGCTCAGACTTCCCCTTCCACATGGGACGCTGCTGTTTGGAATCGATATGAAACGTAAACCCGGCCACCCCCGCGGATTTGAGTCCTCTGAGGAGTTCTGGAGTCAACGCCAGCCCGTTGGTGTTGATGATCGGTTTCGCGCCCTTGCGGACGATCATGGAAACGATGTCGCAGATCTTCGGATGCGTCAGCGGATCGCCACCGGCAATCGAGATACCATCGGAATTGCGCAGGGTGAGAAAGAGATCGATCTCCCGCTCGATTTCTGCCATCGATTTATGGGAGTCTTTGCGATTGGCCGAGTAACAGCCAAAACAGGTGAGGTTGCAGTTCTTGGTCGGCTCCAACCAGGAGATCGGATTATCGGCCATGTTCCATGGGAGACGGTAGAGCCGCTCGTGTCGGATATGCATGGCCCGGACTCATACGGCATCAACGACGCAGGCCATATGATCCGCGTCATATCCGACGAAGATCATGTGAAAAATCCCGCGGAAATCCCGTGACATGCACGCAGATTCCCGCTTTCGCGGGAGTGACGTTCATGATACAGCACCGCCATGCGATATCTCGGCATCGCACTGATTCTGTGCAGCACTCTGGCTGTTGCGCTCACGGCACACGCGACCATGACACCAGATTTTCTCGAGGCACGGACGCAGGACATCCGCTATGGCAAGAGTCTCGATCTCACACAGAACGAATTCACGAGTGAGACCCGCCTCGGTCTCACCTTCCAATCAGGCAATGTGCGTGCCCTCGCCATCAGCAGCAACAATCATACGACGTATCGCCGTCAACGCTATGAGCACAACTGGCGATTCGGTGCCTTTTACGACCGGGTGTTTGCCGCGACATCGGGCGTCACAACCGGCACCACCGCACAATATATTTTCGGCACCTATCGCTTCGATTATTATTTCGCCCCGCGCACCACGATTTATCTGGGTGGGGGCGGTTTTACCGATCAGGTGAAGGGGATCGATATTGCCGGTCAGGGATTTACCGGACTCTCCCATTATTTCCTCTATACGAACCGCTATCACGTCGGCGGCGCCGTGGGGTATGAATACCTCTTTGAGGACCGCATTGGCGTGTCCAATGATGCGATCCATTCCGCGACCTCAAGCCTGTTCGGACGCTATGCGGTGAATCCGAACGTCGAATGTACGTCGCTGGTGGAAGTGAAACAGAATGTCGAGCATCTCCGCGATTTCCGGATGGAGAGTACGACCGACCTGACGTCAAAGATCCTCGCGCACTTGGCGATCGTCACCTCGGTCAATCTGCGGTTCGATAATCAACCCGTGGAGGGATTCCACAAACTCGATACCCGGACGTCGGTCACGGCATCGATCATGTTTTAGGACGCTACATCACAACCTTGGCTATTTCCGCGACCAGGTGGTTATTGTCGATCGGCTTCTTGAAAAAGGCGTCGGCGCCCGCCTGGTGCAGTTTTTCCGGGAGGTCGCCATCATCAAAACCGGTCATCACAAAGATCGGGATGCCGTGCGTGTCGCCATCGGCTCGGAGTCGTTCGAGGACCATTTCTCCGGTCCCCACCGGCATCCGAATGTCGAGCAAGATCAGGTCGGGATGACGCGCATGGGCATATTCGATCGCCCGCACCCCTTCATAGGCCTCGATCACGTTGTAGCCAGAATGAATGAGGAGTTCGCGCAGGATTTTTACAAAATCACGGTCATCATCGGCAATCAGGATCGTCGCTCGATCGGCGGTTGTCATACCATTCCCCCTTTTTGGTCTTTCCCCCTGTTATTATTATGCGGCAAAAGTGGTGCAAACTGAACGGGAATTCGAGATATTTCGTAACTTACTGATATTATTATACTATATATCCTTTCGTCGTTCAACACCTCACCGCTTGCCAAGCCACGATGAAAGAGCGACACTCCTCCCATTCGTCAGGAGTCTTCTGTGCGGCAACAGGCGAAAGCTTTCGTACGTCTCACCGTGGCGATGCTGATCGTCGGGACGTGGGCCTGTAGCACACCGGCCCCGAGCGGTCCGCTCGGCACGGCAACCACGGTCGAAGGGAGTCGGTCGCCCACGTCAAGTCCGAATGGATCGCCGACGACGGGCGATGACGACGCACCGGATGACGATGCACCGGATGATGAAGAGAGCGAAAGCGTAACGCCGTCAGCCGACAGTGTCCCAGAGCCCCCCGAGTCAACCCCGCTTCCCACAGTGGCAACGGATTTTCTCAGCAATGACCCCCCGTGGACGCTCAAGGCAACGGCACCCAACAGTGTGCACTTCGGCATCCCGCACGCCATGGCGGACGATGATGTCGTGGCCACGCTCACGTTTGCCGGGCAACCGGCCTTCAGTAACGGCGATGCCGTAGGCCCCGCGCATGCCGTGCAAATCGCCACGTCCAATACGTTTGGCTACGGCACCTACCGCGCACGGCTCCGTCCGGCCGCGTGTGCGCCGGATGAAGAGGTCGTCAACGGCATCTTTGTCTACGCCAATGACGGCGCCACCGACGCGAACCAGAATGGCATGATCGACAATAACGAGATTGACATCGAGATTCTCTGTGGCGAGCCGGACATTCTCTATCTCTCGCTCTGGACCGATTACACCGACGACGATCATTTCCGCAAAAAAACACGCGCCATCGATATTGTCACCGGGGCATTTTACGAGACCGAACCGGGAAAAGAAGGCCAATACGGCCTCAGCGGGACCGCGGGCGGTATCATCCCGGCAGCGAAGTCCCCGGGCATGGACCTGACGGCACAGTTTCTCGAGCTCGGTTTCACCTGGACCGCATCTGCGGTCCGCTTTTTTCTGATGCTCGAGGATGAGGAAATCACCTTGTGGCATTTTACCGATCCGGCGTATATCCCCGTGCCGGATGTGGCGTTCATCTTCAATGTCTGGCATACGAACGCACATTGGTGGGCGGGTGGCGCGGCGGATTATCCCGCAAAAAATGGCATGATGCTGATCGACTGGTTTCAATATTGGACAGCAACAACGCCATCGGCAAAGGCACTGCAACACCTACTCGACCCCGGGGGGAACGGACATGGCGGAGACGATTGACGAGTTGACGATCAACTGGACCGATGAGACTGATGGTGTGCAAAAAATCCGCGAACTCAAGAAGGAGGTCTTGACCCGCGGGTCGTGGACAACGGTGATGTATTTTTTTGAGGAATGGGACGCGAAAAACAGCGGATATGGCGAACCGAAGATCCGTATTCAGCGCTATCAAAAACGGGGTGGCCAATTTATTCCGCAGAGCCGATTCAATATTACCAATGCCAAGCAGGCCTACCAGATCATGGACGTCATGACGCAGTGGTATCCCAAGCGTCCCAGTGAGTGATTTACTAAGGCGTACACCGCCCACTACACATCCGACTCCGCCCGATCGGTGTAGGGGTGTCTTTCCATGCCTGAGGGAGTATAACGCTGTCATAGACTGTCACTCGACGTCACAGCGGGACACCGAATCGGGTTGCTGCCATACAGGCTACTGTGCTAGGGAGTGGGCCCTATGGGGAGAGTCGTGTGTCAACCATCAACCAAAGGAGATCCGCAATGAAGCACCAACATCTCGGGTGGGCGCTGCTCTGTGCAGTCGCCATGGCACTTCCTGGTACCGCACTGGCCGGACTGGGGAGTTCACTGCAGGGCGCGGCGAAGAGCGCGGCAAAGGGCGCCAGCAAGAAGGCCGTCGAGTCGCAGATCAATCAGCGCATGGCGGGGAAACATTGCATGTGCAGTGGGAGCGCCGTGGATCGCAAGTGCTTTGCCAATGTGGCCGGGGAATTGAAGGCCCAGCATACAGTGGCGGAGCAGAGCGGGTTTGCCGACTTCAATGTCTACATCAAGACCCCAACGCCGTGCCGGACCCAGGTGGAAACGGCAGTCGATGCAGTCTTCGGCTACTGGGATCACTATGTCTCGACCAAGAGCACAGGCGAAGAAATCGACTTTTCGGTGAAATTGAACTAAGCGATCTTCGACTGTACCGAAATCCCCGCATCGGTCTCCAAACGGTGTGGGGATTTTTTTTGCGGCCGCCATGCATCGAAGACACTGGAGGACCGGACGCATCCCAGAGTGCATTGTCGGTGACACGCCTTCGGCGTGTGAAATTGGCGGCGCAGATCGCCGTAGGTGTATTCCGCCAGCGGTTTTCCGAAAAACTGCCGTGTTTGTGAACACCAGCCGACTGTTCCGTACTCATCGACATAGAGGTAACGGCTCCCGGCCCGACACTTAAACGGCGCCTCGCCGGTCGTCACGAGTTGGTGGCGATAGCGAGAAAATTCGAAGAGATGCCGCCCGATCATTTTTTGGAGACGGGTATATCCCTTCCGCTCTTCCGCCGAGAGCCTGATCTGACCGTCCGGTCCATGGACCACGAGGACGCGCGGACGAAAGCCCATGGCCTTTGCCGTGGCAATGACCTCGAACGTTTCGTCGGGCGGTGCCGCACCGACCACACCGGAGACGACGACCTGAAATCGGGCGTGCTCCCGCAAATCGGCCAACCGCTTACGCAGACTCTCGAGGACCTTGACGGTCGTGGCGGTAGGTGCCATTCGTGATCATCCCGGTGCGAAAAAACCGCTTCGTGCGCCGTGCATAGGCAACGAGTTCGGGTAAGGCCGAATGCAATGTCGGTTCCCCACCGGTAAAACAGATGCCAAAGGTGCCGAGTCGCTTGAGATGATCGATCCGTTCGCGCAAGACTTCCGGCATTATCGGTGGGGAATGCTGATCATACTCGTTGCAATAGCCGCAATGGAGGTTGCAGCAGCGGATGATGACGAGCTGCGCAAAGAACGGCCCATACCGCATCCGTTGCCACCATGTCAGGCGGTCATTCGCCAAAATGCGTGCCATATGCGTCTCCCGCGCTTCGTGTCCGATCGACGCCTTGTTAGGCGAGGTGACGGATCGTGGCAACCCCAATTTCCCCCGCTTGCCAACGACTGCGGCTCCCGCTACCCTCCCCGGCATGCGATGGTCGCTGCGACCGATACTCGGGGCACTCTCCCTGTGGGCCACCGTGGCACACGCCGAGGTCGTCATTCCCACCAGTGGCATGATTGCGGGAGAGCGATTGCACCATCCCGAGCACCTCGCCACCGTCTATGCCGCGCGTCAATTCCAACCGATCTGGATCGAACATGGCCGCCCGAATGGAGCGGCCAAGAGATTGCTGGCCACACTGGCCGCGAGCGAGACTGAAGGGTTGCGCCCGGCTGAGTACCATGTTGCCGCGGTGCAGGCGGTGCTCACCACGTCCGAAGCGTCACCGCTCCGCGATCTGGAGTTGCTCCTCTCCGATGGCTTTGTCACCTATGCCGAGCATCTCTCGCACGGCCGGCTCCATCCTGCACAACTCGGCATCAACTGGCACATCCCCCGGCCAACGCCGGATCTCGCGCATTTCCTGACGATTGTGGCTGCCGCGCCCCACAAACTCGGGACGGTGCTGGACCTCCTGCAGACGGAACGCGCCGCATATCGCCCGCTGATGGACGCTGTGGCTCGCTACCGCACACTGGCCGCCGAAGGGGGCTGGCCGATAGTCGCCTACACCCGACGCGACAAATTCGTCCCCGGTGATCGTGACCCGCGACTGGCCACCATCCGTGCGCGATTGGCCGTGACCGGAGACATTACGGCACACACGTCTACGGCCGAGAGTGACCTGTTCGATGAGTCCCTCCAATCCGCGATCGCTGCTTTTCAGACGCGGCATGGGCTCACGCCGGATGGTGTGATCGGCTTTGGCACATTAGCCGCACTGAACGTCACGGTCGAGGCGCGCATTGAACAACTCCTCGTCAATCTCGAACGCCTCCGTTGGCTCCCAAAAATCCCGCACGAGCACTATCTGATCGCGAACATCCCCGCCTATGATCTGTCGCTGATGGACCACGACAAGCCCGTGCTCACCATGCGGACGATTGTCGGCCAACCGCACAACGAAACCCCGACCATGCACGACGAGATGGAATACCTGGTCTTCAACCCGCAGTGGAATGTGCCGGAACGCATTGCCACCAAGGAATTGCTCCCGAAGGCCAAGGCCGACCCGGAATATCTCGCCAAGCGGCGCTACAAAATTCTGCAACGCACCGATGGGGACACCACAGAGCTCGATCCGCAGGCGGTCAACTGGGAGGAGATCGATGCGAAGACCATTCGCCTGCAACAGGCCTCCGGTGGCGATAATTCTCTGGGCCGGATCAAGTTCATCTTCCCGAATCGTTTCGATGTCTATCTCCACGACACCCCGGCCCGCGGACTCTTTGCCAACCAGGAACGGGCCTTAAGTCATGGGTGTGTGCGCGTCGAGCACCCGCGCGATTTGGCCGCGCTCCTCTTGCGCGACGCCGGGGGATGGGATCGCGCCGAGATCGACCGCGTCATCTTGCGCGGTCGCCAGCAGGTCGTTCCACTGCCGAAAAAAATCCCGGTCTATCTCCTCTACCAGACCGCCTGGGTCGATGACACCGGCACGGTGCAGTTCCGCAACGATATTTATGGCTATGACCGACGGATCGCCCGAGCCATGCGGTGACGACCGGAAGAAGGCCTTGCTGGATGCACGTGAGTTGGATACCATGGCCCCATGATCAAGGAGACGCTGCAAAAAAGTCGTCGACTTTCCCGTTTGTTGCGGCAGGAACCACTGATTGATCTCGCCTATCTCTTCGGATCACACAGCAAGCATCCCACACGAAACCCGCGTGACATCGACATTGCCCTGATGCTCAAAGCACCGCTCCGTGGTATGCACAAAATCCGTTTCATGACGCGCATTGGCACAGCCATCGAACACGTCATCGTGCATGAACTCGGGAAACATCAGCCTGTCGATGTCGTCCTCTTGAACGAGGCCGATCCGCTCCTTGCACATCAGGTCCTCAAATATGGGACTCTCCTGTTTGCACGACGAAAAAAAATGGCCCGCGACTTTACCGTCCAGACCATGACACGATATTTTGACGCCAAGCCGCTGCACGATTTTTTCTTTCAGCGCGCCAAGGAGGCCTTTCATGGTCGATAAGGTGCTGATTGAACGAAAACTCGCGCTGTTGCGTGAACGCCGGGAGTTACTGAAGGTCTATAAACTGCGGACATATGCCCAATTTCTGGATGGTCCCTATCAAAAAGCGGTCGAGAAAGTCCTCCAGGAAATGGTTGAAATTTGTCTCGATATTGGCAAACACCTGATTGCCGATGAAGGCCTTCCACTCGCCACTGATAGTAAAGAGATCTTTCAGATCCTCCACCGTCACAAAATCCTCTCAAAAAGGATGTCACACATGATGATGGACATGGTCGGTTTCCGCAATTTCATTGTCCACGTGTATGAAAAAATAGACCCCGAAATTGTCTACGGGGTCTATTGTCAGCACCTTCCTGATTTCGATCGTTTTGCCCGCGCGATCACGCGGTATATTGGTGCCTGAGAGACGTGCGGGTGCCATCCGCACTCCAGGACTGTGCAAACAGGTCATAGCCTCCTCACGTGCGGTACGGCGTGTGTCGGTTGACAAGCCCGGCGAAGCCTGTTACGCACCGCCTCCGGTCGAGCAGCGAAGGAGCGCGATATGGCAAATGTCTGTGAAATTACAGGGAAACGACGACTATCCGGCAATACGGTCTCACATGCCAACAACCGGCACCGCATGGTGCAGCATCCCAACATCCAGGAACGGGCGTTCTTTGTCCCGGAACTGAAAGTGCGCATCCGTCTCCGTCTCTCCCGCGCCGGTCTCCGGTTGATTGACAAGTCGGGGGGCCTCGCCCGATACGTCCGCCAGACCGATCCGACCGAACTCTCCCCCGCACTCCGCCAGCTCCGAAAGGCCCTGACCAAACCGCGCAAGACCGCGGCCCGCAAAACCGCGTAAGCTCGCAGAGACTTTATAGTATCTCAACGTTTCATGAGTGCACACGTGCTCGTGAAACGTGAGAAATGCTATGGCACTGTAAGGGTCAGACCCGTAAGATGCATGTCCTCAGGAAAAGTTCACGCACCATAACTCGTTGACACGGCACTGCGCTTTGCTATGACCTCCGCAACAGAAGGAGGCCGGCATGCTCATTGAGGACGTCATCCACCGATTCAAGGGACTTCCACCAGCGCCACGACTCACCGATCCCGACACCGTCAAACGCCTCTATCGCCAATGGCGCATCCGGATGATGTACTCGACATTCATCGGGTACGCCCTCTTCTATTTCTGTCGCAAGAATATCTCCATCGCCCTCCCGGCCCTCGGGACAGATCTCGAATTGACAAATGTGCAGCTCGGACTCTTTGGCACGATGCTCTATGTCGTCTACGGTTTTGGACGCTTCATCAACGGCTTTCTCGCCGACAAGGCCAATCCCCGCTACTTCATGTCGGTCGGTCTCTTTTTCTCTGCACTGATGAACCTCTTTTTTGGTCTCTCATCCGCAACATGGTGTCTGGCCCTCTTTTGGGGCCTGAATGGCTGGTTCCAGTCGATGGGATTTCCCCCCTGTGCGAAGATGCTCGCCAACTGGTATAGTGTGTCGGAGCGGGGGACCAACTGGGCCATCTGGCATTCCTCGCATCAACTGGGAGGATTCATCATTGCCATCCTCGCAGGATTTCTTGTGCAACACTATGGGTGGCGCATGGGCTTCTATGTCCCGGCAGCCCTCTGCTTTCTCACCGCCATCTTCCTCTTCAACCGCCTCCGCGACACGCCGGTGTCGATGGGACTTCCGCCGATTGCCGAGTACCATGGGGAGGTCGAGTACAACCAGGACGGGACGGTCGTAGATGACGAATACGAGTCCATTCGCCATACGCTCTTTCACCGTGTCCTGAACAACAAGCACATCTGGCTCATGAGTTTCATGACCCTCTTCTGCTACATCATCCGCTTCGGCACGTTTGATTGGGCAACGAAGTTTTTGGTCGAAGTCAAAGGGAGTAGTATTGTCAAGGCCGGGATTGTGGTGAGCATGATCGAGCTGGTCGGCATCTTGGGGCCCCTCACCGCCGGTCTCATCACGGACAAACTGTGGGGCGGCAAGCGTGCCCCGTGGTGTGTGATCTGTTTTCTCCTCACCATTGTTGGACTGACGGTTTTTTACTTTGTCCCACCCGGCAATCCGTACATTGACGCTCTTGCCCTTTCGCTCATCGGCTTCTTCATCTATGGCCCGCAATTTCTCCAAGGTCCCTTTTTGGCAGACCTGGCCTCGCGCAAGGCGGCGTCAACAGCGAACGGCCTCGCGGGCGTCTTTAGTTATGCGGGTGCAGCACTCTCTGGTGTGGGTACGGGTTATTTTCTCGACACCTATGGCTGGGGCGGGGGGTTTGCCTTCTGGGGCGTAGCAGCACTGTGTGGCGCATTGATCTCTGCGACCCTTTGGAATGTGAAGGGGGCCAATCACAGTTCCGTACGTTTGGCAAAGGCATCGTGAGCGAGCAACTTCATTTCATAAGACACTGCCGGCCTAGCGAAGCGGCTGGACGAGGGAGTCCCTCCAGCGCGCACCGCGCGCGAGAGGGGGGGACCCAACGGGCTTTGCCCGTTGGGGGGGCGACGTGAGCCCCTCCAATAGTGGATTACGAATTCGCCACGTCGTCTTGGCCATCAGCAGGGGGCAATGCCTGACTGCGATTCCGGCGAAAGCGTCCCCCGAGCCACGCAAAGGCACGGACCATGCGCGACGGTTGTTTCTCCGTCCCGAAATATAGTTGCAAAAATTTCCGCCAGTCATGAAATTCCCGTCGCCATTTGTTGATACGGTAGGGCACTGCGCGCTGCCACCAGGTCATTGGTATGCCATTGGCGCGTTTTGCATTGCCATAGCTTTTCACAACCTGTCGTGCCGCAAGTAACTCGCGCCAGGTCTTGCGAACATTGACGGCCGCCCGCTGCCATAACGGCGCCTTTTTCGGCGCGATGATCACGACTTCTGCCGAAGACTGGTGGTGCACGTAACGAAGGAAACGCTCCGGCAGAGTGGAACAGAGTGCACGAATGGCCGGCCATTCCCGCACATTATACTGCATGAATGTCGCAAAGCCATAAAGGGCAGTCAAAAGGAGCGCATGCGGTTCCAACGCAGGATAACTGACCGCGACCCCCGTCCCAAACACCGCCAAAGCCCCGACTATGCCGATATTGTCCGCAGCAATCTCCCGTCGCAATTCACTGAGACGCACGGCCACGGTCTTTGGCTTCGATCCATTCGGAAGGATGGTCTCACGCGTGGTCTCGCCGGCTGCAAGCTCCCTGCGCAGTCCCCGAATTTCCGCCAGATCCCGACGGGTTTTTTTCCACGCCGTTCCGACGCCGAATATCGGCGCGAACACACCAAACGCCAGTCCCGCAACCACAAGTGGTAACGGTACGCGAAACCCGAAATTCGACCACCGATAGAGATGCTCAGCGGCCGTCCCCTCTCCCAACCGCTCTGTTGCTTCTCGAAGATAATCGACCCCTCCCAAAAACGAGAAGAGCTCAGGGGCATACCAGTAGAGACCCAAGGCGAGCGTCGTGGCATGGGCCACGAAGTGCTTGAGTACGCGTGGAACGGCATTGGCCAGGTTAAAGAGGACAACATTCAGGTGTGCCCCGTTGATGTCATACGCCTCACTACGCGCAACGGCCTCCTGATACTGGGCCCGTTCCTCGCGCAACATATAGACACCCGCCTTGACCTTGCCGTACCACGCCAGTGTGGCCAGGGCCAACGCCGTATTCAAGATGAGCGCACCTCCCACATACCCGACTTCCCACAACGGGGATTGACGACCAGCAAACTGGGCCATCCCTACAGCACCCAAACAAAGCGCATAACACCCCTTTTCGACCAAAAACGCCATATTGCCCAAGGCATCATACCAATTCATCTTGACCATATGTTCGCGCGACAGAGAGGAGAGGGTCGGGTCATCATGGATTTTCCGAATGGCCGCCGCATTGGCCCCCAATGACGTGCCATACTTGAACAGTTTTCCCCAAAAGTACCATTGGGCATATTGTGCGGCAACGACATCGAGTTCCTGGCGATCGACCTCGGAAAGGGGCCTCCCCCAAAACTCACTCGGGATCAGGAACTCCATCGGCAGCGACGTGACACTGTCGGGATCTTGGGTCCCGAGCGGATCGTCCCTGTAGGTACCGGCGGCATAGAGACTATCGCCGGTGCTGTGTGCCCGCGCCCAATCACCAAGTGCCGCAAACACCAGTGGCCCCCCCTGCACGGCCAAGTTCCAAAAAGACTTGCTCCCCATCCCCGCCGGAGGAGGCACCGGGGAATGCACTCCGGTTGGCAAGGGTGGGACATACTGTGAAGCAGCGCCCGATAGTGGCGCCGAAGCCGTACGGCGATACCCCACGCCAAGTACAGGATGGTCGATATCGCCAAATACCACTGAAGACCCACCGGGACCCAAGAGAGTGGTCGCACCTGATTCTACATCGACATAGCCATTCGCAACCCCCGGCGGCAGTAATATCTGATGCGAACCGAAACGGATCCTCTCCTCGACTGTTGGGCGTAGTAGCATGCCCGCCGATGGCCCATCACTTCCAACAGGAAAAAACTGACGAGAGCCCATGCCATGAGCTATCGAGGGTGATACCCGCACGTACAATCCGGCACTGTTGTGATACCAACCTCGTTGCATCTGTTGCGGATGATGAATGATCGATGGCCGCACTGGGCGGCTTGACGGATGACGGAGGGAACTCGGCGTCGATATCATACGGTCTTGGCCTCCATCACGTCGCACTTTCCCCGTGCGTACCGACACTAATTTTCACATCGCACCACATTCGTGGGACCGTGGCCCCATGCATATAGTATCTGGTGCAGGGAAATGCCTCAAAAGACGCCTACGGACAAGCTTTGGGTAAAAAAAACCCTTTGACAATTTTTTGACTCTATGGTGAAATTACCAATTCTTACTTTTATATCAAATGTTTACGGTATTTTTTCGTCTGAAGGAGCGCTGCCAAATTCTCCGATAAGAGAGGTCTGCGGTGTGGTAGTCCATGTGTAGAAAAGATCGTCGGCAAAAAAATCGGTATCAACATATTTTATCAATATAATCAATATATTACAGAATTTGCAAACCAATACTAAATAGTATAGTATATTCTTGACACCCGAGAAGCTCTTGAGCATAACTTCAGTGGGGTCGCATGACCCAGCCGCACCGCGGCGTTGAGGGGGAGGCGACGACCGAGTCCGGGGACTCAGCGAAGCTGGGTGGACGAGGAAGTACCCGCAGGCGGAGCCGGAGGGTACGTGAGCCCCTGTAATAGTCGAAAACGTCGCAGGGGCGATCTCGAGCGATCACACGACAAACGATGGCGGGCGAGGCGTCCGATGAAGATTACGGCGCAGGAAGAATATGGTTTGCGGTGTTTGCTCGCCGTGGCGAGGCATGCCACGCCGGACACACCGCTCTCGATCAGTGAAATTGCCCGGATGGAGGCCCTCTCCACGCAGTACGTGGCCAAGCTGATGAATATTCTCAAGCGGCAAAAACTGGTGGAGAGTACTCGCGGGCTCTGCGGCGGCTTTCGGCTCGCGCGGAGTGCCGCGAGCATCTCGGTGAGCGATGCATTGCACGCGCTGGGCGGCGGTTTTGAAATCGGGAACCAACAGATTTGCAATCACTTCACCGGACAAAAAGAGAATTGCGTGCATGTGAAAGATTGCAGCATGCGTCCGATGTGGCAGACGATCATCCGGCATATTTCCGAATTCTTTCACAACCTCTCGTTGCAGCAATTGTTGGACAGCGAGCAACAGGCGAGTATGCGCATGGATGATTCCATACATCAGATCGCCGAGACCCATCCGGCACCGCGTCCCGTACCACGCGCGGGGGGATAAAGGAGAACCCTGGAATGCGTACGCCATTTTTACAGATTGACGACCTCCACGTGGCCACGGAGGGGAAAGAGATTCTCAAGGGCATTTCCCTGGAAGTCCCGCGTGGCGAAGTGCATGCCCTCATGGGACGCAATGGCGCGGGAAAATCGACACTGACCCATGCATTGATGGGGAATCCGGCCTATCAAATCTCCAAAGGGCGCATCCTTTTTGAGGGCGCGGATCTCACGACACTGCTGCCGCACGAGCGTGCCCGTCGCGGACTCTTCCTGGCCTTCCAGTATCCCACGGCCATTCCGGGTGTCACGGTCGTGAATTTCCTGCGGGCCGCGCTCAAGGCCTTGCGGGGCGCTGATGTGCCGGTACGAGAGTTTCGCGAGGCCCTGATGGCACAGATGGCGGCGTTGGACATGCCAAAAGAATTCGCCTCGCGGTATGTGAATGACGGGTTCTCCGGTGGGGAGAAGAAACGTCTGGAAATATTGCAGCTGGCCATGCTCACTCCCAAGCTCTGTCTCCTCGACGAGACCGACTCGGGGCTCGACATTGACGCGCTGAAAATCGTTGCCAACGGGGTCAACACGTACATGACGCCCGAGCGCAGCGTACTCCTGGTGACGCACTATCAGCGTCTGTTGAACTATATTACGCCGCACAAGGTCCATGTGATGAGCGCGGGAAAACTTGTGCAGTCCGGTGGCCCGGAGCTTGCGAAAAAACTGGAGCGCGAAGGCTACGAGTGGCTGAGCAGTGGTGAGGCGGCATAAGGAGCGAACAACCATGACAGATATGCTGCTCGAAAAAATCGGGTCCCGCTACGATGAACTCTACGGATTTCACGATCCGGAGAAATATACCTTCAAATCCTCTCGGGGGCTGACGGAGGAGATCGTCCGGAGCATTTCGGGATACAAGGCGGAACCGGAGTGGATGCTCCGGTTTCGCCTCAAGGCGCTCGAGATTTTCCAGAAAAAACCGATGCCGACGTGGGGCGATACCGAACGCCTGGAGAGCATCGATTTTGACAACATCCACTACTACGTCAAACCCTCGGAGCGGCAGGAGCGCAACTGGGAGGACGTCCCGCCGGAGATCCGGAACACCTTTGACCGCCTCGGGATCCCCGAGGCAGAGCGCAAGTATCTCGCGGGGGTCACCGCGCAGTATGAAAGCGAGGTGGTCTATCACTCCATCCAGAAAGACCTCGAAAAGGAAGGGGTGATTTTCCTCTCGATGGATGATGGGC
The DNA here is from genome assembly GCA_016183065.1 of Deltaproteobacteria bacterium. Taxonomy (GTDB): domain Bacteria; phylum UBA10199; class UBA10199; family JACPFF01; genus JACPFF01. The sequence continues at coordinate 31,263 of JACPFF010000018.1, read as the reverse complement.
TCAAGCAATATCCGGAGATTGTGAAACAATATTTCGGCACCGTTATTCCTCCGGCGGACAACAAATTCGCGGCGCTCAATTCGGCGGTCTGGAGCGGGGGGAGTTTTGTCTATGTCCCCAAAGGGGTCCATGTCGCCATTCCACTGCAAGCCTATTTCCGGATCAACACGGAGAATATGGGGCAGTTTGAGCGGACACTGATCATTGTCGAAGAGGGCGCATCAGCACACTATATAGAAGGGTGTACCGCCCCAACCTACTCGACCGACTCACTCCACTCGGCCGTTGTCGAGTTGATTGCACGGCCAGGCGCAAAACTCCGCTACACGACGATTCAGAACTGGTCGAAAAACGTCTTCAACCTCGTCACGAAACGTGCAGTGGCTTATCGTGATGCCACCGTCGAATGGGTCGACGGGAATTTGGGCTCCAAGCTCACCATGAAGTACCCGGCGGTGATCTTGAAGGAACCGGGTGCCCATGGGGAAGTGCTCTCCATTGCGTTTGCGGGCGACGACCAGCACCAGGACGCGGGCGCGAAAATGATCCATGCCGCGCCGCGTACCACGTCGGTGATCACGTCGAAGTCGATTTCCAAGGGGAAGGGCCGGAGTACGTATCGCGGCATGGTGAAGGTCAACAAGGGGTGCGAGGGCGTCAAATCCAGTGTGGTATGCGATGCGCTCCTCCTGCATGAGTCATCACGGACCGACACGTATCCGACCATGGAGATTGCCGAGAACGATGCACAGATCGGCCACGAGGCCACGGTCTCCAAGGTGAGCGATGCGCAGCTCTACTACCTCCAGAGTCGCGGCATCCCGGAAGATGAGGCCATGATGATGATCGTGAACGGATTCATCGAACCGTTCACGAAGGAATTGCCGCTGGAATACGCGGTAGAGTTGAACCGGCTGATCCAGCTCGAGATGGAAGGGTCGGTAGGCTAACAGGAGTGCGTGTCTCCCCGCACGGATGGGTGTGGGCGTCACCACGATGACCATTGAGTGTGGATATGCAGAGCCCAATATCAGAGACCACTCGCGAGACGGTGGAAGCGTGGTCACGACAACACCATGAACCGGCCTGGCTGACGGATCAGCGTGGACGGGCCTGGGAGGCCTCCCAGCATTTCCCGGCACCGCCAAAGACCGCAGAGGCCTGGAAATACACCGATCTTGAAAAAATTGGCGGATGGCATGCTGCGATATGGCCATCGCCCCCGCCTTCCCCCACGGTCGAGGGAGCTGCATGCGCTCTTGCCGGGGAAGGGGTGACACAACCCCCTCCCGGAAATGAGGGGGTCATTTTTTGTGATCTGCGCAGTGCGCTGCAGACGCATGGCGACCTGGTCAGACCGTATCTTGCCGATGCGGCGCAACGGAGCAGCTTCTCGAGTGTGGGGAACACCGTCTATGGAGGGCTGCGCTATTTAAGCCAGCAAGAGGCCCTCTGGGATCGCGGTTTTTTTCTCTATGTCCCGCGAGGGATCTCGATCACACAACCGCTCCACGCAACGGTGACATGCGCCACGGCAGGGAGCGCGATATTCCCACGGACCATCGTGGTCGTGGAGGAAGATGCCTCGATCACCTATGTGGAGGAATATTTCGCCAACACACCACTTGACACCGCGGCGACGAGTTGTCACGCGCGGAGCGAATTTTTCCTCAAACCGGGGAGTCGGTGCCATTATGTGAATATCCAGCGGTGGCCGAGCGGGATGTACCACCTGGCCCACCAACACGCGACGATAGCTCGCAACGCGCACTTTGCCACCGTGGGGATCACGCTCGGCGGGAGTGTTGCCAAAACGGTGACCGAGTCGCGCCTCATGGCCCCGGGCGCCGAGAGCCTCCTGTTTGGCCTCACCTTTGCCGATGGCACGCAGCATGTCGATCATCACACGATTCAGACGCACGAGGCGACCAACACGATGAGCAATCTCCTCTTCAAAGCCGCACTCAAGGGAGATGCCAAGGCGATCTTCACGGGATTGATCCGCATGACGGAAGCGGCACAGCAGGGAACGGCCTATCAGGCCTCCCGCAACCTCCTCCTCTCCGAACGCTGCCAGGCCAATGCAATTCCGCAGCTGGAGATCGCGGCCAATGATGTCAAGTGCTCCCATGGCGCAACCATGGGGCCGATCGATCGGGAACAACTCTATTATCTGACCGCACGTGGACTCTCCCCCGACCAGGCCACGCAGATGATTGCAGCCGGATTTTTTGAGGAAATTCTTGCGCGCGTGCCGGCTCGTGACATGATGGAGATCGTTCGCCAGGCCATTCATGAGAAGTTGGAGGGATAGGATGAGCCGCTGGGAGGCCATGGGCCGGGCAGATGCCATTGCCGAGGGTGACATTGTGCGCTACGAATGCGGAGGCAAAGTCATTGCCATTGCTCGGAGACATGGAGAATGCTTTGCGTTTGATGACACCTGCACGCACGCGGAGTTTTCCCTCGCCGACGGTATGTTGGAGGGATATGAAATCGAATGTTGCGCCCATGGCGCCCGCTTCGACATTCGCACAGGGGGAGTGACCCAGCTACCGGCCACAGCACCCGTGAAAACGTATGCGGTGAAGGAGGAAGGGGCAACCCTCTATGTCGATCTCGATTGCTAACACAGAAGTCAAGGCGGCAACGCCCCCGATGCCGTTTGATATCCGCGCCATACGCCGCGACTTTCCGATTTTGCAGACCACGGTCCGGGGCAAACCACTCGTCTATCTCGATAATGCGGCGACGAGCCAGACCCCGCAGTGCGTGATCGACGCCCTCACGCACTATTATGCGCAGAGCAATGCCAATATCCATCGGGGACTCCATTATCTTGCCGAACAGGCGACCCTCGCCTATGAGGAAACCCGCAAACGGGTCGCGACATTTATCGGTGCGCGTTCGTCGCGGGAGGTCATCTTTACCCGCAACGCGACAGAAGCGCTGAACCTGGTCGCCCAGAGTTATGGACGGGCCACCTTGCAACCGGGCGATGAAATCCTCCTCACGGAAATGGAGCACCACAGCAATCTCATTCCGTGGCAGCTCATCGCCAAGGAACGGGGCGCCGTGCTCCGGTTCATCCCCGTTGTTGCCACCGGCGCTCTTGACCTGTCGCGCATCGATACGTTGATCGGTCCCCGCACCAAGATTGTCGCATTCACCATGCTCTCCAACGTGATGGGAACGATCACCCCCGTGCGCGAACTGATCCAGCGCGCCCACGCCGTGGGAGCGGTTGCCGTGATTGATGCCGCGCAGGGCGCCGCGCACCGGCCGCTCTCGGTGGCAGAGTTCGATTGCGATTTTCTCGCCTTCTCAGCGCACAAGATGTGCGGCCCCACGGGGGTCGGCATTTTGTACGGCAAGGCGGAACATCTCGAACAGATGCCGCCCTTTCTGGGCGGGGGCGAGATGATCCATACCGTGGAGCTCACGCATTCCACGTGGGCCGAGATCCCGCACAAGTTCGAGGCCGGGACACCGAACATTGCGGACGTCATCGCGTTTCGCGTGGCTCTCGATTATCTGGCGACCATCGGAATGGACAAAATCTGGGCGCATGAAGAGCAACTCACGCGCTATGCGGCGCAGCGCCTCGCGGCCATGAAAAAGGTGACGATCTACGGTCCGGGTCTGGAAGACCTGCGCGATGCCGTGATCGCCTTCAACGTGAAGGGGATCCATCCGCATGATGTCAGTCAGGCCCTCGATTTCGAGGGCGTCGCCATTCGCGCTGGACACCATTGTTGCCAACCGCTCATGCGGCGGCTTGGTGTCGCGGCGACGAATCGCGCCAGCATTGCTTTTTACAACACCTTCGAAGAAATCGATCTCTTCATCAGCGCGCTGGAGCGGACACAGCAATTTTTCGGGGTCGCCTCATGAATGGACTCGACGAATTGTATCGGGATGTGATTCTCGATCATTTCAAATCACCGCGTGGCAAGGGGATTCTGCACGATGCGACGATTATTGCCGAAGGAAAAAACCCGCTCTGCGGGGATGAGTTGACCCTCTATGTTACACTCGACGGGGAGCGTATTGTGCAGCTTCGGTGGGATGGACATGGCTGTGCCCTCTGCATGGCCTCCGCCTCGATGCTGGCGGAGAGCATGACGCAACAGCCGCTGGACACGGTGCAGCACATGGCGCAGGCCGTGCTCGACATGATGCATGGGGCAGCGCTCCCGACCCATCTGAGGATGGGCGATATCGAGGTGATGGAGGGGGTCAAAAAATTTCCGGTCCGCATCAAATGCGTGCTTTTGCCATGGACGACCTTGCAGGAAGGGATGAAACATCATGATGCACATACCGCACAACACGTCTCCTTCAGCTACTGAAGGGCCGCAACCGACGCCTGACATGCTCCGCAGGGCACTGGAACCCGTGATCGACCCTGAAATCGGATTGTCGATCGTCGACTTGGGACTGATCTACGACACGAAGATGATCGACGCCGGTGTGGCTCACATCCTCATGACCCTGACCAGCCCGATGTGCCCATTGGGACCGCAGATCATGCAAGATGTCCATGCCGCCATTCAGCGCCTGGAGGGGATCCGCGATGTCAAGGTTGAGCTCACCTTCAATCCACCGTGGGATCCCAAAACCATGGCCAATGACGACGTCAAGATGATGCTGGGAATCTTCTGATGGTGATGGAAGCAGACATCGTGCAGGCCTTACGGTCGATCGAGGACCCGGACCTCCACCGGGACATCGTCTCGCTCGGATTCGTGAAGGATCTCCGCATCGACGGCGGCCGTGTGACATTCACGATTGAGTTGACGACGCCAGCGTGTCCGGTGAAAGAACATTTTCGCACGCTGGCAACACAATGCGTCCTGGCACTGCCCGGTGTGACCGACGTCGCGGTCCAGTTCACGGCCAATGTGCGCGCGAGCGCCCGGTCCCAGCCAACCCCACTACTTCCCGACGTCAAAAACATCATCGCGATTGCCAGCGGCAAAGGGGGTGTCGGCAAATCGACGCTCACGGCCAATCTCGCATGCGCCATGGCACAGAGTGGTGCCATGGTTGGCGTGCTCGATGCCGATATTTACGGGCCGAGCCTCCCGAAAATGTTGGGGGCCCTCCATCCCACACTCTCTGTCGATGCGCAGAATCGGCTGATACCGCTGGAGCTGCATGGCATGAAGGTTTTCTCGCTCGGATTCATGGTCACCGACGATACGCCCGTAATCTGGCGGGGGCCCATGGTGCACAACGTCTTGAACCAACTCCTGGGCCAAGTCGCGTGGGGTGTGCTCGATTATTTTTTCATCGATTTGCCGCCCGGCACCGGTGATGCCCAACTGACGATTACACAATCCGTCCCATTGACCGGTGCGGTGATCATTACCACACCGCAAGAGGTGAGCATCCAGATCGCGAGTAAAGGGCTCAAGATGTTTCAGGAGGTCCAGGTTCCGGTCTTGGGTTTTGTGGAAAACATGAGCGCGTTTTGCTGTCCCCATTGTCATCGGGAGAGCGCCATCTTCCGGCAAGGGGGGACCGAACGTGCGGCGCAGATCCATCACGTCCCCTTCCTCGGCGCCATACCGATCGACCCCATGGTCGCCCTCGATTGCGATGCCGGAGAACCAATCGTCTTCGCGCACCCGGACTCGGAGGCCGCCAAGGCCTATCAGGCCATCGCCGGCCGTGTTGCTGCCGCGCTCAGCACCCGGCAGATGGAGACGGCGGAGGCTGCAGGATAAGTCAAAAAACGCGCCGGCTATGAAAATCGGCAGACCCCGTGATGCACAAAGGGCCGGTGTGATCACCGGCCCTCTGCACAACGCCTGATGCCTGTATCAAAAACTATTTTGCACTCGGGGTCGTGAACATGAACTCATGCCGCTTGACGACCGGGGCACTTGGATTGACCTGATCCTCTTTCTTCTCGATCCCCCACACCGTGTATGTCACACGATTTGCATCCGCGGTGATCGTCCAGGAATTCCGGTTGTCGATGCCGGCATCGCAGACATTCTTGGCCTTGTCTGTGCAATGGATGGCAAAGGTCGCCTCTTTGGCACTCATGGGCCGCGATGGGGCGATGTTCGCCGTATAGGTCCGCGTCATCTTCCCTGCGGCGTCAAATTCGCGCTGGATGAGCGTATCACCCTGCACCAACCACTCCTCACGTTCCTGACCCGCCGCCCCCTGGAGTTTAAAGCTCATGAGCGTTCCCTCCGGGGTCTTCTTCACGGTCAAGTCGCCCTTCTTCCCATCGATCGCCTTCGAGACATAGGACTTGATCGTCCCGGTGAACTGCCCCCCCTGAAGATTCGTCAGAATCGGGGTGGTCTCTGCCAACACGGATCCACTCATGAGCATCACTGCTAACGCTAAGAACCCTCGACGCATATGCCCTCCTTGGCATGGGTCAATATCGATGACTGGGGGACCCTATGGCTATGGATCGATTGCTGTCAATTGGATTGACGATTTCTCGTGGGACCCCGTGGACCCACACCCGTGGCACCCTGAGACGGAGGCTTCACCTGAGTGGCCATGCAACGACCGATTCGTGACCATCCGTGTTGGACATCGCGACAGTGCGACACATCCACCCTCAATGTGTTCCATGCAGAACTCGTTGATATGGCTACATAATCATTCTGGCATGGCCCTTGCTCTTCTCCGTCCATTTCAAGGAGGTGCTGATGCGCACGAGACGTAAACCCTGTCGATCGACCACGCGGACCCGGTTGCCCGCACGGAAAACAGCGCGATCGATCCGCCCTATCACACTGACCATCCAGTGCGATGCTACCGTCGCCGACGTCACAGGGTACCAGCAGGCCGTCCTCATTTCCCAACGCGGGGCCTTCTTCGGCGATTTTTTCAGCTGCTGGCTGGCCAATCACCCCGAGATTGAGCGCCACTGTCCACCCGGCACGCTCGCCTTCACGCTCAATGGCCGTGCCCCGGAGATGCTCGATCTCCTGCACGACGGCGATCATCTCGAATTCTGGACCACGCACGTCAGACCAGCGAAAGAGAGCATGCCCGCGCTGCTCCATTGAGCCCCATGCGCAAGACACCGCGGGACAACAGAGGCTGCATCCGTCGTCCCGCGGTGCGGCTGGATCGCGCGGCACTGCTACAGCGTCATGGCATCCACGGCAACCGCTTTCACTGGCGCAGGCTCCAATGTGACAACACCCACTAATGTGAGAGTATCGCCGATCGAATACAATTCGATCTGGTCCGCTCCAACGGCAATCACGGCAGCATTGTCGGCGGTGCCGACAATGGCCGTCCGTTCGATCAGATCCCCATACACGCCGTTGACCTCCTGAATCGTCCCGACCAACGTGAATCCGGTCCCTGCGGAGACCTTGTAGAGATGCAATCCATTGTAGAGAAATTTCCCATACGCGGACCCGCCGGCGGCATTTTTCTCGTAGAGAGAGAGCGGCAGGGCCAGGAGGTTGCGTACTGCATCAAAGGTAAAGGCATGATGATCATACAATGCGGGCGAATCGGAGCCGCGCCCGCCGATAATGAGCGACGCCATCTCCGAAGGCGCGATATCCTGCCGCACATCGAAGATCGAGAGTTTGAGTCCCTGGTACCAGGCAAACTCGCCCATATCCTCGGCATCCTTCCCCAAACCGATCAGTTGATCGGTCCCCAATGGATGGAGATAGGTGGAGTAGCCCGGGACTTTGAGCTCTCCGGTCACCGCAGGATGCGCGGGATCGTGCAGGTCGATCACAAAAAGCGGATCGACCTTTTTGAAGGTCACGACATACCCCATCTCCCGGATGAACCGCACGGCGTAGATCTGTTCACCCTGTGCAAGCCCTTCCAATGCACCGATCAGCGGGAGATTCGTGGTGGTGGTATCAAACGTATACACCGTGTTCGTCGAGAGATCATCGGTCTTGCCGACATGCCCAATGGTCGTTGCCACGCGGAGTGTGCCGTCGAACTCGCTCATCGCAAATTGATTCAGGAGCCATCCGTTGACCACACCGGTACCGCGGTACTCTGCCGCCGTTCCGGCGATGTCAAAATGGTGGATCGCCGTGCTCTCGATGTCCGTTTCCATATGCGATGCCGGGACATTTTGCGCCGCAAAGACCCCGGTGGGCGACATATAGGTGATGGTGCTATCGCCAACCACCGACGAGATGTGGTCCCCAATTTTCGCGGCATCGATGGCAAACGTTACTACGCTCAAGACCTTGGAACCGCGCAACTCGTTGAGATAGACATCGCCATCGACCACACGCTTGGGGAGCCAGTCCGTGAGACCGTGGGCATTGACCGTCTCCCGGAGCTGCGCGCGTTTTGTGTCAAGCGTTTTCTCGCAATCATCGGTATAGGGTTTAAAGCCCACCGTGGGAGCGATTTTCAGGTTCCCGGTCAGGACGGCCACGACGCGGCCGTCAATCCGTCGTAATGCCTGTGGCATCAGTCCTTCATAGGTGACGGTGTCCATCAACACCGGTTTGGTGGGGTCTTTGACATTGATCAAATGGATGGTCGAGACCACCTGATTGTTGATCCACCGCTCTCCGATGACGACAACCCGCCCGTCGGTGACGACCATCATGGCATCTCCCCAGGCATCGATGTCGAGGGGGAGAAAACCGATCTTGTGAAACTGTGATGCCGGCCAGATCCGGAGGATATGCAGTCCAGACGCCTTGTGCGAGAGGGAAAAGGCGAGGTCATTGCGGACCTTGAACTGGTCGCCCTCCTCCACATTCGCCTCCTGATTGTTGGTATCGGTATTGATCAGCGGTACGGCACTGGTCCCCTCGCCGGAATCGGTCGCGGTTGCGACAGGCGCACCGACCGTCGGCATGTCATCATACATGACTTTCACGTCGTAGCACTCTAGGGCATCCACTTCTTCGAGCGCTGTTGCCTGTATGGCGGCCAGCAGCGTTGCCCCATCGCTCTTCTGCAGCGCAAGACCGGCGGGATCGAGGCTGGGGAGTGGCGTCCCCCCCTTGGGTGTATCGATCTGCTCACTGCCGCAGGCCGCCAGAGAGATAGCAATGATCACTCTCCACTTTTTTGTCCGCTCCATAAATCACTTCCTCCTTCTCCCCCTATTGTTGATTCAAGACCAATTCACACTGCGAGGTACCGGTCGCCGTGGTGACTTCACACGTCATCGTCAACGTTGCGCTGGCAAAGAGACCCGTGCATGCCAATGAAACGCTCGTCCCTGTGGCATCGGTCGTTAAGATACCGTTGATCACATCCCCTGACGCAGGGTTCGTCATGCCGTCATAATTGAAGAAATTGAAGAGGAGCACGCCTGTGGCATCGGACAGCGCAACAATCGCCTGCGTGGCACCGGTAAAGGTCGAGCAGGTGGGAAGCGAGGTTCCGCCATCCCCTGGTGAGCTCGCTTCCGGAAGATCGTCGGTGTTGACCGTGTCAGTTTCTGTCGCCGCCTCCGCCTCATAATCCCCGACAAAGTCATCGCGACCGGCCTGCTCGGTGCTTGCCGGTGATGACTGCTCACCGGGATTCCCCACATCGGTCCCTGCGCCGCATCCGACAAGCACGGCACCGCTCAAAAGGACGAGCGCAACCATCCGGCGCCACGGGGTGATCCATCCGTTCATGATTCGCCTCCGGGAAAATTCGTATGACCGAACAATTGGATATTGAGCTGGTAGACCGCGGTGGCCCGCGCCGTTCCCGGCGAGACCACGTTCAACACCACACGCCGAAAATCGCGGATGGCGGTCTTGAGTCGCTTGAGCTGCTCTTCGTTGACGGAGAGTGTCAGCCCGCCGTATTCGCGCTGCGATGCCGGCTGTGCATGAAGCGCGTCGAGGGCCCGCGCCATCATCTCTTCATGATATCGGTAGGCTGCAGCCGCGCGCGGAAAGTCGCCGGTGGTGATATGCTGCTGCGTGGGCTGCAGGAGACCATCCGCAGTCCGGGCCACGAGGCCCAAGCGTTCCAGGACCTCCAGGGCCTTGCGCGCCTGCACCGGCGTCACCTGATGGCGCAAACGTCCGGCGACCCATTCACCGCTCTCCTCAAAATCCGGCAACACAATGAGTTCCTGAATCACCGGATAGTACCAGTGCGTGAGATACTCATACTGCTCCTGCACAAGTTCCTGGGCCCGACAATATTCGGGGAACTCCAAGATGCGACGATAACACTCTTCCTGCTCCTCAGGGCGTTTGGCCTGGTTGAAGCGGACCAGCATCTCAAAAAATCGCCGCTCGCGGCGCTTGAGTTGAAAGACCTGTGCAAACTTGGGGATACTCTCTTCCGAAAGGTTCCGTTTCCCTTCAATGACCAGCTTCAAAAAATTGGGCGACGAAAAACCGGCGTGCCGGGCAAAATAGCGATAGGAAAAATGCGGGAAGCGCGCCTTGGCCTCGGCATAGGCATCCCGGAGAAACGCGCGATAGTCCGTATAGGTATAAATGTCGGGCATAGGCCTTCTCTTTCTACAAGACATTATCGGCCCATTGCCAGGAAAAGTCTCTCATTTTCTCCAAATAGTGTATTCTTACAGAATACACTATTATTAGACTAATAATATAAATATTTGATATTATTTAATAATATTATAAATAAGCTGCTCCGTCTGCATTTATATTCTATTTTCTGCATTAATATAGAATACGACTTTGAAGTGGTGGGGTAACGGGCCAGCGTAAATCACCTTGAAAGATCCCGAGTGCACAATTCATCCAATAACCATCGGAAGCCAATGGAAAATGCCTGACAAGCATTGCGAAAACACGCAACTTTTTTTGCGCGGTACCGAATATGGGTAACCGTCATTATCGTCGCAACGCTGCAGTAGCGACATCACAATGCGCCGTTGGTCCTCCGGATGGCCATTCGCTGCCCCTACAAATTGAAATTGACTAATAGCCAAATATGGCTAAATATGGCTACATGAATGAAGTCAAAATAGGCAAGCTTCGCAACCGCCTCAGCTATTATTTAAAAAAGGTCCGCAAAGGGGCGGAGATCACGATTATGGATCGGGACACCCCGATCGGCCGGATCGTCCCCTACGCCTCTGCCCATAAAGATGACGAGTTAAAAATGATCCCCCCCCCCAACGGCTATGCCGGGCTTGCCAAGCTCTCCTTTCCCGATGCCAAGATCTCCATTGATCCAGTCGATATTCTGCTGGAAGATCGGCGGAAGCGATGAACTGTTACTTAGATAGTTCGGTCGTCATGCGGCGGGTTTTGCTGCAATCCAAATCTCTCCCCCAATGGGATAAAATTCAAACCAGTTTTTCCAGCCGTTTGCTCCGATTGGAGTGTTTGCGTACCTTGGATCGTTATCGGGTGCTGGGACAATTTTCAGATGAAGCGCTGGCCAATCAACGGGGGCGATTGGAAAAATATCTTAGTTCGATCGGAATTTTGCCATTGACTGATCATATTTTGAGGCGGGCAGAGGAGCCTTTCGCCACGTCAGTCGGTTCTCTCGATTCGATTCATTTAGCAACTGCGCTCGCTTGGCAGGAGATGCATGGCCGTACTTTCCTTTTGGCGACTCACGATCAGGCACTAGCGTTGGCTGGTCGTGCGCATGGGCTGGACGTGATCGGGGTATAAACGTCTCGGGACCTGAAGGTGCCAGTCAACAACAGAGCAAATCCAACACACTCACCGTGCAACATGTAGTTCTGTTCAGGCGATGGGAAATACGATAGAGGGGCGCAATGGTCTGGAATGATCTTGCGGTGATTGGCTCGCTCGTCCTGCTCGAAGGCCTCCTCAGTGCCGATAACGCCCTGGTGTTGGCGGTGCTCGTCCGACATCTCCCGAAATCACAGCAAAAACGCGCCCTCCGGTACGGCATCTGGGGGGCCTTTCTCTTCCGTGCCATTGCCCTGCTGGTTGCCACCTGGCTGATCACCGCCTGGTACTTTAAGGTCGGCGGGGCCCTCTATCTCCTCTATGTCGGCCTTTCCCATCTGGTCCGGCACGACACGCGCCATACGACCGAGGCAACGGCCGTTTCTCACGCCAGTTTTTGGAAAACGGTGCTTGTCGTCGAGCTGACGGATATTGCCTTCTCGGTCGATTCCATATTGGCAGCCGTCGCCATCTCGGACAAACTCTGGGTCGTCTATCTGGGCGGTCTTGTCGGCATCATCGCCATGCGACTCGTGGCAGGACTCTTTCTCGGTCTCCTCCACCGTTTTCCCGGGCTGGCAACCGGGGCCTATCTCCTGGTCGTCTGGATTGGGGTCAAGCTGCTCCTCGGCGGGTGGGTCATGGTGGCGGAGTCACTCGGACCCGGCTGGGGGTGGACCGCTGCAGAGATGACACATCGGTGCTGGGAGATGCCTGAGTCCCTCTTCTGGCTCGGTATGGCGACACTTTTTATTGGCAGCATGCTCTGGCCCACGCGGACTGGGCGCCACAATTCCGCATAATTCCCACCGCCTTTTTCTTGCGTTCTGCGATTTTCGTTGATAGGCACCTCGCGCACAAATCATGTCTTATAACCCTATTGGAGGAGAGACGATGCTCGGATCACAGATCCCACTCTTGCTTGGCACGATCACCACGGCGTTGATCGCCCTCTTTTTCGCCTCGGTCATGATTCAACGCATTAAGCGGGCCGACGCGGGGACGAGTCGCATGCAGGAGGTCGGCCAGGCGATTCGCGAAGGGGCCATGGCCTTTATTCGGCAGGAATACACAATGCTCGCCATCTTTGTCGTGAGCGTGGCGATCCTCTTGGCAATTGCGCAAGCGGGCGCGCTCCGACTCGTCGGTGTCGCCTTCATCGTCGGTGCGTGTTGTTCCGCGCTGGCCGGCTTCATTGGCATGCGGGCGGCGACCATTGCCAACGTGCGGACCGCGAGCGCTGCACGGTGCGGATTGAATCCCGCCCTGGAGATTGCCTTTGCGGGTGGCTCGGTCATGGGGATGAGCGTGGTCGGACTTGGTCTCCTCGGCTTAACGCTCGTCTTTTGGTTTTTTTCCCATTGTTACGGCACCGACGTGACGGCCATGAAGACCATTGTCCTCCCGATCATCAGTGGATTTTCCTTTGGCGCCTCCTCCATCGCCCTCTTTGCACGCGTCGGTGGCGGCATCTATACCAAAGCGGCGGATGTTGGCGGCGATCTGGTGGGCAAGGTGGAGAAAAATATCCCGGAAGATGATCCCCGCAATCCCGCAACCATCGCCGATAATGTCGGGGACAACGTCGGCGACGTCTGTGGCATGGGGGCTGACCTCTTTGAATCGTACGTGGGGGCGATCGTCAGCGCCATGATCCTTGGTGTCAGCGCGGGGTTTGTGGGCGTCATCCTCCCGCTCCTCATTGCCGGCATGGGCATTCTCTGCTCGGTGTTCGGCACCTTCTTCGTCCGCACGCGGGAGGGGGGAAATCCGCAACAGGCCTTGAACCGCGGGAGTATCCTGGCGGGGCTCCTCTTTATCGCCGGCTCATATGCCGTCGTCCGCGCCACCGCGAGTGGCGGGATGTTGCTTGACGATCAGGTGATCGGCTTTGGCGGCATCTGGGGGTCGATCGTCACGGGATTGCTGGTGGGGATCGCGATCGGTCTCATCACCGAACATTTTTGTGCCAAGGGAAAGGCGCCGGTCAATGCCATTGTGGCCTCGACCGTGACGGGACCGGCCACGGACATCATTGCAGGCCTTGCCGTGGGGATGCGCTCCACGACGTGGCCATTGGTCCTGATCGCCGTCGCGATCGTGTGCAGTTTCAATCTCGCAGGACTCTATGGTATTGCCCTCGCCGGGCTCGGCATGTTGGCGACCCTCGGGATCCAATTGGCGGTCGATGCCTATGGACCGATCGCGGACAATGCCGGAGGAATCGTGCAGATGAGCGGCCTTGGCGATGAAGTCCGGGCGCGAACGGACAATCTCGATGCCGTCGGCAACACGACAGCGGCGATTGGCAAAGGATTTGCCATCGGCTCGGCCGCCCTCACCGCACTGGCCCTCTTTGCGGCGTTTCGTGAACAAGTCGGACTCTCGACCATCGATGTCAGCCGCGCGGAAGTGATGGCCGGACTCCTCATCGGTGCCACACTCCCCTTTGCCTTCAGCGCCATGGCCATGCGCGCCGTGGGTCAGGCCGCAGACCGGATGGTCGAAGAAGTCCGGCGCCAGTTTCGCGAGATCCCCGGTCTCATGGAAGGGACGGCGCGTCCGGAATACAAGCACTGCGTCGCCATTGCCACGAGTGCGGCCATGAGACAGATGGTCAAGCCGGGACTGCTGGCGATTTTGGCCCCGTTGGTGGTCGGCTTCGGCTCAAAACTGCTCTACGGCGATGTCGCCCCCCTGGGTGGCATGCTCGCCGGCGCCACTGCCAGCGGCGTGCTCCTGGCCATCTTCATGGCCAATGCCGGCGGCGCCTGGGACAATGCCAAAAAACAGATCGAAGAAGAACCGAAAGATGCGGCCAAGGGGACCGGGAAAGGCTCCTTCCGTCATGCCGCCGCGGTGATTGGCGACACGGTCGGCGATCCCTTCAAGGACACCGCCGGCCCATCGCTCAATATCCTGATCAAACTGATGAGCGTCCTCGCCCTCGTCCTCTCACCACTCTTTGTATAGATTGGCGCACGAGATTCGCCACCGTTCCCCCTCTCGCCGAACGGGACCAACTTGGGTTAATCCACCCGATGTTGTGTCTGACGGACGTCGGGAATTTTGAGGACCTCCAGGAGAAATTCGGCGTGGTCGGGATGGACATGGCAATAGTCCATCTCCATGAAGCAGATCGTCTCGCCGCTCGGCATCGTCTTGCGCTGGACCCGCTCGGCCAGCAATTTGTGCTCATAGGTCGTGAAGAGATGCTGGAGCTGTTCCCAGATCTCCGGAGTATCGTGAAACGAAAGCCGCGTACTGACCAGGCGACACTTCCCCAGCATCAGGTGCTCAAAGTGTCCCACGCCTACGAGCAAAAAAATCACGAGCAGCGTGACACCGATCGCCAGCAGTGGAAACCCGAGTCCCACCAGGACCCCAATGGCCGCGACCACCCATAACGTGGCTGCGGTCGTCAGTCCGTGAATACGGCCACGCGACTGGATGATCGACCCCGCACCAATGAATCCCATCCCCACCACCACCTGCCCTGCCACGCGAGTGGGATCGATCGCACTCATCCCGACTTTCTGGGCAATCAATTCCGCAGCCAGGACATAGAGGGTCGCGCCGAGGGAGATCATGACGTTGGTCCGCATCCCAGCGGCCTTCCGCTTGAGCTGACGCTCAATACCCACCAGCGCACCGCACAACACAGAGACGCCGATTTTCACCAGCCACGTGACGGAAAAATCCCGCAAAAAGAGGAGTTCGGCGTTCATGCAATCTCCTATCCCAGTCCCAATCCGATATCGCCAATGTCCAGGGCGTCTGCGACACCCTCTCCAACCGCCTCCACATCGGCCTGCTCAAGGTCGTGCACGACCTTCTCAAAGTCGATCTGTCCATAAAGGGTCACACGGCTTAAGTGAAAGCGGAAGCGATCGACGAGAATCCACGCAAAACCAAAACCGAGCGTCAGGACGGCGACCAAGCCATGGACGAGATAGAGGACAAAGAGCGCGCCGCCGGTCATGTCGGAATAGAAGCGCGCATCCAGGATGCCGGTATGTCCCCAATGAAACCGGTGTTCAGCCGCCCGCCACCACAAGACACTCAATAATGCGACCAGATAACTCGCGAAGAGTACGATCTGCATAACAATCATCAACAATGGGTGAATGGACGCCAGTAATGCCGAGGCCGCCACGATCGCAATCATTCCCACGATGAACCCCAGAATGCGCAGCCAATATGCAAGATAGATCTGGAAGAGATCTTTCCCCACTCCATCGTAACCGAGTGGTGTCCTGCCAAAATAGGTGTGCTGAAACCAATACCGCACCATTCTGGCGCGAAAATAGGGAAAGTATAGTCCCAGCGTAAGCGCGGACAACAGCACTCCCGGGATCATGATGGCGTAACAGGCACCCAGTGGCCCGCGAAAGGAAAACCGGACCCCGCGCCATGAAATCCGGCTCATGCGATACCGGCGGGCACTATGCAGCGCAAAAGGGGCCAAGAGTGCCGCAAAGAGATAGACCGGCAGCACGGCGACCTCGCGAAAATAGTAGAGCGCGGCAATCACCGGCAGACCGAAGAAACAGAGGCCCTTCAATGCCCCCACAAAGAGTTCGAAACCGGTCCCGTGATATTCGAACCGGTCGCCATCGAATTCCGTGTGCGAACAAAAAAACCGGCGCACCCGCGTCTTCCCCCAAAAATGAAAGACCCCGACCGTCACAATCGTCAGGAGCACATTCACAATGACAATGCCAAAGAGCGTCCCCGCTCGCCCATGGAACGTCCCTTGGCGCCCTTCTTCATTGCGTAACTTTGGCTGAACCATGGTCATCCCCCCATGTCGTCTATGCCTCGTTCCCGTCCGGTCACGCCAGATAGGCCGCAAAGAGCTGCCGCAATTCCGACAACGTTGCCTGGTCGATCTGAAATGTCGCATGCGCGGCAAAACAGTCGAGATTGATCAGCGCGTTGGCAGTCGCATCGCCGACACATTCACCCTGCAGGCGTTGCACCATACACTGATTCACCACCTGCACATCGTGATAGATCCGACTCAGGCCGCGCAAACTCCACTGGGCAGGTTGCCCATCCTCATGCAGCAGCAACTGGGCCACCAGATACATAGAAATCGCCCGATAGAGGGTCTCCTCGGTCGAGGCAAATGGCAGATGAAACCGGACCATCGGTTTCAAATGATCCATGACCGGACACCCGCTCGTGGCCATATATACGCCGAGCAGGGCGCTCATCCCCTTTTGCACCGGGACCCGTTTTTGATACGTCCGATCCGGGGTCTCAACGGTGACATCGGCGTCGTCATATGAGACAAAGTCGGCAAAGGCACTCACCGCAGGCGCAATGGCCTTTGCGACCGGACAATGGGGATGCGTGGCCGACAACAAAGGACAGTGGGGGCACTGATGGTGCCCCAATGCCGTCCACGCCGGCGGCGCTGGCTCGCTCTGCGTGATCAAGGAAAGTGTCGTGGCATCGAGCGGGACATGAAACGATCGCGTTTCTCCCGAATCGAAACGAAAATGATAGCGGACTACCCTAGGATCGTCTGCCATATTCCCCCAATGCAAACACCGTATGGTACCATGAATTTATACGGAGTGACAAACAAAGGAATCGGCGACCGCCAGCGCCTGCGGGATGGCACTCCGGTCAGACCCCAAGCCCCCAGAGACGGCAATCAGTCGGGACATCGCGTTACCATGAAATTTCGTCGATCATCTTTTTGACGTGATCAACAGAATGCTGAAAGAGGGATTTCTCATCGGCATCGAGGGGCAATTCAATGATCCGCTCCACGCCGTTCTCTCCCAGCACGGCAGGCACGCCGATGTAATATCCTTTGACACCATATTCCCCATCGCAATAGGCCGCACAGGTCATGACCCGTTTTTTGTCGTGCAGATAGGCCTCAGCCATCTCCAGCGCCGAGAGGGCGGGCGAGACAAAGGCCGACCCGGTTTTCAGGAGTGCCACCACCTCACCGCCGGCCTGTTGCGTCCGTTCCACGATGGTCTTGATGGTCTCCGGCGCCAGGAAATGCTCGATCGGCACACCGTTGATCGTACAGAACCGCGTCAACGGGACCATCGTATCACCATGACCGCCAAGGACCATGGCGGTGACATCTTCGACGCTCACGCCGACCGCCTCAGCGGCAAAGGCACGAAAGCGGGCCGAATCGAGCACCCCGGCCATGCCGCAGACCATGTGCGTCGGCAGGCCGCTCATGCGCTGAAAAGCATAGACCATGATATCGAGCGGATTCGAGACGACGATCGTAAAGGCCTTTGGGGCATGCTGGCGGACGTTCTCTGCCACGGTCTTCATGATGCCAAGATTCGTCTTGAGGAGATCATCCCGGCTCATGCCCGGTTTTCTCGGAATGCCCGCCGTAATCATCACGACATCGGCCCCGGCAATGCCGCGATAATCATTCGTTCCATTCCCGCGCGCATCGCTCCCCACCACGGGCATTGCCTCCCAGATGTCGAGACATTTTCCCTGGGGAAGCCCCTCGACCACGTCATACAAGACCACGTCGCCCAGTTCCCGCTGCATCGCCACCTGCGCAAGAACCCCGCCGATCTGACCACCGCCAATCAACGCAATTTTTTTCCGTCCCATCGCATCCTCGCTTTCATGCCATCTGTTGAACAATCTCCGCGCCATATGCCGAACAGGAAATCTCCGTGGCACCCGGCACCTGTCGCGCAAAGTCATAGGTAACGCGTTTTGCCGCAATGGATCGCTGCACCCCTTTTTTGATCAACACCGCCGCCTCGCTCCACCCGAAATATTCGAACATCATCGCACCGGACAGAATCACCGAGCTGGGATTCACCTTGTCCTGTCCCGCATATTTCGGAGCCGTTCCGTGCGTGGCCTCAAAAATCGCGCGTCCCGTGACGTAATTGATATTCGCCCCCGGCGCGATCCCGATCCCGCCGACCTGTGCGGCCAGCGCGTCGGAGATGTAATCCCCATTGAGATTGAGTGTGGCAATGACATCGAAATTCTCCGGACGGAGCAGAATCTGCTGGAGAAAGGCATCGGCAATGGCGTCCTGGATGAGCAACCTCCCTGCGGGCTTTCCCTGGCATTCTTCCCAGGAGACCACGCGATCGCCAAATTCTTCTCTCGCCACCTGGTAGCCCCAATTCCGGAAGGCGCCCTCCGTATATTTCATGATATTCCCTTTGTGGACAATGGTCACGCTGTGCCGATGATGATCAAGGGCATACTGAATTGCCGCGCGGATCAACCGGGCCGTCCCTTCCTGCGACACCGGTTTGATCCCAATCCCCGAAGTCTCCGGAAAACGGATCTTGGTGACCCCCATCTCCCTCTGCAAAAATTGCACGAGCTTTTTGGCGTCGGCGCTTTGCGCCGGCCATTCAATACCGGCATAGATATCTTCCGTATTTTCCCGGAAGATCACCATGTCGACTTTTGTCGGATCCTTGAGTGGTGAGGGGACGCCGGAAAAATACTGCACGGGCCGTAAACAGACGTACAAATCGAGCTCCTGCCGGAGCGAGACGTTGAGACTCCGAACGCCCTCTCCCACCGGCGTGGTCAACGGGCCTTTGATGGCCACAAGATATTCTTTCACCGCATCGAGGGTCTCCTGCGGAAGAAAGTTGAGTGGACAGTCATCCCCATAAACCGTTTTCGCCTTCTCTCCGGCAAAGACCTCAAACCACGCAATTTTCCGTTTGCCACCGTAGGCCTTTTCGACTGCCGCATCAAAGACCGGCTGCGATGCGCGCCAAATATCCGGACCGGTCCCATCACCCTCGATAAACGGGACAATCGGGTGATCGGGGACGACGAATCGCCCCTGCTGCATCGTCATTTTTCCGCCCCAGGACGGCGTGTGCAATCGTGATCGTGTCATGGACTACTCCATTCGTTTGTCTGCCCCGGCTCATTATGGTGCGTTAACTTTTCCTGAGTACATGCGTCTTACGATACCATAAGTATTTCTAACGTTTCATGAGCACATTCGTACTCATGAAACGTTGAAATACTGTAATGAGCAGACCGGAAAATTGCAAGCGCACCGCACGTGTTTGCAACGCGCCGATCGCTCTCATCACCATTGCACCATGACAGACATGACGGGGATCAGCTTCTCAAGCAACCTTAGTCAGATTGACATGCTGCGGCACCGTGTGTACTACCCTGGCGGCATGCTAATGGACTAATGATGGCGGCATAGAGGAGTTGCACGATGGCTGATCCGACACAAGAAATTTTTCGCGGCCTGGAAGGCGTGCTGGTAGCCACGACGAAAATCAGCAAAGTGGATGGGCTGGGGGGCGTGCTGACCTATCGCGGCTACGATATCCATGAGCTTGCTGCCGAGTCGACGTTTGAGGAAACCGCATGGCTCCTCGCCGAGGGCGAGCTGCCAACGCCCTCCCAATATGCCGCCATGACCAGGACCCTCGCCGCACATCTGGCCATGCCCGACACCGTTCTCGAAGTCCTGCGGCAGCTCCCGCGCACCGCGCATCCGATGGCGATCATGCGGACGGCCATCTCGGCCTATGGATGCACAGATACCAGCGCCGAAGAGATCACGGTCGAGGCCTGGAAACGGGTCGCGACGAGATTAGTCGCGCAGATCGGCACCATTGGCGCCGCGGCCTGGCGTCTGTCGCAGGGTGCGGAACCGATCGCTCCCGATCCCTCGCTCGGCTACGCTGCCAACTTTCTCTACATGCTGCACGGCAAGCGTCCCACGGAGGCGGCGGCGCGTATCCTCGACATCGCCCTCATTTGTCATGCAGATCACGGGATCCCGGCCTCGACCTTCAGCGGCATGGTCGTCGGCTCCTCCCTCACCGATCTCTACTCCGCCATCACCGCCGCCATTGGGAGTCTCAAGGGACCATTGCATGGCGGGGCCAACGAGCGTGTGCTGGTCGATCTGGACCGCATCGGTTCTGCGGCGAATGTCCCAGCGTACATGCGCGAGGTGCAGTCGAAGAAACTGAAAGTGATGGGCCTCGGACATCGTGTCTACAAGACGTGGGATCCGCGGGCCATCATTTTCAAGAAAATCGCGGAAACCCGTGCGGCCAAAGACCCCGACATCGCCAGGACATTCGCAACGGCCGTTGCGCTGGAAAAGGCCTGTCTTGACGCCTATGCAGAGAAACAGCTCTATCCCAATGTCGACTACTATTCGGGCATTGTCTATCGCAGCCTGGGGATCGATGCCAAAATGTTCACCCCCATCTTTGCGATTTCGCGCATGGCCGGATGGACCGCGCGATTGATTGAGTATCTGCCGAACAATCGCATTTTCCGACCCCGCGGCAAATACGAGGGGTACGACCTCCGCGCGTACACGCCACTTGCCAAACGTCGGATCTAAGAGCCTCCGGAGAGAGCCCCTACACAATCACCGAGAGGGCCTTCGGACAGATCTGAAACGTGGCACGAGTCTGGCCGGGGACTTCCCCATCGAGCGAAACCTTTAACGGTTCCGGCGCATCAATGATCACCTCACGCGCGTGCGAGGTCTGCACCTCGGGGGCGCTCGTGAATCGCCCGGAATAGAGCGATGGCAGAAGGGCCAGCGCGCGCGACCATCGGACAGGTTGCACCCGCACAAGTTCAAAGTGACCGCTCGTCACCGTGGCCTGTGGCGCCACGCACATTCCGCCGCCGCACGACGGCCCATTCGCCACCAGCGCAATAAGCAACGGTTCAGGAGGCAATGTCTTCCCATCCACCGTAATCGACATGATCGTAGGTCGCCACCCCCACAGGCCCTTCATCGTGGCCAGCGCATAATTGATCCGGCCGCGGCTCCAGGCCGGAAATTGCCGCGCATGATGGACGACCTCACCGCCGAGCCCCACGTCGGCCATATTGCAAAAATAGCGGACAAACGGGCGACCATCTCCCCAGTGCAATGTCACACGGCCAAGATCACAGGCCATCGGTGTCCCCACCGCGAGACGTTCTGCCATGGGGAGGAGTTGCTCCGGCAGTCCAAGGCTTCGCCAATAATCCGTCCCGGAACCCGCCGGAAGAGCGCCAAAGAGGATATCCGGGGCCACGGCATGGCCGTGCAAATCCATCAATCCATTGATGACTTCATTGACGGTTCCATCGCCCCCCACGGCCACAATGCGACGATATCCTCCGTCCACGGCCTTGCGCGCCAAGACCGTTGCCGCACCGGAGGCATTCGTGAACTCATATTCAAAGAGACCCAACCGTTGATAGATCTGGTCGCAGAGATACGGCCACCGTCGCAGACTCCGTCCCCCGGCTGCCTCTGGATTGACGATCAGAAAGGTCTTCATCGGATGGACCTAACAGATCGTGCAGAGAGTGACCAACGACAATATTCAGACACTCAGAATGAAAAGATTGACGTCTTATAGCCATTTTTCTCGGCTTGAGAAAATGGCGAAGAACAATAATTCTAATTATTTCATATAGTTCACGATTCCCCACATAACGACTTTTGGCATGCCGTTTGCTGATATCAAATACTTGTATGTCGAAACACTCTTTTCTCGCACGCCTGCGGAGGGTCCTCCCCCTCTTGAGACATCTTGGTCCCAGTGAGATGCGGACCCTCGAAATGGACGCCAACTTTGGCCACTATCAGATGCATATCGGTCCGGAATATTCCATTGCCGAGTGCCGCCGACAACATATGCCGTTGCACAGTCGTCCGATTGATATTGCCGCGCGTATTGATCATCTCTATGTGGAACCGCATCGCATCACGCCGATGCCGACCCGCGAGGTGATCGATCACCATCTCAAGGCCACGGTGATCATTCACGACGTGACCGTACAAATCTTCGATGCCGATGGCGACGGCGAGATGATTCGGATCGAACCTCAGACCTGTGGAACAATCTCGATCAAGCATACGACGAATCTGGCCGGCGATGAGGGGATGGAACGACTCAATACATTGCGCGATTCCGGCAAATTGGCGCAAGAAACCTATCGCATCATTCAAGACGACGTCCTGCGCCTCCTCAGGCACCATCAGGCGCAAACAACCCACCGCGCGATTTCCTAAGGGTCAGATCCTCACCACCCGTACGTCTCATGATGACTGTACACACAGGGCCTAAAGGCGCGGCGATCGGGGTTTACACTGGATGCCGAGCTCGCGGAGTTGGGCCTCGGCAACAGGGCTTGGGGCGTCGACCATCAGGTCGGTACCACGGGCCGTTTTCGGGAAGGCGATCACATCGCGAATGGACTCGGCACCGGTCAGCAGCATCATGAGGCGGTCAAACCCGAAGGCAATGCCGCCATGCGGAGGGGCACCATACGAGAGGGCCTCCAGTAGAAAGCCGAATTTTTCTTTCTGCTCGTCCGGCGAAAGCTGGAGGACCTGAAAGACCTGCTGTTGTACCACAGGATCATGGATCCGCATCGATCCACCGCCAACTTCGCTCCCATTAAGGACCAGATCATAGGCCAGGGAACGACACTGCTGCGGTGCTTTTATGACATGCGGGAGATCTTCAGGACACGGCGCGGTGAACGGGTGGTGCACCGCGACAAAGCGGCGCGTCACTTCGTCCCATTGAAAGAGGGGAAAATCGACCACCCAACAAAAGCGGTAGTCCGTGGAAGAGAGGAGACCCAGCCCCTTGGCCAGATGGCGTCGCAAGACCACCAATGCCGCTTGAACAACCGCCACCGGTCCCGCCACCAGCAAGGCCACGCCACCCGGTCGGAGACCGAGTCGTTCCATCAGCACGTGCTGCTGCCCCGTGGAGACATGCTTGGCCAGCGGCGATGCCCATGCGCCGTGCTCGTCACAGCGAATCGGCAAGACACCCTTTGCGCCCGCTGGCGCGACGACGTCGGGGAGCTCACCCAACAGACGCCGCGAAAAGAAGGGCAACTGATCGGGAATCACCATCCCCTGCACGCAACCACCGGCATCGATCGCCGCACTCACGGCCTGAAAGGGGGAACCGCGCAGGAGATCGGTACAATCCCGCAGCTCCCACGGGATCCGCAGGTCCGGGGCATCGGAACCGTAACGGGCCAGCGCCTCGGCATAGGGAATGTGCGGAATGGGGAGCGCCATGTCTACCGCCAGGATCCGTTTCCACAATTGCGCGATCATCCGTTCACAAATGCCGAGCAAGGTATCCCGGCCAAGAAAGGATGTTTCGATATCAATCTGCGTAAACTCCGGCTGCCGATCCGCGCGAAGATCCTCGTCGCGGTAACATTTCACAATCTGAAAGTAGCGTTCAAATCCCGCAATCATCAGCAACTGCTTGAAGAGTTGCGGCGATTGCGGCAGCGCATAGAAGGCACCGGGCATGTTGCGCGCGGGGACCAGATAATCGCGTGCCCCCTCCGGCGTGCTCTTTGTCAACACCGGCGTCTCGACCTCGAGGAAACCCTCGTGGGAGAGAAACTGCCGGATCAATTGTGCCGCTTCATGCCTCAGCCTGAAAATCCGCTGACACACCGGCCGTCGGAGATCGAGAAAGCGGTATTTGAGTCGCAACTCTTCGCTCACTTCCGCGGTATCGGTCAGCACGAAGGGCGGCGTTTTGGCCTCGTTCAGAATCTCGCAGCCGGAGACGCGTACTTCGATTTCGCCGGTGGACATTTTGGGGTTGGCATTGCCCGGCGGACGCTGGGCGACTTCGCCGGCGACGGCAATGACGAATTCATTCCGCAATCGTTTGGCCACCGCGCGCAAGGCGGCATGGGCCTGTGGATCAATCACCACCTGGGTCTTCCCCTCACGATCCCGCAGGTCCACAAAGAGGACGCCGCCGTGATCGCGATAGGTATCGACCCATCCACACAAGATGACCTGGCGGCCAACATGCTCTTTTGTCAACGCGTTACAATGGTGTGTTCGCTCCATACGATGCTCATGACACGGCAGTATGCACGGTCACCCTTTCTGCGAAATACGACACCAAAGACGAGAGCGACACCATGGTCTGGGCCTTGGTCCCCATATCGCGCACAATCGCCTCGCCCGAGGCACATTCGTGGTCTCCGAGAATCACGGTGTACGTTGCCTGCCACCGGTCGGCACGTTTCATCTGCGCCTTGAGCGACCGATTCTCGACGTCCCACTCGACAGGAATCGCGCGGGCGCGCAAGGCGTCCATGATTGGCAGGGCAAGATCGCGCGCCACATCGCCCAGCGCGGCCACAAAAATCCTCGGAGACGATTCGGGCGCCACTTTTCCCTGCTGCGCGAGGAGCATGCATAGACGTTCCATCCCGATCGCACATCCAATACCGGGAAGGTCTGGACCGTCCAATGTCTTGACCAATCCATCGTACCGTCCGCCCCCGCCAATCGCATTTTGTGCCCCCAACGCCTGCGTGACGATCTCAAAGGCGGTCCGCGTGTAGTAATCGAGCCCGCGGGCAATCCGGTGATTCACCCAATACGTGACGTGATGGAGCTCCAGGGCGTGACAGACCCGTTGAAAATGGAGCTCGCATGCCTCACAGAGGTCATCGGCAATCGTCGGCGCATCGGCCAGCACCCGCTGACACGATTCCCGTTTGCAGTCAAAGACCCGCAGCGGATTCTTGTGCAGGCGACGCTGGCAATCGGGACACAGTTGTGTGGTGCGATCGCGCAAAAATGCCGACAGCCGCCCTTGATAGATGGGCCGACAGTGACGGCAGCCGAGTGTATTGATTTCCAGGCGCCACTCGGCAATCCCCAGCGCCTCAAAGAACCGGACCATCATGGTGATGACCTCGGCATCGGCATAGGGGTGGGATGCCCCGACGTATTCGACGCCGATCTGATGAAACTGCCGATAGCGGCCCTTCTGCGGGCGTTCCCGCCGGAACATTGGTCCGAGATAAAAAAACTTGGCCTCTCCCTCGTGCTGCACGCAGTCGTGCTCGATCAACGCCCGCACGACCGGCGCCGTCCCTTCCGGTCGCAAGGTCAGTGATTCATCGCCCTGGTCGAGAAAGGTGTACATCTCTTTTTCGACCAGATCGCTCTCTTCGCCAACACTCCGCACAAAGAGCGATGTTTTTTCGACGATCGGCGTGCGAATTTCGGCGTAGCCGTATGCGCCGAAGATCTGGCGCGCCAGCGCCTCCACCCGGATCCACTGTGCGGATTCGGGTGGCAACAGGTCATGCATCCCTTTGACGGCAGCAATCTTCATCGTGTGACTCCGAAAAGAGCGCGCAGCGTGCTCGATCTCCCCGAAAAATGCAAGCCCCGGAATGTGGTCCCGTTGGGAGCGCGTCGCACAATGCGATGAGATGCGTCGTCAGGAAAGGTCGAGGTCCGAGGCAACCGCCTCAATCACATCGATGCCGACTTCTGCCGCGCGACGGACATACCCCTCGAACAGGGCATTATCGCAGACGACATTAATGACGCGTGGCACCCCCGCGGCGATACGATGGATCGCTGCAAGAGCATCGGTGGAAAAGATCGGGGTATCACGACCTGCCAGGGACAACCGGTGGGCGATATAGTCCGCCGTGGTATTCTCCTGGAAAGGCTCCAGGCGAAACCGCACAGCCACACGCTGTGCCAGTGGGGGATCACGACGGATGATTTCGCCCAGCTCCGGCAACCCGAAGAGGACAAAGGTGACCAATTTCTGCTCCGGCAATTCGAGATTCAACAGACCGCGCAGTTCTTCCATGAGGACCTGATGACGGAGCATCTGGGCCTCGTCAATCAAGACCACGGCCTTTCGGCCCTCCTCGGCGACCTCATGCAATCGCGCATAGAGTCGCGCAAGGATTTCCATGCGATCTTCGGGGAGATCGGTGACGCCGAGTTGCGCCGCAATGCGTTTGAGAAGCCATCCTGCACTAACATCGGCATGAATGACCACCAAGAGCGAGGCCTCATACTCCTCTTCCGAAAGGTCATCGAGAATGCGACGCGCCAACGTCGTCTTGCCGGTCCCCACATCACCGACAAGCACGGCCAGACCCCGCATCTGCGTGATGGCACGCCGCAGCCGCAGGATCGCCTGATCGTGTTGCTCGCTGTGGTAATAAAACCGTGTCAGCGGCATGACAGAAAACGGTTCCTGCTGCAATTGGTAGAAATCAAGATAGTCCATGGAGCGGTGCGGAGCGTATGCTGTTGGGGGAAAAAATGCAAGGCACAGGACGTCAGTCCGGGGAGGTATCGTGCTCAGGCGAAGCCTCCTCCCAAGGTGCCACAGGCGTGAGCCCGTGGGGCCCTACCCTACACGTACGAAATCCGTTTTTTCTTTCCCTTTTCCCCCGGCGGAGGCACGGACGGCTGCGTCGATGATGCCGGTCGTCTGGGCGTTGCACGGGGCGGGACTGCGGGGCGGTCGGGCGACCGCGTGGACGTGGGCGCGGTCGAGGGAGCAGTCGACTGCGTGTGCGCTGCAGGCGGGGGAGCCAATGAGACAGCCGGAGGTGGTGTCGCAGCCTTGTCAATGACAACGGCTTCTGCTTTGGCGACCGGACGGGGATCGGACGATTCGGTGACATCGCCAAGGCTCAGGAGTTGCTCCAGCCGCCTCAATTCGTCGATCACTCTCTGTGAGCCAGCCCCTGAGGTGAGGAGACGACGATACCAATCGATCGCCTTGCGATATTCCTCACTCCCTTCCTCGCGCATACCCATCTGGAGATAGGCATCGCCCAGCTGCACGCTCGCTTCCGCCCGATGGCGTGCTCCCTCCACTTCCTCCCCCTGCAACACCGGCGTCGAGTCCGCCGGTGCACGTCGCGAGGCCCGTGCACGCGCCTTTTCCTCCTGTTCGGCAATGCGCCCCGCAGCCTCGGCACGCGCCGCCTCCAGCTTTGCCTCTTCCTCCACCGCCTTGGCCTGTGCGGTCACGCGAGCATCCACCCGGAGACGCAGATCGGCAAAGGTCCCGGGATGAAGACGCTCCACGGCTTCCTCAATCTCCGACGCCTCTTCGGGCGCCAGTGCCAGCAGCTCTTCATAGGCCCGCATTGCTTCACCTTCCTCGCCGCGACTGACCCAGAGTTCCGCGAGTTCGCGCCATTTGCCCCGCGCGGATTCCATTTGATTCAGCCGGGCCAGGACATCGGCATGCAATTGCATCAGATCGGGGTCTTCGGCCGCCAGAGAATCACTCCCTGACAGCCAGGGGAGAATCCGCCGATATTCCCCTTTCACATGCAGCAGGCGACAGAGTCTTTTGAGAATGTCGAGATGCGCCGGTCGTCGCGAGAGGATCCGTTCATATAAATCAATCAATTGTTCGTGCGTCCCGCGATCCTTCAGTTGCTCCGCCAGGACTTCGTACTCGCGCAAGGTGGCGGCGTCATCGCCCTGCAATTGATACGTCTCCGCCAGACGGACCCGGTGGGAGACCTGGTCAGGATCGAGACCGACGATGCGCCGTCTCAGCTCGAGCACCTTGTCGGTAAATCCCTTCTGCTCATAGTAGCGCAGCAGGATCTGGTATTGATGAATCGCATCCTGGTCGAGGCCCATTTTTTCATAGAGTTCGGCCAGGGCCATGTTCGCCTCGCGCAGCGAGGGGTTGATGCGCAGCACCGTTTTGTAGACCGTCACCGCCTTGAGGTAAAACCCCTCATCGATATAGCGCTCTGCCACCTCACGGTACAATTTCACCGCCTGCGCGATCTGTTTCACCTTCACGTGAAGTTCGGCAATGCGCAGCAACAACCGCAGATCATTGGGGTCGGCCGCTGCGAGTTTTTGATATTCGTGAATGGCTTTGTCGATACGCCCGGCATCAAGCAACAGGCGTGCCTGTTCCAGTACGGCCTCTTTGTTGAGCAGATCCCCCATACCATCCTTCACGCCACATGCCGGTTGTCCCAGATCTGGCGCGCGGCGCAGAGCGCCACTTCATAGCTTATCACACCGAGACCGACAACGGAACCAGCCACCACCGGGGCAATATAGGAATGCCGCCGAAATGGCTCACGCGCGGCAATATTGCTCATATGGACCTCAATGAACGGGAGGGGTGACGCGCAAATGGCATCGCGAAGCGCAACGCTTGTATGGGTCAGACCTCCGGGATTGATCATGGCCACATCATATTTGGATGGCGCACCCGCAATCCTGTCGAGGATTTCCGCTTCACTGTTGGACTGGCAGAGCGTGAGTGCCATGTTCCATGCGGTGGCACGTTGCTGCAACCGCTCATTCAGGGCCACAAGCGTCATGGTCCCATAAATGGCGGGCTCCCGTGTTCCCAACCGATCGAGGTTCGGACCATGGAGCACGAGGACACGTGGTCTCAGGGACGACATGGATCAATCGTCTCCTTCAATGCGTGTGGCAAGGGCATCCAAGGCCGCGCGTGCCTCGTGGTGATCTGGATTGTTGGCCAGAATCTTGTGATAGATCCGCTGTGCATCATGATGGTATCCCTGCGCGGCATAGAGGCGCGCCATGGTCATTGTCGTCCAGGGGGCGGGAGGCGTTGTCGGCGAGACCGCGTCCGGCTGGGAGTCCATTTCTTCGACACAATCCGGCAGCGCATCGAGGCTCTGCGAGAGAGGATCGCTCTCTTTCTCTCTGACGACGAACTCTGCCACAACAGGTGTCACTTCTTCCTCGTCAAATGCATTCATCTCCGCGACATCATCCGCCATGGCCGACCCCGATGGCACCACATCGTCTGCAGAGCACAAGAGTTCTGTCATCGGGACCAGTACCGGGTCCTCCAGCATGGCAGCCATGGGGCGCTGGTGCAAGGGGCTCAGCCGTTGTTCCATGGCTCGCGCGGTCTGGTGATTCGGAAATTCCGCCAAGATCGACAACAGCACGGCATGGGCTTCGGTCATCCGTCCGAGGGCCTCCAGCGATTGCGCCAGAATGAGACGGGCCGTCACAAGCTGCGGATTGTGCCGTAACCCTTCGCGACAGACGCGAATCGCTTCTTCATATTCGCCCAGCACACGCAAGATATCGGCCACCCCGATAAAGGCCGTCGATGCGGGGTCTGACTGCCAACGATGGTAACAGCGGGCAAAAACCGGATTCTGAAATAATTCTGGGACCATATTCATGAGATATTATGGTGCGTTAACTTTTCCTGAGTACACACGTCTTGCGGCACGATAAGTGTGCAGCCCGAAAAAAGCAAGCCTTTGATCCAGGACCATGTCGGTCTACAATACGCCCGGTTCGTAATTGACCGCCGTGGGTGAACGCTCTATGGCGTGGCCATGCACGTGACCGCACCGAGATCGGGCGTGTATTTGCCAGGATTGTCCGCGCCGCGTGCTCACCCGCCCGGCACTCAGGTCCTTGCACCGAGTCCACGACGATGGACCACCTCCGTGTTCCGCCATCCGCTCGGTCCGACACTCTTCTCCAGCATGGCGGTGAGCCATTGTGGATCCTCCGTGGCACTGGTTGGCTCCGCGTTTCTTGGCGTCATCGTTCTCTTCTTTGGGGCGCGCTATCTCCGCGATGCCTACCTGCAATCACGGGCCTATACCGCGGCGCTGCGCGCATTTGATGCGCACGACTATCAGGCGGCCATACTGGCGCTCTCGCCGATTCCCAAGCTCTGGGCCGAGCGGAATTGCCTGGCCTTCCTCCTCTATGGTCTGCGTGATCTGTACACACACCACAACTATGACGAGGCCTTCGACCTCCTCTCCACAGGATATCACCTCTTTACGGCACGCGGGCGACCGGAGATCGTGCAACAAATTTTGCAACTGGCGGCAGCAACCTATAGCTACAGCCAAGGGAAGCACCCCGCTTCTATAGCCACTGCGCGTCAGCTCCGGAAACAGCGGGCGGGTCAGTATCGGCTGGAAGCCAATTCCAGGATCCTCTGGGGACCGCGCGCCGCCGATGCTCTCAATACGTGGCTCCAGGGCACACTCGAAGCAATTACGGGATGCCTGCACACCGCGCCTCTGCAGGTATCAGACTTTGCCCCAATCATCTTGATGATCCGTTTTGGCGAGACGCCCACACATCTCCCCTTTCCGCGAAAATCACCCCTCCCGGCACCGAAGGGACGCGGGACGTAAGGGAGATATCCGGCCCTTCACAGCAATCCGCGGCAGTCCCCGCAGAGAGCTGGCCGCCACGGATCGGGTATCGAATATGGTGTGATCTCTACTCTGGAAAGACTCTCGTCTTTTCCGAGAGATTCATACCGAGGGCGATGAGGATCTTCCGCATGGTATCCATGCGGCAGGGCATCCCCTGTTCGACCCGATCGATGGTTAACGCGGAGAGTCCAGCCTTGCGGGCCAACTCGGCCTTGCTCATGAGGAGAGCCTCGCGACACTTCCGGACATTATTTGAGCGCGATGTCGTCACATGCTTTCCTTCAAAACATACAAGTATTGTCAAAAAGTCTATAAATTGTCAAGAGTTTTATTATATTAATATAAATATAAATACATTATTATCATAATATAATATAATTATATATAATTATTGTGGGGCCCCACGGGCTCACGCCCGTGGCACCCTGGGAGGAGACTTCGCCGGAGCACGACACCCCTCGGACTGACGTCCGGGGCCCCACGACCCAGCCGCACCGCGGCGTTGAAGGGGAGGCTCCAGCGGCTTTGCCGCTGGAGGGGGCAGTGGCGACGACCGAGTCCGGGCACCCGCGAAGCGGGTGGACGAGGAAGTCCCCCAGCGCGCACCGCGCGCGAGAGG
>JACPFF010000014.1 GCA_016183065.1 Deltaproteobacteria bacterium | reverse complement strand
GATCGTAACGGGCATCTTCAGATCGTCGAATTTCATCCTGTAATATTAATCCCGCGTGCGGGACGGTTATTTTTAATGTCATGCCCCGGCATAACACATCCTAAATATATCGGCAATTACTTATGGCGTCGTGTATAGATGATGGGGGCTCCCCTTGACGAAACAAAGGAGAGCCCCTCTCATTTTCTCAAGAGAGAGCCACTTATGAACCTCGCTCAGAAGGAGCATTATAGGTTTTACGCTCGTTTCCAAAAGCCATTCAAAATCATCCCCATGTTTGACAGTATCAAAAGAATTCCAAATCCCATCAAGATTAGCTTCACATCGATATACGTTGCCAAAATTCCTGCAAGGAACATCCCTGAGAGCATTCCAAATTTCTCCATTAAGTCGCGGATGCCCATTGTTTTCCCCAGCATTGCGTTAGGAGTTTCATGTTGCAAATAACTCCGCCCACAAATAGAAAAAAAGGACTCTCCAACTCCCTCCATCAACAAAAAGGGAATAGTTGCCAGCAAAACCGTTTGAAAACTAAACAAGAAAATACCTAAACCAAATAAAATAATGCCCAAGATGTAAAGTCGCATTACTTTTTCTTTGACAACACCGGCACAGACAATACTTCCTGCCAAAGCCCCCACGCCAGCGATTGCAACAATTTTTCCGTAAATATGAGTATCGACTTTCAAAATCTCAGAACAAAAAACGAGCTCCAACGTTCCCAAAGCGCCCATGGCACAGAAAGCAACGCCATAGCTTAACAAGATTTTTAAAATTATTTTGTTCAGGCCGATAAACTGGAACCCTTCTTTAATTTCCTCCAAGACCCCCCTCCTTTCATATTCCTGAAGTGCTGTTTTGGAGGTGATCGGGACAAACAGAAGCAAAATTGCGAAGAAAACAAAAGAAATAGCATCAAGCAAAAATGTTGTGTGAATACCTAAATATTGAATGCTGATGGCTGCCAATGCAGGGCCCAAAATCATGGCGATTGTTTTCCCCCCGTTTAACCAGGAGTTTGCTCTGGTAATCCGTTTCTCCCCGACCAAACCGGGAAGAGAAGCCTCTATAGAAGGATTAAAGAAACTCCCCAAAGCAGCCACCATAAATGCAACCGGATATAGAACGAGAGGGTCCCGGGTAAAAACAAGAGGTAAAATTGTAATTCCTCGTAAAAAATTCGAGATGATCACAATTTTTTTTCGGCTCACACGATCTGCAACAGCACCGGCATAAATACCTAAAAATAGTGTTGGAATGGCCCTTGCGATCAAAATTCCACTTACCCCCATGGGGGACGCTGTCTCTTCGTAGGATAAAATCATTAAGGCAATGAGTGATAGCCAGTCGCCGATGTTGGAAATGGCATCACTTATAAATAAAAGTCCAAACCGGTTATGCCTAATGAGCGCTACGGTCTCCCTAAATCTTACCATCTATGCCTTTTCCGGTTAGAGCCTTTTCAATATGACAAAATAGGGCTTTTCGACCAGCACAAAAATAATCCGTCTCCTTATCTCCATTGCATTCTGGCAAGCGTCGGTGAAAACAGCCTCCCTTACAAACAGAAAACCATCTGCAATTATAACGTTGGTTTGACAATTTATTGTATTCAGAAACAAAGTAGCGGAATTTCTTTCCTTCAACAATTTTTTTTAGAGAATTCTTCTGAATATTTCCTAATTTGAACCGCGGTATATTTACAAGGCATTCACATGGAAAAATATCTCCGTTAGGCAAAACGGAAAGGGCATTGCCACATTCACCAGCAAACTCACACAAAACCTGAGGGACTTCTTGGAGAACCCCTTTTTCATAAGCAATTACAGAAGAGATATCCTGAATAATTTTTAGGCTCATCTCCAAACTGAGTGGGTGATTTGAGAGCATTTCAGATTTCCTCCAGCATACATGTGAGGATTTTGAGATGGAGATATGCTTCGTCTCGGAGTCCGTAAGCCCGCCGTTGAATCACCCGGATCTTGTTGTTCAAGCCTTCCACGAAGCCCAAGGCCACTTTGTTGTCGGGATGGCAATAGGCTGCAATCCCATCCCAATGCCGTTCGATTAAACCTACAAATTTCTGATAAGGTTCCAACCTCTGCCATTTGAGAGCGTCCTTCCAATGCTCGAAGCCCTTCCTCGCCCAGCCTTCCTTCTCGTAGCTCCATAGCTGACCAAAAGTCTCTGTCAGAAGATAGGCCGTATTCAACCGCCGGTTGGCATGAAGCAGTTTCTTCAGCGACCTTTTCCCATCCAGGTCCAGATTTTGTTTCCGCGACAGAAGCGTGTATTTCTGTCCCTTGATGAACGACCGGTCCTCTCCCGCCAACCGTGCATATTCCTGCTTCCGGACCTTGTCTAACGCTTCTCCCAAATGCCGCATCACATGGAACTTGTCGTAAAGAATGGCCGCTTGCGGGATATTCTTCTTGGCCGACTTCTCGAAGGCCTTCCACATATCCATGACCGCCAAGCGGATCTTCTTGGCCTTCCTGGGCCCCAGCCAGGGATAAAACAGGTTCATGCTCTCTTCCGACCGGTCGATGCCTCCGAACCAGATGGCTCGCCGTCGTATCAAATCGCTCACCACGATCCGATAAGTGTGGCCCTTCCTCATCGAGATTTCGTCGATCCCGATGACGGAAGGCGCGGGAACTCCGGTCCGCCTGATCTGTTCCCGCATGTACTGACAGTCCAGTTCCTTGACCGTCTTCCAGTCCAGCCGGAACTCCTTGGCCACATCCCGAATTGTCATCACCCGGCACCGCCGTCCCACCATAAAGGCGAATCTCTTGGTGTAGAACGGATTGTCGGCGGTCCAAGGCAGTCTCTCCTGCTTCACGGCCCGGCACTCCCGGCAGAACACTCTCCGAACCTCCACTTCGAGATAGATTCTCTTGTCGCCGCAGGACAGATCGCGAATACGACGCACCTTCCGGTCGTAGAAGCTTCCGTGAATAGTCCCGCACGGGCCGCAGTTTGTTTTTTTTGACGTCGCTTAAGCCGGATAACACGGGCATCCGGATCGCCGAAGATCCCCTGAACTTGGGCCAACGGACGAAATCCGGGGAAGGAATACTCGTCCTCAAGCCTTCTTGTTTTAAGCATCCCATCGTCATGCCAAGTTTTTCCGCCTCCGCAATCACTTTCTTATCCACTGCCAGAGCGGCTCCAATCAACTTCATCCTCTAAGATTTACCCACTCAATGGGGAGAAGACCCAATTTTTATTTGTACCTCTTCTTGTATTTGTACCTCTTCTTGAAAATTCTCTTGGTGCGCATCAAAAAGTTCTTTAAAAAAACGAAAATAAGTTTTATTGGTTAGTGCACAGGCATCTTCTTCATCATAGATTGCCGGGGTAAAATCAAAACAGTTCACTCCTATCTGGCTCATATGCTTGTAAATTTGTTTTGCCGGCACATATTTTTTCTCCGTCAAAACACCCAACGTTCCAAAGGGAATTCCTTCTTCTTTGAGTCGTGTGATTTTCTCCTCAATGACTGAATAAGAATTTAAGCCACCTGCAAATTTACGATGCTGATTATGCATTGTTGCGTCACCATCAAGGCTGATGCCAATACGAATATTATATTCTTTGAATAACTTGATCCAATCCTCATTGATAAAAGTGGCATTGGTTTGAATAATATTTTGAATGGTTAGTTTATCCTGAAATTCTTTTTGAATATTTAAATACCTTTCGAATTTCTTTATTCCAACCATGAGGGGCTCTCCGCCATGCCAAACAATGGGAAGCCAATCAGGAACAACATAGGGGGAGGCCTCTTCCACCATCTCGGCATAAGAAGCTACACGCCTGTCCGGTTTAATTAAGCATTAGATTGAAAAACGTCCGATTCTATGGGCGTTTGCGGGTTACCACACTCACAAACGTTTTCCACGGAGGGTCGGACGTCATGGCTCAAAATACAGTTTTTCATCAAATCGTCAAATTGATTCCGCGTTCCGAATTTCAGTCTTGGGTGACTGCACATGAGGGCGATAAAGGGGTGCGCACCCTAGATTGCTGGACATGGTTCGGCTCTCTTCTATTTTCCCAGCTCAGCCGACAGGATTCCATCCGCGCCATTGAACGGGTTTTTTGCCACGATGACCGGCTCATCAAGAAGCTGGGCTTTCATGCCGTCTGCCGTAGCACACTGGCTGATGCCAACAAATTACGCCCCATCGCCATTCTCGAAAATGTTTTTGCCTATGCTCTGGGCCGTGCCCGCACACTTATTCCACGTGCCAACGGATTCCGCTTTCACGGCGACGTGCTGGCTTTGGACTCCACCACGATTGAAACCCCCAGGGTACGTCATACGCTACGCAACGTCCTGATCTGACTTGGGGATTCAGGCGTGCCTGGGCAAAATGCGCCTCCCCGCGGGGGACACGGGGGCGCCGTGGCTGACCACCGATGATCCGACGCCGCTCGTCTACATCCACCCGGATCCGCTCGGCTCGGCGTGGCTGGTGACGGAGGGGAAGGCGAGCGCGACTCACGCCGGGATTCTGTACAGCAAGGGCCAGGTCGTGCAGCGCTATGCGTATGCCCCGTTCGGGGCGGTGCGCTTCCTCCTCAACCCGAACCTCGGGGCGCCGACCCCCGTCCGCGCAGCGCTCCTCACGACGCCGGCGTACACCGGCCACCGAGCGCTCCCGGGCCTGGGCCTCGTCGCCACCCCGGCCCGGGTCTTCGATTCAATGTCTATACTGTAATTGAAAGAGGGACAATATCATGCCGCCAATGAGCATTCCTCGCACGCAGTTCGAAAATCATCTACGAGCCCACACCAAGGCGACATCAATCATACGTAATAATTGCGGTTGGAGTCATGGGAGCCCACTCGCTTTCAGTCGCACCCGGACCCGTGCACCCGCCTCCACCAGCATCTCCGCCATCTCCCGGGTAGAACCCTGGATATGCCGAACCTACCGCAGAGCCATCCGGAGGACAATCTTCGTAGTAGAATGTGTCAGCCACAGAAAATGTTACAGTGATAGTGGTCAGGTCTGTTATGGTTGATGGGTCGGGAATTACCAGTGGTGTGCTAAAATCGACAGCGTAGAGATACACGTCCTGATTGGCCCCCTGCCGTAATGCCGCTCCGTTCCAAAAATCAGCATTTCCGAAGAAACCGCGCCAGTGCGATGTTTCGCTGTCCATTCCGGCAACACCATTTTGAGGAGATTCTGACTGATTTTCGCGCGTCGTTGATAGATTTGCTGATAACCACGTGGAGTCAACCCATCCATCTTCCACCCCATCATCGCCAATAAGCGTAACGTCGCCCTGATGATGCGGGCCCAAGCCTATTCTATCCGCCGCCTCTGCGGTAAAATCATCATCGCTCATATATATGCGAACATTTTGTGTAACGTCCGCCACAGGAAATGTCATTTGGAAATAATAGAGCTCCGCTTCAATGCCAGTATATGTTCCGGCGGTCAGGTCGCCCGGCTCAATGGTGATGACGCTTTCCGACGTGTCGTCGGTCGTAAAATTGACGACCTCGGAATTCGCGAGCGTTCCGGTATCCGCTACCAGGTCTATATTTGCCACGTTCGGGTCGTCGGTATTTATCAGCGTAACGCGTTTGAAGGCGATCGCATATTGAGTGGGCGTGACGTGAGCGACTTTTCCAAGGTCTCCATCGCAGTCTAATCCATCTGTTAAGATTGGGTCATCCATGGTAAGATCAGATAAATCCGTACAGACGCCAGTGGTGGTCTTTGTCAGACGTTTGGAGATCGAGGCCGCAGCCGATGCGCTGAAATCTGCGGCAGTATTGAGGGCGATACCTGTTGTTGCGGCGGCCGGTGTTTCTGTTGTTGGTGCACTGCTGCTGCCACAATGGGTCGAGAACGCTACACCTGAGAACAATACGAACCACGAAAATTTTCTACAGTAATTTCTCATATCCCCCCCCCATTCTTTGGTGACGTCATTGTACGAACATCAGACCGAAGTATCATTACAAATATTCTTCATGGTGTGGTCTTGAGTCATCACCACAGAGCGAGCCATCATAGACGAGAATGCCTTTTTATGCTATAAAACTAGCGTGCATTCGTCACGTATTGCATACAGTGTCATCCCCCTCATTGTTGTCATCTTTGGGCACACGGTTCCGGCATCGGCCTGCAGTAATACCAGTCCGGGGGTCATCTGCCTGGCAGACTTCAACGGGAATCAGCAACCGTTTGCGCCAGTGACCTTGCAGCTGGTGAGCGGCAAGTGGACGGTGACTGCCGGGAATCCATTTGGGAATCCTCCGACCAAGAACGTCGGTGTGCCGAATGTCGCAGAGGGCGATGGTGCATTGCGGGTGTCACTGGCGCCGGAATTTTTTCCTGACAAGGTCCGGTTTGGATTGAAGATCCCGATCGCGTCGAGCACATGGCAAGCGGCGCGGGGAGTGTATCTCCGCACGAAAACCGACTTTCCATTTGTCTCGAATGTGGTGCTGACCGAGAAGGGGATGCCGGAGGGAAATTTCCCCTACCTCTCGGTATTTCCCTACTGTGCCAATGGTGCTGTCTCGGCATCCAATGGGAGTTTCTTTGTGGCATGGAAGAAGCCGCTCTCTTCCTATGCCGGGAAATATGAAGATTCGTACATCGACCTGCGTCCCTACAAATATATGAAGGCATATCGCTGCGACGGGTTTGACGGAGATACGGCCAAAAATGCCCCGTCGGATCCCCAATTCGCCGGTCTCTATCTGATGTTCATTGGCGCCAATCCTCATCAGGTCTATCTCGATGATCTGCAGCTGATTGCTGCCGATGCCGTGGCCTCCCATCACTGGATCGTGGCCTGGGATTTTGGCGGGCCCACCACCATCGAAGCCGCGCCGCAGATCGTGGAGGTGGCCGGGGCGAAAAAAACCTATGCGGAGGGATACGCAGACTTCATCAAGATGCCCGTACCCCTCTATTATGATCCTGCGCAACCCGGTGGTCTGCCGACCGATGGGGCTACCGGAATCCGCTATGGCTGGGATCCCGGCTCCACGGGACTCCAGGCGGCGTGGAATCAGTATTACGCGCCCAACATCCCGTACCTGCTCGATCCCGTGCAATCGGATCTGATCTGGTATCAACCGGCATCGCCAAAATC
The DNA here is from genome assembly GCA_016183065.1 of Deltaproteobacteria bacterium. Classification (GTDB taxonomy): domain Bacteria; phylum UBA10199; class UBA10199; family JACPFF01; genus JACPFF01. Next base: position 34,976 of record JACPFF010000014.1, on the reverse strand, counting down.
GGTCGATGTCGATCGTGAGACCGTTTTCCATCTCGAACTCCCAGCGAGCGACGGTGGCCAGTCGTTGACACTCGCGGCGTTGCTCATGGATTCCGGGGATCTGCTCCAGAGTTACCGGAACGCCTACATGGAACAGGAGAAAACATTGCTCATTCGGAGTGGAGCAACAGTGCTGGCAACGACCACGGTCCCCCCGGCCACCTCCGCACAGCCATCGCCCGTGAATTGGCACCATCGCCTGGAGCGGGGAGAACCGACGCCGACGACCGATATTGAACGGTTTTATTTTGATGGGCGGCGTCAACTGGGACTCCTCCCCTTCACGGTCCCCCTGGCCAATGGGCAACCGGTCCATCTCACCATCCATTTTCAGCGGGGGATCGATTTTCCGCTGGCAGCCCTGATGCTGTTTGATGGTGCCGCAGGGGCGGCGTCGATTCAACAATGGCTGAACAATTATCTGGCGTGGCATGGCGCGGAGAGTAATGTCGCGGTGCAGCCGCCGGTCTCGCCGCCGGCCGGTGTCGTGGGGAAGGTACCGCTCGTCGCATTTCCCGTGGCCGTTGGTGATCGCATCGGTCCCACCACCGTGCCGAACACGGAGCAGGTGCAGGTGTCCAAGGCATTGCTGGCCGGGGAGAAGGCCGTCGAGGTCTTTGCCGTCCCCGGCATGGTGGCCGAGCAGGTCCTCAATCTCTTTAGTGCCAAGACCTTGCACGAGCTCCAGGTCCACATGGTCATGCAAAAGCCGGCACCGACGGCCGAACTTGCCGGGGCGCGCTATGATATTGTCGGTCCGTCGTCATTACACGGGGAGGGGACCTATACCCTGCAGGCGCAGACCCTCCACCCCTTTGGGGAGATGTCCTATTTTCGCACGCTCTTTGGGAATCGTCAGGTCTGGTTCCAATGGAACATTCCCGAGAATGCTCCGTCAGGATCCTATGCCGGGACGATCGAGATTGCCGTGGGAGAAATGAAGGTGCCGATGGAGATTCCCGTGCGCCTGCACGTCCTCCCGCTCGGGCTGCATGCCGGTTACAGCGGTCGATTTTACAATGGCAATAATTATCGCAGAGCGCTGCTCGAACTGTATAATTTCAACTTCTGGAATTGTTTCTGGTCTGGAAGCCCGTGGTGGGGCGGCACGTCCAAGAGCGGGGCCCAGCCATCGGACGGGTATCCTTCCTCTGTGTATTGCCAGCCCCCGTCCGGGGCCAAGTCACTCGCACAGGCGCTTTCAGAAGAGAAAGAAGACAAACACCGCCATCGCTTTCATGAAGCGACGCTCGGTTTCCAGGATAGTCTCTATATCAAGAAGGGGAACATTGATGCCCAAATTGCCGCGAATAACTCCGGGCTGATGTGGAGCTATGCCGATTTGCAGAAGGCACACCTCTTGCCGCCCGTTGGCGAGGAATTGATTATCGATCTCTCGGGATTGTTTCTCGCGGAGACCGTCTTTGTCGCCCGCAAAGGGGGGACCGGCGGGGCACTCTGTACCAATGCCACAGGGGAGATCATTGCCGTTGTGTCTGAACAGGAACAAAAAGCCATCACGGTGCCGGGCGGATGCATTTGGTTCTCCGAGCCGATGGCCAACATCATGCTCGGGCTGAACGACAAACCGTTGCGCGAGAAATTTCTCAAGCCATGGATCGTCAAGGCCGTTGCGGTTGCCGAGACTCAGTTTGGGGGAACCTATCCGCTCGCCTACGATATTCTTGGTGAGCGGGATAATATGCCCGACAAGAACAAGGCGCTGGAGTGGGGCTGTGAAACCATCCGGTATGTCGATGAAGCGTCGGCGGCCTTGGGAATCGATGCGCCGCTTGCCATCCGGATCAACGGGATCATCGGGCTCGCCATTGCGTGCGAGTATTGCACCATGAAGGCGGATGGGAGTTATCTGCCGCTCCCCGCGCCCGTGTCGTCATGCAATGACGATGCCTGTGGCGCCGATCTACAGACGAATTATGCCGCAGTGGCCCAGGCCTGTCTGGCCCGCAAAGGGAAACGGCCGATTCACGGGTTTTTCAATCACACCTATTTGAAGGCGCTGCCGGGGGGAGCAGGGATACCAACGGACGCGATGGAGATGATGTTCGATGGCGGGAATCGCGTCAGTCTCTATAATCACGGGTACGGTCGGTATGGCGCACTCTTGCCGCTCGGCTATGGTCTGCGAGAGGCGCAGCGATCACTGCAACCGTGGTCGAGTGGGGAATTAGCAGCGCTCGTGACGCTCAATCACGAGCATTACGCCACGTCCACCGGCGAATGCGTGAACAATCTCGATGGCGAGGCGCGAAATAATGGCATGGTCGAGATGTGCGACCATCGGCTGATTCCCATGCTCTACTGGGAGGAGACCTATCAGGGCATAGTCGATGCGCGGCTCTTTCTCACCCTCATGGACCTGACCGCATCGACGCTTGATGCGCCTCCGCTCGCGCAAGTCGTGCGCCAGGATGCGCCCGCCTGGATGGACGAGATGCCATTGCATGCGGCGAAACTCCTCCCAGCCGCGGAGCTGGGAGCCCTGGGGGGCTGGGATGGTGCGCATCTCGATCTCATCCGTCGGATCCTCATGAACCATGCGGTGCGCATTGCGGTCGCTACGTCGACAGACAATGCTCCCTGGACATCTTTGGGCGACCTCGATGGGGATGGTATTGCCCTCGGTACAGACAACTGCCCGCTCTTTGCCAATACGGCGCAGGACGATGTTGATCAGAACGGCCTCGGCGATGCCTGCCAGTATGGAACGCCGATTCCTGTGCCAGTCCCGCCGGTGCCGCCTGGGGAGACACCCGACTGTGCAGCGATCCCCAATGCGTTCCTGGTGGAGGGAGAGTGTGTCGTCATTCCGCCACAGAGCGCGGACGACTCCACCGCGTCATCTCCCGGATTGCCGGGGACGCTCGTGGAACCGACCACGCTGGATCAAGAGAGTGGTCCCGATTTTGATATGCCGCTGCCACCGCCGCTCTCCACACCGACGGGTGCTTCCGCCATCCAGGGTGGTGGATGTTCCTTGCATCAGTGAGTCATCGATGGCAGACTCGCGTGCATGACGACCGCAGATTCGGTGCAATCTTCAGAAAAAATGGATGCCGTTGATGTCGTCGAGTCCGCGCGCGAGACCGAATGGGTCCATCCGAGTTTTGTTGCCGAACTCTTTCTGGGGCGGGTCCGATCGGATCTGATCTTCCCGTTTCCCGAGCAGGGCGTGGAGGATCGCGATATTGGCGATGCCCTCATGGCCAAGGTGGCCCAATTCCTCAAGACGCATCTCGATCCAGAAGAGGTCGATCGGACACGCGAACTCCCCCAGACGGTCATCGAGGGATTGCGGACGCTCGGGTGTTTCGGGATGAAGATTGCCGAGGACTACGAAGGCCTCGGATTGACGCAGACGAATTATAATCGGGTCATGGCGCTCATTGCGAGTCATTGCATGAGCACCGCGGTGTGGCTTTCGGCGCATCAGAGTATCGGTGTTCCGCAACCATTGAAAATGTTTGGGACGCCAGAGCAGAAGCGAAAATATCTCCCGAAACTCGCGAAGGGGGCCATCTCTGCCTTTGCGCTGACCGAGTCGGGGGTCGGTTCTGATCCGGCTAAAGTCACGACCACCGCGGTGTTGAGCGAGGATGGGTCGACGTATCTGCTCAATGGCGAAAAACTCTGGTGTACCAATCATGCGGTGGCCGACTTCATCGTGGTGGTCGCGCAGACCGTGCCAAAAATCGTGGCAGGGCGGGAAAAAAAACAACTGACCGCATTTATTGTCGAACGGGCGTGGCCGGGAGTGGAGGTGGCATACCGGTGCGATTTTATGGGGATCCGCGGCATCCAAAACGGGATCTTGCGGTTTACGAACGTCCGGGTGCCAAAAGAGAATATCTTGTGGGAGGAGGGCCGGGGGCTCAAGGTGGCGCTCATGACCCTCAACACCGGTCGGCTTACGCTCCCGGCGTCATGCCTTGGGGCCGCGCGACGGTGTATGGAAATCTGCCGGCGATGGGCGAATGAGCGGGTGCAATGGGGCGCGCCCATCGGCCAGCATGAGGCCATAGCTGTGCGGCTGGCACGGATGGCTGCCAATATCTTTGCCATGGAATCGATGACCACACTTGCCTGTGCGTTGGTCGATCGCGGAGAGACGGATATTCGTCTCGAGGCGGCCATGGCCAAGATGTTTTGTTCGGAGACCACGTGGGAGCTGGTCAATGATGCGATGCAAATCAAGGGCGGACGGGGCTATGAGACCGCACAATCCCTTGCTGGCCGTGGTGAATCGCCGGACCCGATCGAACGGATCATGCGCGATGTGCGGATCAATACCATCTTCGAGGGATCAAGTGAGATCATGCGCCTCTTTATTGCGCGCGAGGCTCTCGATCCCCATCTGACTCTTGGGGGAGCATTGTTCGATCCGCATGCGGATCGTCAGGCGAAATGGCAGGCTGCCCGGCGGATGCTCAAGTTTTATGCCTGGTGGTATCCGCGTCAATGGATGCCGCTCACGACCGCGATGCCGTCGCTGCCAAAACCGCTACGTACGCATTACCGCTTTGTGCAGCGTGCCTCGCGTCGCCTCGCCCGGACGCTGGTCCATGCCATGGGTCGTTATGGTCCTGCCCTGGAGCGGCGCCAGATGGTCTTGTGGCGACTGGTCGACATTGGCACCGCACTCTTTGCCATGGCCGGCACCTGCTCGCGGGCCGCACGGATGGTCAGGGAGCAGCGGACCGACAGGACCCCACTCCTTCTGGCAGACCTCTTCTGCCGGGAGCAACGGCGGATGATTACTGCGGCGTTTCGCCACGCTTTCTCGCGGACCGATGCGACCGCTCGTGCGGTATCGCGCCATGTTTTGGAGGGCCGGCTGCGGTGGCTGGAAGATGATCTGGTGTGACCATGCCGCGCCGGTTGACCGTGCATGTCAAGCCGAATGCCCGACGCGTGGCCGTCGAGATGATCGACGCCACGACCTATCGCATCGCTGTGCCTGACGCGCCACACGAGGGGAAGGCCAATGATGCGGTCCTTGCAGTACTGGCGAAACATCTTGGGATTGCGAAATCGCGCATGACGATCCGGCGTGGGCATCGCAGCCGGATCAAGGTGATCGAGATTGCATAGATTCCCACAGGCAGGCCCGCGGTCCTCGGCAGCTCGCGTCGCCCGTGGGAAGCTATCGAACGAGCACGGCGAGCGTGAGCCCCTCCAATAGAGGGGCAACGCGACGAGCGATGTGCCCTAAAACTGGACAATTTCCTCCACGGTCTCGTTTTCGGCCACGTGGACGTTGATCCATTTTTTGAGATGATGACTTTTGGCCAGGTCGTTGAAGTCGACTTCAAGATAATAATACCCCGGTTTGATCTCAAATTCTTCCCATTCTTCTTCGGTCGCACCGGAAAAAAGCGGCGCATCTTGTCCGTACGTAAAGAAGCGGAACGAGCAGGGGAGCGGTGTGTTGTTCGTTCCCCGACAGGTGATGCGGACGCGGCCGGAGGTAAAGACCACTTCCCGCGACGTGGTCTCATTGGCCGCCACGGGGATGGCATGGAGCCAGATCGTCGGCTTGACGTCACCGGAGGCGCTGACATCCTGTGCGCGGACATCGTAGAGACCGGGTGTGAGCTGCAAGATCAAGGGGTCACCACTGGCCGTCCGCTGTGTGGCCAACGGCTCGGTGATGCCGGGCCGAAAGAGCGTGAATTCTCCCCGCAACGGGGCGCCAGCCGCGTCTTTGCTCAGCAACTGAAGCGTGCCCAGCTGGAAGATCGCCTCTTTGACCGTCGTTTTTTCCTCTCCGATCTCGACATCTTCCCACACGATCACGGGCGGTGGCGTGATGTTCCCGCCCAGCCGTGTGGCCATGATCGTGTAAAGTCCGGGGGCAATGGTGGTCTCGTCGGCCGTCTCCTTGGTGATCGTCCGCCAGAGAATGTCCGTCTCATGGGAACGCGTCAGCGTAAATTCGGTCTTCGTCGGTGTGCCACCGCTCTCTTTGCCAATCACCTGGAGATTCCCCACCGGAAAGGTGATGAGCTCCTGGACGCGGTCCCGTGCGGGGATTGTAACCTGATCGAGCCGGACCTCCGGGGCATTTTGCAGTAGCCCCTTGCCTGCGCGGATGACGACTACATAGTCCCCGACCGGCAGCGGAATGGTGTTCCCTTCGGGGTGGAGTTCGCCTTTGGTCAGGGTCTTGTCCGGTGCAGACTGCAGACCGATGGCATACTCGGCGCGGACAAAATCGCCCCGGCTCGTCTGCGCTCGCAACACGAGCTCCCCGGTCTCAAAACGGAAAGTATAGCCCAATTTTTTTCCGGCGGTAATCGTGAGTGGATCCGAGGTCGTTGTGAGCGGGATCTCGTTGATCGTCGGGCCAGAGGCCATGAGCACATATTCTCCAGGGGTCAGGGCGGTCTTGATCGGTTCGGACCGTCCCTCGATGGTCGCCAGGGCCTTGGTATCCCCGGGGGTGTGGAGGGCGTAAGTGAGGGCCACGGGTTCGCCATACGGGGAGACACCCGAGAGTTCAAGAAACCCGAGTTCAAAATAGAGAGTCTGTTCTGCGCGCGCCGATCCCTGGACCTCCACGCCCCGCAAGAGTTTGGACGGCTTCGGGTCCTGGAGCGAATCCGCGTACGTGATGAGAATATCATAGGTGCCGGGTTGGAGCTGAAAAAATTTGACCCCCGGAGTCCGTCCCTGTTCGACCACCGTCCGGGTGCCGCTGCGATAGACGGTCATTTCTGCTGGGAGCGGGATCGAACCGGCAAAGACCTTGATGCGGAGATTGTAGGGGAGATTCGCATTGAGTGCCTGATCGGCCGCCGTCCGCAACTCCGGGACATTGCGTGCCAGGAGAAATCGGCCGTCGCTATTGTGTGCCACGCAGCGGAGCTGCTCGGTGGCCGTCGAGTCGAGATCAAATCCGATGACATGCACCATGGCCTTGGAGGGGCCAGCATGGATGTCTGCCGCGGCTTGGCAGGGATCGGCTTGGCAGGTATCGCCCCCATCAACGATCAAGACGATCATGTTGTCGGTGTCGTTGTCCGCCGCGGGAAAAGTGGCGGCGGCCTGTTGCAGGGCAAAGGCAATCGGGGACATTCCCTGGGCAACAATCGCGCCGATGGCCGGTCCGATCTTGTCGGCCATTGTGTCGCCCAGCGGCGCAATCTGATGGGAATCTTCACAGGCCTTGGCCTCCAGGGGATGTTGTGCCCCGAAGACGCGCACCCCGATGGAGCGCTGCATCCCCGTCGGTTGTGGTTGAACGATCATGTCCTTCACCACTGACTTTTCGAATTCGATCTTGGTCGAGGATTCAATCGGTCCCGCCATACTGCCGGAGGCATCCATAAGAATGAGCACATTGGTGCGGGATTTGACCAGCGTCGGGCTGAACGGCAGCGTCTCGTTCGGGACCTTCTCCGGCTCCGGGGCCGTCTTTGGGAAGTCGATTCCGCTTGCCTCTGTCGTCGTCGCAAGATCGAGAGGAGGCGTGGTAATGGAGGCCTGCTCCTTGGGGGATTCGGTCGGTGCCGCAGGCGGGAGCGATTTGCGGCAACCGCAGATCGCCACCATGGCGATGATTCCTACGAGCAATAATCTCCCCCGCCCCATTATGACGACGCTATCATGACTTGCGCTTCTTGGGAAGAGGAAGGAGACGAGCCGCCGGCGGCCGGTGAGATGGCGGACGATCGCGCGGCCAGCGACGCCATCCATCCCGGGAACCAGAAGAGTGTCATGAGGGCGGAGGAGCCGATGCCTAGGGCCGCCACTTTGCCAAAGGAGATGGCGCCGTTGTTGTCGGCGGTCAGGAGTGCGCCGAACCCACAGATGGTGGTGAGGGCGCTCGCGATCACGGGGGGGGCAATGGTTTGATAGACCTCTACACCGTGCGCGGGACCATGTTGGCGGAGTTGTTGGTAATAGTAGATGACATAATCAATGCCGGTCCCGAGCAAGACGGGAATGGCCGCGATATTGACGAGGGTAAACTTCGTTCCGGTCAGTCCCATCAGCCCCAACGTCGGCACGATCCCAAGTGCCAGCGGGACCAGGCATCGCACCATGTGCGTCCACTGTCGAAAAGCGATGAAGAGGGCGAGGGCCACGGCGAGCAGACTGGCCATGATGGCGATCCGGCCCTCACGCAGCAACCGATGGATGATTTCATAAAAGACGATCGATTCCCCCGTGATCACGACGCGATCCTGGCAGGTGAGGCACTCGACTGCGCGCAGCTCCTTGACAAATTGTTCGAGCGCCTCACCATTCTGGCGATCAAACCGGGGAAAGATGTACAAAAATTTTCCGGCATCACCGTGGAGATCACGAAACTTGGTGATGATTTCTTCCGGAAGATCGTCAGCGGTCACCGGCTGCGGGGTGAGTGACGGCGCGAGACGATCGTAGACGCGCCGCTCTTCGTCGGTCATGAGGGTCAGCAATGGCGACTGAAAGGCGGCGCGCAGTCCCGCGATCCGCGCAATCTTCTCCTCCTGATGCGTCGGGACAAAGTCGCCGAGGGCCCATGCCGTTTGGATGGTCGTGCGCGTGCCCGTGGCCTGCGCGGCGCGTTGTGCGGCACGGATGGCGGTGGCGAAGGCCGTGGCATCCGCGGGACGCTCTGCGCGGGCAATCTCGGGATTGATGGAATAACTGAAGATGCGGTCGACGCGGTCATCGAGGGTGCGGGTGGTCTGGGACCCCATGATATTGCCGTAGTTGTAATCAAACTGAATGGCACCGACGAGCGCGGGAATGCCGGCCAGCAGGGAGATGGCGGTCAGCCAGCGGTGGCGTCCCGGACGCGTGACCCACCGGTAGATGATGACTGCCGAGCGATGCATCCGCGTCGGGGTGACATTCTGTGGCAGGGGGGCAATGTGGTCGAAGAGGATGGCCAACGGAGGAAAGAGGAGGAGCATGGCCCCGAGCATACAACAAATCCCCACGCCCGAAATGACCCCGAATTGGTAGAGGGGCTTGAAATCACTCACCGCCAACGCAAAAAAGGCGGCGGCCGTCGTCAATGTGGCCAATCCCATGGGCCGCCAGAGGGCACCGATCGTCGTGGAGATGGCCTCGACCGGTGCCGTACCACCTCGCCGATACGCGGCATAATGGCTCCAGAGATGGATACCAAAATCGGCGGAAAGGCCCATGAGGACGGCACAGGCCACGGCCGTAAAAAAATTGAGTTGCCCAAAGAAGAGATAGGCCGCCCCCAGTGCCCAGCAGATGCCGGCCAGGAGTGGAAGGCTGATTACAACGAGGACCCGCTTGCGGCGGAAGTAGCCGAGGAGAATCAGCGCCATGCCGAGAAACGCCACCATGGTGACGCGCCGGGCGTCATCGGTGACGTGCGATGTCTGCGTCAGTGCTTTCACGTAGGGCCCGGTCAGATGAATCGTCAGTTTCTGCGCCGAAAAATCCGGTCCCAATGCATGCCGCGTCTCGGCGATCGATGTGCGGATTTCGCGGAGGAATGCGCGGGTAAAATCGATGTCGGTCGCCCGTCCCATCGGTTTGATCAGCATGACGTACAATGTGCCCGCGGCATTTTGATAATAGGGATATTCGCGCAGGAAGGGATATTGCTCCTCCAAATCATCAATCCGCAGGACGGTTGCCGGATCGCTCAAATCGATCATGAAGTTGTGCAGTTTGAGTTGTTCCAAACGCCGTTCGATACGGTCCGCAAAGGCATTGAGTTCGTCCATCGAGAGATAGAGCAGTCCGGTCTGTCGAAGAAACGGGAGCGGCATACGATAATCGAGATACCGCACTCTGGGATTTGCGCGGAGCCGCAGCGCCAGTGTCTCAAGAAAGGGGGGAATGGAAGTGCCGGCGGGACCTTCAAACGTCACCACCACAAAGCTCGCTCCACCGACAATGTCTTGGAGATGTTTCAATTCGATGACTTCCGGTTGATCGTCGGGGAGGAGGTCGACAAAATTGGTCTGGATGGTCAGACGGGTCATGCCATAGTAGGCACACAGGGTCAGAACCACGCCAATGGCCAATGCCCACGCAGGATGCGCAAGCCACACCCCCCACCACGGTCGATGTCGTGAGCGTCCTGACAGCATGCGCGAGCTAGTAATCAGATCGGATAATCCGCGTCAATGACCATCCGCCACCGATTGACTTCTGCAGGGAATTTCATTACCCCTGAAAATTCTTGCGCAGGTCTGATACAACAGCGGTCGTGTGACGGACAGTGGGACCATGATTGAGCAGCGGTTATCGCAGGTAGTCACGCAGGCCTTTGCCGCCTGTCAGGAGGCTGGAGAGATTCCCCGCACGGTGGTCTGTCCGCCGATCCATCTCGAACGGCCGCGACAGAGCGCGCACGGAGACTTGGCCACCAATATTGCCCTCGTCATCGCCAAGGCCGCGAAGCGGTCGCCGCGCGCGATTGCTGAGGCCCTTGTGGCACGGATGCCGTCCGATCCGCATCTGCAGGGCGTGTCCGTTGCAGGCCCCGGATTTATCAATTTTGACCTGATCCCCACATGGTTTGTCGAACAGTTGACGGAGATTATTGCCGCGGACCAGCGCTACGGCTGTACGAACATCCACCAAGGGGAGCGGTGCCAGGTCGAGTTCGTCAGTGCCAACCCCACGGGTCCTCTCCATGTCGGCCATGGGCGGAATGCCATCTTGGGGGATGTGCTCGGGAATCTCCTTGCGGCCGTCGGGTATCAGGTCACCAAAGAGTACTACGTGAATGACACCGGGGTCCAGATCGAGACCCTGGGGCGATCAGTGCTCTGCCGGCTGCGTGAACTCCAGGGCGAGAAGGCGGCATTTCCGGCCGAGTGTTATCAGGGGAGTTATATTATCGATATCGCGCAGCAGTTGCAGGGCGACGGGACGGCCGTTGCCTGGCAGACGTTGGATGAACGGGCGCAGTCTCTCGCCTGCGGTCGGTATGCCGCGGACCGGATTCTCCGGGGGATTACCGACGATTTGGCCGCCTGCGGCGTGGTGCATGACCGCTATTTTCTGGAATCGGCGCTTCATGTCGAGGGGGCGATTCCGGTGGTCATCGAACAATTACGTCATGCCGGGCATCTGTATGAGCAGGATGACGCGCTCTGGTTTCGATCAACGGCCTTTGGGGACGATAAAGACCGCGTGATCCGCAAATCCGATGGGAGTCTGACCTATTTTGCCGCGGATATTGCCTATCATGCCCGAAAATATGTTGAGGGGTTTTCCCGGGTCGTCGATGTCCTCGGGGCCGACCATGCCGGCTATGTCCCGCGGATGAAGGCGGTCGTGGCAGCCCTTGGCCACGATGCGGGTTCGCTCGACTATGTCTTGACCCAACTGGTCAATTTGACGCGCGGCGGGGAGGTGGTCAGTATGTCGACCCGTCGTGGAGAATACGAGACACTGGCCCGTTTGATTGCGGAAGTTGGGCGCGATGTGACGCGCTACTTTTACCTGATGCGTTCGCACACGGCCCAACTCGATTTCGATCTGGCCCTGGCCACGGCACAGACACTGGAGAATCCCGTCTATTATGTCCAATACGCCCACGCGCGGATCTGTTCGATTTTTGCCAAAGCCGAGGCCACAGGAGCCGGGTGGCGGCAGAGAGACCCGCTCGAGGCTTCACAGCTCGATCTTGAAGAGGAACGGGCACTGGCCCGACTGGTCGGCGAGTATCCCGGCCTCATTCGGGCGATTGCTGAAGAGCTCGCACCGCACCGCCTGACCGTGTATCTGCTCGAGGTCGCGCGGACCTTTCAATCCTACTACACGCGTGGCAAGCAGGATCCCCGGTACCGCGTGCTGGGCCAGGCGCTGCCGAAGATGCAGGCCAAATTATCCCTGTTGCATTGTCTCCGGATTGTGATACGCAACGGACTGGGACTCCTTGGCATCTCAGCACCGGAGCGGATGAATCGCATCGAGGGGGATGCAGCACATCATGATTGAGATCGACTCCCGCAGCGAGCATGAGGTGATCGACGACCTTCCTGAAGAGGACGAGGCCCAGTTTTTTTGCCGGTTTACCTTCGGACAATTTTTTACACTCACCATGTTGATGGTCATGACTATCTGCGCCTCGTTTTATCTCGGGGCCCGCTACGGTAATCAGTACCTTCGCCTCGATGGGATTCCGGATCGAGAAACCGCGACCTCTGCGGCCCTCCGTGCGTCGCCCTCGCGCGACGAAAGGGCCGAGATGCCCCTGACCGAACCACAGCGGGAGGCGCTGGAGGACAAAAAACTCAAGGCCATGGCGCGTCAGGCCTTGTGGCGCGAAGAACAAAAGACCTTGGAGCATGAGCTCTCCGACTATCTCACATCGCCGGTCGCTGTGCCGCCCCCGCCCCGTGTGGAATTGGGCGCGGTCTCGGACATGGAGAACACCCCAGTCCTTGCACCACCAGTTCCCACACAGGTCCCACTGACGCCGCCGCTTCCCGGGCGAACGGCCACGGTGACCTTGGGGGGTGGTGAAGCGCCCCCACCATCCGCCGGATCTCTCCCATCCACCGGCTCAGAAGCCATGGGGGTTCCGGATGTCCCTGCCGCAGTGCAAGGGATGGGAGGAGCGCCGTACGCCGTCCAAGTGGGGGCATATCGGAACTACGATGAAGCGAATGCCCGGCTTGCCGAGTGGCATGCCAAGGGATACACCGTCTACATGACCTCTGCCGACCTTCCCGATTCCGGCCGTTGGTATCGTCTCCGGGTGGGCGGCTATGCCACGCGCGCCGAGGCTCAATCGGCCCGCGATCAGCTCGCATCCGGGGAAGCCGTTGAGGGGATCGTCGTCCAAAATCCCTGAGTCATGGCCATCACACGCACCGCACACGAATCGATCGCCATGGTCCCGATCCGAAACTTTTGTATCATCGCACATATCGATCATGGGAAATCGACACTGGCCGACCGATTTCTCGAAAAAACTGGTGCGCTCGATGCCCGTAAGCGCGTCGATCAGTATCTTGATCGGATGGAGATCGAGCGCGAACGCGGGATTACCATCAAGGCGCAGGCGGTTCGTCTGGTCTATCGCAGCCGCAACGGGGTCTCGTATCAACTCAACCTCATTGATACACCCGGGCACGTCGATTTTCACTATGAAGTCTCGCGCGCGCTGTGTGCCTGCGAAGGTGCGCTCTTGGTGGTCGATGCGACACAGGGCATCCAGGCGCAAACCGTGGCCAATGCCCTGGCCGCGATGGAGCAGCAGCTGCACCTGATTCCGGTCATCAACAAGATCGACCTCCCCAACGCTGATGTGGCCAGGGTCTCCGCAGAACTCGTGGAGACCTTCGGCTTTCGATCGGACGAGATGCTGGCCGTGAGCGCCAAGACCGGCGCGGGAATTGAGGCGGTCTTGGAGGCCATTGTGGCCCGCTGCCCGGCGCCACCATCGACAACCACGGCGCCGTTGCGCGCGTTGCTCATCGACAGCTGGTTTGACAATTATCAGGGGGTGATCATGCTCGTCCGGGTCGTCGATGGGTCGATCCGCGTCGGGGAGCGGGTGCAGCTCATGGCTACGGGCCGGCAGGCCGAGGTCCTCTCGCTGGGAGTCTTTGCGCCCGAGGCGCTCGCGGTGCCGTCACTGAACGCCGGAGAGGTCGGTTTCCTCATCACCGGCATTCGCGAGGTGCGCGAGACGCAGATCGGCGATACGGTCACCGTGCCAGATGCGGCGGTGCCGGCACTTGCCGGATTCCGGCCGGCGCAGGCCATCGTCTTTGCCGGCATTTTCCCGACCGATGCCGGCGAATATGAGGCCCTGCGGACGGCCTTGGAAAAACTCCGCCTCAACGACGCCTCCTTTCACTTTGAGCCGGAGACCTCTGTCGCGCTCGGGTTCGGGTTTCGGTGCGGGTTTCTCGGCTCGCTCCATCTGGAAATCATCCAGGAGCGGCTGGAGCGCGAATATGATGTCTCCCTGATCAGTACCGCACCAACGGTTGCCTATCGCATCACGGCCCCCGATGGTCAGCAACAGATGATCTCCAATCCCGCGGAATTTCCCCAGGGCGGAGAGGCGGCCATGATCGAGGAACCCTATGCCGCCCTGACGATCCATGCCCCGGCAGAATTCATCGGGAATATTTTGACGCTCTGTGAAGAGCGGCGCGGTGAGCAGGAGGGGATCGACTATTTCGGGACCGATCGCGTGGCGATTCGCTACCAGATCCCGTTTGCCGAACTGATCTGTCATTTTCACGATCAACTCAAATCGGTCACGCGCGGCTACGCCTCGCTCGAATACGATCTTCATGGCTATCGGCAGAGCCAGTTGGTCAAACTGACGGTCGCGATTAATGGCGATCCCGTCGATGCGCTCTCCGTGATTGTGCATCAGGAGACGGCCTATTATCGCGGTCGCGAAATCGTGGAAAAACTCCGCGAGGTGATCCCTCGACAAATGTTCGATGTTGCAGTACAGGCGGCGATCGGTGGACGCGTGATTGCGCGGGAGACCGTCAAGGCTTTGCGAAAGAATGTGACAGCAAAGTGCTATGGCGGCGATATCACGCGGAAGCGCAAACTCCTGGAGAAACAAAAAGAGGGGAAAAAACGGATGAAGCGCGTGGGAAGAGTCGATCTCCCGCAAGAGGCGTTTTTGTCGATCCTCAAGGTCCGGTCACGATGATTGAGACGGCACATTTTCGCTCCAAACGGGCGATCGAGCGCATTGCGTACGCCTGTGCCCATTGCGCAGGATCCGGCGAGATTCCGCGCTCCGCATGGCGCAAACACCGTCGACACTGCGAGCGCTGTCCCGCCTGCCGCCATGACGGGAAAGTCACGTGGGTCTGGCACTTGCGCTGTCCGGCGTGCAAGGCAACACAATCGCTCCGGCTCGATGCCCTGGTGAGTGCGCGGCGCCAGTTGCGATGCAGCACATGCCGGCGACGGTTTCTCAAATCCACGCTGCGGGAATATGCCGAGGCCATCCTCATGGCCATGCTCATTGCGTTTGGCATCCGTTCCTTTCTCGTCGAACCCTACAAGATTCCCTCCCCATCCATGGTCCCGACGCTCCTGGTCGGGGATTACATTTTTGTGAATAAATTTCACTATGGTCTCCGGCTTCCTCTGACCAAATGGTGGCCGATCCGGTTTCATCCCGTGCAGCGTGGCGATGTCGTGGTTTTTATTTATCCCGTCGATGAATCCGACGACTATATCAAGCGCGTCATCGGTCTTCCCGGTGACCATATCCGTCTGGTGGGGCATGACGTGTCGGTCAATGGCGTGCTCCTGCAGCACGAAGTGATGCCGCCTCCGCCGGATATCAATGACCGTGGGGCCTATGCGTACTACCACGAGACCATTGGGACGGCGCGGCACGTGGTGCGCTATAGTTGGCATGCCAGTCATGAAGAACACGAATTCACCGTGCCGGAGCGCGGATACTTTGTGATGGGGGACAATCGCGATAATAGTCAGGACAGCCGTTTTTGGGGCGTGGTGCCGCCGGAATATCTCAAGGGGCGTGCCATCTGTATCTGGCTCTCACGAGATTATGATCGCGGCGGCATTCGCTGGCAGCGCTTCGGGGAGACCATTCATTAGCCGGTTGCCAATAACACCCTGCTTTAAATCCGTGCCATGGAGCGGGCCACCTGTGTGGCATCCGCGAGCGGTTCGGGCGCGCGCGGGCGTTCGACACTGGTGAAGTTGGCGATCGCATGGCGCGGGAGGGTGTTGCGGATCATGGTGCGAATGCCCTGTGGGTTACCACTCAGAATGTCCCGGACCGTCCGCGCATAGGAGAGGACCCGCGGGACATAATTTTGTGTTTCCGCATACGGGGGGATGCCGCCATGTTTTTGCACGGCCCCCTCGCCAGCATTATAGCCCGCAATCACGAACGGCATCTTCCCGCGAAACGTATCCATCAGATACCGGAGGTATCGCACGCCACCCTCGATATTTTGTGCAGGGTCCCAGATGTTGCGGACTCCCATCCGTTTGGCCGTGGCGGGCATCAGCTGCATGAGACCCGAGGCCCCGCAATGGGAACGAGCGCGTGGGTTGGCCCCGGATTCCTGGATCATCACGCCGCAGATCAGTTCGATCGGGACCTGGTATTTGGCCGCATGGCGTGCAATGAGGGGGGCGAAATGGGCCAGCCGCGCCGCATGGGTCAGCGTCAGTTTTTCCAGGCCGGACCGACGTGGTTGGGAATCCCCGCGGGCGTTCATGGGTGAGCGCGCCTGTCGATTCTTCTCGAGGGTCTCGTGAAATTCGGTCCGCGCCGCGCCGACAGGGCGGTGTTGGTGGGCCTGCTCGGCCGCGAGGGTCGTTTTTTGTACTTTATTGATCATAGCTAACTATTGAAATATGATAACATTTTTCACTCAAAAGGCCAAGGTGAACCTTCCCCTCACGTACGCCCCCCTCCCATATAATGATATCGGGCTCCCGCCCCCCGGAAGTTGCGGGAGGATGGTCGCGATGGACGATGCGTGGGAGGCCGACGGATTACTCATGAACAGGGAGCGGTTCCGGCCTCTGCGGCTTTACATAAAATGTTTCTGTATGGACCAGCGGCGCGCCCCCGCCGATTTTGTCGCGGACGGTGATGTAAATGCCGTACTGGCCGACGGGAATGGTTTGGGAGAGATTGATCACGTTTTTCAAGACGAGCGGGCCGGGTTCCCGCTTGATCTGATGGTGATCGATAATATTCTCCTGCCGATACCCAAACGTCCCATCGGGGTATTTGATCCCAAGGTCTTGCTGAATCCACACCTTATTGTCGCGGAGATGAAACCCCTCCAGTTCAAAGATAAAAAAGGCGGTTTCCCCGGGAATGTACGTTGCGGGCGCCCGTGTATTCTCTGGTCGTCCGACAGCAAAGCGAAAGTCGACAATCCGAAAGGGGGCGAGTGCCGGACGGACCGCGGGAAAATTCGGGGCCAATTCCGTCCGGGGCATGAATGTGAGCTGAAAGTCCTGATTGATCCAGCTCCGTGGATCACTGAGACGGAGATGGCGATTGACCCACGTGGAGGGATTGTTCAGGCCAAGGAGTGCGAGTCCCCCAAGGAGTCCCACGATGAGGAGGAGTGCAATGCCTCCTGCCACATGCCGACGCTCGCGGATGACCAATGTACCCGCCACGAGATCGCCACATCGCTGACGACGGGGAGAGAGGGCGAGCGCGAAAAAACCAACCAGCAGATCGACCGGCATCCAGAGTGTCCGGAGAAAGGCATGGACGAAGCCCATCTGTGCGCCATTTTCCTGCACGACACGATAACCGCAGAGCCAGTCACCCGGCGTGGTCTCTGCGATGGCGTGCACGAATGACCAGAGGAGGAGCAGGACCATGGGACCCGCAATAATCATCCATTGGCTCACAAAGGGATGCCGGTCGCTGAGGAGTAGCACTGTTGCTGCACATCCCATGAGGATGATGGCGAGATTCATGGCTTCGGCCATGATCCGTCCGGTACTGGTGGCCAGGGCGTCCCAGGCGAGTGGCGTATTGTGCGGCGCCTTTCGCTGCCGTGCAATGACGATCGTCCCGGCGGCCAGGTCGCCGACCCGCTGCTGATGGGTGGTGAATTCCATTGCCATCAGTGCCGGGAGGCAGAGCAGATCGAGCGGGCGAAAAAAATTACGGAGGAAAATGGCGCTGAATGAGGCAATGTGGCCGTCATGCCGTCGCACAGAGAGCGCGCACAGTCCCTTGCCGATAGTGCTCGCAAAAATTCCCTCGGCAAGAAAAAAATAGAGAAAGGTTGCGAGGAGAGCGATGGTGTGAAAGATCAGGCCGTCCATGCCGAGATTGGTCGGCGCCGGTCCGCCCCAGTGCCCTTCCCGGATCTGATAATAGAGTTGGACCTGCGCCCAATAGAGCGCCCACACCACACCGAGATCGATGCACAAGGCGGCAAAGCGTTCTCCCAGCGTGGCCAGCCGCGTTCCTCCGCCTGGCGCCGCAGAGGGAGGCGTGGTCAGAGGGCGTCCGGCCGGTGGTTTTGTGACTGGCGGAGGCGTGGTGGCTTCGGGGATGGCTGCGGCAGCCGTGGGCTCCAGCTCCGCGGAGTCCTCGGGTTCCTGCGGGAGTTCGGAGACGTCGATCAATTTTGTTTCGTCCGGTTCGTCAAATGCCATGAGCCGCCGTCCCGATGACCTCCCGAATCAAGAGAGGATCGTCTGTGATGATGCCATCGATGCCGAGGGCGAGAACCCGTTCGGCCTCGGCACGAGTATTGATGGTCCAGACCCATCGTTGCCATCCATTTGCTGCTGCCATGGCGAGCAATTTCGGCGTCAGGCGGCGCTCACAACAATGGATATTGGACACGTTCATCACCCTACCAAAAAACTGCGCCTGAAAAAAGGAGAAAGCCCCGGGTCCGATAAGGAGTGCACGCGGGATCTGCGGGGCCAGATAGCGGAGTCGCATGAGGACCATGGGACTGAACGAGGAAAAAATCGTGCGGGGACTCATCCCGCCATCGCGGACAGATCGGACGACACGATCTTCAATGCCGAAATGCCAGTGGGGTTGCGCCTTGATTTCGATATTGAGGAGGAGTGGGCTCGGACGGAGTGTCTCAAGGGCCTCTGCCAATGTGGGAATCCGCTCTCGCGTGGGCTGTGTGCCAAAGGGAGCGCCGACATCGATTGTTTGCAGGGCGCGTAGCGGTGTCTGGTGAACGAAACGATAGGTCGTCGTCACGGCATGCAACGCATTCTCATGCAGGACAACCGGAACCTTGTCGCGCGTCAACTGGACATCGATTTCCACGCCGTCTACACCGAGGGCAATGGCCTTGGTGAGGGCGGAAAGGGTGTTCTCCGGGGCATATTTGCAGGCGCCGCGATGTGCGATGACGAGCGGCCGTCGTCGGAGCTCCCCCATGGGCATACTATGCGGGGCCACACGGGAGAAAGCAAGTCTGGAGTGGAAACACGCCCTAGGCAGCGCCGTGCATCCATGCTACACTTTTTGTGCAATGCATCCGACGGCATTAGCCATGGCACTGGCGCGGGAGGCGGGCGCGTATCAACTGCAGCACTTCGGGACCCGGCATCGGGTCCGCATGAAAGATCCCGTCGATCCGGTCACCGAGGTCGACACCTTTTGCGAAACACTGATCATTCAAGGAATCCGCCGGCATTTTCCCGATCATGCCATCGTGGCAGAAGAAGGCGGTGGCGGGGCCGCGGGAGAGAGCCGCTGGCGGTGGATTGTCGATCCCCTCGATGGGACGGTCAATTATCTCCACGGGTATCCGCTTTTTTGTGTCTGCATCGCCCTGCAAGAAGAGGGACGGACGCGACTCGGTGTCGTGTATGAGCCGAATCGCGACGAACTCTTTCTTGCGACTGACGACGTGCCGAGCACCTGCAATGGCGAGCGGATTGCCGTCTCGTCCACCGAGCGCCTGCTCGATGCCCTGGTGGCCACGGGATTTGCCTATGGTCGTGAACGTGGAGAGTTGGAGATCAACATCCCCGTCTTTAATGCCCTCTTGCGACAGACGCGCGCCATTCGGCGTCCCGGGGTGGCCGGAGTCGATCTGGCGTATGTGGCCGCCGGTCGACTCGACGGTTTTTGGGAATATTATCTCAAACCGTGGGATGTGGCGGCTGGGGCCCTGATTGTGACGCAAGCCGGTGGCCGCGTCTCCATGATGGACGGGACCTCTTTTGATCCATTTGGCACTGAAATTCTTGCCACCAACACGCGGCTGCATGACACGATGAGCACCGCCATTGCGCAGGCGGCCATATGACCGCCCAGGGGACTGCCGTGGAACCGCAACGGATCTGCTATCGCGCCTTTGAGTTGATTCGCGACCGGCAATTCGACGACGCCGAAAAACTCCTGGCGCACTGGCTTGGCAAGGTTGATGACGCCGTGGCTCGTGCGCTCCTTCATTCCACGTTTGGTGTCCTGGAAAAACGACGGGGGCATTACCAGGCCGCACTGCGGCATTATGAAAGGGCCGAGCGCCTGATTCCGCACGATCCCGTGATAAAATTGATTACCGCGCGGCTGTTGCTCGAGGTCTACCACGAGACCGAAAAGGCCGTGCGCAAATGCCGGCAGGTGGAGAAACTGTTGCCGGACAACCCGGTCGTGGTCCATCATGCCAAGACCCTCGAGGGACTCGCCCATGCCATCAAGGGGAATCGTCGCAAGGCCCTGCAGATGTTGCGCGCGTCCATGATGAACGGCTTTGAAGGATTTCTGTCGTGCGACAATATCGACTTCCATCTGGTCGAGTATTGTCTCAAAAAAGGATGGAATCGCGAGAGCTGCCAGGAGTTCCTGACGGGTGCCCTGGCGTGCGCACGGCGTTATCAGGAGACTCTCTGGGTGACGACGGTCGGGAAGATTCTCGCGGCACTCTCGTAATCTGCGCGTCGTCTGCCGATGGTCGTATTACTCGCACCACGAGGTCGCAAAGCCATAATAGCACGAGGCGCCGGGGGTTGATTCCACGGTCATCCACGCCGTGACGACTGGTGTGCCAACAAAGTTCTTATAAATAATCGTCCCCCCGAGCAGCGTCGTCGGGGTCGCAGCGACCATCTCCCATTCCGCCAAAAGGCCATTGTTTGCGGGAAACACGAGGGCCAGTCCAGAAACGGCGTCCGGCGTGATCGGGAGCGGTGGCGGAGGGGCCAGTGTGGCGCACGGGGTCTCTGGGGGGAAGGTCGGGACGCTGTCCGGTTGATAACAGAGGACGAGACCATTCGGTTGTGCATCGCCAGGTGTGGAGACGTGCGCAAATTCCATGGGGACGCTCTCTGGCGGGTCGGCACTGCTTAAGAGTGCCAGGAGATCGTCCTGCGAGAGTGGCATTCCATCATCAGGGGAGAAGCCGTAGAGGACGAGGACGCCACCAGGGATAAAGGGGACATCGAGGACGGGCGGCAGCTCGGCCGTGTCGGTGGCGTCCGGGGCATTGATATCGGTCGCATCGATGGTGGCGATATCAGGAGGGAGGGCCGTCTCCTCCGGCATCAGGGCATCGACGACATCGATCACGTTACTATCTGGCGGCACCGGGACATCTTCCACGGCGTCCTGGGGATCCTCGTGTAGATCGGCAACAGGGCCTGTATCCGTGGGGGCGTCTTCTTGGTCACCGATTGCCATATCTTCTGCAGTGTCCTCTGTGGTCAGGGCATCCGCGTCCTCGGGTGACGCGCCATCTGTTGGCATTGCGACATCGTCCGCATCGAGGATGTTCATCCCGTCACTTGCGTCATGACCGTCTGGAGAAGAAACGGTCTCCGAGGGGTTTTCGCCATCCTCATGCGGAAGGCCAGTATCGGACCCAGACGTTTCACTCTCCGAGATCGAGGCCTCGGTATCGGCATGGAGGCCGAGATCGGCAATGAAGGGGGACCATATCTCAGACTCGGTATCAGCATCGGCAACAGGGAGCAGGTCAGTCGCCGTGGTATCGCCGGTGGTGTCATCCATGGTGTCGTCGCTCTCAGCGACCATTTCGGGACAGGCACTCAGGAGACTGGCGAGCGAGAAGATGCCCAGCAGGGAGAGGGCCCCAACGACGATCGACGATCCGCGTCCAGACCGTGACGGTGGCCTTCCGCCATCGCCTTTGCCGGGCGGTGGGGTCCCTCCGCCGGACGTTCCGGACAACGACGTCAGCGTTCGCCACCGGTTTGCGCCGCCGACGCGTGTATGAGACCCATCAGCGAGGAACGCTGAACGTCCCAAGAATGATCTGCACATGGTCGGCGCTACAGGAGGACGAGATGTGGGTCGAGGAAAAGAGGAAGGGCCGGTTCGTACTGCCAGATGCTGGATGACCATGGCCGGACCATATAAGGACTGCAAAATTTCCGCAAGAACATTATCCGCCAATTCATTTTTTTTCGCTGTCATTTCAGGGGGGATAAGGCGTTATGGGCTTTTTCGGTTGACACGATTTCCTGAAGCGTATAGGTGAATAACCGCTTGTTACGACTCACTTTTTTTGCCCTCTCGCCCGATTGTTGAGGGCAAATTTTTCAAGGGACAGTTCGCAAACGGAGAGCGCGTGCATCAGCAGGGGGAGCGAGATCGGAAGCGGATGAGCATCATCGTCATCTCCGGAGACCATCGCCAGGTACGGCGATGGGAGGCAAGACGGTGGTGGATCAAGGCGGGATTGACCGGTCTGGCACTCCTCGTGGTGACGT
Source organism: Deltaproteobacteria bacterium (assembly GCA_016183065.1). Lineage (GTDB taxonomy): Bacteria > UBA10199 > UBA10199 > JACPFF01 > JACPFF01. Next base: position 12,758 of record JACPFF010000014.1, on the reverse strand, counting down.
TAAGTGCCACGACCGTCGGGTTCTTCTACTATTGGCAGGGCTATAGTGCGACTGCACTGATTCGGGTCAAAAATGCCGAATACGACCAGGAACGGGCAGCGTTGGTGGCGCGTCTGCAGTCCCTGGAGGCTGCAGTGGAGCAGATTGACCGGTTTGCCGCGCGTCTGCAGGAGAGCGGCGATGTCAAGCCGCGTGGTGTGATGACCGAAGGAATTGGGCCGTTAAGCGAGGGGCTCGATCTCTCCCCCCTCCCCACGGTCAATGGTGTGCAGCAGCTGTCGTTACGGGGCTCCATGGTGCCAGAGGAACCGTTTACCCTCCCAGGGGTCGATGGCCGCATTGAATCCCTGTTAGACCGTGCGAACGAGGTGGAGGGGCGGCTCGGCGAGATCTATAACGTCAAAAAGCAGCGGAATGCCTTTTGGGCCTCCCTCCCGTCGTACTGGCCGGTTCGGGGGTGGATTACATCACAATTCGGTCCCCGGCGTGCTACCCGTGTGGGTGGGACGCGATTTCACGAAGGGATCGATATCGCCGCGCCCATGGGGACGCCGGTCTACGCGTCTGGCGATGGCGTAGTGACATTTGCGGGATACAAGGGTGGATTCGGTCGTCTCGTGATTGTCGATCATGGGTTCGGGTTGAGTACGGTCTATGGCCATAATGCCGAGTTGTTTGTCGGCGAGGGCGATCGCGTCCGGCGTGGTATGCAGATCGCCGCCATCGGCATGACTGGCCGAACCACGGGGCCCCACCTCCATTATGAAGTGCTTGTCGATGGTGTCCCAGTCGATCCGATGCGCTATCTCGCGCAACGGTAACACGTCACCGATCTGGTCGTATGTTCCGGTTACTCGCCCGTAAGGTGTTTGGTACAAAAAATGAGCGGGAGCTGAAACGCATTCAGCCGCTCGTCGTACAGATCAATGCCCTCGAATCACGGATCACACCGCTGACCGACGCCGAGCTTGCCGCACAGACCGGACGGTTCAGGGAACGCATTGCCAACGGTGAACCTCTGGATACCGTGCTCCCCGAGGCCTTTGCTGTGGTGCGAGAGGCCGCCTGGCGCACGCTGCATATGCGCCACTTTGACGTCCAGTTGATCGGCGGGATCGTCTTGCACGAGGGAAAAATTGCCGAAATGAAGACCGGCGAGGGAAAGACGCTTGCCGCCACGCTCCCGGTCTATCTCAACGCGCTCACGGGACGTGGGGTCCATGTGGTCACGGTGAATGATTATCTCGCCCGTCGCGACGCCGCGTGGATGGGCCAGCTCTACCACTTCCTCGGATGTCGCGTCGGCGTGATTGTGCACGGCCTCTCCGAGGTCGAACGGGCGGCGGCCTACCGGGCCGACTGTACCTACGGCACCAATAACGAATTTGGCTTCGATTATCTGCGCGACAACATGAAATTCGACCTTGCCCACTATGTGCAACGGGAACTCCATTTTGCGATCGTGGATGAGGTTGACAGTATTTTGATTGATGAGGCACGCACACCGCTCATCATTTCCGGGCCGGCCGAGCGATCCACCCAGCTCTACGCACAAGTGAATCAGATTATGCCGTTCCTGCAACGCGACACCCATTTTACCGTGGATGAAAAGAGCAAGACCGTCTCCCTCAATGAGGATGGCGTCAAACAATGCGAAAAACGGCTGAACATCGACAATCTGTACGATCCGCGCCACATCTCTTATCTCCATCATGCCTTGCAGGCGATCCGTGCACATGCCCTCTACAAACGCGATGTCGATTATGTCGTGCGGGACGGCGAGGTTGTGATTGTCGATGAATTTACCGGACGTCTCATGCCCGGCCGTCGGTGGAGCGACGGACTGCACCAGGCCGTGGAGGCGAAAGAGGGGGTGCGTGTCGAGAATGAGAATCAGACGCTTGCCACGATCACCTTTCAGAATTTTTTTCGCATGTATCACAAACTGGCCGGCATGACCGGCACGGCAGACACCGAAGCGGAGGAATTTGCCAAGATTTATAATCTTGATGTCCTCGTGATTCCGACGAATCAACCGATGGTCCGGCAGGATCGCCACGACCAGATCTTCAAGACGCATGAGGCAAAGTTTCGTGCGGTGGTGAATGAGATTGTCGAGCGGCACGCCACCGGACAGCCAGTCCTCGTGGGGACCATTTCGATCGAGCGTTCCGAGCAATTGGCCCAACTCCTGAAACGCCGCGGCGTGCCGCATCACGTCCTGAATGCCAAACATCATGAGCGTGAGGCCGAGATTGTGGCGCAGGCCGGTCGCAAGGGAGCGGTCACGATTTCCACGAATATGGCCGGTCGGGGGACCGACATTATGCTCGGTGGCAACCCCGAGGCACTGGCGCGTGCGCGAGTCGGACACACCGCGAGCGACGAGGAGTATGTATCGGCCCTGGCCCAGTATCGGGAGGTGAGTCAGGAGGAACGCGAGGCGGTGGTTGCGGCAGGAGGGTTGTACATCCTCGGGACCGAGCGCCACGAAAGTCGACGGATCGACAATCAATTGCGCGGGCGGTCTGGGCGGCAGGGCGATCCGGGGCGCTCCTGTTTTTTTCTCTCGCTCGAGGACGATCTGCTCCGCATTTTTGGCGGGGACCGCATCAAGAAAATGATGGATCGTTTTGGCATGGAAGAAGACGAAGTCATTGAACACCCGTGGCTCAATCGTGCCATCGAAAATGCGCAGCGACGCGTCGAGGGCCACAATTTCTCCATCCGGAAAAACCTCCTCGAATACGACGATGTCATGAACCAGCAGCGGCAGCACATCTACCGGCAGCGGCGCGCCATCCTTGGTGAATCCGATGTGCGTCCCATGGTCCTGGATCAATGCGAACGCGTCATCGGGGAGATCGTCGACGAGTATCTGCCGGAAAAGACGTTCGATCCCCCGACGATGGACGTCCAACCCCTGATCGAACGGGTCCGCCAGCAGTGTCAGGTGGCATTTGCCTTCGACCAGTTGCCCCCAACCGCATGGACACGCGATGGGGTCGGGGCCCATATTTTTCAGGCGGTCGAGGCCCTCTATCAACGGCAGATCGATCGGTATGGAAAAGACCTGTTCGGACGCGTAGAAAAATATCTCCTCCTCTCGACGCTGGATGCGGTGTGGAAAGACCACCTCTTGCAGATGGATCATCTCAAAGAGGGGATCAATCTCCAGGGATATGCGCAAAAAGACCCTCTCGTGGAATATAAACGCGAGGGGTTTTTCTTGTTCGAACGGGCCCTGTATCATTTTGCCGCGGATGTTCTCGAGAAAATCTTGCGCGTGGAAATTCGGACGCCGGAGGCGGCGCAAGTGCGGACAGAGACGATGGGCGGGCGTTCGGTGGAGATGACACATCGTCCGGTGAATGTGTTTGCGCAGGGGGCGGCACCAGCCACGATGGCCCGAGTGCCCGCGGCGGTCGGTGGAACACCGTCTATTCCCATGCAGGGCAGTTCCCCAGCGGTGTCGCGGCAGATTGCGCCAAAAGTCGGGCGGAACGAGCCGTGCCCGTGCGGGTCCGGGAAAAAATACAAAAAATGTTGCGGAGGGTGAGACCATGGAAAAAATTTTCGAATACCTAAGAACCCACCAGGCGGCCCATCTGGCGCGACTCGTCGAGTGGCTGAAGGTTCCGAGCATCTCGGCCGATTCCGCCCACGAGGCGGACACCCGTCGTGCGGGCGCGTTTATCGCACAGCATTTGCGACAGATCGGATTGACGAATGTTCGTCCATTGCCCACCTCGGGCCATGACGTCATTTATGGCGAATGGCTCGGGGCCCCCGGGCGGCCAACAATTATGATCTACGGTCATTACGATGTCCAGCCGCCGGACCCGGTTGAGCAGTGGACATCGCCGCCATTCGAACCACGTGTCGATGACACAGCGATCTACGCCCGCGGGGCCAATGATAATAAGGGGCAGATTATGCTCGTTCTCAATGCAATCGAGGCCTGGTTGGCCACACAGAAGCGTCTGCCGGTGAATATCCGCTGTCTTATTGAGGGAGACGAAGAGTCCGGTCCCGCGGGCGCAGAGGCCATTCGCCGCGAGGCCGCGCTGCTGGCGTGCGATGCCGTCGTGATCAGTGATACGCCATGGATCGACGAAAGAACTCCGACGATTCTCTATGGGGCGCGCGGGAGCGGATTTTTTGAAATTGTGGTCCGCGGGCCACATCATGATGTGCACTCCGGCATCTATGGGGGACTGGTCATGAATCCGGCATTTGTCCTCTGCCAGGCCCTGGCCAAGGCCAAAGATGCCTGTGGCCGTCTGGCCGTTCCGGGTTTTGCCGAGAGTGCATCGCCCATCACGCCCGAAGAACGCGCCCTGGTGGATCGGATGCCGGTCGATGTGGAGAGTATTCGTCGCGCCACGGGTGTGCCGGCGCTCCTTGAGCCGATACCGGGCGAGACACATCGCAGCATGAATGCCTTGCAGCCGACGTTTGAAATCGTCGGCATGGTGAGTGGATATACGGGAAAAGGGCAAAAGACGATCATCCCGGCAGAGGCCCGTGCCAAGGTGAACTGTCGGCTCGTTCCCGGACAGGACCCGACGATGTTTGAAACAATCATCCGCAACTTTTTCACCACCATGTTTCCCGCAGGAGTGACATGGGAGTTACAGGTGTCGAAAGCCGCTCCGGCATGGGCCAATGACATTCAGGATCCCTATCTCACCTGTGCGGCACGGGTGGCATCGAGCGTCTTTGGTGTGGAAGCCGTGATCACGCGGGAGCCGGCCTCCATTCCCATTGTCTCGACCATACGGGAGGTGTTGCGCGTCCCCGTCGTGTTGTGCGGCATGGGATTGCCAGACGACGGCATCCATTCGCCGCGCGAGAAATTTCACCTGCAGCAATACTATCGCGGGGCAGAATGTTATGCCGCGCTCTTTGCGGCATATGGTGAGATGAAGAGCGGGTGTAGATCATAATACAACCTGCGGAGGGACGAGTGGCGACGACCGAGTCCGGGGACCGGGGCGACGCGGGGTGGACGAGGAAGTCCCCGGAGGCGGAGCCGGAGGGTACGTGAGCCCCTGTGGGAGCCGTTTTCCAGCGCGCCCCGCGCGCGCGAGGGGGGGACCCAACGGGCTTGGCCCGTTGGGGGGGCGACGTGAGCCCCTGTAATAGTGACAATTCCTCCGTCTGAAATTGACACTGGCAACGAATTTGATTAGGTACGCGCCTCAACCAGGGGGGGGACGATGGATCGCGTGGCAGAGATTTTGCCCTATCGGGCCTCGTGGCATGAGTGTAACGATAACCATTTTGTCCAATCAGCAGGTGCAGGAGGGGCGGTGGTCGAGCGGGTGGTGAACAAAGAACCACGCCAGATCATGAATGAGGCCGAAATGGATCAGGCCATGGCAAAAATCGCCAGGGAGATCCATAAAGCGGTCGGGAACCAGGATATTGTCCTGCTCGGCATTCGGACGCGCGGAGTCCCGATTGCCGAATGGATTGCCAAAAAGTTCCACCAATTGACGGATAAAACCCTCCCGGTCGGTGTCCTCGATATTAATCTCTACCGCGACGATCTCTCGGAAGTGGATCATCAACCGGTCGTAAAGCAGACCGAACTCCCCGTCTCGATCCACGGTAAGGGTGTGATCCTGGTCGATGATGTCCTCTTTACGGGGCGGACGATTCGCGCGGCGCTCGATGCGGTCACGGACTTTGGGCGGCCCCGCTTTATGCAACTGGCGGTCGTCATCGACCGCGGATTTCGCGAGCTCCCCATTCATGCCGATTATATCGGGAAGACGATCAAAACCACGCTGGCCGAGAACGTCAAAGTGAGCATCAAGGGCGTCGACGGGGAGAATGTCGTCGTGGTGAAGACACAAAAGTAAGGGTCAGACCCTAAGGCAATGGCATTTACCAAACACCACCTGTTGCGGATCGCAGACCTCACCTCCCGGGATATTGAATTGATCTTGTCGACAGCCCGTTCATTGAAGGGGATCTCGTTTCGGTCGGTCAAAAAAGTACCGGCGCTGCGCGGGAAAACCGTGCTCAACTGTTTTTTTGAATCGAGTACGCGGACCAGGACCTCCTTTGAGATCGCGGCAAAGCGGCTCTCTGCCGACACCATCAATTTTTCCTCCGGCGGGTCCTCCATGTCCAAGGGGGAATCGGTCCTGGACACGATCCGCAATCTCAATGCCATGCAGCCCGATATCGTGGTCATGCGACACCAGAGCAGCGGACTGATCGGACGGATTGCCGCACAGGTGCCGCAGTGTCATTTCATCAACGCCGGGGACGGGATGCATGAACATCCGACGCAGGCCCTCCTCGATGCCATGACGATTCAGGAGGCCAAGGGGAAGATTCGGGGACTGCGGGTGGTGATCCTTGGGGATGTCACACACTCCCGCGTGGCCCGGTCGAACATTCTTCTCCTGCGAAAACTGGGCGCCCATGTACGGGTGGCGGGCCCCTCCACGCTCCTTCCCCCCGAGGTCGATGCCCTCGGCGTGACGCATACGACGTCGGTGGCCGCGGCCACCGAGGGTGCCGATGTGGTGATGGTCCTCCGGATTCAGCAGGAACGGCTCGGCGAGTTTGCGTTTCCGAGTGTGCGCGAGTACGCGCGCTATTACGGCCTCTCGGCACAACATCTCGAGCGCGCCGCGCCGCACGTCGTGGTCCTCCATCCCGGGCCGGTCAACCGCGGTGTCGAGCTTTCGCCCGACGTGGCGGATGGATCCTCCTCGCTCATTTTGGATCAGGTGGAAAACGGGATTGCCGTGCGCATGGCCTCTCTCTATCTGCTGAGCGGCGTGCGCGAGCCGGTGCAATGATGATGTGTGAGAACGACAGAGGGCTGCACCCCGATGAGTGATCTTTTTTTGACCAATGGACTCGTGATCGACCCCGCGCGTGACGTCCGGGAGAAGATCAATTGCGTGATTCGCCGCGGACGGGTGGCCGAATGGACCAAGGCAAAGCAACCACCAACGGGTGTCCCCGTGCTCGATGTCGATGGCGCCGTGGTCGCGCCGGGCTTCATTGACCTGCACGTCCATTTCCGCGATCCGGGCGAGGAATATAAGGAAGACATTGCCAGCGGCCTGGCCGCTGCGGCCGCCGGTGGATTTACGAGTGTGGTCTGCATGGCCAACACCAAGCCGGTGAATGACTGTGCGGCCGTGACGCGCTACATGCGCCATGCGGCACAGATGGTCGATGGCGTGCGACTCTATCCCGTCGGCGCGATGACGCGGGGATTGGCAGGGGAGGCCCTGGCCGATATCGGTGACCTGGCCGCCGAGGGGGTGGTCGGGATCTCCGACGACGGGAAGACGGTCGCCAATACCCTCATCATGCGACGGGCCATGGAATATGCCTCCGACTTTCAGCTCCCCGTCATTGTCCACTGTGAGGATCCCCATCTGGCCGGGGAGGGGGTGATGCATGAGGGAGCGGTCTCCACGCGGCTGGGGCTGCGCGGTCGGCCGAGTGCCTCGGAATACCTGATCGTCGAGCGCGATATCACGCTCGCGCAGTTAACGAACGCGCGTCTCCACGTGCAGCATGTGAGCGCCCGCGAGGCCGTGGAGGCCGTGCGACGGGCCAAGGCGGCCAAGGTCGGCGTGACCGTGGAGGTGACGCCGCATCATCTCTTCCTGACGGACGAGACCCTGGCCGATTTTGATCCCAACTATAAAATGTATCCGCCGCTCCGTACGGAGGCCGATCAGACGGCCTTGCGCCGCGCACTCAAGGACGGAACGATCGACGCGATTGCGACCGATCATGCGCCGCATTCCACGCTCGAGAAGGAGGAACGGCCGATCGAACTCGCAGCGGCCGGTGTCATCGGTCTGGAGACCGCGGTGCCGGTCAGTTATCGACTGGTCGAAGAGCGCCTCATTTCGCTCAGTCGTTTTGTGGACCTCCTGACCCGCGGCCCGGCCGCGGCGTTGCGGTTGCCCCACGGGCGGTTGGCCGTGGGCGATACCGCCGATGTGACGGTGTTCGATCCGCGGCAGCAGCTCCAGATCGACGCCACGCAATTTCGATCCAAAAGCCGCAATTGTCCCTTCCATGGCTGGATCTGCCACGGCAAGGTCCTCTTCACGATTGTTGGAGGCCGCATCTGTTATGAAGCCCGCATGGCTCGTTCTGGCTGACGGAACAATTTTTTCGGGTCTCTCGATCGGTGCCGACGGGGAAGTCGCGGGCGAGGTGGTTTTTCAGACGGGAATGAGCGGCTATCAAGAAGTCATCACGGACCCGTCGTACAGTGGACAGATTGTCGTCTTTACCGCCGCTCATATCGGCAATGTCGGGGTCAATCCCGCAGACATGGAATCGCGCCGCCCGTGGGTGCGCGGTCTGGTCATGCGGGATTATTGCTCCATGCCGAGCAATTGGCGGGCCACGCAACCCCTGCACCGGTATCTCAAGCAGCACGGGATTGTGGCCATCGAGGGGGTCGATACCCGCACGGTCACGCGCACCATCCGTCGGGCCGGTGCCATGCCTGCCATGCTCACGACCCACGCCGTCGATCCCGGGACCGTCATCGCCCGTGCGGCCGCGCTCCCCGGCATGAGCGGCCAGGAGCTGGTACGCGACGTGACGCGCCGGACGCCGACAGCGTGGACCGAAGGGCCGTGGAACCATGTCACGACTATTGGAGGGGCTCACGTACCCTGCGGCTCCGCCTCCGGGTACTTCCTCGTCCACCCGCTTCGCGGGTCCCCGGACTCGGTCGTCGCCATCCCCCCCCCAGCGCCGCTGTGCGGCTGGGCCGTGCGCATTGCCGTCCTCGATTTTGGCGTCAAGGAGAATATCCTTCGCGAACTCGTCGCGCGCGGCTGTCAGGTCACGGTCTGGCCCGCCACGACCCCGGCGAAAGCCATCCTGGCCACAGATCCGGATGGGTGCCTCTTTTCCAACGGTCCGGGAGATCCGGCCGCCGTCGATTATGCCATTGCCACGGTCCGTGCGCTCCTCCCGCGCCGGCCGGCGTTGGGGATCTGTCTCGGTCATCAACTGATGGCGTTGGCAGTGGGAGGCCGCACGTATAAACTCCCGTTTGGGCATCATGGGGCCAATCAGCCGGTGAAAACCGTCGCCACGGGGCGAGTGGCGATCACCTCGCAAAACCACGGTTTTGCCGTCGATCCCGATTCGCTCCCCGCAGGACTCACCGTGACGCATGTGAACCTGAACGATGGGACGGTCGAGGGCTTTTGCGCGACCGATGCCCCGCACTTTGCCGTCCAGTATCATCCCGAGGCGAGCCCGGGCCCTCACGATAGCGCCGGGATCTTCGACCAGTTTGTTGCGGCCTGCCAGTGCGGACGCGGTGACCGTCGTCAACCACGGAGAAAGTCCAGCTAAATGCCGAAGCGAATGGATCTGCATTCGATCATGATCATTGGATCAGGACCGATTGTCATCGGACAGGGATGCGAATTTGATTACTCGGGGACGCAGGCCTGCAAGGCATTGCGTGAGGAAGGGTATCGCGTCATTCTCGTCAATTCCAATCCGGCAACGATCATGACCGATCCGCAATTTGCGGATCGCACGTATATTGAACCGCTCACGGTGGAGACGATTGCGGCCATCATGGCCCGCGAACGGCCGGATGCCCTGCTGCCGACCATGGGAGGGCAGACGGCGCTCAATGTGACCATGGGCCTCGCTGCGGCCGGTGTGCTGGCCACCTATCACGTCGCCTTGATCGGGGCAGACATTGCGGCGATCCGAAAGGCGGAAGATCGGCAGTGCTTCAAAGACGCCATGAGGCGGATCGGTCTCGCGGTCCCGGAAAGTGTCACGGTTGGGACCCCCGATGACGCGCGGCAGGTGGAAGAGCAGATCGGTCTGCCGGCGATCATCCGGCCGGCGTTTACGCTCGGCGGGAGTGGGGGCGGCATTGCGCGGACACACGATGAATATGAACATCTGGTGGCCTGGGGACTCGCCCAGAGTCCGGTGCACCAGATTCTCATCGAGGCGTCGGTCCTCGGGTGGAAGGAATTCGAACTCGAGGTGATGCGCGATGTTGCGGACACTGTCGCGATCATCTGCTCCATCGAGAACTTCGATCCGATGGGGATTCACACGGGTGACAGTATTACAGTGGCGCCGGCCCAGACACTGACGGACAAGGAGTATCAGCGGATGCGCGATGCGGCCATTGCCATCATCCGGGAGATTGGCGTGGAGACGGGTGGATCGAACATCCAATTTGCGGTGAATCCGGTGAATGGCGAGATGGTGGTCGTCGAAATGAATCCGCGGGTCTCGCGGTCGTCCGCCTTGGCCTCGAAGGCGACCGGATATCCGATTGCCAAGGTTGCCGCCAAGTTGGCAGTGGGGTATAGGCTCGATGAACTCCGGAACGACATCACGGGAAAAACAACGGCGGCCTTTGAGCCGACGATCGATTATGTGGTCACCAAGATCCCGCGGTTTAATTTTGAAAAATTTCCGCAAACTGATGACACGCTGACCACCCAGATGAAATCGGTCGGCGAAGTGATGGCCATCGGGCGTACGTTTCCGGAGTCGCTCAACAAGGCGCTCCGGTCGCTGGAGAGCGGGACCCATGGCCTCCAGGAACGGACGATGTTCACGAAGGGCGAGCGTCTCTTGCCACGACTGCGGACGTTACTGGAAGAGCCGCGTCCCGAAAGGCTCTGGTGGATTGCCGAGGGGTTTCGGCACGGCTTGGGCCTCGAGGAAATTGCCGGGTACACGGGGATCGATCCATGGTTTCTCTACCAGGTCCGGTTGATCACCGAAATGGAGCAGAATCTTCGCGTGAGTGGCGTCCGTGTGGAGGAACTCCGGCAGGCCAAACGCCTTGGTTTCTCCGATGTCCGGATCGCGCAATTGTGCGGTGTTACGGCGGAGGAGGTATACGCCGCTCGGCGGGCCCATGGCGTACAACCGAGTTACCGGACGGTCGACACCTGTGCGGCAGAGTTCGAGGCGGTCACGCCGTATCTCTACTCGACCTACGAAGGGGTCGGGGATCCCTATGTCGCCCATGCCGCGCGCGACGAGGCTGCACCGACCGCACGACGGAAGGTGGTCATCTTGGGATCCGGCCCGAATCGGATCGGGCAGGGGATCGAGTTTGACTATAGTTGTGTCCAGGCCGTCTTTGCGCTGCGCGAGGCGGGTGTGGAAACAATCATGGTGAATTGCAATCCCGAAACCGTGAGCACCGATTATGACACGGCGGATCGACTCTATTTTGAACCGTTGACCCTTGAAGATGTCGCCGCCATCCTCGACCGGGAGCGTCCGGACGGCGTCATTATCCAGTTCGGCGGACAGACGCCACTGACGTTGGCGCGCCCGCTGGCGGCTGCCGGATTTCCGATCCTCGGTACATCGCCCGATGCCATCGATCGCGCGGAAGACCGCGGGCGCTTCCGCGAGCTGGTGGAATTGCTCGGCCTGCAGCAGCCGCCCTCGGGGATGGCGCGGAGTCGTGCAGAGGCGCAGCGGATCGCCGCACAGGTCGGGTATCCGGTACTGGTCCGTCCCTCGTATGTACTCGGAGGCCGCGCGATGCGGATCGTGACCGATCCGGCCATGCTCGACCGCTACCTGACCGAAACGGTTGCCGCATCGTCCGTCCACCCCCTGTTGATCGACCGGTTTCTCGATGGCGCCATCGAAATCGATGTCGATGCCTTGAGCGACGGTCGTGAGGTGGCGGTCGTCGGGATCATGCAGCATGTGGAAGAGGCCGGCGTCCATTCGGGAGACAGCTCGTGCGTCCTGCCGCCCCATGCCTTATCCGTAGCACTGATTGCCGAGATCGAACGGCAGACCGTGGCCATGGCGCGCGAACTCGGGGTGATCGGCCTCCTCAATATCCAGTTCGCGGTACGTGAAGAGGGACTCTATATTCTGGAGGTGAACCCACGGGCCTCCCGGACCGTCCCGTTTGTGGCCAAGGCCACCGGCATGCCGATCAGCCGGATGGCCACGCGGCTCATGCTGGGCGAGTCGCTCCAGGCGGTGCTCGATCCGCTGCCGCCGCCGGTCCATTTTTCAGTCAAATCGCCGGTCTTTCCCTTCATGAAGTTTCCCGATGTCGATTCTCTCCTCGGTCCGGAAATGCGGTCGACCGGGGAGGTCATGGGGATTGGTGCGACCTTTGCCGAGGCCTTTGCCAAGGCGCAGGACGCGAGCGGCAACCGGTTACCGCGTGGAGGGACGATCTTTCTCAGTGTGCGCGATACCGACAAGACCGCGCTCCTCCCATTGGCGCGCCGACTCGTTGCCCATGACTATACGCTGGTGGCCACGCGGGGGACTGCCGAAGCCCTGCTGGCGGCAGAAATCCCCGTGACGATCATTCGGAAGGTCAAAGAGGGCTCTCCCCACATCGTCGATGCTCTGCAGGAAGGGACGATTGCGCTCGTGGTGAATACCACGGAGCACGCGCCCGGCGTCCTCGCCGACTCGTTTTCGATCCGGCGCACGGCCATGGAGCGTGGCATTCCCCACGTGACGACCCTGGCCACGGCCAGCGCGGCAGTGGAGGCCATGTGCGGGAACGGCGAGGGGATCACGGTGCGCGCGCTCCAGGACCTCTCTGTGCATCCGTAGCGCATGAAAGGGACCGGGCACCGTCACCGCGTTGACGGGGGGTTCTCACAATGAGGCGCCCGGCGGGGTGGCCTGGGCGTGCGGGTGGGGAAAAACGATGGCATTTCCGTCGGGTGCATGGTGCCCTGGGGTGGCCCGGATCT
>JACPFF010000019.1 GCA_016183065.1 Deltaproteobacteria bacterium | reverse complement strand
GTGCTCCACACCACGTGATACTTTAAATCATAGACCGTATGGGCGCCCCGACGATACAGCTGCATGCCCCACTTCTTACCTAAAGGGATCGCCTAAAGGCGAGGGCTTTTCTCCCAAAGCTCCGAGAGTAACAATGCAGGGATTTTTTTGGGGAGAAGCTGTGCGAGGGCGGATCCCGTCACGATGACTGGTTCTCCTGATTCCTGACCAATGGAATATGGTGCGTTAACTTTTCCTGAGTACATGCATCTTACGGTACCATAAGTATTTCTAACGTTTAACGAGCACATTTGTACTCATTAAACGTTGAAATACTATAGAATGCAAGATTGTTCCACTCGTCGGTTTCAGCAATGACATCGGGATAATCATAGATGACGAGGAAGAGGTCGGTCTGCGGAAGCGGGCACTCCATTGTTGCTCCCTTCCAGTGTTCACCCGCATTGATCGCCCCATCCGTATGAGCAATGCCGGTACAGGCGGGCACCATATTGGCGCCAACGTTTTTCACGTCATCCACTCCAAAAAAAGCCCCGGGGCCCGGCGTGCCGGCGGCCATCTCATTGACTTTGTTTTCCGCCGATTGCACGTTCTTCGCGTATTGCGCAAGGGCATCGGCAATCTGTGGCATGGCAAACACGTGCACGGTCACGGATTTCATGACAAAGGCATCGCCCCCATTGTAGGGAATGGCCTCAAAATTCCACTGCGCCGGGGACGTCGCACCCTGTTTTGGTCCAAAAGCAATGGACGGAGTCCACGTCGCGCTGAACTGCCATGGACGGATATCGGGCTGTAACGAAATGACGATGCTATTGTTCCCTTCCTCCAGCTCCGTCACGGGATACGGGAGGACTGCCGACCAATTTCCTCCTGCACTATTGTTGAATTTCTCCAGCATGGTCTCTTTATCGACTCCCAGCACTTCTTCTTTCACCAACCCGAAGAGGACAATCTTCTGGTTCCCCTGTAACGCTGCCGGCGTCGGCGCCCATGCGAATGAACACGAGCGCGTTTCTCCGACCAGGATGGGCGATGGCACCTCGCAGAGCAGTGCCACGCCCTCCGGCATGTTTCCCCGCGGGATCGTCCCTTCGAAAATCTTGGGTGACCCGGAGAGATTAGTGTCCACCATGGTGCGCGATAAGACCACCTGTTCGGTCACCACGTCGGGTCCATGATTGGTCACATCGACGGCATAGGTGTAATGGTCATTGATTGACCCCGTTATCTGACAGTGAATGCTCTTCTGTGAGCATGTGCCGACCGCACGGATCTGATCGACCGACAGGTCATAGACTCTCGAGGCGATCGGATTCAGGCTGATGCCACTTGCCAGCCCCTTGGATAGCGGAATGCCATAATATTGTGCGGCCTTGATCAAGGTTGCACAGGTGGCAGCGGCAATGGGCGGTGATTTCTTCGTGGAGGTGGCATCCGCCAGATCTTGGCACGCGATGATCAGATCGGCGACCTGTTCCTTGAGCGCTGCACTCTTGGTGAGGTACCCCCCTTGCAAGGCGAACATGACGATCTCGCGAAAAGTGGCATACCCTGTTCCCGGTATGAATGGTTCACCCGCGCCATTTAAAAAATTGTCCGCTGTGCCAGAGACCTACAACGCCACCCACTCCTTGAAGAGCGCGCCGGCATCGTGGCTCCAACCAAACGAGACTTCTTCCGATTTCCCCGCGGCAGCGACCAGAAATTTTTCTTCCACGGTGTCGTGGAGCATCGCGTAGGCCTCTGTTTTTTGTGTTGCGGAGAGCGGCAGCGGGGTATTCCAATCCCACGGTTTCTTCCCAAACATCACGAACGCTGCGGGAACCTGGGGGGTGATCGCATTGGCAGCGATATTGGAGAGCAGGTCTCCCCATGCCTCGTTCGTGCCCTGGGCAATATAGAACTCGATGCACGCCTTGGCGACTTCGCCGGATTCCCCATCGACGCAGGTTTCAGGGATGTCCCACGCGTGGACGTCACCCGCATATATCTCGTGGATGATATGGCCCACTTCATGGCCGACCACGCTGAGCGTCCCATAGTCTTTGAGATATTTTCCATACTCCTGGATCGTCACGTTGTAGACAATGAGGTCTCTGCTGTTGGTCCAGGCCGTTTCCCCAATGGATTCTTCCCCTTCCATACCGACATATTGTCGCATCAACAAAGATGCCCCCTCCTCCCCGCTCGCATCGGTTTCCAACGGCTTCCACGGCAGGTCATATTCTGCATCCCAGATATCGAGAACCATCCCCAAATAGGCATGCACACGGTTGACACTTCCCTGCAATGCCACCACCTCGCTCGGTTCACCATAATTAACGGTCGGCCCCTCCCACCAATGGAAGATCTTCGACGGCCAGGACATGGGAAGGCCGGCGGGAAGATCGAAATGACTTTTCACCAGTCCGGTTTGATACGGTGTTGATGCCGGCGGTGTGGCAAAGAGGAAATATTCTTCGTCCGCATGACAGAGTTCCAGCGGGAAAAATCCGTCGAGATATTGATCCTCCGCTCTTCCCGTGGAAGGAGCGTGACTCCAGCCATTTCCGGCCGGTTTTGTACGGCCTGGACGATGGAGGGATCTGGTGTCGCCGTGGCGCGAGTCGTTGCGGTGAGTGTGAGAAGAATGGAGCAAAGGATTATTCTATTCGACATTATGTTCATTGACAGCAACATCCATGCCAGTCAGTCACACCAAATCTTCAATGAAATACTACGGTTGGCGGCGATGCCCTTCACGAAAATGGGTAATGAAGTCCCCGCATCTGCGAGGACACTCAGGCCATAGTGGGAGGTGACTGCACCGGTTTTAGGCAATGACCTCCACCGCCACCGGTCCATTGCGGATGACATTGGCAAGACGACGGTCAGCGGTAATGAGTGGGGCACTCAGGTGGTCGGCCAGTGCCATATAGCACGCATCATACACGGTAATGTGCCAAGTATGGGCGAGGCGTAAGGCGGGGAGTGCGAGTTGTTCGAGCGCCATGCACAGCAAGGGTAATTGCAGGAAATCTTCGACATGGGCACAGGCCGTTGTTTCGTCGATCTCAAGCCGCTCGGTTTTATGCCACACAATGTTTGTGAATTCAGCAAGCACGAGCGCGGGGGCCCACATTTCGATCTCTCGTGCAATGACACGATCACGAATGTGTAATGCAGATACCGTTCCCGATTCTTCAAAAAACCATTTGAGCAGGACACTACAGTCGAGAACCGCTGGCGTCATGACAACCGGCCACGGTCTTTCCGCAAGAGAGACACGCTGTTCGAATGCCGCTTTTGACGCGACGACTTGTGGCGACGGTTGTCGATCCGTCCCCAGAGATGTGGATCCACAGGCATTTCCGCCAGACTTTTCCGGAGCAGCCAGAGCACTTCTTGATTGAGCGAGCGTGCCTCCTGCTTGGCTTGGAACTTGAGAAGGGCATAGAGATCATCGGGGATGCCGCGAATATTGAGATTTGTCATGGGATCATTATGGGATCATTTTAATTCTGTGTCAAACCAATAGTGGGGCCTCACGGGCTCACGCCCGTGGCACCTTGGGAGGAGGCTTCGCCTGAGAACGACACCCCCCGGACTGACGCCCGGGGCCCCACGCCCCAGCCGCACCGCGGCGTTGAAGGGGAGGCTCCAGCGGCTCTGCCGCTGGAGGGGGGTGTGGCGACGACCGAGTCCGGGCACCCGCGAAGCGGGTGGACGAGGAAGTACCCGGAGGCGGAGCCGCAGGGTACGTGAGCCCCTCCAATAGTGAAGACGCCGTATTTTGAAAGTCGCGGAAACCACAATACTGCCAAAAAAAACCGGCTGTCCTTGCGGACAGCCGGCCATGTTGGGAGAAGGAGTGGGGGATTGGAGAGGTGAAGGCTACTGCCTTCTCCCGCGCCCTCACCAAGGTCGAAGTTTTCCGCTTTGCAAAGTCTCCCCAATTATGATCATGTGCATCTGCTGCCCCATTCCTCATAGATAATATCGGCACGACGGAGAAAAAGTTGCGTCTTTTTTTGGAAAAAAAATGCGGCGGGCTTGCGCTGCGGGTGTTGCCGTGGGCCATCGCCGGGGGGATCTTGGTCTGGCTCTTTCGTCTCTACCCGATCGACCAGATCGCAAATGCCTTTAAATTAGCGAATTTATTCAATTTTTTTGCCTTTGCTCTCTTCTATTTTGCCGCGGTTTTGGCCATCGATACCTTTGGCGTTTCCGCCCTCCTTACACGATTCGGGCATCCGGCCACGGGCCGCACCGTCCTCCCCCTGCGGGCCGCCACCTACCCCTTGAGCCTGATCAATTACGGCGCAGGCCAGTTAAGTTTTGCCTATTATCTCAGACGACGGCTGCAGATCCCTGTGGGCGATGTCATCGGGCTCTTCACATTGATCACCGTCATGGACCTTGTGTGGGTGGTGACATTGGCGTTTTTCGGCTCGTTTATCGGGCACCATGCTATTCTCGGCGTGAACATCACGCCGACCGTTCGGCTCGTCGGGATCATCACCTACTGCCTCGTTGCAGCCCACCTCCTTTTTTGGCTGATGCATTGGGAAAATCGCCTGCAAGGTCGATCCTGGCAGCACGCATTTGCCTGGCTCCAGCGCAAGCGTCTCTTTCGCATCTTTCACGTGGCCCGGTTGGGCGATTACTGCCGTTTGGCGCTCTGGCGTGCCCCCATTCATCTCCTCCTGGTCATCTCCATTTATGTGATTATTCACGCCTTCCATGGGACGATCCCTTTTCTGGCCGCGGCCGGCAATGTCCCCATTGCGATCCTGATCGGCGTGATCCCCATCAGTTGGGGAGGGATCGGGACGTCGAACAAGGCCCTGATTGACCTCTTGGCCCCCCATGTTGCCCTTCTTCCCACGGCAACGCATCCGGTCTCCGCCCCTGAACTGATCCTGGCAGTCAGTCTCCTCTGGATGTTTACCAATTATCTCTTCAAACTCCTGATCGGTCTTCTGACACTCCGTCACGTGCAGTCGACGACGAAAAAAACAAAAAACACGATATTTCTCAATTAGTTACGGATTTTTCACACCAGCCGCCGGAAATTAGCGTTTGTTCTCCCTCTGGGGAAACCGTATAATGACATCCAAGATATGAACGTGCGGCAGCTAGTGAGTGATCATGCGAGCCTGCGGGAATATTTTCGTACGGAGGTGAACACCG
Organism: Deltaproteobacteria bacterium; assembly: GCA_016183065.1. Taxonomy (GTDB): domain Bacteria; phylum UBA10199; class UBA10199; family JACPFF01; genus JACPFF01. The sequence continues at coordinate 164,175 of JACPFF010000019.1, read as the reverse complement.
CGGCGGAGCGACTCCAAGTCCAATTGGCCGACCATGCAGAATTTTACCTCGTCAATCTCCTCGACGAATTTCGACGGACCGAGCAGCTCTTTGAACTGGTCGGTGAGACCCTGGAAGACGTCCCGCTCGCGGTACTGCTCGAACGGGCGGTCCACGGCGATCACCTGCCGACGAAGATTCGCTCCCTGCGACAGTTGGGGGATCGTGCCCTCTTTGTTGCCGGGTATTTTCCCGAACGGACGAATCGGGTGGTCAACCGGGACTACTTCATCCAGATGGGAAGTGGAGCCTACCAGAGTCTGGCGACCCTCTTTCACGTCCGCGATGCCTTTGCCGAGGTCTATACCGAATTGGGGGGGAAATTCCCCGACTGCGTGCTCCTGATCGATGAAGTGCAACGCGCGGGACGCGGGGAGAACAATCGCGATCTCCTCCGCTACTACGAGACGTGGCTTGCCACTGGGTGTGAGCGACTGGCGCACATCCTCCAGAAGGCAGGGATCCCGTTGTCCGAGCGAAAGCCATCGTCCCAATGACCGTGCAAGGGATCGCCAATGCCCTGCAGGACCTGTATTGCCTCGAACGGACGGAGATCCGCGATTTTCTGATCTCGCCCGCCGCCTATGCGGCCCATTGTCCCCGCGGTGGGGATGGAGCCCCCCACCGACGAGAGACCCTCTTGATTGCCCGGCAGGACAATGTCACTTATCTGGGACTCTATATTGCGCCCGCAATCCTTGAACGGCTGATCGCACAACCTCCGATCACGCAACTCGACCGGACCAACCTGGATGCCACGTGTGTAGCCATTGAGGGGGTCAGCCATCTCCTCTGTGCGACATGGAAATTGGCCCATGACATGCCGTTCACACAGTTGGAACTGGAGCTGCAGGCCGAAATCGACAAGTATCTCCTCTGCGCACGATGGCTCCACCGCCAGGGGAGAACGACGGAGATTCTGGCAGACCTCTTTCACCACTATACCCTGTGTGGCGGGATGGATGCCGAGGCCGCGGAGCGGTACGACCGCGCCGCCTTTCTGGCATGGCACTATTGTCGCACCATCAATGCCCGATTTTTCCGCCGCCATCGCCTGTCGGCCATTCCACCGGTGGTCCGCGACTTTTACCGCCTGACGCACTGGCAAAAGCTGCGACGGCTCGGCGCGCGATATTCCTCCTGAAGACGGCGGCGAGCCTCAAGGGCAAGCCGACCGCGTACCCGACGAGTGCTCTCCGGATCTCGAGGAGATGGCAAAGGGAGGAGCCGTCCCAGGAAGAGACTTGCAGGAGTGGCAGCGCTTCAGTATGCCCACCGCCATGTCCATGTCGCGCGTGCTGTTGTGCATGACACTCTTCTGCTGCGCCACCTGCGGGAATGTGGATGAACTCGTCTTTGATCCCCAAGTCGCCACGCAACTCCCTCCCGTGATTTCGCGGGTTGATCCCACACATGGACGTGCGGGCGACTCCATCACCATTCTTGGATTTGGTTTTTCGCTCGTACCGGAGGAGAACATTGTACACTGTGCCGGGACCACGGCCCTTGCGGATTCGTACAGTCTCGTCATCCCACCGGTCGATGGCGAATTGGAACAGCTGACCTTCACGATCCCCGCAACGGCAGCAACCGGCGTGACCACAACATTCCTCTCGGTGTATGACAACACCAGCAACGCGGATATCGCCTTTACGGTGGACCCATGATGGCAGAACTCGAGCGACTGTTTCGCGATCTTCAATGGTCGCAACCACGCATGATCACGCAACTGCATGGCGACGCCTCTGCGCGGCAATATTTCCGCATCCGCTGTGCCGACGGACGGACGATCATCATGATGCAGATGCCGGTCGGCGCAGCGAGTGTCTCGGAGGAGATCACCAATTTTCGGGGGACGTGCGATGAGCCGCCCTTCATCGCCATGCATCGCGTCTTGACGGCTGCCGCCCTGCCGACACCCGCGCTGCTGCATGACGATCGCGCAGAGCGACGCCTCTTTCTCGAAGACCTCGGCGACACCCCGCTTGCCACCCTTGTGCTCCAGGCAACCTCTGCAGAACGCATTGCCTGGTATCAGCGCGCGATCGATCTGCTCGTCACCATGCAGGCCGCGATGGCTGCGGTCCCTGCCGCGCAATCCCTTGCGGCACAGCGCTCCTTTGATGCCGCACTCCTCAACTGGGAATTCGACCATTTTGCGGAATATGCGCTGGCGGCACGCGGGGCCCCGTTGCGTGCCGACGCCGCACGCCATTTCCAGGAGGCCTCGCGCTGTATCACGCAGATCCTGCTGGCCCTCCCCTCCGCGTTCACCCACCGTGATTTTCAGAGTCGCAATCTGATGTGGCATGGGGAGCGTCTCTGTCTCATCGACTTTCAGGACGCCCTGTGCGGGCCGTATATTTACGACCTGGTCTCCCTCCTGCGGGATTCGTATGTGCCCCTCACGACCGATGAACTGACCACCTTGTTGCGGTATTTTGCAGACGCCACCCGACGCGACCTCTCTTCCGTCACGGAACACTTTCACGTGATGACAATCCAGCGGAAAATGAAGGATGCCGGCCGCTTTCTCTACATCGACCGGGTCAAAGGCAATCCGAACTTTCTCCAATATCTCCCCACCTCACTGACCTACGTCCATGACGCGCTTGCGGCCATCCCCCGCTTTGCGCCACTCATTGCCACATTGCGGCCCTCCCTTCCCGAATGGCAGGAAACACCATGAGCGCGAGCAGGGCCATGATTCTGGCCGCCGGGTTGGGGACACGGCTGCGCCCGCTGACGCTCACCACACCAAAGCCGCTCCTCCCCGTGTGCGGTCGGCCCCTGATTGACTATGCGCTGCAGCAACTCTCCGCTGCCGGTGTCACCGAGGTGATGATCAATCTCCACCATCTCGGAGAACAGATTGCAGAGCACATCGGCGATGGACACCGATTTGGGCTCGCTGTCCGATACTCGCGGGAATCGACGATGCTCGGGACTGGCGGGGGACTCAAGGCCGCCGAGTCCTTTCTCCGCAATGACCCGTTTCTGGTGGTGAACGGGGACACGTTGAGCGATCTTTCACTGCACCACGTGCTGCAAAGGGACGGGATGCCGTGCGATGCCGCTGCCACGCTCGTTGTGCGTCGCCGTCCGCGCACATCCTCCTATACGGCACTTGATGTGGCCGCTGATGGCACATTGCGCGCATTCGGGCGCGGTGACTTTCATTACACGGGAGTCATGATCGGCACGTCACGGCTGTTAGCCCAGCTACCGCCCGGCATCTCCTGCCTCGTGGCCGACGGGCTCAGGCCGTTGCTCGCCGCCGGCGGCCGGATCATGACATACGTCCATGAAGGCTATTGGAACGATATCGGCACACCGGAGCGGTATGCGGCCGCACAACGCGAATGGCCAGCTGGGTAACGGTGGGACTCCACGGATTTACGGCACTTGCGTATGGACGATCTGGAGTACCGGTCCACAGCGAATCACGAGCGCGTCCGTTGGCGGATACAATTCGCCATCAATCGTATAGGGGAGCGGATCCCGCGTCCTGATGACCACTTCCCGTGCTGTGGCATCGCACCGGTCGGCATGCGGTCGGATCTGTTTCAACCAGACCCGCATGGCCTCCAAAAACACTCCCCTCGGGGTCATCGAATACCCGACAACGTGGCACTGGCCCGTTTCTTTGCGCGCCAGGAAAAAGGGGGCAAAACCCATTCCGCAGGTTTCCACGGTCGCAATACCGATCCCAGAATAATTACGAAATGGCCACCGCTTGCCATCAACGATCACCTCGGCATCAAAGCGCAGGTTCAACTGCAACATGTATTCCCGATTGAAGAGGCCGGAACAGCACATCCGCACCACGAGCGGCAGAAGATTCTTGGTTCCACCCTCCCCCACGCTGATATAATCCTGGATAAAATTGTAGACAAAGCCGTTCCCAAAGAGAAACCCGTAGCGCTGCTCCACGGCAATACAGTGGAGCGGAATCGTCCGGAGCGGTTCGTCGCTGTGATACTGCAAAATGAGCTGCGAGAGGATCGACTCCGGCGTACCGCGGATTTTGAGGCACCCGGCCACATTATTCACGGTGCCGCCCCGCAACAAGGCAATCTTCGGGAGTGGCCGGCTGCCGTACACATTGATGACGGCGGTCAGCGTGTGATGGATGGTGCCATCCCCGCCGCTGATACAGAGCACGTCGATGGCGCGCTGGGCAAAACCCTCGGCAATCGTCCGGACATCGAAGACATCCTGTGTCGCATGACAGGAGCCCTTGTCGCCGACAATAAAGGCCAACCGGCGGATGCGCTCCGGATTATGCCGGTTGCTGCGCGAATGCGGATTGAGAATCACGCCAATCCCTGCCACGTGTCACTCCGTTTTGCCCAGCCAATCGGCCAGCGGATTCCAGTAATATTTGTTGGTCTGTATCACGCCGTCAAAACCGATCCCTTCCTCCGGCATTGCCAAGAGGCCTTTCCGGGACGCATCGGCAGCCGCCTTCAAGAAATCCCGCCGATGCAGTGTCCGCAGCGTTTTGGCAATCCGGTCCAGCAAGGTCGCAGCACGGCGATTGATCCGACCGTTGGGCATAAACACCAGTTCTGCGCCGATGCCGCCGAGCATATGACTCAGCTCCTTCGCACGGTGCACCATCGCGTCGAAATCCTTTGCACTTGATTTCTCACGGCCCCAGTCAATCACCGATGCGGAAAACTCGCAAAGCAACGACAACACAGCTCCGACATATCCGGTTTGTGGCGCCTGGGAGAGGAGATAACTGAGCGGTACCTGCGGAAAAAGCTCGCGCACCAATTGGGCAAAGGCAATGGCATTGAGGACGACATCCTCTCCGGCGCCGTCGTCAACGCTCAACGGGAATTGATGGCGCTGCCCGATATGTTCATGCCGGATCCCCGCGTGCGCGGCCATCGCCTCCACGAGCAACGTCGCACAGAGCACTTCATGCGACTGGCCCTCATGACTGCACCGACTCCACCATCGATCGCTCCCCATGACCATGCTTGCACCACCGCGGGCCATGAGTCGGTAGACGAACCATTGATCGACAATCACGCGTTTTAAGGCGATCTGCTCACAACTCGCCATCGTGACCGCGTCGTATTCAATGCCCGCAGAGGGTCCGGGCAGCATCATGACACTCATTTCGGGCGCGGCGAGGGAGTGCGCTGCCCAATAGAGCGGGGCAACGTGTTTTTCCACCTCCTCTTCCTTCCCGCACAGATCGACCGCGCAGCGCATGGCCTCCGTGACATCGTACCGGGTGCGCCATCCGCGACCGTGGGTGCTCAGCTGTTCGTCCGCACTTTGCAACGGCGGGACAATGGTGATGCCGGAAATTTCCGGACGCTGGAGCAGCTCCTTCGCCTGCCGGAGGTCATGATCGACCACGCCGGTCATCAGGCGGACGTGAAGTTGCGGCGCCTTGTATCCGCTCCGCGTGCGACGCCGCACAGCGCGCCGCCCCGCCATGGTCGCCACGGCGTCCATAAAGGGTGTTGCCGCGGCACGGGTCACTTTTCGGATGTCGCCATGCGGGATCCGTCCACTTTTTTCCGGCATACCCGCGCGTACAATGTGTTGTGCGGCCTGGGTCGGATCGCACTGTTTCTCCTGCATGACAAAGCCGAGCCAATACGCCGCGCCATCCCGCAGGCGCTCGCGGCCCAGCGCATCGACCACGGCGCCGACCAACGACGCTCCCTTGACCGCTCCCTCGACCCCCAAAGCGCGCAATGTGGCCCGTTCCACAGCGGTCGAGGTATGGCGGCCCGCATAACGCTCCAGATGTGCGGCAATTTCCCGCCCCATCTTGCGGCATTGGTCGATGTGATCCCGGTCAAGTATCAGACGAAATTGCATAACAGTCACCATTTCCTCATAGTGGATTATGAACTCCTTAGTAAGCGATCATCACTCATCAACATGGCAGGCGATACTGCACATCTGCGGCAATATACCCCGTCTCTATTTGCGCGTGCTGCAATGCGCCGCTCAAGTCCCAGTTCACGGCCTGCCACCGCGTACATTGATCGAGGACCCATACGCCGGACTGCCGCGAACCATTGCCGGAACGCCCGTTGCCCCCAAAAGGGAGATGCGCCTCCGCACCCGTGGTCGAATTATTGATACTCGTCATCCCCGCGGTGATCTCCTCTTTCCAGTGATACACGTATGACGGCGTATTGGTATAGAGGGCGGACGACAGTCCATAGCCGGTCCCATTGGCCAGTGCAATGGCCTCGTCGAGATCCCGACAGGTCATCACGTTGATCAGGGGCCCGAAGGTCTCTTGTGCATAAATCGGATCGGTCGACCGCACGCCATCCACGACCGTCGGCGCCGCGAACCATCCATCGTCCGGAGCCATTTTCCCCCGCCAACGGGGCCAGGGGGATTGCGCGGTAATACGCCCATTGGACCTCGTGAGCACCGTATGATGCGGGGCAATCAGTGTCTCCAGGTGATGCAGATGTGTGTGAAGAAATTTTTCGCTGATCATGGGGCCGTACAACACCGATTCATCGAGCGGATCTCCAATGGTGATCGTCGCAACTTTTTCCAGCAACCGTTCGACAAACCGGTTGCGAATTTTTTCGTGCACAATGAGGTTGCCGAGGCTGGTACACCGCTGGCCGGCCGTGCCAAATCCCGACCAGAGCGCACCCTCGACAGCCAAGGCAAGATCGGCATCGGGCATCACCACCATGGGGTTCTTTCCACCGAGCTCCAGACAGGGCGTGATCAGGTTGCGGCCACAGACCTCGCCAATGCGCGCGCCGACCTGCGACGAACCGGTAAAACCGAACGCGCTGATCCAGCCGGCATCAATAGCCTCGATCAACCAGGCCCCCGTGGAATCAGCGCCCTTTCCGTACACAACCTGAAAGACGCCGGCAGGGCACCCCGCCTTCTCCAACAGCATGGCAAAGTAATACGAAGTGAGCGGAGCATCTTCCGACGGTTTCCAGAGGCAGACATTCCCGGCGACAAGCGCGGGGACAAAATACCACGAGGGGACCGCGACCGGGAAATTGCCGGCAGTCATGCAGGCAAAGACGCCAACTGGCCGGCGATAGGTATATAATTCCTTGTTCGGCATCTCCGACGGGACAGTCATGCCATAGAGACGGCGGCCTTCACCGACAAAAAAACTGCACGTGTCGATCGCTTCCTGTACATCGCCCCGCGCCTCGCGAATCGGCTTGCCCATCTCCCGAGTCACGAGGCGGGCCAGCGATTCCTTGTTCGCCTCCAGCAGTCGGCCAAAATTGGCAACGACGCCTGCACGCACCGGGGCCGGCGTTTTGCGCCATGCCGTGAACGCCTGCTCTGCACGGGCGCCAGCCTTGGCAATCTGTTCGCGCGTGGCACAACCAAAGACCCCGAGGACGTCCGCGTGGCACGCGGGGTTGCGGGATTCAAAGATTTCGGTCGATCTCTCCTGCGCACTGCCGATCTGCCAGGCGATGTTGTTGTTGACCACGCTCTCCTCTCCGTCCATTGTCGTTCTCCCCCATTGTCGCGACACAAGGTCTCTGATGCCACCTCTGGCATGCGGTCATGGCATCCTACGTTCGACGGTTTCGAGTGCTGAGGCAAAAATGCGGAGCGCCACATCCAACTCTTCACGCGTCACCGTGAGGGGAGGACTCCAGCGGATCGCATTTGCCCCACAACCGAGCAGAAGCAGCCCCTGGTGAAAGGCCGTCTCGATCACGGCGTTCCGTTCATCGGTGGCCCGTGTCTTGGTTGCCGGATTGCGGACCAATTCCGCACCGGTCATCAACCCCAGGCCGCGCACATCGCCGATCAATCGATGCCGCGATTGCAGGGAACGCAACTGCGCGCGGAGATATTCCCCCTGCGTCGCGGCGTTGCGCATGAGATGGTCGGTCACCAGGCGTGCGGTGACAAGGGCAGCCATGCACGCCACGGGATTCCCGCCGAAGGTCGAGGCATGCGCGCCCGGCGGCCACTGCATGATCTCGGCGCGACTGAGAATGGCCCCGAGCGGCAGACCCGAGGCAATCCCCTTGGCCACGGTTATGATGTCGGGCACCACCCCGAATTGTTCGATGGCAAAAAACGTCCCGGTCCGGCCGATGCCTGATTGAATCTCGTCCGCAATATAGAGAATCCCGTGTTCCTCGCAGAGGGCCTTCAACTCCCGATGGAAATTGTGTGGCGGAACGACGTATCCGCCTTCCCCCTGCATCGGCTCGACCAAAATCGCCGCAACACTGCTGGGCGGGACCATGCGGCCAAGGAGCGTGTCGCGAATCCAGTCGACGCAATAGGTCGCATAGGCTTCGGGAGTCATGCCACCGGGAATGCGATAGGGGTCGGGATAGGGCGCATGGTAGACGCCGGTGAGGAGGGGAAAGAAATATTCCCGCTGGACGGCCTTGCTCGCGGTCACGGAGAGGGCGCCAAGGGTCCGTCCATGAAAGGCCCCATAGAATCCGATAATATTCTGGCGCTTCGTCTGAAATCGGGCCAATTTGATCGCCCCTTCAATGGCCTCGGCCCCGCTATTACAGAAAAAGACCTTCTTGGGCCCAGGACCGGGCATGAATTCGCCGAGGCGCTCCGCCAGTTCAATTTGCGGGGCATAATAAAAATCGGTCCCGGACATGTGGAGGAGTTTTTCCGCCTGCATTTTGATCGCGGCCACGACCTCAGGATGGCAGTGCCCCGTTGCCGTCACGGCGATGCCAGCGGTCATGTCAAGAAACCGGTTCCCGTCAACGTCAATAATTTGACACCCTTCGCCGCGGTCGGCCACGAGTGGATAGGCACGGGTATAGGATGGGGAGACGGAGTCCCGATCGCGTTGCAACCAGACCTTGGCCTTTGGTCCCGGCAACTCCGTCTGAATTTTTGGGCATTCCAGTGCCATATCCCCCCCCTCGACTGTTGCTCCGTCTCGATCCGCCTTAGATCAGATCTGGCTCGCAAAGGCAAGTTGGCCGTACTCCATGGAGGGCGCACGTTTCTGTAGTGATTCAGTGTGAGTACTATGAGGAGGGCGGTGCTTCGTCTGACGCATCTGCTGGTGGAGATGTATTGGCAAGTCCGGGGAATTGATCGAGTAAGTGTTGGAAATAGTTTGGCGATTTTGGAAACGCGTTTCTTAGCCGTTCTCGCAGTACGGAAAGATTCAATGCCGGATCATGCGCCGCGGCAAAAAAATCGATGACTGGAACCACTTTGGGGAGCAGACCATCGACATAGGTTGCCAACTCTGCTTGGTCCGACTCACTGCGTGGTTCCGGAAACAATTCTGCATATTGACAAATTGGCGACCAATAAATCGTTACCATCCGGGCAAGGTGTGCAATGAGTCGTTCAGCAGAGAAAAAATATCCGGGAAGATCGGCAACCACCAGATGATTATTGGTCATGATTCGGTACGACTCTGGCAACCGAAGCCACAGCTCATACCACTGGGACTTTGCCGGCGCACGATGGCGACCGAGTTCCTCCAATTCCTCCGCACGGCCGGCCGCATGTATCTCCCGCAACGAAATGGCATACGCAACGTACGGAAGCGTCTTCAACGCAATGCGCCCTGGCAATTGGCGCGCATTGGTAAGGCACGTCGCCGATACGGTGGGGAATTGATCTTGCAAATTCAGATCAACAAGCATCTGCTCCATCCCGCCCAAGCTTGCTGCATCCTGTAGACGAAGCACCCTCTGGGGGGACATGGCCTGCAAGGCTTCTTCATCCTCTGGCAACACCACTGTTGGCGTCACGTTTGCCTCCCGTGTTGCAAGTTCCCAGCGGCGCATGGCATCGATCATCTGGGCAAACATGACCTGTTCCGGCGCCCAGGTGACAAAATCGTGACTGGCGAGCGCAAAGCGGGCGGCACCGGTAGCAATGACCTGCGCTGACTCCACACTCTCTCCGTCTGCCAGGAGCCGCAGGAGCGGACCCAGGACGCGCACGTGTTGTTCCGACATGGGCGCGATCTCTGTCCCGATCACAACCTCTGAGGGAATGGCAGGAGACCCTACGGAACCACGAAAGGCGAGAGTGAACGAGGCAAGGGATGTATCACCATCGGTGATTGGTATCGATAGATACGCAACAGCCCCATCCTGTTGTACCGTGGGAGTCCCAACCTGGAGTCCTCCGTCGTCACCCATCGCATCCTGTAAGCGACCACGGAGGTCATCCATTGTCGTGACGTGAGACCCAAAGATCGATCCCACGAGATGTTCATCTGGCACAATGTTTCTCTGTGATGCAGACGCAGCAAAGACGTGTTGAGGATCTGTCATGCGGAGCGCTGCATCGCGCTCTGCGGGAAAGAGTGCTGCTACTGCTGTATTCAACGCCTCTGGCGACACGGGACGCGCAAGGAGGGGGACTGCTGTGTCAAAACCGGGGAGGCCACTCCGAATGAATTCGGCCACGGTGCGCAGATGGTGAGTCTCGCCCCGGACGGCGCCCAGTTCGGCGAGGAGTCGATTTCGTGAGGTCGCAACGCGCGAATAGGCCTCCCGCAACCCCTCTCCATTCTTTGCTCCGCAACATTTGCGGAGCTGCTGTGCAAACCGGTAGATACCGAGTGATTTGACCGACATAGCGTCCCTGCCCATCCTGGCTCTCCCCTCCCCACTATTATCGGTGCAGAGAGAAAAAAGTTGTGGGAGGTCCCCTCTAGGCAAACGCTGCGTAACCTGTAATTGCCTCCCCAAGGATGAGCGTGTGGATATCGTCGGTCCCTTCGTAGGTGAAGACGGACTCGATGTTCATCATGTGGCGCATGACCGGATATTCGTCGAGGATGCCGTTGGCGCCGAGAATTTCACGGGCAAGACGTGCACAGCGACGCGCGACCCGCATGCTGTGCATCTTGCCGAGCGAAATATGCTCGAATCGAATCTCACCACGGTCCTTGAGCCGCCCGATATGAAGCACCAGCAATTGCCCCGCCGTAATCCCCTCGAGCATGTCGACCAATTTCCGTTGGGTGAGCTGAAATGCGCCGATCGGTTTGCCGAACTGGATCCGCGACTGGCTGTAGGCGAGCGCCGCCTCGTAACACGCGATCGCGGCACCGAGGCCGCCCCACGCGATCCCGTATCGCGCCTGCGAGAGACATTGCAGGGCCGATTTGATGCCGTCGGTCTTCGGGAGTCGCTGTGACTCGGGGACCCGGACATCCTGCAGCACCAGCTCTGAAGTGACCGACGCGCGCAAACTCAGTTTTCCGGTCATTTCCGGCGCGGAAAACCCCGGCATCCCACGCTCGACCAAAAATCCCTGCACCATATCCTTTTCATCGCGTGCCCAGACGACGGCGATATCGGCAATGGTCCCATTGGTGATCCACATCTTCGTCCCGTTGAGTATCCATCTGCCACCGTCACGACGGGCGCGGGTCGTCATCCCCGCGGGATCCGACCCGTGATCTGGCTCCGTCAATCCGAAACAGCCGATCTTGTCTCCACGGGCGAGCGGCGGCAACCACTGTTGTTTTTGCGCCTCACTCCCAAAGGCAAAGATCGGATACATGACCAGGGCCCCCTGGACCGAGGCAAAACTGCGAATGCCGCTGTCTCCCCGCTCCAGTTCCTGCATGAGGAGCCCGTAGGCCACGTGACTTAAGTTGGATCCCCCATACTGTTCCGGGAGTGTCGGTCCGAAAAAACCCAAGGATCCCATGCGCGGAACCAGATCGACAGGGAACGTTCCCTGCGCATAATGTCCGCGAATGATGGGGAGGACGGCCGAATCGACAAACTCACGGGCCATATTCTGGATCATCACTTCATCCGACGAAAGCTGCGTACCAAACAATGCAAAGTCGAACCCCTGCACCCCCATAGGATATCCTTTCGTGATCTCAATGCCACACGTAAATCAATAATAACGCCCGTGAACGGTATAAAAGTCCGACGGTGCCACGTCAACCTCTGGCGAGATGATTCATGAAAAGGACGACTTGGTGGCGCGCGGTAGTTGTTCCAGATCATCGAGAGCCTTGTGCCGCCCACTTGCCTGTTTGTTCTGCCGCAAGTCATCCATACTAATGAGAAGGGTCGGCACGTCTTCAATCATGACCGTCTGCCGTCGCGCAAAACAGTCTTCGAAGGTCACACCGGAAATAGATGTCAGAATTTCAATACGGAGCGGTGGAACACCCATGCGAATAATCTTGTCCCGCTCAAGAAAAAGAGCGGGGACGAGTTGGGGCATAGTCATACCAAATTCGTGTAACACCGCGCACAGTTTTTCCGCATTCGTTGGACTTATGGCAATCCACACGTCCATGTCGGCCGTGGCGCGCGGATAGCCGTAATACCCTACTGCATACCCACCGATCAGGAGGTACTCAACCTGGTGGGAATGGAGTAATTTCAAGAATTCTTTGAAATCGGGCGGTAGTTGGATTGTAACCATAGATGATTTGTCGATTCGTTTCGAGGGCCCGCAGGCGCTCCGAAGGCGTCACACTGGCCCAATATGCACGTTCTTCTGCATCGGCACCAGCAAGCGTTGTCACAGAAAAGGACTGCTTTTCTATAGTAAACTGCGCACTCATATCAAACATTATACTATGATTAGTCCCCGGCGTCGAGCATGGCATGGTCCTCTCCAGATGACACGCACCTTGGACGCCGTCTGCACGCTTGCAATCACGTTGTGATGCAGTATACGGGGCTCGCAGAGTCAATGCGGACGGAGCCCGAGATGCTATCACAGAATGCATTGCGCGACATGATTCAACAGGTTCTTCCGGATGCCATTGTAACTATTCGGGAATTTGCCAATGGCGGCGATCACTTCCAGGTGGAGGTGACCTCGGCGGCCTTCATTGGAAAGAGTCGGGTCATGCAGCATCAGATGGTCTATGCGGCGCTGCGTGAGCATTTTTCAAGTGGTGAGGTGCATGCGCTCGCCTTGGTGACAAAAACACCGGTCGAAAACGAGAACGTCCCATAAAAATCAAGCGAAGGAGATTATCAGAGATGGATGCAGCGCTCAAAAATCGTATCATGCAGGAAATCACGTCCAGTCCGATCATGATCTACATGAAGGGAACCAGGGAAATGCCCCAATGCGGTTTTTCCAACCAAGTCGTGCAGATCTTCAAGACGCTGGACGTTCCCTTTGCAACGAGCAACGTCCTCGAGGATCAGACCCTTCGCGATGGGATCAAAGAATATGCCAACTGGCCGACGATCCCGCAGGTCTATGTTGCGGGCGAATTCATCGGCGGATGCGATATTATCACGGAAATGTATCAGAGTGGGGAGTTGCAGACCCTCCTGAAGGAGAAATGCGGAGATGTCTCGTAACATTCGCCAGGCCGTCATCCCCATGGCGGGAAAAGGGACGCGATTCTATCCTATCACGCATGTGGTCCCCAAAGAATTTCTCCCCATTTTGAATCGGCCACTCTTTCATTACATCCTCGACCAGCTCCAGTCTGCCGGTGTGGAGGAGATCATTTGCGTCATTGCGCCAGGTCGGGATCTGGCGACCCCCTACGTGGAAAAGATAGAGCGCCGGATGACGATCATCACCGTACTCCAGGAAGAACAGAAAGGCCTCGGTCACGCGATCGCGTGCGCACAGGGTGCTATCACCGACGACTATTTTCTGGTCGTCCTTCCCGATGTGTTGATCGAAGCCGCCCCGTCCGTCCCGGCGCAGCTCTGTCGGGCCTTTCAGGCCATCGAGACCGCCGGGCTGATCGCCACACGGCAAGAACCACAGGAGAAATTGGTGCACTATGGGGTCATTGCACCTGGAAAACGCGATGGGGCGTTGATGCAGGTCGAAGATCTCATTGAGAAACCGCGCCCGGGAAGAGCCCCATCGCGCTATGTTGCCGTGGGCCAATACATTCTCCCCGCAAAAATATTCCACTATTTACGCGAGATCGCCCCGGGCGCCAATGGAGAGATCCAGCTCACCGATGCGCTATGCTGTGTGGCAAGAGATGACGGGCTCTCCGCCCTCGAATATGAAGAACACGCGATGTTCGACGCCGGACAACTCCCCGGCTGGCTGGCCGCCAATATCTACTACGGCCGACGGGAGGGCTTCCTCCCATGAACGGCGCCGAGCGGTTCTTGCGGGCTGCCAGGGGAGGGAGAGTGGATCGACCGCCCGTCTGGCTCATGCGACAGGCGGGACGTTATCTCCCGGAGTACCAGGCCCTGCGCAAAGAGCACAGTTTTGTCGAGTGCTGCACCACGCCGGCACTCGCGCAAGAGATTTCCCTGCAACCATGGCGCCGTTTTGGGATGGATGGCGTCGTCGTTTTTTGCGACATTTTGATGCCGCTCACGGCCATGGGCATCGAGTTTTCGATCGATGACGGCGAGGGACCATCTCTCTCGCCGGCCGTCACCACACGTGAGGCCGCAGCGCGACTTCGCGTTCCGACGGCCAAGCACGAATACCATTATGTGAAAGTCGCCCTGCAGGAATTGCGCACCACGCTCGGAGAACAAGCGGCGGTCATTGGTTTTGCGGGCGGCCCATGGACCGTGGCCATGTATCTCTTTGCCGGAGGCCGTCTGCACGATCGGACGGCGGTGAAACGGGCGCTCCTTCAGCACCGTCCGTTACTCGATGCCCTCATCGAAAAAATCACCCCGATGCTCTCGGAATACCTTGTGGAACAAATGCGTGCCGGCGCGCAGGTGGTGCAGATCTTCGAGAGTTGGGGGGGCGTCCTGACTGCTGCAGAATTTGCGGACATTGCCGTTCCACCACTCCGCACGATCATTGACCACGTCCATTCGGCCACAGACCGTCGTGCACCGACCATCCTCTATTGCAACGGCTCCGCCCACCTCATGACCGAGCTTGCCACTACAGGCGCGGATGTACTGAGTATCGATCACGAGACCGATCTCCATGTGGCGCGCACACACACCGATGCGGCATTGCAAGGCAACCTCGATCCGGCACTCCTCTGCAATGGCACGCCCGATGCGATTCGCACAGCGACCATGCGCATGTGTAAAAGCGGTGGTACCACCGGCTATATCGCCAATCTCGGTCACGGCGTCATCAAAGAGACGCCGATGGAAAACGTCGGCGCGTTTGTCGAGACGGTCCAGGCGTTCACATGAGCGCACCATCCACTAATCCCGCAAACACCCGGCGCGAGAGATATCAGGCCTATCTGAATGGTCAGGAAATCTCTTTTGGGACAACGCTCGTCGCAAAATACGACCGGCCGGGCCCGCGATACACCAGTTATCCCACCGCGCCTCAGTGGCACGAAGTGATTGATACTGCCGCCATGCATCGGGTCCTGGCCGAGAGCAATCCGCAGCAGCGCCCGCTGTCACTCTATGTGCACATTCCCTTCTGCGAGGAGCATTGCACGTTCTGCGGATGCAACACGATCATCACGCGAAAAAAAACCGTGGCAGACCCCTACGTCGACGCCGTGGCGCTCGAGTTGGCCCATCTCGCCCGGCATCTCGACACCTCCAGGCCGGTGACGCAACTCCATTGGGGCGGCGGCACGCCGACGTATCTCACCTGCGCGGAAATTGAACGCCTCTGGGGCTCCATTGTCGCGCATTTCCATTGTGCCGCGGACGCGGAAATCGGCATTGAAGTCGATCCGCGCGTCACCACACCGGCACAGCTCGAGACCCTGCGACGGCTCGGCTTCAACCGCCTCAGCATGGGCGTGCAAGACCTGCATCCGATGGTACAGCAGGCGATCCATCGCATCCAGCCGCGCGAGCAAACAGAACGCATCATTCTCGCCGCGCGTCAGCTGGGGTTCGCCAGCATCAATGTCGATCTTATTTACGGCCTCCCCCACCAGACGCCCGGGAGTTTTGCCGAGACCGTTGACAGCATTATCGCCTTCAGTCCGGACCGTGTTGCCTGCTACAATTTTGCCTTTGTCCCCTGGCTCAAGGCACAACAGCGCGCCATTGATCCGTCCACACTGCCACCGCCAGAAACGAAGCTTGCAGTGCTGTGCAATACGATCACGCGTTTCTGTCGTGCCGGCTATGAAATGATCGGGTTTGATCACTTCGCGCGCCATGACGACGAGCTGAGTCTTGCGCTCCGCGAGCGGACGTTGTGGCGGAATTTCCAGGGATATTCGACCAAGGGGGGGACGGATCTGATCGGCTGCGGCATCACCGCCATCAGTGACATCAACGGGCATTACATCCAGAATGGCAAAAAACTGACCACGTATCAGCAGGCCCTGGCTGCGGGAGCATTGCCGGTCGAGCGCGGCTGCCATCTTTCCGGGGACGATCGCATCCGCCGTCATGTCATCCGGGAACTGTTGTGCAATGGACATCTCGATGGCGGTCGGCTCCGTGACCAGTTCGGCATCGAGTTGCGCACCTACTTTGCCTCCGAATTGGCTGCTCTCGGTCCGATGATGGAAGATGGCCTGATCACGATCGCGTCGGACTCCCTCACGCTCACCCCACTGGGACGCCTCTTTGCGCGCAATATCGCGATGCGCTTCGACGCCTATCTCGACCGCGATCTGGCGCAGCAGCAGCGCTATTCCCGCACGGTGTAGGAGTGTGACATGGTGATCGATGCACTGCGACATATCCCCTCGCGCGGCGAAATCCTTTTTCGTGGCGACGCTCGGCTGACCCCATATAATCACGACACGATGCTCACCGGCGATCCAGACGCCCTGGTGCGTCCTCGCGATATCCAGGAATGTCGGGAGATACTCGCCTACTGTCACGCCCATCGTCTTCCGGTGACATTTTGTGCGGGGCACACGGCCATGACAGGGAGTTCGGTGGCACAGTCCGGATTACTCCTCTCCATCGAGCACCTGACCGGCATCCGCGATATCGGTCTCCACAACGGTCGCCCGCAGGCCACAGCTGCACCGGGCGTGTTTCTCGGCGATTTTCAGCGCGCGGTTGCCAGCGAAGGCTTTTTCTATCCGCCATCGCCGACCAGCCGCAATGAAGCCATGTTGGGGGCCACGATTGCGACAAATGCGACGGGCGATAACACGTACAAATATGGCACCACTCGCCGATACGTCCGTGCCATGCGGGTCATCATGGCGGACGGCACCCAACGCCTCCTTGAACGCCCCGCTGATCAACAGATTTCCGAATTAAAAAATACGGCCGGCTATTTTTTGCTCGGCACGCCGATCGATCATTTCATCGGATCCGAAGGGACGCTTGGCCTCATTGTCGAGGTCACCGTCGATCTTCTCCCGCAACCACAACCCCATTTCGGGCTCCTGATCTTCTGTCCATCGAACGATGTCGCACTTTCCATCATCGGAGAGGCCCACCGTGATGCCGCCGTTTCCCCATCTGCCCTGGAATATATTGACCAGGCGGCCCTCCAAATCATGGCCACGCACCCGACCTTTCCGTCGCCGCCAGCCGCTGCCCAGGCCGCCGTCCTCTGCTATCAGGAATATGCCGAAGAGATGCGCGATCCCTTCATGGAGGCCTGGTTTGCGCTGCTGGAGCGTGCTGCGCCGGAAATGCACGCGCTCCTCGATGCGACAATCGTCGCGGAACACCCTGCCGACGAAGAGCGGTTGCGCACTTGGCGCCATCATATCCCGGCCCACGTCAATGAGATCGGCCACCGCCTCGAAGGGGATGACGGTGGCAAAGTCGGCTCGGATTGGTGGGTCCCGATCGGGCAGATGCCCGCAATGATGGCCTACATGTATCACCTTTCGGACGCCATCCATGTGCCGTATCTTGCGTTCGGACACCTCGGGAATGGCCATCCGCATGTCAATTATCTCGCGCGCAATGCCAAGGAACGCCAGATGGCCATCCAGGCAGTGGACGATTGCTGCCGCAAGGCGGTGGCACTCGGCGGGGGTGTGGCGGGCGAACACGGCCTTGGAAAATTGAAGCGGGATCTTCTGGCCATTCAGCATCCGACACCGGTGATTGACACCATGCGAGCGCTCAAACAACAGTATGATCCGCACTGGATCCTCGGTCGTGGCAATATTCTGGTGCCGCCGGAGTAAAAAACATCGTCTGTGCCGGCAAAGTGCACTGTTGACCCCTCGTCTTCTCCCCGCTAATGGGCCTCCATGACACGGTTTGCGACGCTGCTGGCAATCATTGCCTTGATCGGGTTCGGGATGTTTTCCTCCATCTTGCTGATCACCTATCCGCCGCCGTGGCCGGATGAGGCCCTCTTTGCCGAACCCGCGATGAATCTCCTCCGCCATGGTCACCTCGGTACGACACTGATGGAAGGGTATCTCCCCAAGATTGCCACGAAGACCTATTGGATGCCGCCGCTCTATTTTCTCTATCTGACCATTCCCTTCTCATTGTTCGGTCCGACCTTGATCGTCATGCGACTGGCATCCGTTGGCGTGGCGTTGGTTCTCATGGGCCTCGTATGGCATCTGGGCCGTCGTCTGACATTGCGTCACGGGGGATGGATCGCGCTCGCGCTGCTGGCAACGACGCCACTCTTTCTCCGGGGCGCGCTCGTGGGGCGCATGGATCTCCTGGCCCTCACACTCATGCTGGCAGCCGTCGTGCTGACACTGCGCCGACAGCAATCACCATGGAGCAATTTTTTTGCAGGGACATGCAGCGGACTGGCGGTCATGGCGCATCCGTTTGGCATTGTGGCCCCACTCACCCTGGGTCTCATCGGACTGTTCCGCGCCCTCCGCTTCCGTTGCGAACACCAATTCCAGTATTTCCTCTATGGCGGCCTTCTCGTCCTCCTTGGATATGCCCTTTACGTCTTCCCGCATTTCGACGCCTTTCTGGCCCAGATGGGGGGACAATTTGCACGCAAGGCCGCGCGCGTTCCATTGCAAAATGTCAACAATGGCCTTGCCACGATCAAACATGGGTTCGACATCGCGAGGTGGAGCAACATTGCCTTCTTTAGTCTCGGTTCTCTTGGCCTTATCGTGGGCGCATTTCGCTCTCCAGCATGGCGCATATTGCTTGCCATGCAATGTACAAGTCTGCTCTTATACCTCTGGAGTCAGGAGATGTGGTATCCGGTCTATCTCCTGCCGGTCGCCGCACTCGGGTGGGGTGCATGGGTCGAGCGCCTCCCCCGTCTCGGATTTTTGGCTACCGTCATATTGATGGGCATCCACATCCACCAACTGGGAGAACGCTCCTGCCAGGCACTGGATACGCCATCGGCCCTTGCCTATGCCGCGTGGAGCGAGCGCATCAGTGAGGCACTACCACCACAGAGCCGCGTTGTCGTGGCAAGCATCCCCGATCCCACGCTCCATCTGCTCCGGCGCGATGACCTGACGGTGCGCCATTTTTCGCCGGTCCCTGTCGATGCTGCACAGTATGCCGGGGAACTGCGCAAGGCGGATTATATCGTGCTCGGGCGAAAACGGATTGCACCGGAGGTGGAACGCTTTGCGGATCGTCATGGCGAGATCGTCGCGCTCATCGGCGACGAGGCGCCGGGGGCGCCATTGGTCCGCATTTACCGGATGGCGCGGCGATGACTTGGCGACCATTGATTACGAGCCTCCGCCTCCATCATTGGGTCAAGAATCTGATCCTCTTTTTTCCGGCACTGACGGCCTACAGGCTCACAGATGTTGCAATCGTGGGCCCCATTGCCCGCGCGTTTCTTGCCTTCAGTTGCACGGCCTCTGCCGTCTATCTGCTTAACGACTGGCTCGATCGCCCCTACGACCGCTCCCATCCCACGAAGCGGCGGCGACCCATTGCGGCGGGGCAGATTGGCGGTCTCACCATCAGCACGGCCATCGTGCTCCTGCTCGGCGCCGCCGCCGTCATGGCCTATCCGATCGGCATGGCCTTCAGCCTCATTCTGACCGGTTATCTGGCATTGACCATCGTCTATTCACTGTTGCTGAAGCGTCTCTTTCTGGTCGATGTCCTCACCCTGGCGATGTTCTATACGCTCCGCGTCTTCGCCGGCGGCGTGGCCGGCAATATCCCGCTGTCCCGCTGGCTGCTCCTCTTTGCCGTCTTTTTCTTTTTCAGTCTCGCGCTCGTCAAACGCGTGACCGAATTGCACACCGAGACGATTCAGCGTTTTCATCAGGCGCGCAGTTATCACCTCACCGACCGTCAATTTCTCTCCGGTCTCGGGATTGGGAGCGCCATTGCCGTCGTCGTAATTTTTGTTTTTTATCTCCGGAGCGCGGAGGTGGTGGCGCTCTACCAGACGCCCTCGCGACTCTGGGCAATCCTTCCCCTGCTCGGTTACTGGCTCGCGCGCATCTGGCATCTCGCCGGTCGTCGGCGTGTCGACGATGATCCCATTCTCTTTGCCCTGCGCGATCCCCAGACCTATCTCGTGGCCGCACTTGTTTTCCTCGTCCTCCTGTGGGCAAGATAGATCCATGGCACAGTTTCGATCATGGGGGCGATATCCACGCAGTGAGGCGGTGCTCTATCCGCTTCATTGGCAGGAGGATCCGCTCCCCCCAACAGGGGAGCCCATGCTCGCCGTCGGGATGGGCCGCAGCTATGGCGACGTCTGCCTCAACCACGGCGGGACATTGCTCCTCACCCGTCCCCTGAATCGATTCATAGCGTTTGATCCCGTTGCCGGCTGCATGACGTGCGAGGCCGGCGTCACGCTCGGCGAGGTGCTCGACGTTATTGTCCCCCATGGCTGGTTTCTCCCGGTCACTCCCGGGACACAACACGTGACGGTGGGTGGCGCCATTGCGAACGATGTCCACGGAAAAAACCATCACCGAGCCGGATCATTTGGGGCGCATCTTCAACGCCTTGCCCTCCGCCGCTCCGATGGCCTCACATATCATTGCACCGCGACAACACATGGAGACCTCTTTCGCGCCACGGTGGGCGGCCTTGGCCTGACCGGCCTGATCCTCTCTGCGGAGTTCACCCTGCTCCCCATCACCTCACCAATGATCGCCATGGAGTCGATCCGCTTCGATACGCTCGCGGAATATTTCACCCTCACGCGTGAATCGGATGCCGGCCACGAATATACTGTGGCCTGGATTGATGCCGCATCATGCGGATCCAAAACAGGCCGCGGGCTTTTCCTGCGCGGTAATCATGCCATCGCCTCCGGTGGCAACACCCGCCCTGCCCCAGCCGCACGCCCCTGGCAGATCCCCTGCACCATGCCGCGCGGACTCATCAACCGCACGACGATGCGGTGCTTCAATCATCTCTACTGGCACCGCCAACGGGCGCGACGACACCACTGCGAGGTGCATTACCGGCATTTTTTTTATCCGCTCGATGGCCTCGCGGCGTGGAATCGGCTTTATGGTCCACGGGGGTTTTTTCAATACCAATGCGTCGTCACACAACCCGCGGTTGTGGAGGAAATCCTGCGATGGGTCGTCCGCAGCGGCGGATCATCGCTGGCGGTGTTGAAGGTCTTCGGCAACCATCCGGCGCCGGGCCTCCTCTCCTTTGCCAGGCCCGGGATCACGCTGGCACTCGATTTTCCCAATCGCGGTCACCGCCTCTTCTCCCTCTTGCAGACGCTTGACGAATTGGTGCTGGCGGACAATGGCGCCCTCTACCCGGCCAAGGATGCGCGCATGCCGCCACGACTCTTCACGGCCTCATTTCCCCACTGGCCACAGTTTGTGCCGTTTATCGATCCGGCCTTTTCCTCGGAGTTTTGGCAACGAGTCACCGCGACAGACAAAGGAGCTGTATCATGAATATTGTCATCATTGGGGCCACTTCGGCCATTGCCCAGGCCGTGGCACAACGTCTGGCGCCGCAGGCCCAGTTCTTTCTTGTGGCACGATCGGAGAAGAGGTTGCAGGCCGTTGCCACCGACCTTTCCGTACGCGGCGCGCGCGCCGTGACAACGCATGTGGTCGATCTCCTCGACTTTGCACAACATGACGCAACGCTTGATCGCGCCTTTCAGACATTGGGCAAGGTGGATCTCATCCTCCTCTCTCATGGGACCCTTGGCGATCAACAGGCCTGTGAGATGTCGTTTGCAGAGACCGAGCGCGAACTCCGGACGAACTTTTTGAGCGTTGTCTCACTCCTGACGACACTCGCCAACCGTTTGATCACGCAACGTCACGGGACCATTGCCGTCGTCGGTTCTGTTGCAGGCGATCGCGGGCGGACGGCCTATGTCTATTGCGCGGCCAAAGGGGCGACCGCTATTTTTTGCCAGGGCCTGCGCCGTCGACTCTTTCGCCATGGCGTCCATCTGCTGACCATCAAGCCAGGATTTGTCCGCACCCCCATGACGGCCCATTTTTCGCAGGGCCGGCTCTTTGTCTCTCCACAGCGTGTGGCCCGCGACATCGTCTGCGCCATCCATCGCAAAAAAAATCTCCTCTACACACCCTGGTATTGGCGATGGATCATGTTGGCCGTGAAGAGCCTCCCCGAAGGCCTTTTCAAGCGGATGACTTTTTAGAGCGCACAATGGCCAGATGGGTGGAAAGCGCTTGGCAGAGGCGCACCAATCCGCTAGCAGCATGCCATGGACTGCGCACTGACCCCAGAGCAGCAACAACTCCGTCAGATGGTGCGCGACTTTGCCGAAGGAGAACTCGCTCCAGCCGCAGAGGCGCTCGAACGGGAAGAACGGTTTTCCACCGAGTTGACCCAAAAAATGGGGGAACTCGGGTTGATGGGCGTGATGGCGCCGCAGCAATACGGCGGGCTTGGTCTCGACACGCTGTCGTATCTCCTCATCGTCGAGGAACTCGCGCGAGTCCATGCCTCGCATGCGGCCACGGTCGCGGCACACAATACCCTCGGCGTGGGTCCCATTGCCCGATTCGGCTCTGAGGCCCAAAAGGAGTGCTATCTTCCCGACCTCTGCAGCGGCAGGCGGCTCTGGGGATTCGGGCTGACCGAACCGGACGCCGGTTCAGACGCGGGGAATTCGAGAACCACCGCCTCGCTGCGAGACGGCCAATGGACGATCAATGGGGCAAAGATCTTCATCACCAATGCCGCAACAACCATCACGGCTGGCTCCACAGTGCAGTGTGTGACCGGGACTGACGCGTCGGGCCGAAAGGAGATGAGCTGTCTCCTCGTGCCACAAGGGACACCGGGGTTCACAACACGGACGATGAAACGGAAAATGCTCTGGCGCGCGTCAAATACGGCAGAGCTCTTCTTCGACAACGTCCGTGTCCCGGAAGACCACTTGCTCGGGACCCGTGGCATGGGCTACAAATACATGCTCCAGACGCTCGACAGCGGGCGGTTGGGGATCGCGGCCATGGGTCTCGGTGGCGCGCAGGGCGCATATGATGCCGCACTGGCGTATGCCAAATCGCGGAAGGCCTTCGGCCAATCGGTCGCCAGTTTTCAAGGCAATGCCTTCAAGTTGGCCGATTGCGCCATGCAGATCGAGGCCGCGCGCGCCTTGCTCTACAAGGCCTGCTGGTTGAAAGACGCCGGGCATCCCTTTGGCAAGGAGGCCGCCATGGCCAAACTCTTTTGCGCCCAGACCATGAAACTGGTGGCCGACCACGCCGTGCAGCTCCATGGCGGCTACGGATGCATGGAGGAGTACCCGGTCGCCAGGTTCTATCGGGACGCAAAGCTCCTGGAAATCGGCGAGGGGACCAACGAGGTCCAGCGCCTCGTCATCGCCCGGCAGATCGGCTGTTTTGAGAGCGCATAAAATCCCCACTTATCCGACTTCGTTGGGGTGCTGAGACCTCACAATCATCGGGAAGAAATTTCAGCAGATAGATAACTAATCAATATTATTTAACAATAATTGTCGCATAACATGGCATTCCTCTTGCTGTATCGTGACTCCGTCTGCAATGAATCGGACGTTTTCGGCGAACAACCGCAGAATGGAGGAGCTGATATGTTACGGAAAATTCAGAAGTGCCTGATGGGGAAGAGTGGCATAGTGATCATGGCGGCATCATGCGCACTCATCTTCGCTGGGAATGCAACAGCGACTTCGTCACTGCAAAAATGTACAGATACACAGCTTACAATAACAATGCCACTGGTAACGCTCTATAAATATACGGATGTGGAAAATACGAATGCAGTCAAATATCTGTTCGGCGTCACCATCGCTGGCATGCAGGGGACGCTGGAAAATCCAAGTTGGTGGACCTGCCAGGATGTCGGATCCAACACACAACATATCTATGCCTGCACACCGAAGAATCTCGACGCTAATAACGATGGAAAGACCGCGATCAACTTTGACCTCCATGATGGCCAAACAGCTTGCCGCTATTCGATGGGTGGCCTTCCTCTCAAGAGTGCCAGTGATCTTCCTACCGCCGAGAAAGCAAAGGTGCAGTGTGATTGGTACAAGAGTAGCGGTGGCTGTTCAAAACTGAACGATTGCCCACTAGAGCTCTTTGCCACGGCGATTGAGAAGGCGACTGCGGTGAAGGCGGCAACACCGGATCCGATTGCGGATCCTGATCCCAAGCCAGATCCCGAGGAGACTCCTGATCCGGCCAGCACCTGTGACCCGACCATCGTGGCATTCAACCCGGCCCTCTGCTGCCCGGCGGGTCAGGCGTACGATGCCACCAACGGGTGCTACGACCCGAGCACGCTGATAGTCGATCCGCCTGCGGCGACCGAAGACGGAGGTGACGAGCCTGGTGATGGTGACCCCGCTGGCACGCCAGCCAAAGGTGGCGGCGGCGGTTGCTCGCTCCAGAGCGAACTTCAACACTCCGACGGCTTCTACCTCCTCCTCTCCGGCATCGCGGCCTTGAGCCTCTTCGGCCTCATCCGTCTCCGCCGAGAATCGGGACACGACGACAAATAACGATGTGAGTGACAGTCAGATACGGTCAGACGGAGCAAATGGAGTGGGGCCCCGGACGTCAGTCCGGGGCCCCACGGCCCAGCCGCACCGCGGCGCTGAGGGGGAGGCTCCAGCGGCTTTGCCGCTGGAGGGGGCGACGCGAGCCCCTCCAACAGTGGCAACATCCCGTTTGCTCCGTCTCCATTGTTCCCTGGTTTTGATTGACGTGGATACTGTGGACGGATCGACTGGGGAGCAAATGCCTCACTTTTAAGGAGTACTCAAAAAACGACGCATAACCCACTGAAATAGCGGCCCTATTTTGTCGTATAATTGGCACGCGGTTTGCTGTACAATGAGCGGAGGAATTGTTATGTTGAACGATCACTTTGCTCTCTCAGTCCGCTACGTGACCCTGATCGCCGTCTGGACGATCTTGGGCCTTGTCTCTCTTCCGGGCGCACGCGCGCTCACGCTCCAACCCCCCTCGGAATACAGCGATGTCGTCATTACCAAAGGCGTGGAGGCGGACGTTACCACGTTTACCATCAAAGGGACGTTCAAGAGCCAAAGTGTGACACAGCCACTCCTGGCATTGTACAGGGAAAAAAATGCGCCCCCGCCGACCCAAAACGGCAAGATCTCCTATGCACAACCACTCTTCCTCTCGCAAAATGGGGAACAATCGAGTCAATGTGACGTGACCGCCAAGGCTGTGCCACAAGAGTACGCGTTCACCTGTCTCTTTACCCTTGATGCCAATCCTCAACTCACGACTTCTTCCACCGTGTGGATCGCCAAAGTGTGGCAAGACGGCAAAGGGATACCGCCAGGATACGAAGTCTCCTTGGCAAACGCGGTGACACTCCCCGTATCCGTTGTGCCGATTATCCCGTTCTTCGTCCCGGAAGAGGGAGAGGACCCCGTAGTCGGGCCCTACGATTGCACGGAAGAGGACCTCCTGTTGGGGATGACACAATGTTGTGATCCGGCGACCGAAATGGCCGATCCCGCAACCGAAACCTGCGTGCCATTCCCTGATGCGCCAACACCCGACGACGGCACGCCTGTGCCATTCGAACAGGTGGCACCACTTGAATACACCGGCGATCTCTATGGCGCTGGCGGTGGCGGGTGTCTCCTGATCAAGACCTCCGGACAGGGTCAGACCGATCATATCGCCATCGGGCTCCTCCTTGTCGGCATGGGATTGTTGCTCGGAGCGTTCTGGACATGGCAACGGCAGACAAAGGGACCCCCAGTATGACATGGTTCTTCATTGCCATTGCGATTTGGGCCGTTGGGATGAACCTGCTTATCCCGAACCGTTTCAAATGAGGTCGATGATGTGGCACCGACGTTTTGATACGCTCATGATCATGCTCTTGTGTACGGGGTGCATGCTCCTCAGTCGCAACAGCAGCGCAGTGCCAAAATGCGTGGTCACCACCGCCGAGCAACTGCAAAAGGCCCTCACGTGGGCCCATAGCACGCCCAACTATCCCGAAACGGAATATGCCGCCAACACGGCGACTTGTCTCGATGACTCGGGGAAGTCACTCATCACCATCAAGGGGACGATTATCTATCCATCCTTCATCGTCCTCACCGCGGACTGGGGCATTCATCTGCAAGGAATCGAGAATGCCCGGATTATTTTCCCGACCGGAATGGCATTGATGGGCTCCTCATTTTGCTCCCTGGCACTCAAGTCTAATGCCCATAAAATTGATGGCATCGCCCTCGAGGTCCAGAAGAAATCGATGAATGGCCTCTGCATCATGAGCAGCAATAACATCATTCTGAAAAACACGATTTCAACGACGTTGGGACACGGGATCTATATCGATGGCACGGGAAACTCCATCACCGCAAACACCATTACGAGCAGTTCCGTCAGCACCGGCATGACATTGAAGCAGAATGGGAATACGATTAAAGACAATACCATCAGCAGCAATGGGAATTACGGGATCTATTACCTCCCGGACACCTTGACCTGCGTGCACGATGCCAATACGGTCACGACCACGGGGAGCGTGGCCCACAACACCTGTGCGGCATCGACTGATGGAACGGGCAAAGAGGACCCCCCTGACCCCGCTCCCCCACCAGGCGCAACATATCCTTACAGTTGCACGGCGCAGATGATCCAGCTCGGCATGACGATCTGTTGCGATCCGCAAACCGAATATCCCAACTTCCTCACCAAGACGTGCGCAAAGAGCGCAGTCAAAGACCCCACGAAACCTGCGCCAAGCGTCTCGCAGGTGTCCCCCACCATGCCATTTTCGCCACCGCTCAATAAGGAAGGCTGCACCCTACTCATCCAGCGCCATGCGACGTGGGCATGGCAGACCTTCAGCCTCTTCCTCCTCGCAGCATTCCTCCCGCTCGCGCTGCGAATCCTCCTTGTCGCCCGCATCAAGAAACAGTAGGTCCTGCTTCGACGTCGAAGAGACATCAAGGAGGTCGCTGTGGAACTGCACGGAAAACGCGTGATGGTCCTTGGGGGTGCGGGGCTCGTCGGCCAGGCCATCTGCCGCCATCTCATCGACGAAGAGGTGGCCGAACTGATGATCGCCTCGCTGGTTGAAGAGGATGCGATCGACAGCATTGCCCAATTGCACGCACAATTCCCCGACACCGCCTGCCGATTGACCCCGCTCGGCGGCGACATCTTTGCCCCGCTCGACCTGAAGGATCTCCCGCGCACGGAACGGCTCGCCGACCCGGTACACCGGGCCCGATTGACCGACCTCCTCTTGCACCCGATGCGTGAGAGCATTCTCACACAGGCGACCCTCTATCAGTGGTGCATGGAGTACCGGCCCGAGATCATTCTCGATTGTGTCAATTCGGCGACCGCGCTCGCCTATTCCGATGTCTACAGCGCGGCACAACAGCTCCGCTCGGCAGTGGATGAGCAACAATCCTTTGATCTCCTGGAGGGGATGAGCGAACGTCTCTGTCTGGCCCTCGGTATTCCCCAACTCATTCGTCACATCCAGATCTTGTGGCAATCGATGCTCGAGGCGAAGACCGATTTTTATCTGAAGATTGGCACCAGCGGCACCGGCGGGCTCGGCATCACCATCCCCTACACGCACAGTGAAGGCCGCGATTCGCAATTACTCTTGTCCAAGGCCGCGATTGCCGGTGCACACTCGCTCCTCCTCTTTCTCCTTGCCCGAACGCCGGGCGGTCCCATTGTCAAGGAGTTGAAACCCACGGCCTATATCGGATGGAAAAAAATCGGGTTCGGGCCGATCGTCTATCGCGGCAAACCGTTCTATCTCGAAGACTGTCCGCCGGAGGCCGCACTCCCGGTGCGCAAGGGCGCCATGGCCCGTGCCGGTTCCCTCACACCGCGCTATCTCACCGATGATACCGGTCAGCCCCGGCCGCTCGAGGCCCCCTACATCGACACGGGGGAAAACGGCATGTGGTCGCACCATGAATTCGCGCTGGTGACCGATCACTCGCAAATGGAATTCATCACCCCCGAAGAGATTGCCCAGGTCGCGGTCTGGGAGATCCAGGGCCGCAATACCGGTCATGATATTATTGCCGCCCTCGACATCTCGACCATGGGACCGACCTATCGTGCCGGGTATATGCGGGGGAAAGCCCTCGCCCAACTCCGGCAACTCGAGGAGGAAACCGGCATCGAGAGCATTACCTTTGAGACCGGTGGTCCCACGGTGGCGAAGTACCTCTATGAGGCCTATCTCCTCTCGCGCGTCTTCCCCAATTGCGAAGAGATGCTGCAGGCGACCCCGGAGCAGATCAGTGAAAAGACATCGGCGCTCATCACGACCGACGTGACCCTGCGATCGCGGATCATCTCCATCGGCATTCCCATTCTCATGCCCGATGGCCAGCGATTGTTGCGCGGCCAGACCATCCACATCCCGTCCAAGAGCCATTTAAGCGGCGCCCAGTCCGCCGAAGAGGCCGATCTGGAGGAGTGGGCCGCGGAAGGATGGGTCGACCTGCGCGCCACGAACTGGACCCGATGGATGGCGCGCGCGCAACGTATTTTGGAGCAATTGCAGCGCAGCGATCCCCGCGACACGAGCTCCTACAATGCCCAGGGGGATCGCTATTGGGAAGTCGATGCCGAGGGGCACCATCCGATATTGATCAGCAAATTTGTGAGCTGGATCTTCCGCACGGAGCAGCAAGGCGAGCGGATGAAGGATTAACGTCATGCATCGGGCCACCTCCGCACCTTCCGCCATGCAACAGATGGAGCAATCTCTCCGGGACACCTTTCAGCCGACCTATCTGGAACTGATGGATGTCAGTCATCTGCACACGGGCCATCGTGAGGCACGCGCGCATGGTGGCATGCACTGTCAGTTGACGATCGTGAGCACGCGATTGTTCGGGCTTGCACGACTCGCGCGACATCGCCTGATCTATGCCGCGCTCAGCCGCGCCATGGCATCGACACTGCATGCCATCCAGATCCACGCCTACACGCCAGAGGAGTGGGGACAAAAGACGCGGTAGGGCCTGCTACCCCACCGCCTGCAGATTGTCCGGTGAAACCGATGCCTCGCCAAGATCCACCGCTCGTGGCTCTGCGGGGAGTGGTGCACGATGCCGCGTGCTCGTCGTAAATCCCTGCATCCGCGTCGCATGACGGATCATCTGCCGCGCAACATGCTGGCTTAATCCCGCATGATGGGCCAGCTTCTTGGCCTGGGCACGCCGCAACCCCTCGAGCGTCGTGTAGCCGGCATCGCGCAGTCGTTCAATCGTTTCACGGGAATTGCCGTACATCTGCGCCAGCAGCACGACTTCTTCACTGCAGCCGCTCGCCACTTCTCCGGTCGTCACGCCGATGCGTTGAAGGAATTCCTCGGCCAGATCGCAATAGTCCCGGCACCCGCGTGAACTCGGCGCGTACGCCGTGACCGGCTTACCATGGCTGGAGGCCTCCCGCAGATGGATCGATTGGTGGATGACCGTATCGAGCATCGCCCCGCGGAAATAGCGCCGCAGTTCCTCCAAAATGTCCCGGGCCAATGCCGTGCGCCGATCGAACAGCGTGGCGACCGCCATGTGACGCACCGCATGGCCATAGCGTTTTTCCAGGTCTGCAATGGCCTCGAGCGCACGCCCCACCCCATGCATGGCATAGAAGCTCGTCTCCACCGGAAGCAACACGGCCTGGCTGGCCATAAAGGCATTGCAGGTAAGGATACCCAAGGCCGGCGGACAATCGATGACGACAAAGTCGTATTTCTGGATTTGGGCCACCAGCTCGCGCAAGCGGAGCAGGCGGTCGCGGCGCCCCATAAGGCTCTCTTCTTCATGGATCGGCAGCGGCGCGGA
The DNA here is from genome assembly GCA_016183065.1 of Deltaproteobacteria bacterium. Lineage (GTDB taxonomy): Bacteria > UBA10199 > UBA10199 > JACPFF01 > JACPFF01. The sequence continues at coordinate 134,073 of JACPFF010000019.1, read as the reverse complement.
CGGGACGAGCGAGAGTCCGCGCTCGACCGGCATGGCAATCTCAGCCAACAAGGCCCGGTCATTATTCTCCTGCCCCATGGCCCAAAAGATTGAAGGTTCATCGGTCTCGAGTTCGACCCCAAAAGAGAGCGTGGCATGCGACTGCGGATCGAGGTCGATCAACAAGACTTGATATTGCATCTCCGCAAGAGAGGCTGCGAGATTGACTGCAGTCGTCGTCTTGCCCGATCCCCCCTTGTGATTGGCAATCGCAACAGTATACATGGTTCCCCCTCGCGTCACCGTCGATTTTTCCTGGCCATTCTGGTGCAGACGATCACGTGCGGGTGTTCGTTACCAAAGGGAGAGCGCACGCGTCAATTCCAACCTCGTCAATCCGCACATTTTCTTTGGGCGAGATCAAGGGATCGTTTAATATCGGTAATAATCCGGCTTATAGGGACCGCCGACCGTGATGCCCAAATACGTGGCCTGTGCTGCACTGAGCGTGGTCAACTTGACGCCGAGTTTTTTCAGATGAAGGCGTGCGACCCGTTCATCCAGATGTTTCGGGAGCGTGTAGACCTTCCGTTCGTAGGCCGCGTGATTCGTAAAGAGTTCGATCTGCGCCATGACCTGATTCGTGAAGGAGTTGGACATGACAAAGCTCGGATGACCGGTGGCACAACCGAGATTCACCAATCGCCCTTCGGCGAGAACGATCACACGCTTGCCATCGGGCCACGTGACCTGATCCACCTGAGGTTTGATCTCGAGCCGCGTGAGCTTGGCATCCTGGAAGATCGAGGCCACCGCAATTTCGGCATCGAAATGCCCGATGTTACAGACAATCGCCTGATCCTTCATCACATCGAGATGTTCACGCCGAATCACATCGCAACAGCCGGTGGCCGTGATGAAGAGATCGCCCAATGGCGCGGCGTCCTCCATGGTGACGACCTCGTACCCTTCCATAGCCGCTTGCAAGGCGCAGATCGGGTCGATCTCTGTCACCAAGACCCGTGCCCCCTGCCCCCGCAGCGATTGGCAACAGCCCTTGCCGACATCGCCGTAGCCGCAGACCACCGCGACTTTCCCGGCGATCATGACATCGGTTGCGCGCTTGATCCCATCGAGGAGGGATTCCCGGCAGCCGTACAGGTTATCAAATTTCGACTTGGTCACGGAGTCATTGACGTTAAACGCCGGGCAGCCCAGCGTCCCCGCCTCCATCATTTGATAGAGCCGGTGGACACCGGTGGTTGTTTCTTCGGAGAGCCCCCGGATCTCTTTCAGGAGTTCGGGGTGCTTTTCGTGGATCACGAGGGTCAGATCGCCGCCATCGTCCAAGAGCATGTTGGGGCCTGATCCATCCGGCCACCGCAGCGTCTGCTCGACACACCACCAATATTCTCCCTCTGTTTCCCCTTTCCAGGCAAAAACGGGGATACCGGCCCTGGCCATGGCCGCCGCGGCGTGGTCCTGCGTGGAAAAGATATTGCAGGAGCTCCAGCGCACATCGGCCCCCAAGGCCTGCAGCGTTTCGATCAGGACGGCGGTCTGGATCGTCATATGGAGGCAGCCGGCAATCCGGGCGCCATTGAGCGGCTTACGGGCGGCATATTCCTCACGCAACGCCATGAGTCCCGGCATTTCGGTCTCGGCCAGCGTGATCTCCCGGCGACCAAACTCGGCCAATCCCGGGTCTTTGACCTTGCAATCCCCCGCACACAGCGGTGTGACTAATGCCTCTCTCCCCATGGTGCCATCCTTTCCTGTTGAGCGTTTCACGAGGAGGGCTTCATAGAGGAGCCCCCCGTGGGCGTCAATGGAGAACGGATGATGACGACCAAGTCCGTGCACCAGCAAAGCTGGGTGGACGAGGAGCCGGAGGGTACGTCATACGCTTTCTAACACTTGAGAATTGCACATGTTTTTTGGCAGATTCCAATGGGTTGCACCACGTATGACGTACCCGACTATCAGCTTTGCCGCTGGAGGGGGCAGTGGCGACGACCGAGTCCGTGCACCCACAAAGCGGGTGGACGAGGAAGTCCGCGGAGGCGGAGCCGGAGAATACGTGAGCCTCTGTAATGATTGCGCGATGCTCTGCTATTTTACCAAATACGTATCAATGACCTTGTCGCAGAAGGAGCTGAATTGTACTTGGTGCGCTAGGGCCTTGTCGAGCGGGAGATAGACGAATGCATAATTATCACTCAATTTCTCATTGTTGAATTTACAGATGATCTTTTTTGCGCCATCGGTCGTCATCTTTTCCGCCGCACAATTATAGGTCATCTCTACTGTCCCGTCCGCCTTGTTATCACGCTCGAGCTTGGTCACCAGGCCTTCTGCATCGAGATGCCGAGTGAAGCTACTGATATTTACCCCATTTTTTTGTGTCGTCTCGACCTCGGTCTCGGCCGATGGATAGGTATAGAGAATGGTCTCACTCACCGTTCCTGTTGCTGGATCGGTCACCTCGACTTGTGATTTCTGTCCCAAGGTATTCAGGGTCACGAGCGAGGTCTTTTGGACTGTGCCACTCAGGTCACAGGTCCCGTAATGCTGGATGGCATATTTCTTCACATCGCCCCCATACAGGGTGTAACTCCCCTTGAGAAATTTCGCAATGTAAGCAGTATTCTGCAATGATATTGCATTGTTACTATATTCATGCGTCGCACGCCCCAGGTCATCGTAGAGATAAAAGCGCGCTGTCGCCATAGGTTTGTCCGGATTCAGTGCCGTCAAGGCCGTAACCGTGGCCCGTACTTCCGAGACGAGGACCAGTCCATTTTTCTCTTCCTCCTTCACACAAACGCTCTTCTCCAGGGCCATCCCATCCGGGCAGACACAGGCCCCGGCAATAAAGGCCTGTCCCTCAAGACAGAAGTCCGAGCCTGGGGCACAGACACCATTCACCAGGAGTTCACCTTCGGGGCAGGTTGTAGGGTCCTCAACGGGCGGGAGAGGATCCCCGCCTGGCCCCGGCTCGGGCAATGCCCCACCTCCAGCAACGCAATTTCCGGCCACGAGGGTCTGGCCCTCGGCACACGACTTTGCGCCTTCATCGCAACTTGCCGCTCCGATGAGGAGTAACATGGAGCAGAGGTATTGGAGAGTTCTTGATCTTGACATAGAATATCCTCCTCCATTTTGAGCAAGCACAATTCGTGCCAATCGGGAAAAAATAGAATAACTACTCGATTTTATAATAATAATTACGACTGAAAATTCAGACGGATCAAAGGTCTACCGTGTGAAAGTCGCTATTTTTGACATCCAAGTTGAGAGATGCGTCAAACTATTGACAATGTGGTGCCAATGAAACACGCATAGTCTTGAAAATTCGCCCGTGGAGAAATTCCGGCAAGGGGAAGCTTCCTTGTGCGCACAGCTATGGCGGTCGTCTCACCAATGGCAAAAAAACGCGCCCCAACAAATGGCGCTCGATGCAAAACCGCTCCGAAGAGGTCATGAAAACGTTCGACTGCGGAGGGCGCAGTAAACGGCACCGCGGCAATAGGGTACGTCATACAGCATGATGCGACATTGAGGGGGGTCGGCACGAGTCGGTGCGTCGCCACCATCGTCACCGTCGCGCCGGCGTTCAACAAACGCGCATGCCAGTCGGTCCGTCCCCCTTCGGCCTGCAATGAATAACAGCGCATCCCCGCGACACCGCGGGCCACGAGGGCCTTGGCCATGGAACGACCGCTCCCATCGCCGACCACGTCCGGCACCATGCCACTCTGTTGCAAGCATGAAGCCGTTGCTCCCCCGACGGCCGCAATCGTGACGTGAGGAGGGGGCGTACTTCCATGCTCCTGTAATGTCTCCGTAAAAACCTGCACACTGCGCGGCGTGGAAAAGAGGAGCCAGTCTCTCCTCTGCAGTGTTGCGATCACGGCACGCAGGCGCGCACCGCCGTCGCTGGGCGCCGCGATATGATGCAAGGGGAGTTGCAGGACCTCCATCCCCGTCTGTTCCAGTGCACGACGAAACCGGTCGTTGCCTGGCTGCGGATTCGTCGTGAGGCAAGTCATCTCGGCCATAGTCGGGTACGTCATACGGGGCACAACCCATTGGAATCAAATGTTATTTTTGACGAATTTGCGCAAACTGAGCGCCATTGGAATCTGCCAAAAAACATGTGCAATTCTCAAGTGTTAGAAGGCGAATGACGTACCCTTACTTACTTATACGCGTACGCTCTTCCTGATAGGCGGCGCGTTCCGTGACCGATGACTCCGCAATTCGTTGATCGAGCCAGGCCAGATAGTCTCGCTTCAGCTCTTCGAAGGTTGGGGCGTTCAACGCTGCTGTGGTTTGGTCTCTCATGCCGGGTTGCAGATACGTCACCATCTCATTAAGGATCAGGGCCGTTGCATCTGGTGCAGCGGCACACTTTTGTAACACGGCCATTGCCGCCATGCTGCTGAACACCGCATCTTGGCTCTGGCCTGCCTCATGCGCCGTCTGCGCCATGGCCCGGTGTACGCGAACGACCCGCAACACAATCTGTGCGGGGAGCGAGCGCGCCAATTCCTCGTTCGAATACGTAAGCATCGCCGCAGAAATCGGCTCGCGGGCCAATGTGTCCGTGCCGGTCAATTCCATGGCCCAATCGAGATGTGCAAGACCTCGCCGCCAACAGGCGGCCGCTTCACCGACTGACGCCTCACGTGCGGCACGCACTTCCAGTCCTCCCAGCATATAACGCGGGAACGGTTGCATGGGTGACCGCTCCACAACGGCCTCCAAGAGCGCTCGCGCCTCGGCCAACTGTCCCGCCTGCATCAACTGATCGGCCTTGTTCCCGCCTTGCAGGTCGAGAAATTCCGCCACCGAGAGAAGGGTGTAATCCGCATGCGGTGTGTCGGCATCGGTCGTGATGCGATGGTTGCCGAGATCAAAATGGAGATCGTGCTGGCCGGGTCGTCGCAAGACGGCGCTCACATGCATGATCGGCGCCGTGCCACCATCGCGTGTTTTTGTGCGCGTGACCTGAATGGGATGGAGATGTTCCAGTCCCGCGGCCCGTGAGAGTGCCAAAAACACCGCGGTCTGCTCCGTGCACTCACCCTGTTTTTCCGCCTCCGCCGGTTGATCAATCACAGCGGCAATCTCGCCCTTCTCTTGGTGCCTGCGCCGCGTCTCCTCGCTCGTCGGCTGGACGCCGGGGAATGTCAGGCCCAGGCCCTTCCCGGCGCTCAGGGCCTCGGACGTACCCGCCGCATCTCCAGGCCACCGCACAGGGGTCGGCGCCATGGCAAAGGCAAAGAGATCGCGCGCCACGGCCTCCGCTTTCTCCACAGGGACTGGTGTGCCCGCCACGATCCCATGCGCCTCACGAATCTGTGCAATCTTGGCCTCCACCAGCGGGCGGGCCGCGCCAAAATCCCATGACACGGGAAAATGCGGAAGATCGGTCACCGTCCCGCGCAAGAGGCGGTCGGCCAGTTGCCGATCACTGCGCCGCGCCGAAGGCGTCTGCGGGGCATCGCGCTCCAATCCCGCGTCTGCTGATCGCGGAACGGTCGAGAGGAGCGCATCGGTGATGGCAGGCACGTCACGGTTCGTCGGGTGCTCGAACCGTTGCCCTCCCACCACAATGACCGCATCATCCAATGCCGAATCCCGCCGCATCGCGCGGATCACGGCGCGGACGTGCCGCTGCATGACCGCGCGTGTCGGCACTGGTACATGGGGCCGCAGGCTGAACGTGATCGTCTTTTTCTCGGCATCGAGCGTGGCGACCAATCCCTCTCCGCCGTGCGCCATGGCCTGCTCGGCGGCACTCCCCCACACCTTCCTCGCCTCTTCTTTTGCCGCTGCCGCTGCGGTCTCACCGGGCGTTGCTTCCGCAGCAGCAGAATCCTTCTTCTTTTTGGCCTCGTGCGCCGCGTGCCGCGCCAACGTCCCCGCCGTGGTGATCTGCTGCGGCATGGGGACGAGCGGCCCGGTCTGCGCAAAAAAGGCCCCACCCATGATGCCGGGCCAAAATCCACCCACATTGGCAAACGGACCCACCGACCCGCTACCAAGGCCCCAAAAGCCCATTCCTGAGGCATACCCGCCGAATGACACCGTCCCCCCTAATGGGGCAAAGAAGGGAATGGCCCCCATCCCAAGCAGAGAACTTGAGAAGAGCGCCCCGCTTAAGAGGGCATCGCCGTGGGCCAGCGCCCGACTCCCGGCCTGCAACGCCGACCATCCGGGGTAGGCCCGCTCAATGGGTCGTCCACCGGTCAGACCGGGCGAAATGCCACCACTCCCGGCAATCCCTGAGAGAAGAGAGGTCATCGGCCAAAAAATAAGCAATATTCATGCCATGTGGAGATTGTCATCCCGACGAAAGTCGGGATCCAGATCTTTCAGAATACCCCTAAAAACACTTTAAATTTCAGACAGTTGCAAACCGTATGACGTACCCTCTCTGAAATTCTTTCCTCACCAAGATGGGGTCTTGAGACCCTATCTTGGTGGCTCTAAATCGGATCCTTCTCCCCTTTGCGGACCAGCTCGGTCACATAGACCTTGGCCGCCGCGATGGCTTCCACCACCGGCATTTTTTTGGCCATCCCTGCAGCAATGGCCGTCGCAAAACGACATCCCGACCCATGGATTCCGCCCGGCAGGCGTTCGCCTGAAAGCCGATAATGCTGGGTCCCATCGTAGACAACGTCGACCGGGTCTCTCCGGAGATGCCCCCCCTTGATGGCAATCACCAACGGCCGATCTCCGCCGCCGCGAAAGCGATAGACCTCTTCGTAAATGGACTTGGCCGCCACTTCCATGGCCTCTACTGTGGCGATCTGCATGCCGGCCAGTGCCATGGCCTCTGGAATATTGGGGGTAATGACCGTGGCATAGGGGAGGAGTTGTTGTCGAAAGATTGGAATGGCACTTTTGTCGAGCAGTGGCAGACCGCTCGATGAATGGAGGAGCGGATCGATCACCACGTCACCGTGCGGACGTGATTTGAGAAACCAGATCGTCGCCCAGACATTCGCGGCCGTCGCCACCATGCCGACCTTGACCGCCGACAGTTCGACGCCATCGGCCGCCGTGGCCAACTGCTGGGTCAGGACATCCGCAGAAGTCGGCCATACGCCGAGGACACGGTCGTTCGTCTGCGCGGTAATGGCCGTCACCACGGATCGTCCGCGGCAGCCCAAATCATGCAACGTATAGAGGTCGGCCTGCAGCCCGGCGCCGCTGCTCGGATCGGAACCGGCAATGGTCAAAATCGTCGGAATGGCCTCAGTCATGCGCTCCTCGCTCTCTGGTCAGGTTGTCATTGCCCCACATACCACGCCACTTCGCGGCAGACATCGACCGCCCCGGAAATCCCGGTAATCAGGGCCACGGCCGCTGCACCGGTCTCCCGCACGGCCGCCACGCGTTCGCGCGTGATCCCGCCGATCGCCACCACAGGGATTGATACCGCGCGGACGACGCGACGCAGCCGCTCGAGTCCCTGCACCGGATGCCCCGGGCCCTTGGTGGTCGTGGGATAGATTGCGCCAAACGCCACGTAATCCGCCCCCGCCGCCTCGGCGGCCTGCGCCTCTTCCAGCGAGTGTGCTGAATAGCCGACGAGCCGTCCCTGCCCGAGCGTCGCCCGCACCGCGTCCACACGCGGGTCATCGGCCCCGACGTGGATGCCATCGGCCCCAAACGCGCACGCCGCGGTCACATCATCGTTCATGATCCAGGTAAAATCACACTGACGCCTCGCCTGCGCAAACACCCGCGCACAGGTCTCCCGCTCATGCTGCACGGACTGTGGGTCACCGGACACGCTTGACGGTTTGACACGGAGTTGCACGACACGACAGCCGCCCCGCAACACCGCGGCCAGATACGTCGCGACCTCCATCGATGGCGGGAGGAAGCGCGGATCAACAATGGTATAGAGCCCGGCAATCGGCGTCATGCACTCCGTCTCCGTTTTCCCTCGAGCCCCAGTTTCCGGAGGCGCGTGCGCAAGGTATTGCGATTGAGGCCGAGCATCCGCGCCGCGCGCACCTGATTCCCGTGTGTCTGTTCCAGCACGAGACGGATGAGCGGGCGTTCGACCTTGGACATGACCGCATCGTGGAGCTCTTGTACCTCGTAGCCGCTGAGCCGGTCAAAAAAACGGTGCAATTTTTCCTCGACAAGCCCCTCGAGGGCCGTGGCTTCAATCCCGACGGCCGCGGCCTCGGTCGACCGGCCCAACAAGGCTGGCGGAAGGTGATGGGGGGTGATCGGACCGACCTTTGCCTCCTGCAACATCTGCGCGGTGACGCGCATGAGCGTCCGGACGTTCTCCTCCCACGGCGCACGCTTCAACAGGCGCGCGACCTCGCCCGTCAGTTCGGGAAGTGGCATACCCCATGCATCGGCATAGGTTTGGAGGAAGAAATCGACCAGGGGGAGAATGTCGTCGCGACGTTCGTGTAACGGCGCCACCACGATAACCTGTTTTTCAATGAGGGCATAGAGTGGGGCAATGAGCGATGCCCCCCGCCGTGGCACCAACTCCCGTCCCCGCATCTCGAGCACCGCCCGCGTGTTCACGTTCCGGACCTCCTCGCTGCCAACGGGCGATACACGACTGTCAAGGAGCCACGCAAGGAGGCGTTCCTGCCCGGTGGCAGGGAGTCGCTCGATCCCCTGCACAATAAGACTCCCGCCCGAGGCCCGCTCGACAGCGCCGATCGGAGACTCACTCCCGCCAAGGAGTCCGCTGCGCGAATAGCCAAAGAGCTCGGCTTCCATGATCTCGACCGGCATGGCGCGGAGATTGATGATGTGCAATGGGCCACTGGCCCTGGGGCTGCGCCAATGGGCGTGCCGCGCCAGATACGTCTTCCCGCTGCCGCTCTCTCCGACAAAGGCGAGTGGCTGCTCATCCATGGCGAGGATCCCGAGTCTCTCCCACGTGCTCTTCGTCCATTTCGACACGCCGACAAACGGGACAAGGAGTGCACCCACCTGCGCAATGGCCACCGGCGTTGGTGTCACGACTTCATCTTGGAGTGCGAGATTCCCCATCCTCATCATCACAGAAGCTCGATAGCGCCCCCAAGGACGATTGACAAGAAAAAATACTCAACTAGTCGAATCATATGGAATTATCGTGATTAAGAGTTTGGCAACATTTCACGTGTGGACGGCCGAGGTCTATCAATCAATGAGAACGCCTCAAGCGCCTGCAGCGACGTTCCCTTGACAAGGGAGGGCATCAAGCGTTATGCGCCGAAAGAACCGTCACTACTGCCCAAAGATTCGCGGGGTGCGACTATGAAGTGCTCGTTGCCGGTCTATTCCTACGAGGACTATCGACAGCTGCTCAAGGACTATTACCTGGCCTGCAAGGAAGCGGCACCGCAGAAATTTTCCTATCGCTATTGGGCACGGCGCGCGGATTTTTCGTCCTCCAATTTTATCTCACTGGTGATCACGGGGAAGCGGAACTTAAGCCCCGACGCGGCCAGGCGCCTGGCCCGCTCCATGCGATTGACCCCGCGCCAGTCCAAATTTTTCGAGGAGTTAGTCCGTTTTGGCCAGACCACAGATGTCGACGAACGGGTCCGGGCGTTGGAGGCGTTACTGGCCTACCGCGAATATTGCACCGCGCGGCAGTTGAGCCAGGAACAGTTCGAATATTTTTCGCGGTGGTATTATCCTGTGGTCCGCGAGATGGTGGCTTTACCCGATTTTCAACCCGATCCCGCATGGATCGCCACGAGATTACACCCTGCCATTCGTGCTCCGGAGGCAGGCCGGGCGCTGGCCGTCCTGGAAAGACTCGGACTCATTCAGCAACACGGTCCCGGGCGTTATATCCAGACGGAGAAGACGCTCACAACGAGCCGTGAGGTCTGCTCGCTGGCCGTCGCGGCATTTCATCGCGATATGATCCGCCTCGGCCAGGCCAGTATGCAGACCTCGGCCCGGCATCGCGAGGTCTCGAGCCTGACCATGTCCCTCTCTTCGGAGGAGTTTCGACTCATCAAGCGGAAGATTCATACCTTTCACGAGGAGGTCCTGGCCTTGCTCCATCACGGCGTGAATGGCGGGCCGTCGCATGTGTATCAGCTTAATTTTCAACTCTTTCCCGTCGTGCAGGGGCTGAATCGATGAGACCACGTCTCTTCACCTTGCCGATCTGCGTGATGGCCTGTTGCGTGATGGCCTGCGGGGGACCGCAAGACGTCGGCCCCAACGACGCACTCCCACCGGAATTCGATGGCGACGATGGGTCGGAACAGGCTCCCCCGGATCCGCTCCAAGATTTGCACGATGGGGGTGGAACCTCGACGGGGAACCCGATCCTCGAAGAGGGAATCGCGGACAGCCCGGATATCCTGCCAGCGGCGAGCCCGGGCGAACCAGATGGACCATCATCCACGCCACCACTCGGCGATCCTTTCGATTATGGGAATTTCTTCGAGTCTGGGACAGTGCCGACAAGTTCTGACGACTGCGCCGACATCGATCCCAAAAATCAGTCTGCCCAGAAATATCTGATTGGCGCGCGAGGGGGAGGTGACCTCGTCATCGATCTGGAACAACACCTGATGGAACTGCTCTGGCCCTTGGGTGCACCGTCCTACAGCGCCATCTTGCGTCCCGCCATCGTGGCCACCCACCCCTTGGGCGGGGTCGCCTTTTTCCTCTCCAAGCGGATTCCGTTTCAGGGGATGGGCTGTCAGCTCTTTCTCCTCGAGAACTCGTTGCAGACACTTCACTGTGTCGATCCCACGGCCATTGGCTTCGGCCAGTTGCCGCATGGTTGGGGTCTCCCCCCCTCGCTGCACCGGACCGCGCTCCAGTTCGATGCCTCAGGGAATTTTTACTATCGATGGGTGCCAGAAGAGATGGGCGCGTGGGGCGCGTATTGTGAACAGACGGAGGGCGTGCATCCCAAGGCCGAGGTCCGGCGCTGGGACCGAACGACCCACGTGGTCACGACCTATCCGCTGGGAACGCTCCGTCCCTATCGGTTCCACGTCCTGGATGATGGCGCGCTCCTGGTGCTGGGGGATGACGCACCGATGAACAACCCCACCGGCACAAGCAAGGTCCCGTTGGTGCTCCGCTATGTGGCGCCCAATGGCGATGGGCATCAACTCACGATGACGAATGGCGAGTCGGTCGCGGGTCCGCTCAATGTCATCTCCGACAACAGCCTCCACTTCACTGCGGTCTCCGCAGAGCCGGAGGGCCTGGCGACCTTGTATCGGGTCTCGTTTGGACCGACCGGCTTTGGCACGCCCGAGGTGTTGATGGCGAACATGCCCCACGCCCATTATGTGGTCAATGTCGAGCAGGGGCCCAATGGGGCCGTCTATGCACAGGAGACCCACGTGGCCTGGAAACCATTATCTCCGCTGGCAAAAAAACTGTTCTCGTCATACACGCTGCCACCGTGGTTCGAGTCCTTCGACTTCGTCTATCCACTCGGACTCTTGCAGGTGCTCCCAGCCCCACCGACACCGATCGACACGGCGGCGAGCACAGTCAACTTTTATCGCCTCATCGGGGAAGAGCTCTATGTGGTGGGCAAGAGTGAGGCTGGTATGTTCGGGCTCTTTCGCGCGGACCTCTCGGCACCAGCCAATGGCCTTGACTTGCTCGGCGAGACCAACACTGAGGTGAAGGATCTCCTCCCGGTCGGCAATCATCTCTTTTTTGCTAGCACGGATGGGATTGGTCGCATCGATCCACAAAAGGCCTATCAGGTCAGCCCCGTGGCAAGCTCACCGAAGGCACTTCCTCACATCTATCCGGTCTGGCCGGAGGCCAATGCCGCCATCCCACCCGCGCCGGTCGAGAGCACGGGACCCAATGTAGGCTGTCTGGCGGAGTATGCTGTCGAAGAGTCGAAAGGTCCCGATCATTATCTTATTAATGTTGAAGACGATGATGCCACACTCATTGACCTGAGTGCACACCTCGATACGGTCATCTGGCCGATGTTGGGCCTGCAACTGGTCTCCGCATATTCCTGGACTTCCCATGTCGCGACCCATCCGACCGGGGCGGTGGCCTTTCACACCGCACTCCCTATTCCCTATGCCGATGGCACCTGTGAATTTTTCGTACTCACCGACGGGCTCCAGCATGTCGAATGTATCGACCCCACACTCACGCCATTCGGTTTGCTGCCGGATGATTGGGGGTCGACACCATGGCTGCGGCGCGCGCCGATCCAGTTCGATGTCGAGGGGAATATCTATTATCGCTGGATCCCGGCAGATGGCTCGTGCGGCGCCGATCTGCCTGGCGTGAACGTCCATGGCACCCTGCATCCCCAGGCCGAGATCCGGCGTTGGGACCGAACGACCCACGCGGTCACGACCTATCCGCTCGGATCCTTCCGCCCATTCCGTTTTCACACCCTGGAGAATGGCTCACTGCTCGCCTCAGGGTTCGATCTGGCGGATCCCGATGCCGGGGCGTGGCCGGTCCTGCGCTATGTCCAACCCGATGGCGCGTGGGTGGAGCTCGTGGTGCCCGAATTCGGACGATGGGATCTCCCCTTTCACGTCGTGGATCAGCAACATGTCGTCTTCCCCTCTTCCGCCGGTCAGGGGCTTTTCATCAGCACCTTCGACGCACAAGGCTTCGGCACACCGCACCCGCTCATGACTGCGAAGGATGGATTGAAGGATGGACTGTTTGACAACCAAGGCCATCTCCACTGGGGACGTGCCATCAACATCCAGCCGGGACCGCAGGGACACAACTATACCCTCGATATCGGCGTGCCCACCGTCCCGCCCCCGCTGTGGCTGGCCAATGCACCGTGGTGGATGTCCGACCAGCCATGGCCGCGAGCGCTCGTGGAGCTGAAGGACACCTCGGCCCAATTGATCGATCTCCCCCTCAAGACACTCTCCTTCTTTCGCATCGTCGGCACAGAGGTCTATCTCGCGGGGACGGATGCCACCGGAAAACATGGGCTCTTTCGCAGACCCTTGAGTGGATCGCAGGTGACCATCGACCTCCTGGGGGATTACGACATGGCGATAGAGGATTTTTACGTCCGGAGAGATCAGCAGCTCTTTTTCTCCGGGTATCTCTCTGGTCAGCAGTCCGGTAACGGCTTTCAGATGGGTCAGATCGATATGACGAACGACAACGCATTGACCATATTGGGCACGGCCAGCGCCTATTTGCACCCGTACTGGCCGGGCGGTTCGTAGGCGTGTGGTGCTGTTGACTCCGAGAATACGGAATCTATGAGACAGTCCCATGAAGGGCTTGAGTAACTTACGGAGGTATGAGTAGCTCCGCGTTCACAATGTGGTTTGACCGTCGTATTGTCCACCAAGGGAGGTTCTATGAAGGTATCACAGTATCGTTGGTCTATTCCCCTGGTCCTCATCGGACTGATCGGAATGGGTGGCTGTGGGGGAGGGAGTGGGAGTGGATCCCAGCCACTGGGGCTGTTCAGTACCAACGCGTCATCCGGCTCGGCAGAGGAGGTCAACCAAGCGGCCTGGGCATTGGCGGGATCGGATATGGCCTTGGGGATCTCTCAGTCATCCAACTTGGAGACCTCCAAGTCATCCGATGGGAATACGCAAATAACCACCGGTAAAGAGGCACTCCCTGTGAGTCCGGGATTGGGGCTGCCGCTCTTTTTCCCCGCGGGCGTTGTGGTGGGGAAAGCCGGCACCTCCGGTATTCAGTGCCAGCTGATCGATGCCAACGACGCTGAATGTGTCGGCGATGCGGCGGGTCCGCTGGGAGGAACACTCACGGTGTTGATCTCGATTCATCAGACGGAGTCTTCGAACACCACATTTGCGGGGACCGTCGAGGCCACGCTGACCTTCCTCGAGTATCAGTTCACGGATGCAGAGTGTGGAGAGCACAACACGATCAGTGGGGTGTTTGGCTGCACCACGACGCTGCGCGCCAATGCGATCGAAGGGACACAGGCCCATGTCACCATCGATGCAGTGTGCAATACCGCGCAGGACGCTGACCTGTTGTTGGATTTCGTCCGTGGCGAGGCATCGCATCAGGTGGGGTACGACCTGGGATTGCATTTCGAGAAATCGGTCGATATCTTCACGCCGGAACCATTTAACGACGACGAATGGCAGGTGATCGGCACCGTGGCAGTAGACGGGGTGAACTATTCGTATGACGAATTGCAGGCGGTGTTGGCAACAGATCGCTGTGAGTAAACGGCCGCCAGAGAGAGCGGGGACGGCGGAGCGTGACCCTCGATAGCGGTCATTGCAATGCGTGAGCATCGCGCACAAAGAGGGACCTATGACAAAGCGTGTGATGGTACTGATCTGCGGCGTACTATGGCTGGCCAGTGGGTGTGCCTCGAGTGGTCGGGTCGTCTCGGCATCGCCGATGCACGTGACCTCAAAACAATATCCCACGGTCGCGGTGTCCGTAACAGCAAGCGAAGAAAAGTATGCCCGCGAAGCGGAACACCTGGCCGAGGCGCTTGTCATCCACCTCAAAAGAGCCCAGTTATTTCGTGAAGTCTTTCTGTCGCACGACGCCAATGCGAAATCCTCGGCGCTGCTTCTCCAGGGGAATATCGGCCAGGTGCGCCGTGTGAGCAAAACCGCACGGATCTTGTTTGGCGGCCTGGCAGGGCGATCAAAGATCGTGATCACGGTGCAGCTTACCGATGCCCGGACCCGGGGGTCGGTGGGAGAATTTCACGTCGAAGGCAAATCCTCGGGCGGGACGATTTTTGCGGGGACCACGGACCAGGCTGCAGAAAAAGTCGTCGCAGAGATCGTCTCATTGCTACGGCATCAACTCACAATGTGATGTCCCTCCCGTATGGGTGGGGAGGAGCGATGAGCCACCGGTCCAATTGAGGCCTCCGGGAGTCGTTGGCACAACTCGCACATTACGCATATGGTGGAGAATGGCCGTATACCACCAGAACACGGAAATCGCGGGTCGACATCGCGGAACGCTTGCTGCCACCGCGCCGGGCTGTCAGTGTCGATCCTCGATGGCACGCATGATCTCCGCACTCTTTGGTGGCCCCCGCAAGGTCCCGGCCTTTCTCCGGGCGATCGAGTGGGATACGTCGTATCGTGGCGATACCGCGTCCTTCCGGCGCGCACTCACCGTGCGTGATCCATACAGCCAACCGCCACAACGTCTGGTCACAGCGGATCCGGTCTTGTGGGCCTTTCGCCATTTTCACGAGCAGTCATCGCATGCAGAAGAAAGCCACGAGAGACTGCGGGAAGCGATGGCCGAGCATGGCCTCGCACCGATGCCGACAACGCTCGACCGGTACAAGGCGATGGTGGCGTCCACGCTGCAGACCCCGGCGGACGGGGCTTCGCCGTACGCAACCATGGTGCAAGACGTGATCGAAGGAGGATTCGTCTCCGGCTTGCTCACACGGATGTCCGCCGAGGCCTTTGCGGATCTTCGGATTCGCACATACCGCAAGATTGACATCATCATCGATATGGTTCGCCAGGAGCTGGCCCAGACGGACGACCGCTTACTGACGTTCTTCACCATGGGACTGCGCTATTTTGCCTCGAGCGTCGAGTACACAGGGACCGGGGAGATTCCCGCGACAGGGCGGTTGGTGGTGGCCTGCAATCATCCGTTTCCATTTGTCGACGATTTTTCACTCATGCAGATCGTCACTGCGGCGTTTCCCGACCGCCCGTGGATGTTCCTCGCCAATACGAATTCGTTGACACATTATTTCCCGGAGTGGAACACGGACCCCCACTTTACCCGGCACATGATCGGGCTCGAACGTGCGGGTCGGCAGTCGCGCGGGCGCGTCCTCAACGGGCGGGAGGCGATCGCGCGGAGTGTTGAGTTCCTTCGGCGCGAGGCGGACGGCATCTTCTTTCTCGCCGCGGATGGGCCTGATTCCGTGGGTCGCGATGTCTTGGCGCCACTCTATCCCGGCTTCGCGAATATCGCGGCCGCCACCAACGCCACCATCCTCCCCGTGCTCTTCACCGGACGTGCCGACCTCGACCTCCTGACCTACGACGTGCAGGGGAGGTTCCTCGATCCGTTCATGCCGGCCGCGCATCCCCTGGCCACGATGGAGCAATGGCTCGCAACAATCCGTGCGGCACATCGTACACGGCTGGAGATGACTGACGGCGGGGACCGCTGATCAGTCGGCGCTCGTGGTCGGGGAGAGGGCCCGGGTCAAGGTCGCGGAGACGGTATCGGCCTCGGCAAGGAGGCGCTGATGGCCGTACACCATGGCCGCAGCCGTATCCATTACCGTGACGAATTCGTCGACGCGATCCCGGAAACGCTGCCGGGTCGCCTCCAGGAGCTCCACACTGTCGAGAGCGCGACCGCTGGCCGCGAGGGCGCGCTCGATCATGGCCTTGGCCAGACTGGTATCGCTGGCCTCGGCAAGGATCTCGTCGCGCAGCGTGCCCCACGCAACCTGGATACGCGGCAGCTCGGCGATCAAGCGCTCGACCGGAGCAATACCCTCGGCGCGAATGTCGGCGAGAATGGCGGTCGTGGTATCATGGGCCAGTGCATTCTCCCTCTGGGCCTCGGTGCGGAGCTCTTCTGAAACGCGCAGGCTGGGAATCCGCTCGGCATCGGCCTCGAGTTGCGCGAGCGAGAGCGCCAACGAGGTCTCTCTGGCGCGCAACGCCGTGAGACCACCGGCGAGCGTACGGGGGAGGAAGTCGATCAAGAAGCCATCGCCAATGGTCGGATGACGGACAAAGAGCTCGGAGAGCTCGGCCGGCTCGGCGAGCGCCTCAAGGGCGTTGTCAAGGGTGTTGTATGCGGAGACGACCCGGCTCAGCTGCACGTTGATACTGCGTTTGAACCACAACCACTGCCCCGCTTTGACTATACCGAGCAGTGTAGGCAACCATCCCAACCCTATGACTAGGGGAATAGGCGAATCTGTAACTACGGCGATCATCAGGCCAAGAAAGGCGGAGGACATGAAAACTGGTTCGGCAATCCCTTCCTCCTCGTCCAACCATTGCCACAGACTCGGGGGCCCCCTCCCGACCAGCTCGGCGAGACGCAATTCGAGCTCCGCCTCCGTGTGACAGTCACCGATCCCCGCCAGTTGTCGATCCTGACGCAAGGCCGCCAGCACCTTCGGCTCGCTCCGGACAAACTCGGTGAGCAGTCCTGGCTGTGCGGCCACTGCGGCCGTGGAGACACCCAACCGGGCGACGTGGCGCCCCATCTCCCGGGCTGCAACCCCTCTCGGTGGCCCATTGTGCACTAACTCCGTCTTCATTGCACCCTCCTCACCCCTGCATCGGCGTCGGCCTCTCTCTAATCTGAAACCCATGTTGTCACCATCATCTCATCAACCCAATCCGCCAATTTCGTGGCAAGGTCATAGCGACCCTCCCGCGCGTAGAGCGCCATCTGATCTGCCCGCGCATAAAAGGTCCGTTTGCCAACAAATACTGACAACCTGATAAGGCCGTTGTGCATTCCAAACGATCCTGGATACTTCAGATGAGCAGAATACCGATCCATGGCCCTTACGACATTGCCCCGCATAGATCGCAAATGGTTGGCCAGCGTCCGCGGCATGGTGTCACTCCAGATGCGGAAGAGACGATCGGCGTCGTCGAGATGTTGGGCAGCGAGGGTCCAACCGCGCTGGGCGAGCTGCTGCTCGGCATGCTGGGCTGCGGCCTGCAGCTGTTCATAGGCCGTGCGCGCGGTGTTCATGGCCTGCTTGAGCGCCTGGATCTGCGGACAATCTGGACTGTAGGTTGGCAACAATGCGCCGACATCCTTTTCGACCTCGGTCCAGCGCGGGGAGAGGGGTGGTATCCGCAGGTGCACCAGGTCATACCATCGCCGTTGCAGTGCCGTGTGGGCATCGCAGGCGTTGTGAAAGAGCGTGAGTCTGGCCGTCAGCTGGTGTAGGACAACCTCCATCTGCTGCCGATCCCCTCTTCCCTGGTCGAGCAGCGATTGAAATCCGGCGATCGCCTGCGCCACGTCATCCTGCAGGGGGGTGAAGCCCGGATGTCCTGTATAGGCCAGCAACCGCGACGCAGACCGGTCGCACAGGACCTGGGCCTGGGCGATACGCTCCAACAGGGCGTCGCAGTGCTCCAGATGACGGCGTGCCACGGTGCAGCGCTCCAAGAGCGCCTCGGGGTCGGCCCGTTGCAGCGCGCCGAGTGCTGGATCGGTCGGGTCGAGGCACGTCCCCAACAACGTCGGGGTCACGCGGAGGGTATGACAGCGGAGTGCCAATGTCTGATACTCTTTCCACGGCACCAACGCCTCGAGTGGTGCGGTTTGACACCGGAGGAAGGACTCGAGCTCTTCGAGGGTCCGCTCACAATCACCCACGGCTTCTTCAAGCCACGCAATGGTACAGGCCGCGGAGGTGGTGCGAGTCATCAGAAAAGCCCCAAGGGCCAACATCTCCCGCGCTCTGGCGCATGGGGCGAGATTTGCCAGGTGGGCAGCGCCCGCAACGAGGCGTGCCTGTTGACAGCGGTCCCAGAGTTGCATGAACACGTCTTCGAGCTCTTCGAGGCGCACAAGAAGGCCCGCACACTCTCTCTCACGACGGTCGTTCCACACGACCGTCTCGCGTGCGTGGAAAATCTCAGTATTCCGGCGCTGACAGATCTGCCACCGCCCGTAGAGGGACCGTAACCGGGTCTCGTCGGTCATGATGGCCTGAGCAACCTCTTGAAAGGCGAGACCAAATCGCCTGGCCGCCCGCTGCAGGATCACCCGTGAGAGCCCGGCCGTCCCGATGTGCAGTGCCATCCATCCTTTTGCCTTGTGGCCATAGGCCACCGGATACACCGGTGCGGCCGGCGCACCGGGATAGAGCGGCGTTAAGGGTCGCTTCCCATACGGTGCGGCCGTTGCAGGAAGTTTTGCCAACGCTGTCGATGCAGTCGCCATAGTCACATCACCTTACGACGGATGCCCTGCAGCAACACACGGATAGCGCTCGAACGAGATGTGATATCGATCGTGCCATGACGACCACGTGTTAACGTAAGGTTCCGGGCACCGCTACTCCGATAAACGCGGGCCTCCTGATTTCCGTGTTCTCGCAGAATACGAAGAGTGGGCGAGACGAACGCTTTACGAATCAGTTCATGATCCACTACATGTTGTCACCGACAGGGCAATGAGTGGACGCAACGTTTACCGCTGGGTGCCGATGAGAGAACAACAGGAGAGATCATGCGCGCAAGACGGCCAGGGAGTGGATCGCATCACACAACATCACGTTTGCGCTCCGTCTGGACATCACCGCGACAGCGCCCGTTGCCCACGCAACGGATGCCTTCGGTGAAACCCTCCTCGGAACAGCATGCACTTGCTGCAGAGCGCACGGCCCGAACTGTGATCCATGGCGTCACGATGACGCGAGAGCAGGTTCTCGACGGCGTTGTCCGGCGGGTGCAAACCGAAGTGCACAAACTCCGCGGACCATGGACATCGGCGATACACGATACACTCATGGCGACCCTTGCTGCCCGTTCGACCCCCCTACCCTACGCCCTCTATGATCTCCCCGCAGATGCCTCAGCAAAGCAATATTTGGCCTTCCTCGACGATCTCGGGGTGCTCCCCTCACCACTCACCACATCCTTTGCAACATTTTTTACTGAGGAACGAAGTGAGTTGGTGGAACCAGCGACAGTCACTACTACCGCCTACACACTAAGTCAGACCTATGAACACATTTTTGGTGATTCGTTAGAGATGGCAAGACTCTTCCCATTTCTCGAAGGCCAACCGCTCTATCGTGTACGCATGTTCAGCGGTGGCGCGGCATTCCCGGCCTATCAGCTCGCGCTCGCGGGGGCTATCGGGATCCTCCCTCCCGCGCTGGTGTCGGGGTAGCAATGCGCCGAAAGTCCGCTGGCGACGGTGCAAGATCTGGGAAATGATGAATACGAAACCCGCGACGCGGCTGACGTATCTCGCCAATCACTTCTGTGGACAATCCCCCGCCCAACAGTATCACGCGAGAGCCATCGATGTTGGCGTAAAGCCCACTCGCAAATTGGCCATAATCAATCCGGTGATGACCAACTCTTGACGTTTTGACATCCCAAAGCTCTGTCCACGGGGACGCTCCACGAAAGACGATCCGCAAATCAGGAGTCGTATTATGTCCCGTCCCCGACCGTGGCAATACATCGACCACGGCAACATGGTTACTATGTGCAAGGAGTCCCCGTACCACGGCCAATTCGCCTTGCGCGCTTTGTCGCATCTCGCTGACTTTGTGTGGGGGATATTTCAAATCCCGCACCACGGTCTCATGCGTCTTTGCCACCGATTCCACCACGCTGCCGCGCAGCGCTACACCATTGGCTCGGGCACGACGATAGAGCTCCAGGGTCTCAGAGACGATCGCATCAAAGACATGGGCTTGCCCCGTCCGCCGCGCCATGTTCGCCAAGGCCCGCACCCACATCCACGCCGTGGCCGGCGTCTTCGAGGTCGCAAAGAGAGCGAGCAGCTTGAGGGTATTGCGGCCTTCCACCGTGCGGCGGCCATCGGCAGTGCGCCGCCCGGCCAGCGCAAGGAGATCGCCTTCGGCGATGAGCGAATTGCGGACCAAACGCGCATCTTCACTGCGTTCCGACTGTTCCAGTTGTTGCGGATTCCATTCGCGTCCCGACAGAGAACCCAACGCATTGCACATTGCCGAACGAATTTTCTCCGGCCAGACAGAGGCGTTGCGTGATGGACGTAGAGCCGCTGTGACGGTGGACTGTAACTGCACGGCGGCCGGCTTGGAAGCCTCGCCGGTCTCCGCCACACCGGATCGCGGGGCGTCCCGTGTAAAGAGACTCTTCCGACCATTACTGCGCCACACTATCACTTGGAGGATCTTTGGCTGATCGCGAAAAATGGCCCGTGCCCGCTTCTCAGCCGCTGCTGCAGTCGGCTGCGGGATGGTCACCGCAACCTGACGGTCCGGTGCCGAGGCCGGATCTTCACCATGCGAAGGCACATGCCCTTGTCCCTTGGGCTCGACAGTCGGCACTGGCACAGCAGCCGTCACGTTCTGTGCATCATGATCCGCTACGGATGCTGTGGCCACAGCGACTGAAGGCGGTACGGCCTCTCCACCCCGTACCACGACATCAATGCCGGCATCCTGGAACGATTGCATCCGCAACGTCGTGTCGGCTGTAATGGCCTCCCCCTCGGGCAATTCAATTTCGATACGCCGAAGCCCCTGTAACGGGACCGTCTGGAGGAGGTCCGCCACGGTGATCACCTTGCCGGCCTCCACCACAATGAACAAGGTCCCCCCGATGAGCTCGCAGAGCCCCGCCTCGGCCGCTTCAATCGCATCGACAATGGATCGCGGTTCGGCCGTGCGTGGATCCCGAGGATCTGCGCGTGCTGGTTCGACAGGCTGTGCGGCCTCCGCTGCGGGGGGTGAAGTAACCGGTGGCTCGCAACCCAATTCATCGGATAAAATATCCAATCGACTCCGGATATGCTGTGGGTCACCCACCCCGTCTTGCTGCAAGTGCTCAATCTCTCGCCGCAATTGGACGAACTCGGTACGGTAATCCGCCTCGTCGCCATGCAGACGCGCCCAATCCCACAGCCTCGCATGCAGATGCTGGAGCGCATCGGCGCCATGACCTCCACCGCCGGCCTCCGCTGGTTCACGGCGCGTAGACTCCGTTATTCCCGGCGATGCGACCTCGTCACGACGTACAATGCGAGCGGTCGGTTGCTTCACGCCACTCACCGAGGATCGCGTGCGGCGACCCGTACCTGGCGTGTGCGCTTGGCGTCCGCCCGCAGAGTCTGCCGGCACTCCACGACTGAATGGCGTGGCGATCGCCACTGGGAGTACGCGTTGAATGGCTTCCATTTCGCGCCGTGCGCGGACAATAGGTCCTTCGTGCACCACATTGGGGGCTAAATAGATCGCGTCATTCACGATAAGTATCCCGTCGCGCCCCTGCGTCACACGGGCGCCGCTCTGTTCGAGCGCTGTGATCAGTTGGGCCTCGCGTGTGACATCGTAGGTGAAACGGCCTGCGGCATATTCGATCACGCCGTGTACATTGTGCGGACCGATGACTGTCACGATCTTGGCAATCTCGCCTTCCACGTACTCCGCGCGGTGCAACCGCTCGCGAATTGTGGTTGCCTCCCCACGAAATGTCTCCGGCAAGGACTCGTAAAAGGTCAACGCTTGACGCAAGGTCTGACGCATCCGATCTTTGCATGCCTTCACGTGCGCCGGGTCCGCGTCCATGCCGCCTTTGGTGTCGCGCAGCAGCGCACCAAACGCCTCCGCCGCATCTGTCACATCCGTTTGTACGCGCCGATATTCACTCGCAACGTCTGTGTGCTCGGCAAGATATTGGTTCCACGCCGTGGTCAGCTGTCGTGCCTGGCGCATCTGTGTGATGCCCCCATACAGTTCAAAGGCAGGAACCATGACCGCCCGATGCACCAGCGCCTTCACACTGCAGACCTGTGCCGCCGCCGCGTCCGGGGCAAATTGTCCATCAAGTCCCTGTTCAATATTGACCGCCACAAAATCCCACCCCGTGAATCCTGCATAACTCCCTGCCATACGGATCCCCACATTTTGCAAGGCAATGCGGAAACTGGTTTGCAACTCCCGGGCCAGCAAGGCTTGGCCTTCGTTTGTCAAGAGGTGTTGCAAGGAGATGCCGCGGCGCCGCAGCGTGGCAATGGCGGTCCGCATGGCCACCTGTTGGATACGAGGCCCCAGCGCCCCCATCACCGTATGAAAGGTCTTGAGCATGCCCATGCCGAGGAGGACCCGCTTGGCCAGATATTCTGTTGTCTCCCACAGCCCAGCGGGGAGTGGCTCACCGAGGACAAAGGCCTGTTCACCGACAAGCGATCCAATGGTGAGGCCTGAGGACTCTGCGAGCAATACTATGGCACCACCGGCCCGTGTCCCTTCAAGCCCCATTTTGGCCACCCACGTAAGGGCCCGAGCCCGCGCCACAGCAGCACCCACAAGCCCCAACGGGGCCAAAATCGTCCCTTCGTAGATCATGTCGCGGATGCCCATATAGTAGCCGAGTTCCTCTAGACGATGCCGGGCCGTGGCATATCCCCGCGATTCCACTAAGTGCGCAAAGCGTGAGGCATGCTGGATTAATACATCGGGACTTACGGTGCGGCTCTCAAGGCCTGGCACCCATATCCCTTGGCAATGCACACCCTGTAACAACCCGCGGGTCTCGGAAATGAGCTGATCGACTAACGCGAGACTGATGTTGGCATCTCCCTGACCAAGGTTCCATCCGGCCCCTTGCACAGCCAATTCCTTTTTGAGCGTATTCAGTGCGGCGTAGAGTTGCTGCGCGCGATCGCGCAGCAGGGCGTGCTGCATGGCCAGGGAATCTTTTGCGGTGGCGGACGGCACCACGTCGGCAGGGGCCTCTGCCACCTCTTTCTGCTCAATATACGGGAGCGCCTGCTCAATCGTCCGCAGATGTCGCTGAAGCGCTGCGCGAAGAGTTCGGCGCTCTGCCGATTGGGCGTCCAATAATCCGATGGCCTCTCGACTACGAAAATATCCGACTGCGGCACGCAACGACGTCGCCAGTGCCCGATGTGCTGGATCATCGCTGTTCGCCAACATCCGATAGGTCCGCGTCAATGCATTCCGGTTGAGCCGTGCTGGTGACAACGTGGCGTTGTCGCCCAGATAGCTCTCCCCCATGATGAGACCACTCTCAGGCGAATATTCGACCTGGAGCGGCACGGTATCGGACTGCACCATGTCATTACTGGCCGCGACCAAGAGCTTGTGCGCAGCCTCTGCACGAGTCATCAGGTGAAGATCGGCGAGCAGACGTGTTCCACGACGCAATACCTCCCGTAGTTGAGGCACGTCGCCCGAGCGCAATTGTTGGGCATAGGCACGACGTATCGATTGCACGCGCGCGCTATCTTGCAACGACGCTTCCAACTGCGCCTCGAGCGTATGCCACTGTTCAAGGCCCTCTTTCACCACGGCAGTACGCTCAATCAGTCGGGCAATTTCGTCGGGATCTGTTTCGATCGTCAGTTGATGTTGCATAGCTCGCAACGTGACGAGGACCTCCCCGTCGGGATCGAGCGGGGAACATTCCCCTTGATCGAACATGGCGATGCAGCGGTCCAATTCCGCGATCGCAATAGGACGATCCCAGACTTCAGGAGTGCCAGAGACGGGTATCTGCGGTGGCCCCTTCGATGAAACCTGAGTGGCCGACGCCTGCCATTGTGTCATTGAGCGAGGCCGTTGTGCCCGCCGCCGTGCTTCCCGACAGAGCGGCGCCTCCGAGGCATGGCAGCTGGTGTCGTGTGGATCATGACGGGCATTTAATGATACCTTGGACGCGGAAACGACAGGGCTCGAGGCCGTGGTACGCCCAACCGGCGTCGCCTTTGCTGAAGATAAGTGAGAAGTCGCGCCACCCACTTTTGTCGGAGGGCCACCCATAAACGGCGTATAACTGCATATTGCGTGCCAAGGTTGGTCAGCTCCTACATGGTAAATTGGAAGTAACTCATGAAATTTACTGCGGTAATTACGTACCACGCCTGCATGAGTGAGGCAACACTCTCTCGGAATCGGTTCTCAGCGGGGTATCGATACCCCAACCGGCTAGCTGTTGGCAAAATCCCCTTCCGGGGTCCATCCCTTCGCGGATCTCACTTTTTCTTGCCACTGCCGATAGGACCCTCTGAAAAACGCGCCTATTTGGGTTTGCGCACGCCGATCAAGAAAAAGGCGATCCTCCGGCCATCCCACGATATCGCCTGATGCGGCTGCAGACACGGCGCTCACAGTGGACACACGTCCTGTTTTTCGTTACACCGCGCCCATGCGACGATGGATCTCTGCCATGTGCGCACTGGTCGTGGGAGGATGGGCCATCACAGGGCTGGCGACGCCGGCGTCTCCCACACCCATCCGGGACGTCTACGTCGTCCTGCTCGTACTGGACGGTTGTCGTCCGGACATGCTCTATCAGCTGATTGATGCCGGCATATTGCCGAATACGAAAAAATATCTGGTGGATGAGGGGACCCGCTTTACGCAGGCGCTGACCATCTTTCCGTCTGCAACCATGTCAGCCTACCAAACAATGATCTCCGGCCTCTTTCCGGGCCATGCCGGCATTCCGTATCTGCAATGGTTCGATCGCGTCCATGTCGAGGTCCATAATTTTCTCAATCTCACGGGGGCGCTCACGCTCAACCGGGATTTTCGCAATTCTTATCTCGGTGACATCCGCGCAACCACACAGTCGTCCGGCGGTACGCTCTTTGATGACCTGGCCGGCTATCCAACGGCTGCGGTCTTTTCCCCGTATTTCCGCAATGCCACGGTGCGTCGCCCCAAAAGTCCTCTCGTGCCCCTCTGGTCGCTCTTGATCGACAAGCGGTATGAACAGATCGACCATCATGCGTATCGCGATCTCCTCGACCTCTTCCACGGTCACGATGACGCGCTGCCGCGCTTCAGTCTCGTGGCCCTCTTCGGCACGGATCTCCTGGGACACAAATACGGACCGCAGCATATCCGCATCCGCCGCAATCTGATCCAGTTCGATGCCTTTCTCGGCGACTTCATCGACCTCCTCCGGCGCCGCCGGATCCTTGAAAAGACCTATCTGATCGTCACCAGCGACCATGGCATGCATGACATCGACGGCGTGTTCGACATCGAGGCACTCTTCGAGGCCCACGGATTACCGACCGTGGGCAATCATCCGAGACGTGATGCCCGTGTCTATATCGGCGAGCGCGGCGTCTCCGTGGCGACAGTCACTGTCAAGGCGCCACAGGGATGGGCCGTCCCTATCGATTACCCCACGCTACGCAATTATCCGGTGACCGGCACCTTCCGGCTCGATCTCGTCTCACTGCTGACCGAGGCCCCGCCGACCGACCTTGTGCTCGTACGCGATCATGACCGGGTCCGGCTGGTAACGTCCACTGCGGAAGCGGTTGTCACGCACGAACGGCGCCACGGCCGATCATACTATCGCTATCGCGCGATCAGCGGCGATCCGCTGCAATTTGCACGGCACCGTCATCTGCGCGCGTATCGTCACGGGCGGCCACTTACGGTGGCCCAATGGAACGCGGCGCTGGCCCGCACAGACACGCCGGGGGCCGTTCCGCAACTCGGCCAGATCTTTGACGATGGCCGGGCCGGGGACATGGTGGTGATCGCCAAACTCCCGTGGGGATTTTATGCCCGGAAGGCCGCGACGCATGGGACCCACCGCGCGATCGACATGCAGATCCCCCTGCTGATCCGGGGGCCCTCCATTCCCGTGGGCACGCGCTCCGTGGGACAGGTCACCGATCTCTATCCGACCATGTTGCAATGGTTCGGGCTTGGCGTCTGCCGCCACTGCATTGACGGTACCCCGCTCTTTTAGTATGTTCCAGTGCTATGCTCCGTTTTTTCTTTCACTACTGCAGCCCATTTCCCCTCTTTCTGGAGATGGCGAGTGTCGTTGGACTCGCCGGTTTTTTCCGCACGCGCGGCAGTGCCACGACCTGGACTGCCCTCGAAATGAGTGGCCCGCTTGCGCTGGTCGTGACCTATCTGGTCCTCCGTTTTTTCGGCTCGGTCCGCTGGTATCGGCGCCTTCCCCATCAGCGCGGCGGCACAAGACCGCTCGGCATCGAAAACCACTTTCGCCGCATCAACGTCCTGGGCAGTTACTCGCTCGCAATGGCAACAGCACTCCTCTGGGGAGGTCTCCCTCCCGTACTCCTGTGGGGATTGGCAATCGTGCAGGGGTTTTTTGTCTATGTCTCGGGTGTTTTGCTCTATTTTCATCTGACGGACGACAGCGCGCTGCGAGTCAATGTCTTCAGTCATCGTGCGCCGACACTGTCGCACACGCCCCGGAGCATGCCCGGCGCGCGGCCACAACGCGCGGCACAGGTGACATAGCGATTGCGATCCCCACCCCTTTCCAGTACTAATGGGGCGCCATGCCGACGATCGCGGAATTATGGAATAACTTAGGACTTGCAGAGTGGCTCATTCTGGGGAGTATTGCCGGTGTCATCGTGTATAGTCATGAAGGACATCGTATTCGCAGGTTATGGACGCACCATCGACACGACAGGGACTGCTGATGACGCTCTGGAGCTCGCCGGAGATCCGGTACCATCTCCAGGCCGCGGGACGCGCACTCGTCTCGGCGGTGGAGGCCGCGTTCGGCACCCTGCAAGGGACTGCTGCGACGACAGGACTCGCGGACCAGTATCCCTATTTGCCATCGGTCTTGCAGAATTTGCAGCAGACCTTGCGCCAGTGGACAAATGCGGGGAACGGCGCCGATCACGACACGACACCCTCCGCAAGGTCGACCCGCAGGCGCACTGTAAAACCACAACGACAGCATTCGCGAAAGAGATAAGGGGACCGGTATGACGAAGGGGATACGCACCATCAAGCGGTACCAGAATCGCAAGCTCTACGATACCGTCGACAGTTGTTATGTCACTCTGGAAGATATTGCCGAATTGGTCAAACAGGGCGAAGACGTGCATGTGGTCGACAATGCCACCAAGGAAGATCTGACGAGCGTCACGCTCTCCCAGATTATTTTCGAGGAAGAGAAACGGCAGAAGAATGTCCTCCCGCTGGCGACCCTCACCAATATCATTCGCAGTGGTGGCGAAACCCTCCGGGGCTTTGCGCATAAGGCCTTCGAGTCGGGCGTGCGCGAGCTGGAGCACGTGCGCGATGAAGTCAGCGAAGCGGTGGACGGCCTGGTACGCAAGGGAAAGATCTCGCACGAGGCCCGCGACGACCTGCTCTCCATTATCAGGAAGTTTGTCGACACCAAGGTGCGTCCGACCGTGAAAAACGTGTCGAATATCCCGACTGTACAGTCCGACATCCGACAGCTGCAGCAGCGCATAGAAGATCTCGAGCGTCGTCTCCATGCGCGCGAAAAAGAATAACCATGTTTCCTGATGCCCGCCTCATTTTCATCCTTGGCAAGGGGGGCGTGGGGAAGACGGTCGTTGCCGCGGCGGCGGCACTTTGGCGGGCACGCTGCGCCGAAGAGGTGCTCCTCGTCGAAATCGAAACGCAAGACTTTGGGGTGTATTTTCATCAGACGCCGCTTTCGTACGAAGGAATCGCCGTGGCGCCACACCTCACGGTCGCGTCGATCAATGCCCATGATGCATTTACCGAATATGCCACCGGGCGACTCGGATCCCACGCACTCTATCGCACACTGTTTGACAACCGGTTTGTCCACTATTTTCTCGATGCAACTCCCGGCATCAATGCCCTGATGTGTCTTGGCAAAATCTGGTCCATGACGCAAACATCCCGCTGGGACCGGATTCTGGTCGATCTTCCGGCCACCGGCCATGGCCTGGGATTTCTCCGGGCCCCCTGGGTCGTCACGGATGCGGTGCCGCGGGGTCCCCTATATGAACATGGAATGGCCATCCGTTCCACCCTGCACGATCGTGCACAGACCCGGGCCCTGATCGTCACGCTCTGCGAAGAACTCCCGGTCAGGGAGACACTCGACATTGCACAGGCCCTGCGCACTTCCGTCCAGATGGCACTCGGCCCTGTGGTGGCCAATCGACGGCGTCCCCCGGTTATTCCGGCGGCAGTGCACAACGAGTGGGGGACGTTCCGACAGGCCCACGCCACCGATCCAGAATGGCGGCCCTATCTCGATGCGGCAACCTTTGCGCTCCGTCATGAAGCGCGACAGCACCAGCAAGAGCAGACCCTCGCCGCCGCCTTTGGCGACCAGCTCCGTTTCCTGCCGGAATTGCCGCCATCGTCGACCGGGCTTGCCGGTGCCATGGCGCAGGCCATGGAGGCCTGGCAATGAGTGGCCATCCGCTGACATCCGCGCAGATCCTCCTCACCTGCGGCACCGGTGGCGTGGGGAAAACGACGATGGCGGTCGTGCTGGGACTCGCCGCCGCCCACGCGGGCCGGCGCGTCCTTGTCCTCACCATCGATCCGGCACGACGACTCGCCAATGCCCTCGGGCTCGAGGCCTTTGACGACGCGGTCCATCCCGTATGGCCACGACCTCCCGACAGCGCCGCCAAGGAGGGCGGCTCGCTCGATTGCGCCATGCTCGACGTCAAACGAACGTTTGACCGTGTGGTCCGTCAATACGCCCCTTCCGCGGAGAGCGCAGAGGCCATTCTTGGCAATCCCCTCTATCAACAGCTCGCCGGCACGATTACGGGCTCGCAGGAATATATGGCGATGGAGCGTCTCTATGAATTGACCGAAACGGCCCATCCCTATGAACTCATCATTCTCGATACGCCACCGACCCATCAGGCGCTCGATTTTTTTCGCGCACCACAACGGATGGTCAATGCCCTCACCGGAAGCATGCTCCAGCTCTTTGTCAAGCCGGCGGCCTTTGCGGGCAAGATCGGCGCACGGTTGCTGGCACACAGCAGCGACACGTTGTTGAAGTTTTTCGGCAAAATCACCGGTGTCGATTTGTTGCGTGAAATTTCCGCGCTCATCGTGAGTGCGGTCAGCCTGTTCGACGGATTTCGGGAACGTGCCGCGGCCGTCGATCTCCTCTTGCGCGATCCGCGTTCGCAGATCGTCCTGGTGACCACTCCAAATACCGAACAATTATTGGATGCCCGCGCGTTTCTCCACAGCGCCGACTCGCTCGGCATGCATGTTGGCGGGATCATACTCAATCGTGTGACGCCGGACTTCCCCCTTCCGGCATCAATTCCCGCGCCCACATCGCCGATTGAACACCATGTGGTCGCGCTTGGAGTGCAGCTGGCCGCCCAACGGCGTGCGGACCTGGCCTGTCGCGATCAACTATGCGCCAACATTGCCGAGGCCATTCCGCTCTGGCTGATGCCCGCCGAGGCCCATGAAATCACGAATCTCGAGGATCTGACACGCCTCGCCCATCTGTATCATCATGAATAGCGGATGCCGCACTCGGGGACCGTGCACACTGCTAGCAGATCGCATGAATCCATTGTTCAATCGCCCGACGGACGGCGGCCTCGAGCTCGATGAACCGGACGCCGAGGCCGAGCGCTTGTGCCGGGTCTTCCTCACGTGCAACACGCACGACCTCGCCCACGACACGAATCGGCGCGGTTTGGTTCGGCACCTGAAAACGGAGCAGGAGGCGGGCACCGACGCGCATGGAGATCCGCGTGCGCAAAAAAAGACCGCTGACACTCAGATTGTCCGCCGACAGTTCCATCAGCGGATCGCCATGCTCATCCTCCAACCAGACGGAGAAGATCGTCTGTCGCCGTTCAAACAGGCGCTGATGGCCCTCGCGCGCGACCTGATCGAGGAGTGGTAAACGTTTACGTGGCCTTGCCATAAATATGGTGCGTTGCCTTTTCCTGAGTACATGCGTCTTACGGTACCATAAGTATTTCTAACATGTAATGAGCACATTTGTACTCATTACATGTTGAAATACTATATTGTACTCCACACGGTCACCGGATGCCATCATGACAACGACCCCTGCACCAACGAGAGAAATGCCTCTTCGCGAAACGGCCGCCGCAGCAGACTGGCCGTTGGCAGATCGTCCCATGGATGAGGACCATGAGCCGCGCCCGGCGGTATCACGATGATCTTCTGGAGCGACGCCCAACGCGTCACATCGGTCCAGAGCGCCCGATAATTGGCCCCATATCCCTCGAGCGATTGCGCGTCAATAATCGCGAGCGCAAACTGTTCCTCTTCGTCGTCAAACGCGGCAAGCTGCTCCATCGATTGGAGGTCGACAATGCGCACCCCCGCGTCAACCTGCTGCAACAGGAGGCGGTAGAGATTGCGCGCCAGCGGCGATGCATCCACAATCACGACGAACATTGATTGCGCCATCCCATGAAAACCCTTGACTATCAACCCCAATTTCCAATACGCTGCGCCCCATTGCAGGGGGGGAGTGTTTGACGCATTTTCGCGAATGGTCCTCCTAGCGTAATACGTGAAACCGACATTCAACTGTTTAACCCAAAGGAGGGAAGCTCATGAGGTCATCAAGACGGGTAATGTTGGGACTCGCGGCGTTGGCTATTGGCGGCTTTGTCATGGGCTGCCAACAGCAGGCACGCGGAACCCTGAATCGGATTCATTTCGATTTTGATCGATCGGACGTCAAGGCCGACTATCAGGATGAGATGCAGAAGAATGCCGCATGGGCGCAGAGCCATCCGAGTGCCTCAGTGGTCGTCGAAGGGCATTGCGACGAGCGTGGCAGCACGGAATATAACATCGCGCTCGGCGATCGACGTGCGAAGTCGGCCAAGGCCTATCTGCAACACCTTGGCGTGAGTGGCGCTAAAATCTCGACGATCAGCTACGGGGAAGAGCGTCCACTCTGCACGCAACATGATGAAGGCTGCTGGTGGAAGAATCGGCGTGCTGAATTTGTAGCCCGCTAAGCACCACAGGGACGATGCTTGCGAAAGACCACCGGGGGGAGTATCCTGCCGGTGGTTTTTCTTTCTGGGGCGTTCGAAAGGAGATGAGGCAATGAAGTTATTGAAATTATTAATGATTTCAGCAATCGCCATGACGATGCCCTGCCAGGCCGCCGTTGCGGCAGCGGATCCGGATGTGCAGGCCCTGCGGGAGCGTCTGACAAATCTTGAAGAGGCGTGGCGACAGCAAGGGGTGGAGGTGGCCCAAAAAATGACTGCCGTCGATGCAATTCGGGCCGATTGGAACGGCTTCCAGGGGACGGTCGATGCCATCTCGCAGCAGCAGCAGATCCTCCTCGAACAATTTCGCAAATATATCGACGAATTTGAGGCGCGATTACGCACCGTGGAAGAACGTCTGCAACGGGTCGGCGCATTGGACACACAACCGACAGTCCCGCAGGACGCAACGCTCCCCGCCACCACGGCACCGGCACCCGATACCGAGGAGGGGCTCTATCAAACGGCGCTCAATGCCGTACGTGATCGCCAATATGGCGAGGCAATTTCGCAATTCCAGCAATTTTTGCAGCGTGCCGCGACCCATCGCTTTGCAGATCGCGCGCAATATTGGATCGCCGAGTGTCATTTTGCGACCGGCAACTATCAACAGGCGGTCGCCGAGTATGACACCTTGATCGTCAAGTATCCGGCGAGTGACAAACGGGGCGTCGCAATGCTGAAGCGCGCGAATGCGCTCACCGAACTCGGTCTCCTCGATGAGGCACGCCGGGCGTTGGAAAAGGTGGTCGCTGAGCGACCCGACACCAAAGAGGCGCGACGCGCCACCTCGCAGCTCCAGGCCATGGATCAGAACTTTTCCACAACCGCGGAGCGATTGACGCGGTAATGTGCCTACATGTTACTCCTGGGCATTGAGACATCGTGCGATGAAACCGCGGTCGCCGTGCTGGAAAACCGTCAGGTCCGCGCAGACCTGATCGCCTCGCAGGACGATTTGCACGCGGCCTTCGGCGGGATTGTCCCGGAACTCGCGTCACGGCGCCATTTGGAGGTCCTCCCCACCATGGTCACGGAGGCCATGTCGGGGGCACAGGTCACCTGGACCGACCTGGACGGTATCGCAGTGACCGTGGCGCCCGGGCTCATCGGCGCGCTGCTCGTAGGCCTTGCCTATGCCAAAGGTATCGCGTTTGCACACAACCGGCCGCTGATCGGCGTCAATCATCTCGAAGGGCATCTCCTCGTGGCCATGTTGGAACATCCGGACCTGACCCCGCCGTTCATCGGGTTGGTCGTTTCCGGCGGTCACACCAGTCTCTATTTCGTGGAGCAGGTTGGTCAATACCGGCTGCTGGGCGCCACACGCGATGATGCCGCTGGAGAGGCCTTTGACAAGGGTGCCAAATTGCTCCAACTCGGCTATCCTGGCGGTCCCCTCATCGATCGCCTCGCCGCGACCGGCGACCGTACGCGTCTCCGTTTCCCCCGACCAAAATTGAGGAGAAAGGGATCGCCATTTGAAGTGGGAGCATACGACCTGAGTTTTAGCGGCCTTAAAACGGCCCTTGCGCAACAGTTGGCACGCCCGCAATCCGGGTTATCATCGATCCGCGTGGAAGATTACGCTGCGGCCTTTCAGTATCGCATTATCGAAGAGTTGGTGGACCGACTGGCGGTGGCCGCGCACGACCTGCAATGCGACCGGATCGTCGTGGCCGGCGGCGTGGCTGCTAATCGTGGGCTGCGGGCGCGTCTCGATACGCTGGCCCGCAAAGAAGGACTGCGCTGTTTCATTCCCCGGATGCGCTATTGTACGGACAACGCCGTCATGATTGCCTGGGCCGGCATGCAACGCGCGTGGCGCGGAGAGAAGGACGACCTCGCTCTCAACGCCACAGCCGTTGCCGAACTCGGGTCTGGCACATGACCTCGTCTTCACTGCATGCCTCCCGAACTGACGCCGCCCACAGCCGACCCAAAAAATCGCTCGGCCAGCATTTTCTCGTCAATACCGGGGTGATCAAAAAAATTATCGCCGCCGTGAAGATCGAGCCGGGGACAACGATCCTCGAGATCGGTCCGGGGCCCGGCACATTAACCGAGCCGCTGGCGACGCATGCGACCCGTCTGGTCGCCATTGAGGCCGACCGTCAACTTGCGGCCACGTTGCAGACGCGCTGTGCCCGCATGGCTCACGTCACCATTCTGCCGGGCGATATCCTGCAATTTGCGTGGGACATCCATCTCCTCCCTCCGCCCGTGATCGTGGTGGGGAACATCCCCTACAATATCACCTCGCCCATTCTCTTCTGGTTGATCGCACATCGCATGCACATTGATCGCGCCATTCTCACAATGCAGCGGGAGGTCGCTGAGCGGCTGACCGCGCGGCCCGGGACAAAGGCCTATGGAGCGCTGACCGTCGGCGTCCAGGCCGTGGCGGCAGTCACGACGCTCTTTGACATCCGCCCGGGATCGTTTCGGCCCGCGCCGCGCGTGATCTCCTCGACGATCCGCCTCACCTTCCCGTCGCCGCCCCCCGTGCGTATCGAGAATGCCGGACATTTTCGCTCCGTCGTGCGGGCACTCTTCATGAAGCGCCGGAAAATGCTTCGCAACATCATCCCTCCTGCTGCGCTCCTGGCTGCGGGGATCGATCCCACACGCCGACCGGAAACGCTCACTGTCCATGAATGCGCAGCGCTTGCCCGGTCTGTACCGCGCGGGATAGAGACCACGTGACCGCTATTTGGCCATGCGGCGGCGGAGACGGCGTGGAAAACGGGACCGGATGGAGAGCGGGACACGAAATGTCCCTTCGCTCGCGGTTCGGACGTCTTCAATGGAATAGAACGCCCGCGGATTGTATTGTTCGATCATGAGGATCACATTATCGACATGTTGCCGATCGAGGACCGTAAACAGGATTTTCACAGGCCCGGCGGCCCCCATGGCATCGACGACGGTGACGCCATATCCCTCGCGCCGCAAATGGGTCAGCAATTCGTCGGCGCAGTGCCGCGTGATAATGCGAAAGATGACCCTTCCAACGGCCAGACGATCCTCAATCATCATCCCGAGATAATTGCCGCAGGCAAAACCGGCCGCATATGCCACATAGTGGATGCCACTCGTCAGATGCTGCATCACCTGACCGATGGCCAGAAGCCAGATGAGCATTTCAAAAAATCCGAGCAATGAGGCGACGCGCTTGATCCCCTTGGAGAGATAGATAATCCGCACCGTGGCCAGGGTGACGTCGCCCAGTCGCGCGACAAAAATCAGCACCGGGAGTATCACAAGTTCCCAGAGCCATGGATCGGTTGCGCCCCCAATCATGCGGTGAGAGATACCGCAGTGGCATGCCAAGGTAAAGCGATGGAAGAACAGAAAGACTTGACCCGAAAATCGCCAGGATTTTCGCACTTCACAGGGCCGACATCCCTTGCTATAGCTTCGGCACTATGGCGTTGACCACGCCGCATCGCTACATCGCCGTCGACGGGGCCATCGGGGTCGGGAAGACCACGTTGGTACGCATGCTCGCCCAAGACCTCGGCGGACGGGCCGTGTTGGAGCCTGTGGAAAAAAACCCCTTTCTGGCCGATTTCTACAAAGATCGACGCCGAAATGCGTTCAAGACCCAACTCTTCTTCCTCCTGAATCGTTATCAGCAGCAAATCGAACTCCAACAACAGGACCTGTTCCACACGATCACCATTTGTGACTACACCTTTGCCAAGGACCGGATTTTTGCCCAGCTCAATCTCGGTGAGGACGAGCTGGTCCTGTATGATACGGTCTTTAATCTGCTCGATACACGACTCCCCAAGCCGGATCTGGTCGTCTATCTGCAGGCCTCGACCGAGGTGATGAAACAACGGACCAAACAACGAAAAATGCCCGCGGAGCGGAATATCTCCGAGGAATATCTGGAGCAGCTCGCAGAGGCGTACAACCGATTTTTCTTTACCTATACAACGAGCCCTTTGCTGGTGGTGAATGCCACAGATCTCGATTTCGTGAAAAATCCGACCGACTGGGAAAACCTGCGGAATGCCATCTTGGAGCATGGGCAGGGAACAGCCCATTATCATTACATCGGGGATACCGGCTCATGAGCGCCTCAAAAATCACCATTCCCGGGTTACGGGCCAAAAAGACGTCCGGTGAGAGAATCACGATGCTCACCTGCTATGATGCCACGTTTGCCCATCTGCTCGATGCGGCGGGGATCGAGATCCTCCTCATTGGCGATTCGCTCGGCATGGTCATTCAGGGGGAAGCCACGACATTACCCGTCACGCTAGAGCATGTCCTCTATCATACGCAATGTGTGACGCGCACTGCGCCAGCGGCGCATGTCGTCACGGATATGCCGTTCATGAGTTACCAAAGCAGTACGGTGGAGGCCTTGCGCAATGCTGGACGCTTGTTGAAAGAAGGGAAGGCGGAGGCGGTCAAGCTCGAGGGGGGGCATGCCATCGTCCCGACGGTGATGGCCATGACACAGGCGGGCATCCCGGTCATGGCGCACATCGGACTGCGGCCGCAGACTGTCCTTCAGATGGGGGGATACAAAATCCAGGGACGGACACCCGATACGCAAGCCGCACTGATCGCCGAGGGAGAGGCGCTCGAGGCCGCGGGGGCCTATGCGATCGTCTTGGAGGGAATCACCAGCGAAGCCGCGGCGGCCATTACGGCCCGAGTCACGATCCCGACCATTGGTATCGGTGCGGGTCCGCATTGCGACGGGCAAGTCCTTGTTCTCTACGACCTGCTCGGCATGAATCCGAATTTTTCCCCACGATTCGTGAAACCTTATGCCTCGCTAGCGCCCATCATTCGCGACGCGGCAGGACGCTATGCGGCCGAGGTCAAAAGCGGTCACTTTCCAACAGAAGCGCATGCCGCCCACCAGACGACGCGTCCCCGCATCTGTGCGGAGAGCTAAGTGGCCCCTACGTCTGTACTTTCTCCGATGGCCATGCAGCAGCTTGCTGAAGGCTGGCGTGTTGCCGGCGAATGTATCGCCTTTGTCCCCACCATGGGTGCATTGCATGACGGCCACGCCCATCTGTTGCGCGAGGCCCGCCGCCAGGGAAGCCGGTTGGTCTTGAGCCTCTTCGTCAATCCCACACAGTTTGGTCCCACCGAAGACTATGCGTGCTATCCACGGACGTTGACTGCGGACCAGGTCATGGCAGAGGCCTGTGGCGTTGATGCGATCTTCATGCCGCAGGCCGACACGATCTATCCGGAGACGTACCGCACATTTGTCACGGTGGATAGGCTCACCGACCACCTCTGCGGACCGTTTCGACCGCACCATTTTCGCGGGGTGGCCACGATTGTGTGCAAGCTGTTCCAGATCGTCCAACCGCATCGGGCGTATTTTGGCGAAAAGGACTTTCAGCAGCTCCAGATCATCCGGCGGATGGTTGCCGATTTGATGATTCCGATCGAGATTGTCGGCATCCCCACGGTCCGCGAGACCGATGGGCTCGCACTGAGCTCGCGCAATCGGTATCTCTCGGCAGCACAGCGCGCGCAGGCCCGCGCCATTCCCAGGGCCCTTTTTGCGGCACAAGCCATGGCAACAGCGGACGACCCGCCAGAGGCCATCGTGGCACAGGTCCGCGCAACGCTGGCATCTGCACAGATCACGCAAATCGATTACATTTCGGTCGTCGACCCGGAGACCCTGGCCCCGGTCACGACCCTCGATCGACCAGCCCGGCTCTGCGTGGCCGTGCAGATCGGCCCGGCACGCCTGATCGACAATGTCCCGCTCGGATAGCCGCCTCACGTTCGCGGGGCTCGCTGGGGAAATTCCCACGGACTTGCCCGTGAGAATCTCCATACGTGACTTTCCTCCCTGCATTTGCTACGCTGCGACCCATGCAATTGATCACGGCCACTTGGTGCCTTCCCGTCGATCGTGAACCGATGGCAAATGGCGGCATCGTCATCGACGCCGATCGCATTGTGGCCGTTGGCACACGCGCCGATCTCGAGCGCCAGCATCCAAAGGCCACTGCCGCGCATCATGCCGGTCGCGTCCTCATGGCCGGCCTCGTGAATCCGCATTTCCATATTGACCTGACCCAATTTGCCCCCGCCCTCCCGCCGCACGCGGCAATGCAGGAGAGTGGAGCATCGCTGCATACACGATGGTTGCGGGAATCCCTGCTCTATCGCGGGACGGAACCACTGGAGCGCACCGTGTCAGGCATCCGCAATGCCTTCGCCAGACTCCAACACTTCGGCATCACCACCGTGGGGGCCTTGAGCAGTTACGAAGGCGCCCTGGAGCTGGCAAAATCCTCGGCGCTCCGCGTGACGGTGTTCCTCGAACTTTTCGGAAGCAATCCCCCGATGCTTTCCCAGGACCGTTTCGAAAGCGCACTGGCACTGGCAGATCAATACCGCGAGGCGCATGCCCGCCTTCGTGTGGGACTGGCACCGCTTGCCCCCTATTTATTGTCGCGGAACCTGCTGCAGATCATCAGTCAACATGCCCGGACCGAACGCCTCCCGGTGCAAATTCACGTGGCCGAATCGATCGACGAGATGGAATTTTTCTTCAATGCCACGGGACCGATCGGCACAGAGATTTTTCCGCTGCTCGGGTGGGGACCTGCGGCCGGCCACGATCTCCCGCCGGCCTTTCAGCAAACACCGCTGCGGTATCTCGAGGAGATCGGTTTTTTGGAGACGGCGCCGACACTCGTCGGCGCGGTACAACTCAGTCACACTGATCTGCCACTGGTCCAGGAACGCCGCTGCCCCGTGATTTTTTCACCGCAGGCGGTCTCCACATTCCAATTGGGGACTTTCCCGTATGGGAAGCTGCGGCAACAGGAGATCCCCGTTGCCCTCGGCACGGAAGCCCGATTTGGCCCATCAGCAGGAGACCTCTGGGATGAAATGCGCGCAGCGCTCCATGTGTCAGGCGTGACACCCGCGATCGCATTGACCATGGCCACGCTCGGCGGGGCCACTGCCCTGGACCGGGCGCAGGACGTCGGGAGCCTGACGCCGGGCAAATACGCGGACTACCTCCTGGTGGACGCCCCGGCAGAGACCACGACCGACATGCTCGTGGCATCGCTCATCCGTCAGACCTCTCCGCAGCAGATCACCGAGGTCGTTGTCGGGGGGCAATCGATCGCCCATGCTTAAGTCGCTGCGCAAACATCTGCGTCAATCGTTCCTGACCGGCCTGGTCACCCTCCTCCCGCTGATCGGTACGATCTGGATCCTGAAAATGCTCGTCGTGTGGAGCCAGGATTTCTTCCTGGGACTCATTCCGGCGGCCTACCATCCGCATCGCCTGATCGGCTATGACATTCCCGGCCTCGGACTCGTCGCGACACTGTTGATCGTCCTGATCATCGGTATCTCGCTCCGTACCTATCTGGCAAAGCGCGTGGTCGTGATGGGAGAACGACTCCTTGGGCGGATTCCCGTGGCCCGCGGCGTCTATCCCGGCTTGAAGCGGTTGATACAGCTCGTCTCCGGTGAGGCCACGGCCCGTGCCTCGCAGGTCGTCCTCGTCCCCTACCCGCACCCTGGCAGTCTTGCCTATGCCTTTGTCACCGGCGAATCGACCATCACCAAAACAGATGGGACCACCACCCGCTACCTGCGGGTCTTCATGCCCACGGCACCCAATCCCACCTCGGGATTTTTGCTGATGATCCCCGAGGCCGATGTCATTGCCACGACACTCACCATCGATCAGGCAAGCAAACTGATTGTCAGTGGCGGCCTGATGTAGTGCACGGTACGCACATTACTATGACACCAAAAAGAGAGACAGTCGCCATCCTCAATCGCAAGGCGAAATTCCATTATCACCTGTTGGAATTTTTTGAAGCCGGCATGGTGCTGACCGGAAGCGAGGTCAAATCCCTCCGAGCGGGACGAGCCAACCTCGGCGATGCCTACGCCATTTTCCGTCGCGACGCCTTGTGGCTGCTCCATTGCCATATCAGTCTCTATCCGCCCGCGGCAGCAAACAACCATGAACCATTGCGGAGTCGAAAACTCCTGCTGCATGCACGTGAACTGGCCCGACTGATCGGCAAGATGAAAGAGCGCGGCCTGACGGTGATTCCCACCAAACTCTATTTTACCCCCCGCGGCCTCGCGAAATGCGAGCTGGCCTTGGCGCGCGGCAAGGCCCAACACGACAAACGCGAGACCACAAAAAAACGGGAGGCCGAACGTGCCATGCGCCGGGCGATGAAGCGGTAGACTCCTCGGGCTGGCGACGAGCCACGGCCATTCGGATGCGAAAAACTACGAGGTGAAACAGGGGACCGCAATCGCTTGCCAATCGGCCAGATCCCATCTATACGGTGTTGGCGGGCGTTCTTTGACATGGGGCCGATCAGGTTCGACGGAGAGACCGGAGTCATCCTGGCGTGCCGACCTGTTATCACGTCGTAAAACTGATGCACAAACCTATAAATGCCGACGAGAGTCAGCATTTTGCATTAGCGGCCTAAACACCCGCTGTGCGCGTTCCCTTCCCGATGTCTCCTAGGGAAATGGAGCGTCGACAGGAGGCTGTCTTTGCGCGGGTGCCACTGGCGTGCAGAGCGAGGAAATCACCAGCGGCTGGTGCGGCCCAAACGGCCCGTCTATGGGCTGTGGACTGCACGAGATGCAAGGCATAGACTACGCACGTAGAGGGGATGGTAAAAGCTTTTCGGACGGGAGTGCGATTCTCCCCGGCTCCACAGTATGCAATACGGCCCGCCAATGTCGACGGGCCGTTTGTATCTCATAGCGGTGCATACAAGGCGTTCCATGAAAAAAATCGTCCGACAGATCACGTCTGGCAGTTTTCTGATGCTGGTGTCCATGCTTGCAGGGTGCAGCAGCGGCGGATCGGGATCCGGTGGGTCGGGAGCGACCGATACGACCGCACCGGTGGTCTATAATTTGGGGATCGATGCGAGCGCGTGGGATCCGGTGGAAAACAATAATACGGCGGTCCTCGCCGTCGAAGGAAATCGATACAAACTCTTTATCGAATTCGGTGGTACCGAATCGGCAGACGCGACGACCGACCCCTTTTATCACCTGACCTTTCGCATTCACGACAATGATCCAACATCGTATCCCGTTCGCGCGACCATTGACGGCATCGTCAAGGCCATCGACGACCAGCAAGCTGTGAGCGGCGATTTCGAGGTCCGCATTGCCCCCAATGCGAATTCCGTGTGGGTCGCCGTGCTCGATCACGTGGATGATCTCTCCATCAGCGTCGGTGATACGGTCACGGCCGACCAGGTCATCGGAGTGGCCTCACCGGCGTATTTTGAATTCAATCTGCTCAACACCTCCGAGCAGAGATCCTATTGTCCGATGCAGTATCTCGATCCCGCTGCGGCAGCAACCTACGAAGCCGCGCTCTCGAGCGTCATGGCCAACTGGGAATCGTACCGGGGGGACACGACGCTCTACGATGAAGGGACCATGGGGATTGCCGGCTGTCGCGTCGATTCCGGGGAGAGTTCGTAGATCCGCGTTCAGACGCGTCCGTGCCGAATGTCTTTTCCCTGCAACATGAAGATGACCTCTTCGGCAATATTTGTGGCGTGATCCGCGACCCGTTCACAGTGGAGCGCCACGAGGATGTACCGCATCCCTGCCTCAATGGTGCCGGGATCCGCCTGCATGCCGCTGACCTGCTCGGCATAATGCTCCGTGCAGAAGCGATCGACAATGTCATCGGTGGTGCAGACCCCCTGGGCCCGCGAAACATCGCGGTGGACAAAGGCGTCGAGCGCCCGCTTGAGCATCTCTTGTGCGGCCATGGCCATTTTGGGCAGCACCGCCGACGGCTTGAGGAGCGGATCCCGCTGCAAGTGAATGACCTGCTCGCAGATATTCACGGCCAGATCACCGATCCGCTCCAAGTCCGTCGTAATGCGCATGCCGATCGTGATGAACCGCAGGTCGGAGGCAGTCGGTTGGCGCAACGCCAGCAGTTGCAGGCAAAAGGTGTCGATCTCGACCTGGAGCTGATCCACAGACGGATCTTGCGCAATGACGTCCCGTGCAACGGCGGCCTCGCGCTCCACCAGGGCCTGGATGGTACGCGCAATCATCCCCTCGACCAGGCTCCCCGCGCGCAAGATCTCCTGCTTCAGGTGTTGCAACTCCCCCTCAAATTGTTGATCAATATGTGGCATTATCCAAATCTCCCCGTAATGTAGTCTTCTGTCTGTTGTGCCTTTGGTGTCGTAAAGACCTGACGAGTCTCCCCGCATTCAACAAGGCGTCCCATATACATAAACGCGGTCTGGTCGGACGCCCGCGCGGCCTGCTGCATATTATGTGTCACGAGGACGATCGTGTAATGGGCCCGCAACTCATGGATCAATTCCTCGATTTTTGACGTCGAAATCGGATCGAGCGCTGAACAGGGCTCGTCCATCAACAACACCTCCGGATTCACTGCCAGGGCCCGCGCAATACAGAGGCGCTGCTGCTGGCCCCCCGACAGTCCCGCCCCCGGATACCGCAGTTTGTCTTTCACTTCCTCCCAGAGGGCGGCCTTCTGCAGGCATTGGGCTGCAATCTCCTCGAGTCGCCGCCGATCCCGAAGTCCGTTGAGCCGGAGGCCGGCCGTGACGTTGTCGATGATGGACATCGTCGGAAAGGGGTTCGGCTTTTGAAAGATCATCCCCACTTGGCGGCGTAATTGCACCGGATCCTGTTGATAGATCGAGCGGCCATCCAGCAACACGGCGCCGGCCGCCCGGGCCGATGGAATGGTTTCGTGCATGCGATTCATGCAACGAATGAGCGTCGACTTTCCACAGCCCGACGGACCGATGATGGCGGTTACACGGTTCCCCGGAATGTCAATCGAGACCTCCTTGAGCGCGAGGTGCGCGCCAAACCACGCCTGCAGATGCTGCGTCGACAGTTTTTGTCCGTGATCATCCATCCGTCTTTACCTGTGGGACGCGCACCATCCATCGAGAGAGGAGGCTCAAAATCACCACAATGCCGATCAGCACCAATGCCCCGGACCAGGCCTGCTGCTGCCATTCTTCAAAGGGACTGATTGCATAGGTAAAAATCTGCAGCGGCAGTGCGGCCATTGGTTGATCGAGACGGAGACTCCAGAACTGGTTGCCGAGGGCGGTAAAGAGCAGCGGTGCGGTCTCTCCGGCAATGCGGGCCAACGCCAGCAAAATCCCGGTGACAATGCCCCGCCGGGCCGTCACCAACACCACGCGGAGCAGCGTCTTCCAGTACGGAATGCCGAGAGCGAGCGCGGCCTCCCGCAAGGCGTGGGGGACGAGGCGCAGCATCTCCTCGGTATTGCGCAAGATCATCGGCATCATGATGATACTGAGGGCGATCCCACCAGCCATCGCCGAAAAATGGCCGAGTGGCACGACAACGAACCCGTAGACAAAAATCCCGATCACGATGGAGGGGATACCGTTCAGCATGTCGGCGGCAAAACGGACGGCAGCCCCGGTCCGCCGCTCGCCAAACTCCGAGAGATAGAGTCCTCCTAGCAGTCCAATGGGCAACGCAATCGCCGTGGCAATCCCGACCATCAGACATGTGCCGATGATGGCATTGGCCATCCCGCCACCAGGCTCACCGACCGGCTGCGGCATGTGGGTAAAGAAATCGAGGTTGATCGAGCTTATACCCCGGCGGAGGAGATGCATCGAAATCAGGATCAGGGGGATCAGGCCGCAGAGTGTCGCCATCATGGCGGCGCCGCTCATGCTCCAGTCGATGATTTTTCGCATGTGATAACGCCATTGCATCGTTTACGTCCCCTGCGGCAGACGGCCGATCGACAGCACCAACCACCGTGCCCCCAGATTGACCAGAAACGTGATGGAGAGCAAGACTAATCCGATCCCAAAGAGGGCAGAGAGATAGAGTT
The DNA here is from genome assembly GCA_016183065.1 of Deltaproteobacteria bacterium. GTDB lineage: Bacteria > UBA10199 > UBA10199 > JACPFF01 > JACPFF01. The sequence continues at coordinate 90,683 of JACPFF010000019.1, read as the reverse complement.
CTCCCGTGGCCTCGGTGAACTCATTGGCGACGACGGAGGCCATGGTCGCTGCGGGGTGAAAAAGTGACGTCGAGATCTCCGGCCGATTCCCGATCACCATGGTCACGGCCATGGTCTCCCCCAAAGCGCGGCCCAGTCCCAAAAAACAGGCGCCAAACAGCCCAGATCGACCATACGGGAGCACGGCCGTGCGAATCATCTCCCATCGCGTCGCGCCAAGGGCCAGCGCGGCCTCCCGTTGATCGTTGGGGACCGTTTCCAGGACATCCCGGGAGATCGACGCGATAATGGGGAGGATCATGATGGCCAGCACAAGCCCTGCAGCACACATGCCGATGCCATAGGGAGGCCCCTCAAAGAGCGGAACCACTCCCAGATGTTCAATGCACCATGGTTCGATCGTCTCGCGCAACCACGGGACGAGGAAAAAAATCCCCCAAAGGCCGTAGATAACCGAGGGGATCGCGGCCAGCAGTTCCACGAGAAAGGCAATCGTCCCCTTCAGTCGATCGGGACACAACTCCACGAGGAAAATGGCAATGCCGAGACCCAGTGGGAGCGCCATCATCAAGGCAAGGAGTGAAGACACCACTGTGCCATATATGAATGGCAAGGCGCCGAAGGCCCCCTGGACCGGGTCCCACAGGCGCGTCAGCGGAAAGTGCCAGGTAAAGGTATGAATCGCGGGCCATGACTTCACGAGCAACATGATGCCAATACCGCACAACAGGACGACCACGATCATGGCGAAGGATGCGGTCACCCATTTCAGGATCCGATCAGCAGACATGGTGGGCCGTTATCCCTTCGGAAGCGTGATGCCGGCAATCGTGGCCTCGAGTTGTTTGATGAGGGTTGTGGGAAGCGGCGCGTAGTGGAGCGGCGCGGCCATGGTCTGCCCTTCATGAATGGCCCATGTGAGGAAATCGATGATCGTCTTTCCGCGCCGCGCATCTTTTTGTTGCTGATAGACCAGGAGATAGGTGAAGGCGCTCATCGGATAGGCATCGGCTCCGTCGGGATCGACGAGTGAGACCCGATAATCTGCCGGCATCTTGACGCCGGCTGCGGCGGCCGTCACCGACGCAATGGAGGGCGTGATAAACCGGCCCGATCTATTTTGCAGCGAGGCCATCGGCATTTTATTCTGGATGGCATAACTCAACTCGACGTAGCCGATGGCGCCCGGCGTCTGTTTCACCAATGCCGAGACCCCTTCGTTTCCCTTCCCCCCCAGGCCCACGGGCCAGTTGACCGCCTTCTCCGTCCCGACTGCCGTCTTCCAGACCGGACTGACATGGGAGAGATAATCGGTAAAAATATAGGTCGTGCCACTCCCGTCAGCGCGGTGTACCACAAAAATGGCCTGATCCGGCAATGTCATGCCAGGATTGAGCGCCTGCAGTTTTTGGTCATTCCATTTGGTGATCTTTCCCAAGAAAATTTCGGCAACCACCGGCCCGGAGAGATGCAATTCGCCGGCAATCTTCGGCTGATGATAGGCCAGCACAACACTCCCGAGGATCGTGGGAATATGGAGGACCGGCTGCGAGACCGCGGCCAGTTCACTGTCCGACATGGGCGCATCCGAGGCGCCAAAATCGACGGTGCCGGCGGTCATCTGACGGATCCCTCCCCCACTGCCGATCGATTGATAGTTGAATTGGAGCGAAGGCACTTGCTGATGATAGGTATAAAACCATTTGGAATAGAGCGGATAGGGAAACGTCGCCCCGGCCCCATTGATCAGCAGGGTTTCCGCGGCCCGGGAGATGCCAGGCACCATGATCGTCAATACCGCACAGAGCGGTCCCATCAGTCCTTTCAAACGTCCGCGCATGCTCTCTCCTCTCCTGTAACGGTCGGCCTGCGGATCGGTGGTGCAACACCGCAGGGATGTCTGTAGCGTTCCGATGTAACATCTACATCACAAACGGATCACAATCAGAAGAGCAGCTGAAGACCCAGCTTCAGCTGGAAATGCACACGCGGATGAATATCAAAGTCGGGATTTGGGTAAAAGCGGCGGCGGACAAGGTCACCGCGGCAGGGTGACGGTAAATTGCGATCCCTCGCCGGGACGACTGGCCACCGTGATCTCGCCGCCATGCGCATGGACGAGATGCTTGACAATCGCCAGGCCCAGTCCGGTCCCGCCCACATCGCGGGAGCGCGCCCGATCGACCCGGTAAAATCGCTCAAAGATATGCGGAAGATCTCTTTCGGGGATGCCGATCCCCGTATCGGCAACGGTGATCGCGCACGCATGCGCCTGCTGCACAGCGGTGACGGTAATCGCTCCCCCCGTCGGCGTGTATTGCATCGCATTCTCGATGAGATTTGCCAGAATCTGTTTCAGGGCATGCGGATCGGCCATCACGGTGTGGTCGCCGGCCATCGGGGAGGAAAACGCCAGTTGCTTCTCCGCGAGAAAATCCGCGACATCGGCGCGCACCGCTTCAATCGCCGGCGCGAGCGGCTGTGCCGTCTTGTGCAGTTCCATCCGTCCCGACTCGCTTTCGGCGAGTTGCAACACATCCTCGACCAAGGCCTGCAGTTGGATGGCGTGCTTCTCGATTTTCTCAATAAAGGTCTGTGCCACTGCCGGGTCGGCCAACGCCCCCCCCCGCAGTGTCTCTGTATAGCCACGAATGCTCGTCAAGGGGGTCTTCAACTCATGGGAGACATTGGCCACAAATTCTTTCCGCCCGTCTTCCAGCCGTCGAATCCGCGTCATGTCATAGAAGAGTGCGACCACGCCGTGCCGCCCGTCAAAATCGAGCGGCCGCGAATGCATCATGAGCGATCGTTTCTCGCCGGTCTCGCGCAAGAACACCTCACGATGATCGCTGACCCCATGCTGCAGGACGTTATTGATGGCCGCATGCATCTCGGGATTTCTCACACATTCCAGCAACGTCGCACCAACGCAGGCGCCCGTGATGCCGAGCATCGCCGTGAGGGGAGGATTCACGAGAAGAATTTTCCCCTCGGCGTCCGCCACGAGAACCCCCTCGGTCATCCCTTCCAGAATGGCCAAGAGTTGGTTCCGTTCATGGGTGATGGCAAAAAAATGTTGCTGGAGGTTTTCGCCCATTTCATTGATGGAGCGGGCCAATGTCCCGAATTCGTCGGACCGACCAATGGTCAGCCGCCTCGTCAGATCGCCGCCGGCAATTTGCCGTGCCACATCTGCCATTTCGCGCCACGAGCGGGTGAAGGCTCGGGCAATGAGCCAGGCCAGAAAGCCGGCCGCAACAAGCGCCAGTCCTGTCGCTCCCACGAGCCCCGTCAGCACGCGCCGCCTGAGGAAGGCCATCTCCTGTAGCGGCAGCGCCACACGCACAAATCCCTGTCCGGCCCTGGTCGCCACGTACATCATCTCCTCTTTGACGGTAAAGGAATAGCGGGTGCTGCGCCCGTAGGTGTCCACCAATGCCGCCTGCACCTCGGGCCGATAGAGATGGTTCTCCACCTGCTGCAACGCGGCTCCATCCAGTGTGGAGTCGCCGAGCACGCGCCCTGTGGCGTCAAGAATGGTCACGCGCGCCTCGATCTCCGCGGCAATGCGGTCTGCCAGGGCATCGATCCGCTCCGGGGTCCATGTGCGTTCCGGCAGGACCGCCAGATGTTCGCGCAACAGATAGGCTCTGTCTGCCAGCGCATCCCCGGCAATCTGCAGCAGCACCTGTTTGAGGATCGGCGTGAGATAGAGATCGATCGCAAAAACGCTCAGGAGGAGGAGGCAAGACAATGCGGCAAAGAGCCGCCACACGAGACGTGATCGAATTCGCGATTCTTTAGGGTTTGGTCGGGAATCCCTCTTCATTTTGACCCCAATCTGAGCGCCAAAACAGGACAGGGATTCCCGGACAGATCCTTATGACCGCTTGGTGATCTCTTCGACAAAACGATACCCCATCCCGCGGACCGTTTCGATATACTCGCCGGCCTTTCCCAATTTTTCCCGGAGTCGATTGATATGCACATCGACGGTGCGCGTGTTGAGCGCGGCATCGTATCCCCACACGTGATCCAGGAGACGGTCCCGCGTGGTAACCCGTCCCTGATGCGTCAACAGATAGTGGAGGAGCTTGAATTCGATCGCCGTCAGACGGGCGGTTTTTCCACGCACCCGCACGAGGACCCGCGCCGGATCGACCTCCAATATACCGAAGGTCTGGAGGCACTCCGCGTCGTGTGTCTCCCCTTCTGTTCGGCGCCGCATAATTGCCTTGATGCGCAAAATCAGCTCCCGCGGGCTGAAAGGTTTCGTCACATAATCATCGGCACCGACTTCAAACCCGACGACCCGGTCGACCTCTGATCCCTTTGCCGTCAGCATGACAATCGGGACCATGGCCGTCTTGGCATCGGCCTTGAGGGCACGACATACCTCCAGTCCGCCGATATCGGGGAGCATGAGGTCCAAAATGATCACACTGGGCACCATGCGCCGCGCCTTCACAAGGCCCTCTGCTCCACTGTGACAGGTCTCTGTGGCCATTTTTTCCTGGGCACAATTATAGGCTATGAGTTCGGCGATGTCGCGATCATCTTCAATAATCAAGAGATTCATATGGAGTCCTGGTGCACCACAGAGACTACCAGGGAAGCGCGGATATCACAATCCTGAAGACCTGCGGGCATATGATGTTTATCATGGGGCAGGTCACGGGATCGGAGTACGATACTCGCCGGGATTTCTTCACAAATTGTCATCCGCATCCGAGGTCACCCATGAGATCGTCTCTCTCCTGCCTCACGTCTTTCATCATAGCGATCATGTTCGCGGCCTGCGGATCCAGCAATACCGGTTCGACGACCGTGACCACACCTACTGCAACGATCACGGCCGCTGATGGACTGACCGCCTTCTCCTATCGGGGCGGGACGGCCTATTATGCCGACTTTGGCGATACGGGTGTCGGTATTTCTGGTGCGACGAGTGCAACGGTCGAAGGTGCACCGGTCGCCAGTTACGCCTGGGAACAGATTTCCGGCGTACCGGTCACCATCACCTCGGGCAGATCGGGTGACACCCTCATCTTCGACATCCCGGCCATGACCGCCATCCTCCACGCCAGCGACGAGTATCGCTGGCAGGTGCTCGGCATCTCGCGCAACGACGCCCAGCTCGAATTTCGGTTGACCGTCACCGATGCCGACGGCAACGGAGACGTCGGGACCTATACAGTACACCTGTTCGACAACGGCGCCGAAGTCAAGACGAGTAGCGGGATCCCCAATGTCGGCGTGGGAGAGAAGGTCTATCTCTCCGGCCCGTCGCTGAAGGCGAATACGAATACCACGAGCTCCACGGTCACAGATTGGTCGTGGACATTGACACAACCGAGTACCTCTACGGCAACATTCACCGATAGCAGTACCACCACCTCTGCCCGCCAGATTCCGTCTTTTGTACCCGATATCGCCGGTACGTATACCGTGGCCTATGTCTCGCCCTCGAGCGGACAAAGCGGCACATTGACCATCAATGCCGCGAATTATGTTGGCGTGGGAACTATTGCCGACGCATCCGCGGACTCCTCGATCGGTCAATGCGGGAACTGCCATGTCGATAATGAATTGACATGGGAGGAGACCGGTCATGCCGTGCAGTTTGAACAGGCGATCGGTTCGTACGCTGCAAAGGCGCCGGAGCCGTATTGCTGGGAGTGCCACACCGTGGGATTCAATACCGAGAGCGCGGCGACCAATGCAGGATTTGATGATCTCGTCGACGAAGCAGGATATGCCTTCCCGTCGACCGGCACTACCTGGCCGGCATTTACCGAGAACAATCCGACACTCACGCCGCTCACGAATATCCAGTGTGAAAACTGTCATGGACCCGGGAAGGCCCATATGGGGATCACGATCGACTCCCGGATCGCCTACCAGACCTGGAATGCCGGCGTCTGCGGCAAGTGTCATCCTCAGGAAGCCGAATGGAAAATTTCCGCACACAATTCGACCGGTGTCACCACAGCCGGGCGTTATCAACTCTCCTCATGGTGGGGTGCGGCCTGCGCGCGCTGTCATTCGACCGGAGGTTTCATCCAACACGCCGCGGGCGCCACGGTCACGGCACAGGAGACGCACGACTTCCTCGTCACCTGTGTCGCCTGTCACGATCCCCACAGCCAGGCCGGCGATACGGTCAGCGGCTCCACCGCGATCAGCGGGAATGACTCGACGCAACTCCGCCTGAAAGGAGTGGTCACGTTGAAAGATGACGCGGGGACCCAAGTCGATGCCGGCGCCGCTGCCGTCTGTTATACCTGTCATGATGGGTTCTATGTGGAGGGGGAGGAGGATTGCGATACCAATGGCGATGGCACGGCTGACGCCGTGTGCGAGACCGTCGACCAGGTCGCAACACAATATTTCCGCCAGGTCCATGGCAATCCACAGGCCTTTGTCCTGGAGGGTGTTGGTGTCGTCACGGCATTTTCGGATAGTGCATACAATGTCACCCTCACCGAAAATTCCTTCCACACGAGTTCCTACTTCACGCTGAAGCGTGGAACGGGCGACGTCACCCAATCGGATGAGAACAACAAATGTGTGACATGCCATATGGGGACGACCCCAACCGCCGAGGAGACCGGCTATCGTCTTGTTGGCGGACATACCTGGAGACTCGCGAATGGCGGCACCCAATTTCTCTCTGCCTGCACGGCCTGTCATCCGGGACTGACAACCTTCAACCGCACGGCCCGCGCCGATTATGACGGCGATGGGAGTGTGGAAGGCATTCAGGACGAGATCAAAGGCCTCCTCCTGGCCCTTTCGACCAAAATCCTCTCCACGGATTCGACCAATATTTCCGGTGGAACCACTGCGGATGCCGATGGCGTCATTACCGTCGGACATCTCAGCTTCTCGAATCAGACCAAGATGAACGCCAGCACTATCGATGTCCGGCGGGCCGTCTATAATCACAACGTCATTTCAAAAGATGGCAGCCTCGGCGTGCACAATGCCGCCTTTGCCATCCAGGTGTTGCAAAAGACCTACGCCTCGATCAGCCAACTCAACGGGGGCAATGGTTTTTCGGCCGACTACCCGAATGCGACGTTGCGCTAGACGACTCGACACCCGATGCGATACAGCAGTGGCGTAAGGAGGTTCCCATGACCATGCGCACAGTCAGCGAGATTCATGGCACAAAAAAGATCTATGCCGTCAGCGAGACACTGACGGTGCAAGAGGCGGCGCAGATGATGTTCGAGCATGACATCGGCGCCCTCATGGTGGTCGATAAAAAAGGCACCCTCCACGGCATTGTTTCCGAACGCGACATTGTGCGAAAAGGCGTGGCCACGCGGTGCAATCTGTGTGATCTGACCGTGGGGGAAGTGATGACGCGGAAGATCATGGTCTGCAATCCCGATGACACCTACCAAACAGGACTTGCCAAGATGCGCGAGGCCAATTGCCGGCATCTCCCCATTGTCAAAGACGGCAAACCGCTGGGCATGGTGTCGATGCGCGATCTGATGGGCGAAAGTATTTCCGAGTGTCACTTTGACGTCACGATGCTCAAGAATTATATCGCCTCATAAATGATCCCTGGATGGTCGTCGGATTCCCGCGAGCGCGGGAATGACGCCCGGGAGAGGGGTTTCCCATGTTCCTTGCCCTTTCGTCGCTCCTCATTGCCCGCTGGCAGATGGCGATCACGCTCGGGTTCCATATTGTCTTTGCCTGTTTTGGGATCGGGCTCCCATTGCTCCTGGTCATTGCCGAGTGGCGGTATGCCACGACCGGCGAGCTCGTATGGCGACAGCTCGCCAAACAGTGGGCCAAGGCCTTTGCCATGCTCTTTGCCGTGGGGGCCGTTTCGGGCACCGTGCTCGCCTTTGAACTCGGATTGTTATGGCCGGGTTTTATGGGGACGTTTGGCTCGGTCATTGGCCTCCCATTCACGCTCGAGGCCTTTGCATTTTTTCTCGAGGCGATTTTTACGGGGATCTATCTCTACTCGTGGGATCGACTGACACCAAAAGTCCATGGCATGACCGCGATCCCCATTGCCGTGGCCGGCTTTGCCTCGGCCTGGTTTGTGGTCACGGCCAATGCCTGGATGAATGCCCCCCAGGGATTCGAATGGATCGGGGGTGCGGCATTCCATCCAGATCCGATCGCCGCCATGCTCAACCCGGCCACCGGTCCGCAGACCGCGCACATGATCGTTGCGGCGTACATGGCCAGCGGTTTCGGGGTTGCTGCGGTCTATGCCACCGCATTCTTGCGCGGGCTGCGTACCCGTTATGTGCGCACGGGGATGGGGATTGCGCTGGTCGTTGGCATGGTGGCCACGCCGATCCAATTTGTGGTCGGTGATTGGGCCGCAAAAAGTGTGGCCGCGCGACAACCGATCAAATTGGCGGCCATGGAGGGCCAGTTTGTCACGGAAATGGGCGCGCCACTTCGCCTTGGCGGTATCCCAGACACAGTCGCTGGCGCAACCCGCTATGCCATTGAAGTTCCGGGCATGCTCTCTTGGCTCGCCTATGGCGATCGTGCGGCCACAGTGCAGGGCTTGAATGCCTTTCCCCCAGAACTCCATCCGCCGGTGGCTGTGGTGCATTATGCCTTTCAGATCATGGTGGCCAGCGGTACCCTGATGCTCCTGATGACCCTGTGGAGCACCTGGCATTGGTGGCGCCGGCGTACATGGCCAACGTGTCGCCTCTTTTATCTTGGCATCATTCTGTCGGGGATCGCCGGGTTTGTCGGCATCGAAACCGGATGGATCGTCACGGAAGTCGGCCGACAGCCGTGGATCGTCTATGGCATCATGCGCACCGCCGATGCCGTGACTGACGCTCCCGGCATCGTACCACTTTTTTGGACCACGTGCGCCATTTATGCGGGATTATCCCTCTGCACCATATGGGCACTCCGGCACGTGGCCCAGCCGCACCGCGGCGCTCAGGAGACTAGTCATGCCGCCTGAACTGATTGTCTTTGGAATCCTCGCCATTGGCGCCGTGCTCTACGTCCTGTTGGGCGGTGCCGATTTCGGCGCCGGCATCTGGGAACTCAACAGTGCCTTCCAGTCCCCCGATGACGAACGGCGGTTTCTCTTTGGCGCCATCGGTCCCGTCTGGGAGGCCAATCACGTGTGGCTCATTTTTGTCCTCATCCTCCTCTGGACCGCTTTTCCTCCGGTCTTCGCGGGACTCTGTCGGGCCCTCTGGCTCCCACTCCTCTTGGCCCTTGCCGGCATTCTCTTTCGCGGTGTGGGATTCGCCTTTCACATCAATGGCGTGGGTGGCGTACGCCAGCAGGCATTTTGGGGCGCGGTCTTTGCCCTGGCCTCTGCAGCGGCCCCATTTTTTCTCGGTGCAGCATTTGGAGCCGGGATGTCCGCAACGCTCGCTATTGACGAGCGCGGGGACTTTCACGGGAATTATCTCACCACGTGGCTCTCACCTCTCGCCATTTTTTCGGCCTTCTTTTTCGTCGGCGTCTGCGCGTATCTTGCCGCGGTCTATCTCACGCGCGAGGCCGCAATGGCCCATCGCACATCGCTGCTGCACCTCTGGCAGCAGCGGGCATTGACGACCGGGATCTGGATGGGTCTCTTGGCCATGACCGGCCTCGTGCTGATCTACACCGAGGTTCCACATATGTGGACGGCATTTCTGACACGTTCCTGGCCGTTGGTCGCTCTTTCGATGGCCAGTGGTGCCGCGTCACTGTTGGCCCTATGGCGTTGCCGGACGACGCTCGCCACGGCCACGGCCATTCTGGCGGTCATCAGTGTGATTGTCGGATGGGGAGCCGCACAATATCCCTACCTCATTGCTCCCGGCCTCACGATCTACAATGCAGCCTCACCGGCGAATGTCCTCTGGCTCATGATCATCGGACTGACCGTGGGGATGCTCCTTCTGTTGCCGTCCCTCTGGTATCTTTTCCATCTCTTTAAAAGTCATCGATATACTATTTGAGGGGCTCACGTACCCTCCGGCTCCGCCTCCGGGTACTTCCTCGTCCACCCGCTTCGCGGGTCCCCGGACTCGGTCGTCGCACTGACCCCCCAACGGGCAAAGCCCGTTGGGCCCCCCCTCGCGCGCGCGGTGCGCGCTGGGGCGTGAGCCCGTGGCTCCACGGCCGGGAACCCAGCTTCGCTGGGTTCCCGGCCCCCTCATGGAGATGGCGGGGAGCGATCGTCGCGATCAATGACCTCGAAGGGGACCTCAATGGCATTGTCCGGCGGTTTCTTTGTCGGGGTGCGCAACTCGGGTTGCCGGTGTCGTGTCGATCCGAAGCATACTCGACGAAGTATGGAACGGAGCAACCACACACCGATGACAATCAAAATCCATCGCCACATCTGCGGGAGTTAACATCATCACCCATGGAGGGCAATCCCGAACGGGTCCTTGACGGACAGACGCGACGTGTGGTGGAGTTCGGCGCCCGGGAGAGGCCTATGGTGCAAGAAAGCCCCTATCAGACTATCGATCCCACGACAGGGGGACGGGTCGCTGAATTCCCCTTTCACTCGGCAGATAAGATTGCGGCGACGATGAGAAGGGCCTCGCGGGCCTTCCAAACTTGGCGCGAAACACCGCCACGTGAGCGGGTCGCGCCCTTGTCACGACTGGCACAGCTGCTGATCGAACAACAGTCGGCTCTTGCCGCCCTCATGACATTGGAAATGGGGAAACCGGTCCGTGAGGCCACAGCCGAGATTGAGAAATGTGCATGGCTCTGCCGTTATTACGCGGAGCATGCTGCCGATTTTCTGCAACCGGTCCGCGTCACCAGCGATGCCACACGGAGCATGATCTGTTATGAACCCCTCGGTATTGTGCTCGGAATCATGCCCTGGAATTTCCCCTTTTGGCAGGTCTTTCGCTGGGCCGTCCCGACACTCTGTGCGGGAAATACCGTGCTCCTCAAACATGCGTCCAATGTCCCGCAATGCGCCAGGATGATCGACGCCCTCTTCCTCAAAGCAAACTATCCGCCGGGGACCTTTCAATCGCTCTTCCCCTCGCGCGCATTGCTCGAGCGGATGATTGCCGATTGCACGATTCGCGGACTCTCTCTGACGGGGAGCACCGCGGTGGGAAAGCATGTGGCGATGGCCGCGGCCCAGACACTCAAAAAGTGCGTCTTTGAACTGGGCGGCTCCGATCCCTTTCTCGTGCTCGATGACGCAGATCTGGCTCAGGTGGTCCCGATGGCTGTTCGCGCCCGCATGCAGAATGCGGGACAGAGTTGCATCGCGGCAAAACGATTTCTTGTGGCGGAGACGCGGTATCAGGCCTTTCTCGATGCCTATGTGGCAGCAGTTGTGACACTGCGCGTGGGAGATCCCAGGCTTCCGGACACCGATATTGGGCCGTTGGCCCGTGGCGATCTGGTGGTGCACCTCGACGCGCAAGTCCGTGGAGCGACGCGCGCAGGGGCAACCGTCCTGACGGGAGGTCATCGTATGGGGACGTCCGGTTTTTTTTATGCACCGACCGTCTTGAGCGATGTCACGGAAACACTGCCGATTTTTTCTGAAGAGGTCTTTGGACCGGTCGCTTTGGTGACACCCATGACCTCGATGGCCGAGGGGATCCGCCTGGCCAATCTGACGCCCTATGGCCTTGGGGCCAGCATCTGGACCCGCGACGTCACGCGGGGAGAAGTCATTGCGCGATCTCTCGAGGCAGGTGCGGTGTTCATCAATGAAATCGTCAAATCCGATCCACGTCTGCCGTTTGGCGGTGTCAAGGAGTCTGGATATGGTCGGGAATTGAGTGACATCGGCCTCCATGAATTCACCAATATCAAAACCGTATGGATCGGTGCATGAACTGCCGTCTCTCTGCCATGGTGGCCTCTCTCCTCTTCAGTCTCCACGGTGCCCCCCATGCCGCAATGGCGGTGAACCCAAAGGCCATTCTCTCCGTGGATGCCACGCCATCGATTCTCTACCGGTGGCAGGATCAAATGATCGTGTTTACCGCGCGTGTGGCCACAACCCGCGACCGCCCCCCATCGCTCGCACTGTATCAATATCGTCTGCAGGACAAGGTGATCGAGCACCGCTGGACGCTCGTGGACGATGGGACACTGGGCGATAAGGTCGCGGGCGATGGCCGCTATTCGCGCACGATTTCGTTCAAAGAACCGCACGCCGGCCAGTTACGATTCTTTGTGCGCGACGAATCCGGGACTCCCTCCCTGACGCCGGGGAGAGATCACCTCCCCTCGAACCTCTCCCTCGCCCAAGAGATCACCATTGACGTCTCCCCTATGCCGTCGTTCTTTGAGCATCTGCTCCGATTCTGGCATAGATTGATCACCCCACGATTGTAGGGGCTCACGTACCCTCCGGCTCCGCCTCCGGGTACTTCTTCCTCGTCCACCCGCTGCGCTGGGTCCCCGGCCTCGGTCGTCCCCCTTGAGCGCCGCGGTGCGGCTGGGCCGTGGGGCCCTACGGCTGTAAAAGAGAGCGAAATCGCTCACGAATCGGGGCACTTCTGCAACCAATTGACATTGCTGGTGTTTTTCTGATTTAATAGTATTGTATGCCAAAATACCGATCGCGCCACCCCACGAAGCGACCGCAGTCGTTGCGTCGTTCGCCCCGTCGACAGACCGCTCGTCAGCCGACGACTCGTCGACGGCTCGTGGTCGAATCCATCAGGGTCCCGACAATCAGAGTCCCGACAATTATTTCGACCAAACTGAAATGGATAGAGAAATATCTCCGACGCGCCAAAAAACAGATGCCGTCGCTCATGCTTCCGCGGCAGATCCGCTCCTATCGACCGCCCGTCAACCGAGAAATGCACGTCTTGGGGACCTGCGCCGTTGAGACCCGGGTGATCACTCTCTGTACACATCGGATTGTCGTCTCACGGAGTGGTGCACGGACAAGACGTCGGCATGCAGTCCTTGCACAACGGCAGATTTTGATGACCCTCGCCCACGAATTGGCCCATCTGCGCTATGAATTTCACGATTTTGAGCAGGAATCGTACGCGCGAACCATTTTTCGGGCCTTTGGCCTGAAAGACAAATGCCCGCATTGCGCGGGCACCGGCTCCATTCCGGCGCGCTATCTGAATTAATCCCATTGACATTCGTGTGAGGGTCCCCACATATTTCGGCACCTTCATCATCCAACAGGAGGAATGTTCGATGTTTTTCTATTTTGACCCCTTGTATCTGCTCATGATGTTGGTGACATTGGCCTTTTCAGGATGGGCCACGTTACGAGTCAAGGGGACCTACAAGCACTACAGCCAGATTGCCTCGCAGAGTCGATATACCGGGGGCCAAATTGCCGAACAGATCCTGCAGCAACAAGGAATCACCGATGTCCGGGTGGAGTCGATCGGCGCGCGACGCAGTCTACTGGGCGGAGATGGCATCCTGTCGGATCACTATGATCCGCGCGAAAAAGTCGTACGCCTATCGCCCCACGTCTATCAGACGGCATCCATTGCCGCCCAAGCCATTGCGGCACATGAAGTTGGACATGCCGTGCAACATGCCACGGCCTATGCGCCATTGCGATTTCGCAACGCCCTCGTCCCAATGGCGAATTTCGGGAGTCAATTGTCCTATCTCTTCATCTTCCTTGGTCTTATTATTCAAACCTTTGCGCTGGTCAAATTGGGGATTGTCTTGTTTGGCGTGGCGGTCCTCTTTCAGCTCGTCACCCTGCCGGTAGAATTCGATGCCTCGGCCCGGGCAAAACAATGGCTCATGTCGTATGGCATTGTCGGCGCGGGCGACCAGCGCGGTGTCGCCGCCGTGCTCAATGCCGCGGCGTGGACCTATGTGGCGGCAGCCGCTGCCGCGGTCCTCAACCTCCTCTATTTACTCCTCCGCACCGGTCTCTTCGGCAACAGTCGCGATTAACAGGCTGCTAGCGCGTCCATTTGATCGAACATCCGATCGGGTGCGTTTTCTCGGTCCGCGGAGCCTTGCCGGCCAGTACGGCCTGACAGGCGTCGCGCAGATAGTGCTCCCTGACCGCCTCCGGCGATTCCATATTGTCATCGAGACGCCCCGTATAGACGAGTGTGAGGTGTGCATCGAAGAGGAAAAATTCGGGAGTGCAGCCGGCGCCAAAGTCGAGTGCCACACGCTGCGTCTCATCGCGAAGATAGGGATAGAGCAGATGGAGCGTCTCGGCCTTTTCCTTCATTTTTTCAAAATTGTCGTCCGGATAGTCTTTGGCATTGTTGGCATTGATGACAAACCACGCGATCCCTTTTGGCCCAAATTCCCCGGCCAACGCGGCTATGTGCGCGTCATAGGCCTTCACATAGGGACAATGGTTGCACGCAAAGGCGACCAGCGTCCCCTTGGCCCCGCGATGCCGCGGAAGCGCATATTCCTTGCCGTCCGTTCCCTGCAGGGTAAAGTTTGGAGCAGTGGCCCCCAGGGGGAGTGGGGGTGATTGAGGTTGATGCACCATAACGCCCTCCCTTTCATGTCAATGCTTCACTCGTTTCACAGCGACCTCGACAATCGCCCGTTCCGTCGCCTGACGCACTTCATATTGCCATCCGTGAATCGTCACCTGCTCACCGATCGTGGGAATATGCCCAAAATATTGCAAGAGCATGCCGGCCAGCGTCTCGTAATCACCCGTTGGTATAGCCAATCCCAGTTCACGCGCCGCCGTCTCGATTTCCATCCGGGCATTGACGTAATACGCACTCGCTCCCACACGCCGATAGAGTTGCTCGTCCAGTTCAAATTCGTCCCGCAATTCACCGACAACCTCCTCCATGATCTCCTCACGGGTAACGACACCGACGGCCGCCCCGTATTCATCGACCACAACGGCCACTTCTTCGCGACGTTCCCGCAAGATGCGGAAGAGTTCGTTGAGACGCATTTCTTCGGGAATATACACGGGTGGATGGCTCAGTGCGCTTATCGCCTGGCCGGTCTCGGCATAGAGCACATCCGCGGCCTCGATCACGCCGACAATATCATAGATCCGGGTGCCATAGACGGGAATGCGCGTGATCCCTTTCACATCGAAGATGTGAATGGCCGCATCGCGCGTCATCGTCATCGGGATCGGTTCCAATTCAATGAGCGGCACCATGATATTTTTCGCGGTCAGCTCCGAGAGCCGCAAGATCCTCGCAACAAGGGTCCGTTCCGCAGGCTTGATATCAGTCCCCCGAGTTTCCTCTCCCTGGAGAATGGTTGTCAACTCCTCCCGTGAGATGCGCCGCTCCGCCCCAACCGCACGACGAACACCGCCTAGAAGCCGGTCAGTCACCAGCTGGATACCGAGAACCAATGGCGCGAACACCGTGCCAAAAAGTATGAGAAACGGCGCAACGCGATCCACCAATTGATCCGCATGGTGATGGTACACGCTTTTGGGGATGATCTCCGCAAAGAGCAGAATAACCGGGGAGAGCAACACGGCCAACGGTCCATACGCCGGTCCATATTCGTTGACCAGATAAAACGTCGTCACGGTGGAGGCCGTGATGGTCGACAGATTGGTCCCGAAGAGGGTGATACTGAAGAGCTTTGCGGGATGATTGAGCAACTCCTCGGCCAGACGTGCTCCCCGACTCCCGTGCCGGCTGCGATAGCGGAGCCGCAACCGGTCACAGGAAACCAGTGCCAGTTCCGAGCCGGAAAAGAACCCCTCAACAAGGAGTGCGAGGAGTATCGTCATGATGACCGTGATCAACGCGGCATCCCAGTGAATCGCGGTCATGGGTGTCCCTCGCTTCGCTCCCCGATAAAGGCATCGAGAAGGTCATCGAGCGTAACGACGCCGACCATTTCCTGCGTATGATTCCGCACGATCGCCATATGGATTTTCGTCCGCTGCAACTCGCGCAGCAGCTCAGCCACATCGGTCTCGCCGGTGACAAACAACACCGGGCGGATCACCTCTTCCAGCTCAACGGCCAACCCGCGGGCTTTCCGACGATGGAGCGAGATCAAGTCCCGCATGTAGAGGAGTCCGATGATATCGTGCAGATGTTCATGAAAGACCGGGACGCGGGAAAACTGCGTCTGTCGCATCTCCTCGAGGATCTTCTCCAATGGCCACCCGAGAGGAATACAAAAGACCTTTTCCGCCGGCGTCATAATGGACGCCACTTTCATGTCCGTGAAGGAAAAGATGCCGTGAATCCACTCGCGTTCCGAGGTCGACAACGCGCCGCTCTCCTGTCCCAGATTGACGAGCTGCCGGAATTCTTCCTCAAAGATCATGGCCCGGACCTGCCGAGGATCCCCGCCAAAGAGCCGGACACCGCCGTCGGCAATATGCATCAGGACCCAGCGGACCGGGGTCGTGAACCACAGAAATGCGGTGACCGGGATCACAAGAACCGGGGAAATGCGCGAGGCAAAACCGACCGCAAGATTTTTCGGCAGCACCTCTCCGACCAGCAGCACGATAGGCGTTGCGAGCGCCACGCTCACAACAGTCGCGGTCAGCGAGGAGTCGATAAAGATGGTCACGATATTGGCGAAGAGGATGGCAATGGCGCAGTTGGCGACCTCATTGCCGAGCAAGAGTCCGATCAGGGTATCGCGCGGACGACTCAACAATCGGACCAGGCGCGCGCTCGCGTAATTCCGTGCGAGGCGAAGCCGTCCGAGCTCGATGCGATTGAGGGAAAAAAACGCGGTCTCCGCGCACGAAAAAAACGCCGAGGCGAGGAGCAACACCAGGAGCGCGATCAACAATAGCGGCAGTTGTGCCATACGAACGCCTATGAAGCCGTAAACTGATGTTCATAGCCTGCGTGCGCACACGTCACGGGCTTTCCCGATGCATCGCGCAGTGCGACATCGTGGCCCTGATGCACCGTGCCGATCCGCGTCAGGGGGACGCCCAGGGTCCGTCGGACACCGTTCGCCAGATGGTGAAAGGCCGGGGCCCGCTGGCCCGAGACCGTAAAGAGGAGCTCATATTCCTCGCCACTCGTCACGGCCATGTGGAGCGGATCGGGATACTCCATCCCATTCAGGCATTCCGCGCACGGAATCCGCATCCCTTCGATCACCATGCCGACATGGCTCGCCGCAGCCACATGCTCGGCATCGGCCAGCAGACCATCGCTGATATCAATCATGGCGGTCACGCATCCGGTCGATGCCAACCACTGTGCCACCTCGATCCGTTGTGGAGGTTCTCTATGGCGCACAATTGCGGGATGATCGGCAGGCGTTTTTCCCTCCTGCAACAACTGGAGACCGAGTGCGGAGGCGCCCAACGAACCGGTGACGTAGAGAAAATCTCCCGGACGCGCGCCACGACGATACAACGCACGGCCATGGGTGACTTCGCCGATCACCGTCATCGACAGATGCAAGGCCGCGGGCGCTGTCGTCGTATCTCCCCCGATAATGACCATCCCCAAAGCTTCGGCGGCGGCCTGGATCCCGGCATAGCACTCCTCGACCGCCCGTACAGAAACATGGTCGGGAATCCCCACCCCGATGTTCAGGAACCGCGGCCGTCCCCCCATGGCCGCGACATCGCTCACCGTGGCCAGGACCGCGCGCTGTCCGATCTGCCGCCATGACATCCATGCGGCATGAAAATGGACCCCTTCTACATGGCATTCGGTGCTGACGAGCCAATCGCGACGCCCACCGGCAGTCAAGACCGCGCAGTCATCACCGACGCCCCAGGTCAGGCCTTCCGCCTTCCGCGGTACATGGCCCACAAGACGCTCGATGAGGGTAAACTCATTGAGCGTGCCATGCCCCGATGCGACAGCGGCGTCACAAGTGATCGGCATACTTGTCCCATACTTTGGTCTCGATCGGACGCTCCGCCGATCCCCCGCGGTCATATTTTTCATCGACTCTGTCCCGTGAGACATGGGAGGATGACACGGCATGATCTGCCGCCGGACCTTGCATGGCGTTTCGGTGCGATTTGGCGCCCCGATGCGGAATCTCCGCAATGCGACCATCCGCAACGGTCAGGAGGAACAACTCTCGCGCGATCTCCCCCGACGATTTCACCGTAAGCCGCCCGGTCACGCCGCGATAACTCCCCAACTTCTGCAGCCCCCGCTGCACAACCGCCGCCGACTGACCACCGCGGCGGGCGGCCTTCAAGACCAACTGCGTGGCATCGTAGGCCTGTCCCTCGAGGATCGTCGGTTCGACATGATAGGCCTGAGCGAATGCCGTGACGAACCGCTGGGTATCGATATCGGCGCTTTCCTTGAAAAATCCATCGACAAAGACCGCACCCTGGACGCGACTCCCACCGGCAAGGATGCCGTGGTGGTTCCATCGGCTTAAGCCCAGCAGCATCGCATTGCCAAAGAGGTCGCTCCCATAAGTGTGGAGCATCGTCGTAAGTGTCCGATACGAATCCGGGATAAAGACTGCCTGTACATTGTCGATTTTTTTCAGTGGTGGCAACGGTGTGGATGCCCCGGCAATCTCGACCACTTCCCCTGTTTTGGAGAGTTCAAATCGTCGTTGGGACTCCCCTTCGGTCGGCACCGGCGCTTGCTCTGCGCGCTTGCGGGCCTCGATAATCTGCTCAAGATTTGCGGTATACCCGCGCTCCACGGCGACCGATCCGCCAACACGTGTCACGGCATCGCGGAAGAGGTCGCGAAAGGCCCGGCCATAGTTGTTGGTCGGATAGACAATGGCAAACGTCGTCAGTTTCGACTGTTCCGTCGCATATCGAACCAAGGCTTCCACCTGCGACTGCTCGTCCATGCCGATACTGTAAATGTGCGGACCAATATCGACAACGCGCTTCAGCCGACTGAGACTCACCAGGGGAATACCGAGCTGCTCTGCCTCCCGCGCCGCGGCTTCCACAGTATTTGCCATGAGCGGGCCGAGAATCGCCGCGACCTTTTCCTGCGCGAGTTCGCGCACTGCCTCAACCGCCCGGTCCACACTCTCGCCCGAGTCCCTGGTGATCAATTCCACGGGATACGGGGATTCACACGGCTCGGTCTTCCCTGCCGCGCACTCAATCCCATTGAGGGTGGCCCGACCGAAGACGCCATACCGGCCGGACAATGGCAGAATCACGCCGATGCGCAATGGCGCGCCACCGCGTACTTTCGGGCCGCCCGCGCCCCTGCTGCCAAAGGGTCCGCCGGCACACCCTGTCCACAGCACCCCGCCCAACAGAAAGCAGATCACTCCCCGCTTCCCCAACCGTCCGTGCCACATAATTCCCCCACACACCCTGCTATTTCGCCACGACCACCAAGGCCGCGCGCAGCAATCGCCCATGCAACGCATATCCCCGTCGTTGTCGCATGGCAATGCATCCGCTTTTGACATCCTCCGTATCGACCTGGCTCACCGCCTCATGAATGGACGGATCAAACACCGTGCCGGCCTCGGCCGGAACCTCTTCAAAGCCGTATTTCTGCAAGATCGTCAGACACTGACGGAAGGTCAACGACATCCCTTCCACAAACGCCAACAGGACGTCTGAACACTCGTTTTGCGGGGGGACATGCGATAACGCCTCATCGAGATGGTCGAGCACCACCATGAACTCTTTCAACAACCGCTCATTGGCAAAGGTAATGGCCTCGCTTTTTTCCCGCTCGGCGCGCTTGCGATAATTCTCCAGCTCGGCCAGGGTCCGCAGCAATCGCTCATGATGCGCAGCCGCCTCGGACTGCGCACACCGGACCTCTTCTTCCAATTGTGCCATGCGGTCATCGGCACTGGCTGAAACCTCGACCATCATCTGCGGCCGTTCGTCCTCCGGCATTGTCGGCTCGGGTACAGGCTCTGGCTGCCGTTCCTCGCGGGTCTTGCGTTGCTCGAGTGCCTCGCGCAGTTCATCGACTTTTGTTCGTTCGACCATCATGGTGCCAGACTCCTACCCATTGAGAATACGACTGACATGTTCTGCCGCACATTGCACGATCGGAATGACGCGGCCATAGGCCATCCGCGCCGGACCGATCACGCCGAGCGTCCCCAAAATGCGCTCGCCCCGGCGATAGGGAGAGACAATCACGCTGCAGTCCGAGAAGGCATCGACTCCGCTCTCCGCGCCAATAAACACCTGTACCCCTTCGTTGTCGATACTCCGCTCGATTAGCTCGACGAGCTGTTTTTTTTCCTCCAGGGCCTCGAGCAACAGCTTCGCCCGCGCTGCCAGCGCAAATTCCGGCTGACCCAGGAGGCTCGCCTCGCCATCGACCACCACGTCCGCAGACTGCGCGGTCCCCAGCACCACTGCCGAGAGTCGCATGGCCTCCTGCGGCATGTCCTGCATGGCCGCCTGCACGGCGGCACATTCCTGGCGGGCCCGGCATCTCGCCTCTTCGAGCGTCAAATTGGCAAATGCCGAGTTGCAATACGTATTGATCCGTTCGAGATCGGCGGCGGTAAACTCGCGCTCCACGTCGATCACACGGTTTTGCGTGACCCCCTCACAGGTCACGAAGATCCCGAGCAACCGTCGGGGCGAGAGCCGAAGAAATTCGATATGCCGAAAGAGGAGTTCATTGCGTACCGGGGCGACGACCAAACCGACATATCGTGACAACCGTGCAAGAATCCGCGACGTCTCCTGAATGACCGCCTCAATGTCCGGTGCGGTCTCGGCATACCGCGACGCGATGGCCCGTTGTTCTTCATCGGTCAATGGGGTAGTCTCCACCAGACAATCGATGTAATAGCGCAATCCCGTGGCGGTCGGCACACGCCCTGCGGAGGTGTGTGGATGCATCAGGAAACCCGCAGTTTCCAGATCTGCCATAATATGGCGCACCGTGGCCGGCGAGTATCCCCGATGGCACTGGCCCAAACCTTGCGCGACCGTCTGCGATCCGACGGGCTGTGCCGTCTGCAGGTAATTGGTCACGAGGTGGGAAAAAACGAGGGCCTCACGTTCTGTCAGATCAAAAAACATAGCATTATTCATGAGTTCTACCGAATTTTAGCCTACGCTAGCAATCACATGTGGTAAAGTCAAATGACAATCGCGGATGTCATATTCCCTTACAGGAGCTCACGTCTTCTATTGGAGGGGCTCACGTCGCCCGCGGGAGACGTTCCCCAGCGCGCACCGCGCGCGAGAGGGGGAGGCTCCATCACACTCCGCACAGTCTTCGACTGTGCTTCGCGGCCCAGCACAGCTGGGCCTTGACCCGGCTTTGCCGCTGGAGGGGGCAGTGGCGACGACCGAGTCCGGGGACCCGCGAAGCGGGTGGACGAGGAAGTCCCCCAGCGCGCACCGCGCGCGAGAGGGGGAGGCTCCAGCGGCTTTGCCGTTGGAGGGGGCGACGTGAGCCCCTATAATAGATCGGCGAGGAGTGTGTCGAGAATGGCCAGTCCGGACACCGTCATCCGGAGCCTGGGACCATCAAGGGCCCAGCCATGCGCGATCCATTGTGCCCGTATGCCAGGATAGAGGGCGTCAAAGCGCTCCCCGGCACGCTGGGCGAAGGCCTCCAGCGAGAGCCCCTGCTCGGTACGGAGGGCCAGGAGGCAATATTCGAGGGCCAATTGCGCGGGCATAAGCGTTTCGGTCTCATCCACGGCTAACTCGCCGTCCAGATAGCGCTGCACGTGCCGACGGCGGCGCCACCGGTGCGCCCCGATGCGGGAGACTGCTCCAGGCCCCAGACCGAGATATTCCCCACCGTTCCAGTAATGGAGGTTGTGCCGACACTCGTGGCCCGGCCGGGCATAATTCGAGACCTCATAGGCGGAATAGCCGGCCTGCGCGAGACGCTCCCGCACGATATGCCAGAACCGGAGGAGACGCTCCTCCGGCGGCAGGACCACGGCACCACGACGGACCCGCAAGGCCAGGGGTGTCCCGGCCTCCACGGTCAACTGATACGCCGAGAGATGCGGGACGGCGAGCTCGAGTGCCGCGGCAAGATCCGCTTCCAGCATGGCGGTACTCTGCTGGGGAAGTCCAAACATCAGATCGAGATTGAGATTATGGAAACCGGCATTCCGCGCCCATCCGACGGCGTCGACCACTTGCTTCGATGAATGGATGCGGTCGAGAAACGTGAGTGCCTCGGGGCGAAAAGATTGCACCCCCATGGAGAGGCGATTTACCCCGGTCTGACGCAATCGGGAGAGATAGGGCGCATCGAGTGTCTCGGGATTGGCCTCGCAGGTAATTTCCATCCCGCCAGGGAGTGAAACCGTATCGGCGATCCCATCCAGAAGCCGGGCAAACGCATCTGCCGGCAGCATCGTCGGCGTCCCTCCA
Source organism: Deltaproteobacteria bacterium (assembly GCA_016183065.1). Classification (GTDB taxonomy): domain Bacteria; phylum UBA10199; class UBA10199; family JACPFF01; genus JACPFF01. The sequence continues at coordinate 68,464 of JACPFF010000019.1, read as the reverse complement.
CCAAAGAAAATCGATGCAATATCATTCGGTTTTAGATGATGTTCCGCCACGACCGCCCGCAATTCGTCGATCAGCCGATCACAATAGGTCGTCGCAGGAATCGGCGACCGCCCCACCCCCATGGTGAAAAAATCACAGTAGCTGCACCGATGGAGGCAAAAAGGGATGTGGATGTACAAAGCGACGGTCGGTTGACTCACAAGGCCCGTGGATAGTGCATCGGTTGACGCCCTGCAAGCCGGGTGCTAGAGGACGGCGCGATGCAACAACCACGCCGGAAGAGTACGGCCACCCTGGTTGGCGGGGTCACGATCGGGGGCGATGCGCCTGTGGTGGTCCAGTCGATGACCAATACGGACACTGCCGACGTGGCGGCCACCGTGGCACAGATTCAGGCCCTGGCGGACGCCGGATCCGAACTCGTCCGGATCACCGTCAATGTCAAAGCATCCGCCGCGGCCGTCCCGGCCATTGTGGAACAGCTCCGGAACAATGGCTACACCACGCCGATCATCGGCGACTTTCACTACAATGGCCATACGCTTCTGACCGAATACCCCGCGTGTGCCGCAGCCCTGGACAAATACCGCATCAATCCCGGCAACTGCGGCTTTGGCGAACGGCACGACGCCAACTTTGCGACCATCATTGAAGCGGCGGCGCGTCACAACAAACCGGTGCGCATCGGCGTCAATTGGGGATCGCTCGATCCGGCGATCTCCATGCGGCTGATGGATGACAATGCCCGGCAGCTGACGCCGCGTTCCACGCAGGAGATCCTCCACGAGGCCATGCTCATGAGTGCCCTCGAATCTGCCGCCTTTGCCGAGCGGCTCGGCCTTCCGCACGATCGCATTATTCTGAGCGCGAAACTCTCGCACGTGCAGGATCTGATTGCGGTCTATCGACGACTGGCCACGACGTGCGACTATGCCCTGCATCTGGGTCTGACCGAGGCCGGGATGGGGGCGCGGGGGATTGTCGCGTCAAGCACGGCACTCGGGGTTTTGTTGCAGGAAGGGATTGGCGATACGATTCGCGTGTCGCTGACGCCGGAACCCGGCAGCAGTCGGACGCACGAGGTGCTCGTGGCCCAGCAGATCTTGCAGACCATGGGGCTGCGGCATTTTACCCCGCAGGTCACCTCCTGTCCGGGGTGTGGACGGACGACCTCCACATTTTTTCAACAGATGGCACAAGATATCGAGCAGTATATCCGGCGGCGGATGCCCGAATGGCGCACCACCGCCAGTGGCGTTGAGGCCTTGCAGGTGGCGGTCATGGGCTGTATCGTCAACGGACCCGGGGAAAGCAAAAACGCCAATATCGGGATTAGTCTCCCGGGGAGCGGTGAATCCCCAAAAGCCCCGGTCTTTGTGGATGGGGAAAAGGTGACGACCCTCGAAGGGAACGAGATCGTGCCACAGTTTACGCAGATGCTCGAAGAATATGTCCACTCGCACTATGCGCCTCTCCTAACAGGTTGCTAAAAAAACTCTGTTCGGACAGCCTGTTCAAAAAGGCCCAGATGCGAGGCGGACTGCCACCCCGCGACCGGAGCGTACTCACCCGTACGTGAGGATCGCGGGGTGGCAGTCCAACGACGCAGATGGGCCTTTTTCAACAGGCTGCTAAAACCGTCGTGAGCGGACGTGCCAGGGAAGTACCGCGCAAAATCCTGCACCGCCAAAATCAAAACCGCTCGCGCTTGTGGCCGTGGCAGGATTTGCACCGTCCGTCGGGGACTCAATATCGCTACTTCCCGCCGCTGAGACCGTGCCTTGGAGGACGTTACCCACCGTGAGGCTCCCCACGGCCACCTGCGCACCATCGAAGCAGGAGGCCAGAAGCGCGGTCGCGCCATCGGCGACACCGGTCACCACGGTCTGGGCTGTCAGCGCGGCAATGGTCGGATCCAGACTCTCGAGGAGGCACTCCGGTGTCACATCGACGATATTGCCGTTCAATAAGGTGCCGGTGACGGCATACTGTTGATCCGCATCGATGTCCAGATGGACCGTCGTCGGTTGCAACTTGACCTTGGCCGGGTACGGAGTCTGCAATGGCGCGCTCATCTCCGCGCTGCCGACCACGCCATCGCACCCGCTCGTGCCGCTCCCTCCTGCGCAACCCCACCAGTTGCGCTCGGCACTGACACTCCCCTCCAGATCGTCATTGCGCACCGCGATTTTTCCCCCGACAAAATCATTGTAATGCAGGCTCGTCGTGTCCGCCTGCGCCGTCACGACGACGGCCTCCTCGTAGCCAAGAAAGAGGTTCCCGCGCAGTTCAACCGTGGGAAGATCCGCGGCCAGGTGGACGGCCGTCATCGATACATTGCGGCCTTTCCCGCTCCCCGCAAAGATATTGTCCATCAGCTTGACCGCAAAACTTGCCGGCTTTGCGCCCGCGCTCCCTTCGGTCGCGAGGGTCCCCCAGGCATCGCCGAGAACGCCGCGGCCCGTAAATGCCGAAAGGTTGTTCTGGTCGCACGCATTGTTCGTGACGGTGACCTGGGCCGGATGTCGCAAGAGAATACCGGCGCTCCAGTTCCCCTCGATCGTATTGTGCGCGATCGTCACCGCTTTGCCGCCCACCACACGTATTCCATGGTCAAAGTGATCGAGCACGGTATTGCGTTCAATGACCGCCTCCGTATTCCCCTTGGTCCCGTCGTTGGTTGAACTCCCCACATCGATCCCGCTCCCGATATTGTCCCGAAGGATATTGTCGTGGATATGGATGGCATCGGTATCGGTCACCTGAATGGCACCATCGTTCTCGTAGATGAGGTTATCGCTCAACTCCCCGCCAGCACCGCCTGCGATCTGGATTGCCCCCCCGTTGGTGGCGTGTGCGGCATAGAAGAGCGCGACGTCTTCTTGTGAAAGCCCGGAGGGATACGGTGCGCCATCGTAGCCATTGTGATAGAAAATCGCATTCCGCACGCTGATATTCCCCGTGCCGATGATCCCCACATCGCCGTGGCGAATGGTCATCCCCTCGATCGTCACGGTCCCGTCCGGCACATCGATGGTCATGACATGCGTGCCGTCTTGGGGACCCAAGCCCCGTGCCTGCACAACCACCTGCTCGGTATCCGTACCCAGGAGCGTCACGGCGGACGTGATGAGGAGGGTTTCTGTATAGAGTCCCGGGGCAATGGCGACTGTGTCGCCCGGTGCGGCGTGGTCGATGGCATACTGGATGGAGCGACACGGCGTAGAGAGGCAATCACCAGCGTTGATACCCGAGGTCGAGACCGACCGTGTTGCCGCAAATGTCTGAGAGGTCAAGAGACTGAACAGGACCACGAAGAGCACACCGGGCATTCTCTGCGACATACCGACCCGTTAGCGCGTGTTCACGGCAAAGTCAATACTCATGAGCATCAGCGGACTTCAGCCGTCTGCGGAAGCCCCTCCACCTGCAAATGGAGATCGATGGCGCGGGCCGAATGGGTCAGGGCCCCGATGGAGATAGCATCAACACCGGGGACGGCATAGTCCCGGATATTGTGCAGCGTGATGCCGCCCGAGATCTCGATCTTTGCACGGCCATTGATGCGCGCCACGGCCACGGCGACGTCGTGGGGGAGAAAGTTATCGAGCAGAATCCACTCCGCACGTACGTCAATGGCTGCATCGATCTCGTCAACGGTACGCACCTCGACCTCCAATGGAATGGCACGGTCACGATGCCGGCAAAAATAGGCCAGTGCTGCGCGCAATGTCCGGTGGGGCGCCACGTGATTCGATTTGATCAGGTAGCGGTCATAGAGGCCCATCCGGTGATTTTTTCCCCCACCGGCCACAACCGCCGCCTTTTGCAGGGTCCGTAGTCCCGGTAAGGTCTTGCGCGTATCGAGAACCGTAATCCCGGTGCCAGCAACCGCAGCCACAAAGCGCTGCGTGAGCGTCGCAACCGCCGAGAGATGTTGCAGGAGATTGAGCGCAACGCGTTCCCCCTGCACAATCGCCCTTCCCTTCCCCACCACTTCGGCCAACCACATCCCCGGCGCCACATGCGCACCATCACGCACGTGGGGACGCCAGGTGACGGTCGGATCAAGGTGGCTGAAGACCAGAAAGGCCTGATGCAATCCCGCAATGACGCACGCCTCTTTTGCGACCAGCCGACCCATCGCACAACACGCTTCCGGAATAACGGCCGCGCAGGTGATATCCCCGTCACCAAGATCTTCGCGTAATGCCACATCAATCAACGAGTACTCGCAATCCGTATCCATGCCGTCTCTCCGACCGCCGGAAGGCGGGAAATCCTTGCACAGCACGTGTGAGGGGGCTTATGGCATCTGTGTGCACCATCGCTCTATATGGGCGGGTGGCACCGGGACCATCACAGGACGTGCCGACCCTTGAGCGATGGTGCACACAGATGCCATAAGTCCCTATAGTAAATGCGTGGCGGCATCTTGCAATTTATGGAGCTCCGCCTCCGTTTGCGCCAATCGTTGCCGATCGGCCTCGACGACCTCTTCGGGCGCACGCTCGACAAAATGGGCATTGGCCAACTTCTTTTCCAGTGTCTCGATCGCCCCCGCCGCCTTGGCAATGGCGCGGGAAAGGCGCTCCTGCTCCGCGGCAAAATCGATGACCCCCGCCAACGGAACCGCCACTTCGCAATGATCCACCACCGTCACCGCTGTTCCCGGCTCTCGCAGGCGCGTGATACGGAGTTCAAAGCGGTCGAGTTTGGCCAGCGAACGGATGTAGTGACTCTGTACGCCGAGCATTTTCTGCACAACCGTATCTTCCGTGCGGAGAATGGCCGTCACACGGGCCGCCGGTGCCACCTGGTGCTGGCTGCGAATCATCCGGATGCCCGAGATGACATTGCGCAACAGATCAAAGGCCTTCACATCCCGATTGGCCACCGGCCGCTTTGCCGCCGTAGGCCAGGGCGCCACGACGATGCTCCGCTTCGGTTCTCGGGCCTCCCCTTCTGCATCAACACTCGCCTCCCCACCGCACAACCGCTGCAAATGTTGCCACAACTCCTCGGTAATAAATGGCATGAATGGATGGAGCAACCGCAGTGTCCCCTCAAAAGTGTGCCAGAGCGTATGCAGCGCCGCGCGGCGTTCCCCACTCCCCGTCTGCGGCAACACCGGCTTCACCGCCTCGAGGTACCAATCGCAGAATTCGTGCCACACAAATTGATACAACGTACGGGCCGCGACATCGAATTCGTACGCATCGATCGCCCGTGTGACGATATAGACGACCCGCTGGTATTGATACTGGATCCAGCGATCCGCCAGACTGTAGTCCGCTTTGTCCGGGGAATGATCGCGATCGAGGCGTTCTGCCCCAAACTGCATGTCCATGAACCGCGCGGCATTCCACAGTTTGTTGCAGAAGTTCCGGTACCCCCCGATCTGCTCCTCATGCAATTTGACATCGCGCCCCTGGGCCGCCATGGCCGCCAGTGTGAAACGAAAGGCATCGGTCCCGTAGCGATCCATCATCTCGAGCGGATCGATCACATTCCCCTTTGATTTGCTCATCTTTTGCCCGAGCGGATCCCGCACCAGCGCATGAATATAGACATGATGAAAAGGGACATCGCCCATGAAGCGGAGCCCCAGCATCATCATACGCGCCACCCAGAAAAAAATAATATCAAACCCCGTCACCAGCACGGTCGTGGGATAGAAGGTCTTGAGCGCCATGGTCTGGTCGGGCCATCCAAAGGTGGTAAATGGCCACAGGGCGGAGGAAAACCACGTGTCGAGCACGTCGTCATCTTGCGTCAGGGCCGTGGAGCCGCACGTCGGGCAACTCTTCGGGGCATCTCTCGAGACAATGGGCGGGCACCGTCCCCCGGTTATTGCCTCGCCCCCGTCCTGCTTCGCACCATTGGCGGCGGTGCCGTTGGGACAATACCAGGCGGGGATCCGATGTCCCCACCAGATCTGGCGTGAAATACACCACGGTTGAATCCGCTCGAGCCAGTCAAAAAAGGTCCGCTCCCATTGGCGCGGAAAAAACCTGGTCTTCCCCTGACGGACCGCCTGGATCGCGCGCTCTGCGAGCGGCGCTGTTTTGACAAACCACTGGAGCGACAAATAGGGTTCCACCACGGTCTTGCAGCGGTAACAGTGCCCGACCGCGTGTTGATGCAGCTCCGTCTGCACCAGAGCCCCCTCCTGCTCCAGGGCCTCGAGCACGGCTGTGCGCGCCGCATAGCGATCGAGTCCGGCAAAACGTCCTCCCGCCTCATTGATGGCCGCATCTGGGGTGAAAATATTGATCCGTTCGAGATGATGGTCACTCCCCAGATGGAAGTCGTTCAGGTCATGCGCCGGGGTCACTTTCACTGCGCCCGTCCCAAAGGTACGATCCACGCGATGATCGGCAATGACCGGAATGGTGCGCCCCACCAGAGGCAACTGAAGAGACTTCCCCACGAGGCCCTGATAGCGCTCGTCGTCCGGATGCACCGCCACCGCCGTATCGCCCAGCATGGTCTCGGGCCGTGTGGTGACCACGACAATCCCCTCGTGGAGATTGTCGACGAGCGGATAGCGCAGATGCCAGAGATGCCCGCTCATCTCTTCATGATCGACTTCGATATCGGAGAGCGCGGTGTGGCATCGCGGACACCAGTTGACCAAATAGGTATCACGATAAATGAGCCCCTCCTGGTGCAAATGGACAAAAACCTCGCGGACGGCACGGGATAACCCGTCGTCCATGGTGAATCGTTGCCGGTCCCAATCGCACGAGGCCCCCAGTCGCTGGAGCTGGTGGACAATCCGTTCGCCATAGATTTTTTTCCACTCCAAGACGCGCTGGACAAAGGCCTCGCGACCCAGCGCATGGCGGTCTCTCCCTTCTTGTGCCAGCTGCTTCTCCACGACATTTTGCGTGGCAATGCCCGCGTGATCGGTCCCCGGCAGCCAACAGGTGTTGTACCCCTGCATGCGACGGGTCCGCGTCAAGATGTCCTGCAGGGTCATATTGAAGGCATGTCCCATGTGGAGCGATCCCGTCACATTCGGGGGCGGGATGACGATGCTGAAGGACTTCCGACCGTCGTTCTTGTCATCGGCGTGAAAATAGCGCCGCTTGAGCCAAAACGGATACCAGCGCGCCTCGGTCTCTTGCGGTTCATATCCCTTTGGTAATGTCGTTGGCGTCATCGCAGGCACTCCCTCTACAAGATTATTCGACCATTACAGGGGCTCACGTACCCTCCGGCTCCGCCTCCGGGTACTTCCTCGTCCACCCAGCTTCGCTGGGTCCCCGGACTCGGTCGTCGCCACTGCCCCACATATCGGCACGATCCTAAAAAATGCCCTCCCATATGTCAAACACCGTGCTACACGTACTACCAAAAAAACAACGGCGGCCTATAAGACCGCCGTTGTACTCTTCTGCTACGTGATCATGCTTAACAGGGATTCTCTTCGCAATAGTCCGGACAGGTCTCGGGGGTTTCACCCGCATCGATACAGGCCTCGGGCATCCCCATATTCTCCCCGCCAAAGCAGGAGGTCGGGTCCGCATCGCAGATCGTTTTGCAATCTTCCGGACTCAAGGATGGCGCTCCATTCGAACCGCGACAAGGCTCCGGAATGAAGGCCAGGTGCTCGTCGTCGAGCTCAGAATCAACGCCGATCTCCCCTTCATGAAACTCGGCCTGCTCCAATTCAAAGCAGTTAAACCCGCCGATCCCCTGGTCATTGCGCAGTTCCTCTTCCAGCGTCTGGCAGGTCGCGATGGCGGTCTGCAAGGCCGAGGTATCGACCGCTTTCAATGCCTTGGTCGCCGCAGCGTTCAGGGAAGCAAAGTCGGTCGGATCCACAGTCACATCGGGCGTCCCGGAACAATTCCATTCCGAGGCACTAAACGAGAGGTCGCCAACCGTCCCCGAGATGGTCGAGAGATCAAAGGCACTGACGCGGGAAGAAAATGCCGAGAGCGCGTCGGCAATCACGGTCGCTGTTTCGCCATCGGCCCCGATCTTGAAGGACTCGGTGTCTGTCCCGGACTCCTCACACAGCCCGGTCTGTGAGAGTTGATCGCCGAGAAACTCTCCGTCATCGTTTTTCTGCGGACAGACCTTGATTGAGGAGGCATTCTGGGCCGTCACCGTCATGCCCAAATTCTCGGAGAAATCCTGGTAACAGAGATTCTGCGAACCACTCAGATCACCAAATCCACACAGTTCCGCCACTGACGCGGCGGGAAAGGCCCCATTGAAGAGGTGCTTCGAGGTCCCCGTCTTCGTTGACCCGCCATAGCGGGAATAGACCGCATCAGTAAAATCTGTGGCTTCCGCTCCCTGTTCCTGAAAACTCGCGTGAAAACTGCCGCTCACTTCATTGAGTTGGCTCTTGGCAATCGAACTGTAGGCAATGCGTCCTGAACCAAAGGCCCCGCTGAACTGACCGGTTGCAGAAAGTTGTCCGTCGGTTCCGAGTGTCACGACGCCTGAGGCCACACTCTGGACACCGCTCAGCGTGACGGCAAAGTCGCCGCAATCGGTCTTGCCGCAAAACTCACCGCAGTGCCGTGCGCTGATCGTGTAGGTATCCGCGGCACTCTTCGTAAATGTCGAGACATTGACCAGCGACTCACTCCCTTCACTCCCTTCACACATCGAGATCTGGAGTTGATCGCCCGCCGCGTTCGGCTCGATCTTCATGAGGATGTTTCCACCCAGTTTTCCCGTCTCGCTTTCACAACTGCGGAATTCTTCTTCTCCTTCTTCACCAGAAGGCCCCTTGGTCACGACCGCCACGTTCTGCGGACCGGGTCCGCCACTCCCTGGACCACCCCCTCCGCCCTCCGGCCCCCCGAATTCCTCATAGGAATCAGGCATAATCACCTTGACGATGGTGGCCTGGCCGGCGGTCAGGGCATAGAGACCGCCCTCTTCCATGGCGAGGGCAAAACATTTATCGAGTTGCACCTGTTTGCTCATCCGGATCGCCTCGTTGGCCATGGATCGGACGTGGCAATAGGCACTCGACGTACTCCCCAGCGCCCCGGCACCCGCGCCCTTGGCCACGGCAATATTGCTGCTGCTCGTGGTCGAGTAGTCGTAGTCCGAGAGGTCAACGCTCGGCAGGTTGGAGACCTTTGAGACGTCGGCCCCTGAACTGGTAGTATCGCCACCCGTGGTCCCGGTTGTCTCCGAGCTGCCTCCGCCGCCACCACCGCAACCGATCAGGCCGATCATGGCGACCAGACTCCATATTGTGGTCCATTGAAATAGACGTTTCATAGGTCGTCCCCCTTGTGAGTTACTATGGTACTGCAAGAGAAATGCCACTAAATGAACCATTAACTTATTGATATGAATGCTAAAAAATATCGCCGCATAATTTTTCACATTGTATTTGAGTGGCGATTACCTCATGCAAATAATGTTTCTATTATTTCATGACGTTACCGGAATTCATTTTCTACCCATTTAGTAAAAAACCACCCATGGCATATTGAGTCGATTTGACCATCGATCTGCTGCTGATCCATCGCGTTATGATTCAACTTTCGCTATACTAGAGGAAGCATATGGAGAAAAAACCACCGGTATACGGCATTGTCCTTTCAGGAGGTGGGGCACGGGGCGCCTATGAAGCCGGGGTTATCCATTATATACGGTCGGCACTCAGTCCTCCGGCGCGCACACTCCCCTTTCAGCTCTATTGTGGCTCTTCGGTTGGGGCGATCAATACCTGCTTTCTCGCCAGTATGGCCGAGACACCAGAAGCACAGGGGATTCACCTCCGGAAGACGTGGGAGGCCCTGCGTCAGGACAATATCTATCGGCGCGATACGCTGGCACTGGGCAAGCTCTTGGTCACTTCATTTGCCGGCCTCACGGCCAATATCTTCCGAAAACCGAAGGCCGAGGGAGAGGCCCATGGCATCCATTTTCGCGGACTCGTCGACACCTCGCCTCTCCCGCGATTTCTGCGGCGGATGATCCAATGGAATCGCCTGAACGAAAACGTCGAACGGGGATTGGTCCATGGTGTCAGTGTCACACTCACGAATATGCGTACGGGGAATCTCGAATTTTTTATCCATAAACACGCGGAGGTGTCCTATTATGGACTCTATCCGGTCCGTTTTTGCCCCATCCAATGGCAGCACGTCATGGCGAGTGCCGCCATTCCGATCCTCTTTCCACCAGTCAAGGTCGATGACACCTACTACGCCGATGGCGGCCTGCGGCTGAATACCCCGATGTCTCCGGCCATCCACATGGGGGCGGATCGCGTGTTGGTCATCGGCAATCACGATCCCTCGGAGGCAGCGGACGCACCCATTCGCGACGAGCGCACGCCACAGACCCCGCCCACCCTGGGAGAGATCATCGGGAAGATTCTCAGTTCCATTTTTCTTGATCGCCTCGATTATGACCTGAAGCAGATGGACCGCATCAACCAGATTATTGCGTGGTCGGAACAGGTGTACGGCGCCGACTATCTCGATCGGCTCAACGCCATGCTTTCCCAGCGGGGGATCACGGGAGACATTGCGAGCCGCGGGCTCAAACGGCTTGCGGTGTTGTCCATTTCGCCCACGAGGGATCTGCGCGAAATTTTTTCGGAGGTCTTGAAGCGACCATCGAGCCAGAAATACTTTTCGTCATTTGAAAAAACGCTCCTCAAACTGCTCGACGTGGACATGCATCGGGGCGAAGAGTTCCTCAGTTATTTTCTCTTTCTTCCGGAATATCTCCGCGCACTGACGGCCCTGGGATTCGACGACGCACAGGCCCGCCATGACGACCTCATGGCGTTTCTTTCACCGTAAAGGCCGTCACGGTCACGCCGGCCTCTTTCAGCAAGGCCTGGGCAACGCCTTCGAGCGGGTATCCGCTCTGATAGACCACTTCCGCGATGCCAGCATTGATGATCATTTTCGTGCAGAGGAGGCAGGGCGAGAGGGTGCAATAGATCGTGGCCCCCTTGATGCTCACCCCGTGATACGCCGACTGGACAATCGCGTTTTCCTCGGCGTGCGAACAGAGGCACGTCTCCAGAGCCGCCCCCGATTCTCCAAGGCTGTTGCAGCGCGGACATCCCCCTTCATTGCAATTCTGGATCCCGCGCGGCGTCCCGTTGTACCCGGTACTGATAATGCGCCCGTCTTTGACCAGCACCGCGGCCACTTTCCGTTTGAGGCAATTGCTCCGCAACGCCACGACCTTGGCGATATTCATAAAATAGGTATTCCAGTCCGGTCGGTGGGTTTCCGCAGCGAGGAGTCGCAGGATTTCACGGAGGCGCTGGTGAAAGTCCTCAATGCCGGCGTTATTGGCCACTTCGGCGTCGCTCATTTCCGTGACGCGATTAAGCTGCTGCATTGCCGGATCGGCACTTCCGGCCTCTGCCGCCTCGAGGCGGCGAAAGGCATCGTAGGTGGTGGGATCGCTCTCACGCCCCCGCTGGCACATGCGTTCGAACCGTGTTTTTGCATCGGCGACAATAGCCATGAGATGAAAATGTTTGTGCCGACGCAAGACCTCAACCTCGAACGGATTGCGGATCGAATCGATGACATAATGCTTCTCGGGATCGAGCCGTTCCATGACTCGCTCTGCGAGGTATCCCGGCCCTTTTTGCGTGCGCAATTGATTCGCGAACTCCACCAGCGACTTCCGCGAAATGTCGGCCCCTGCGGAGCGCATTGCCTCACGCAACACATCGGAGAGGGAGTGGTAGAGGTAGCCAATCGTCTGGAGAAACGCGGCGGCCTCTCCCTTGCCTGCACAATTTTTCCCGGTCAGTCCGATAATCATTGTGTGCGCCTCCTACCAGAGGGGACGGACCCGTGCAAGGTTTCAATCCCGTATGGCAATGGCAGCGCGATCGGCGATGGGGGTGGGTTGCGGTCGTCCGGTGATCAGCGGTGAGGGCCGGGGCGCGGTCGTCCGGTGATCAGCGCATGACATCTCGGGAAAATCATGCCAGAATGCGTCAATTTCCCACGTCCATAAGGGAGGACTACATGATTGATGACGCGTTTCCCCTCTTCACGATCATCACCACGACCATTGCGCTGTCGTACGTCGCCTGTCGCGCGTCGCGACTCCTGCAACGTCTCGGCGTGGTCATGCTCGTCATCGCCGCCGGTATTCTCCTGGGGAATCTCGGCGTTGTGCCGCAAGGGGGAGAGGTCTATGATCCGATGATTACCTACCTCATCCCGCTCTCGATTGCGCTGCTCCTCTTTCGTCTCGACTTTCGGGAACTCCGCATGCTGCGCAGTTCGCTCCTCCTCTATTACTGTGTCGGCGCGATCGGATCGATCGTGGGCGGTATTGTGGCGTGGGCCCTCTTTGGTGAACGTCTCGGCGATGCTGCCCGTCTCACAGGGCAACTGACCGCGTCTTATATCGGCGGCGGGGAAAACGCCGTGGCGGTCGCCGAGGCCCTGGGCCTGCGTCAGGACAATCCGAACCTCTTTAGCGCGGCCTTTGCCGCTGACAATATTGTGACTGCGATGTGGATGATCGTGGGTCTGACCGCGCCCATCGGGTTTTCGCGGTTTTTTTCGAATGAGATCTCCCAGGAACAACTCGAGGCCGCCAAGGAACATTCCACGCCATTTACTGCCGCGGCCTTTCTCCCCAGTTGTTTTTATTCCCTGACCATTGCCTCCCTCATCGTGTGGGTGAGCATGCAACTGGCGCTCCCCGTCAAGGCCTATGCTGCTCTCCATCAGATCCGTTGGCTGCAGTTTAATACCTCGATTTTATGGGTGACCACACTGGCCTTGGTCATCGCGCAGACCCCACTACGAAAACACCTGCAGGTCGCCTATTCACTCGGCATGCTCTTTTTTCTCTACTTCTTTTTTTCCATGGGCGCGGTCTCCTCGATTAGCGAAATCATGCGACTCGGCCCGACCGTCTTTGCCTTTACCCTCACGGTGGTCGGCGTGCATGCGATCATCATCCTCATAGTGGGCCGGTTGACCCGCGGCGACATGGCCGCGATTTTCATCGCCTCGCAATGCAACATCGGCGGCCCCGGGACCGCCGTGGCCCTGGCAGAGGCCAACAATTGGCCGCATATGATTGTGCCGAGCATTCTCCTGGGCGTCCTTGGCTATGCCATTGCCAATTACATCGGCATCATGGTGGCCCAGCTGTTGTGGTAAACAAAAAAATTCGGGTACGTCATACGGTTTATAACTATTTGAAATTTTAAGGACTTTTTGAGGCTCTTACGACGAAATGCGAATGGTCAATTTCTGGCCGGGTTTGATCGACGGCGCATCCATGTTATTCCAATCCTGAATCTGCGCCGGGCTGACATTGTAGGTCTTGGAAATGTCCCAGAGCGTATCGCCGGGCTTGACCTGATAGATGACCTGGCGTCCGACACTCTCGGCTTGGGCCTGCAATGAAAGCCGATCTGACCACAGTTTTTGCGACGCCGACGGTTCCACGTTGAGTGCCACGGGCTGCGTGGTGGCAGTCGGTATCGAAGCCACCGGTTCTCCCTTGGGCAAGGTCTCGGGTGTCGGGGTGGCATCGACCACCTTGAGTGACTTTCCAGCGCGGATCATGGTGCGTGGGCCGAGTTGATTGATCCGGCGTAGCTCAGGCACAGTCATCCCGTACTCCCTGGCAATTGTCCCCAGCGTGTCGCCGGATTTGATCACATAGGTTGCATATGCTGGGGATGCCTGGGGTGCGCGCTCTGCCAGGGCCGTAGGTCCGTTCTGGGTCGTGGTGGGCATGCCCTGTGCCGCAACACCGACGGGGCCGGAGACAATAAGCCGCTCCCCCGCACGGAGTTGGTTGGTGGTCAGGCCGTTGCGTTGTTTGAGCTCTCTCACCGTCATGCCATAACGCCGCGCAATGACATAGAGGGAATCGCCGCGGCGTACGCGATAGGTGCCCGCCACTCCAGGCTTCCGCGCCGGCACGATGGGTACCGCTGCGACCGCTGTTGAAACCAACGCCGCCGCGGGACGAGGCGATATCCCCTTTTCGACATAGAGCCGCTGGCCCACGCGAATTTTCGAGCCCTGCACGGCATTCCATCTGCGCAGATCGGTGACACGGACCTGATAGCGTTTGGCAATCTGGCCCAAGGTGTCGCCACGCCGCACGCGATGGAACTTGCGCTGCGCGGCGGCGGTTGGCGCTGCATTGGCCACGACGCGTGCTGGTGCGACCGGTTGCGGCACGACCGCGACCTGTTCTGGTTCTGGCGCTGGAACGACGAGGGTGGGGCCCCACGGGCTCATGCCTGTGGCACCCTGGGAAGAGGCTTCGTCGGAGCACGACACCCCGCGGACTGACGTCCGGGGCCCCACGACCCAGCCGCACTGCGGCGTTGAGGGGGAGGCTCCAGCGGCTTTGCCGCTGGAGGGGGCGACGTGAGCCCCTACAATAGCGGTGACCGGCAGACTCTCTGTGCCGATCCGCTCCTTCTCGCCAGTGGCCGAGGCTACCTCGAGCACGCGCGCCTTGGACTGGGCCTGTGCCGTCTCGGGAATAGCCAGCACCTGTCCCGCGCGCAGATATCGCGCCGATCGGAGGCGATTGGCGGCCAGCAGTTGACGGGGCGAGAGCCCATAGCGGCGCGCAATGCGCTGGAGGGTATCCCCGCGGCGCACACGGTAGGAAAGCATCTGTCGGGATTCGACCGGATATTTGCGCGCGACGGTGGCAAACCGCCGTCCGAACGTCCTGGCGCGGCCGACCGGCAATCGCACTTCATATTTTCCCGGCGGTGTCACGCCGGAATGGACCTCGGGATTCAGCTCCTCGATTTCCGAGAGCGAGACCTTGGCCGCGTCGGCAACAGCCGCCAGATCGGTCTGCCCCTGAATCTTTGCCCGATCATAGTCCCAGGGCTCGTGATAATTCAGATGGGCAAACCCAAAACGCTTCGGATCTTTGGCAATAATGGTGGCGGCAATATATTTCGGGACATACTCGCGCGTCTCGGCACGAAAGGCCCGGTTGCCGTACGAGGCGAGGCTCCAAAAATCCTTGGTCCCAAATTGGGCAATCGCCCGGCGAACGCGACCCTCACCGGCATTGTAGCCGGCCATGGCCAGATACCAGTCGCCGAATTCCTCGTAGAGCGTTTTGAGATAGCGGGCGGCGGCATCCACGGCTTTTTCCGGGTCGCGGCGTTCGTCAATGTATGAATTGATATCGAGGCCATAGCCACGGGCCGTACTTTGGATAAACTGCCATGTCCCCACCGCGGCGGCATGGGACCGCGCCGTATTCTGGAACCCACTCTCGATGAGCGCAATATAGACCAAGTCTTGCGGCAGGCCATGCCGACGCAATGCGGCCCGCATCATTTCGAGATAACGTCCTGAGCGTTCGAGATGCCGCCCAAAACGGGCGTTCTCGCCGTAGCGCGTGAAATAGTCGATCCAGGCCACCACGCGGTCATTGACGGCCAAGGGCACATCCGTGCGTGGGAGGCGTCCAATGCGCGGATGCGACCCATTGTCATAGAGACGCACCACCCCCCCCTTCTTCTCCCATGTGCGACTGCGTGACCATTGCCCGCGTTGCGTGGTCGCACATCCTGAGGCCATGATAAGCACCCCGGTGAAGAGAACGGTAAGTCGTCTCATAGAGTCATTGATCCTCGTCGCTACGATGGCCGAGTATAAAAGAGGCCACGCATAGAGTCAAAATGAACCATACGTCAATGTCATTTCTTCAATATATTATCCGGCAAACAACCCCACTTCTGGATCCCACGATCAATGGTGCGTTCATTCACGCATCAATCGGCACGCATCAATCGGCCTGTTTGCGAAGAAACGTGGGAATGTCGTATTGATCCTCACGCAGCTCCGGTATCCCCACTTCGTTCATGAGCTCTTGCAGATCGGCACGAGACATGCGGCGGCGGTCGCTTTCGTCGGGCTGCCATCGTTCCTGATACGGGCGTCCCACCGTGGCACCAACCGGGGCCTCCTGGAGCATCTGCAGCCCGAGTTGCAGCCCGTCTTCGCCGGTGGGGACATTCACCGTCACCGGCGCACGTTCTTGCATATGCGGTGTCGTCGGGACATTGTGCCAGCGGATCGGTTCCTCGACAGTGCCCCGTCGTTCGACTGCCGGATCCCGCCGTTCTTGGTCCCGTTCCACGCGGGGTGGTCGCGCCCGCCGACCGGATTGGTCAAAGCCCGTGGCAATCACCGTCACGCGAATTTCGTCTTCCAGGGCTTCGTCAATGACCGAGCCAAAGATGATGTTCGCATCCTCGTGGGCCTCTTCCTGGATCAGCTTCGAGGCCTCATTGATCTCATGCAAGGTCATGTCGCGCCCGCCGGTAATATTGATCAGGATCCCCGTGGCCCCGTGAATGGAGATGTTCTCCAACAGCGGACTCGAAATCGCTTTCGTGGCCGCATCGATCGCGCGATTTTCGCCGCTGCCGACCCCCGTTCCCATCAAGGCCATCCCCATTTCACTCATCACGGTACGGACATCGGCAAAATCGAGATTGATCAATCCATGGACGGTGATCAGGTTCGCAATGCCCCGGACCGCCTGCAACAAGACATCGTCGGCCATCTTGAAGGTCTCGATCACGCTCGAATGCGTGCCGGCAATCGCCAGCAGTTTTTCATTGGGGATCGTGATGAGCGTGTCGACCTCTTCCCGCAAATGGACAATCCCCTCTTCGGCCATGCGCGAGCGCCGTTTCCCCTCGAAGGAGAACGGCTTGGTCACGACGCCCACGGTGAGCGCGCCGCATTCTTTCGCTACCTTTGCCACGATCGCGGCCGCGCCCGTCCCGGTCCCGCCGCCCATGCCGGCGGTGACAAAGACCATGTCGGCCCCCATGAGGGCATCGGCGATTTGCCGCGTGTCTTCCAGCGCCGCATTGCGCCCGATGTCGGGTTCCGCACCCGCGCCGAGCCCCTTGGTCAGTTCACGGCCGATCTGCAATTTGGTCGTGGCCATGTTGGCGCTCAGCGCCTGCAGGTCCGTATTGGCGGCAATGAAATCGACCCCATCGAGATTCGCGTGAATCATGGTGTTGATCGCGTTCCCCCCGGCTCCACCGACACCGATCACCTTGATTTTTGCGCCGTGTTTGGCGACATCTTGTTCGACAAATTCAAACATAGTTCCTCCCCCGGTTGTCCACCGTCTGTGTCAGAATATTTCCCCGAACCACTCTTTGACCCGACCCTTCAATTTCCCGTAGGTGCCCGTGGTCGTGGGCATTACGCGGGTTGTTTCATGCATCGTGCGCGCCCCGGTCATCACGAGACCAACGCCGGTACCGTACATGGGGCTGCGCACCACATCGACCAGTCCGCCGACACCGCGCGGCAACCCGCGACGGACCGGCAGATTGAGGATCTGTTCCGCCAGCTCCGGCATTCCGTCGAGCATCGAACAGCCCCCGGTGAGGACAATGCCGGCCGCGACACGGTCCTCGAATCCGGACCGGACGATCTCCTGCCGCACGAGCTGAAAGAGCTCTTCCACGCGTGGTTCCAGGATCTCCGAGAGGATCCGACGCGACAGGACGCGCGGACTCCGCCCTCCGACACTCGCCACCTCGATTGTTTCTTCCTTTTGCACCATCGCCCCGAGCACGCAGCCGTAACGCTGCTTCACTTTTTCCGCCTCATGGGCCGGAGTCCGGAGTCCCACCGCCACGTCATTGGTGAGGTGATTTCCGCCGATAGGCAAGACCGAGGTGTACATCACGCTCCCGCCGTTGTAGATCGCCACATCGGTCGTCCCACCGCCGATATCGATCAGCACTGCCCCCAATTCCTTCTCATCCTGCTGCAAGGTCGACTCGGCACTCGCCAACTGCTGCAGAATGATTTCATGCACGGTCAATCCCGCGCGATTGCAGCATTTCACGACATTTTGCACGGCACTCACGGTCGAGGTGACGATATGGACCTTGGCTTCCAATCGCACCCCGCTCATGCCGACCGGATCTTTCACGCCGTCCTGCTCATCAACAATGAACTCCTGCGGAATGACGTGGATGACCTCCCGATCCATCGGGATCGCGATGGCCTGTGCGGCATCTACCACCCGCTTCACATCGGCCGGGCGGACCTCCTTGTCTTTCACCGCCACAATCCCCCGACTGTTGATGCCGCGGATATGCGCCCCCGCAATACCGGCATAGACGCCGGTGATATCGCATCCCGCCATCAGTTCCGCTTCTTCGATCGACTTCTTGATTGCCTCGACGGTGCTCTCGATATTGACCACGACCCCTTTGCGCATGCCACGGGAGGGGTAGGTGCCAATGCCGATGATGTTGATCCCATCATCGGCCACCTCCCCGACAATCGCGCAAATCTTCGTGGTCCCGATATCGAGGCCGACGACTAGTTCATCTCGTTTTCCCATAGATCCCCCTTCATCATCGTCGATATAAGGGGCTTGCGTCGCCCCCTCCACCGGCAAAGCCGGTGGAGTCTCCCCTCAGCGCCGCTGCGCAGCTTGGCTGTCGGGGTCACACGAATGCCCGGCGCTTTCAGGAACTATCCGGTCGTGCACTCAACAACACCTGGATCCCGGCGAAAGCCGGGATGATGTTTTGAGAGGTGCTCTGTATATCGTATCTCCACGCGTTCGTGGAAAAAAAGTTATGTATCATAGCGGACAACCACCTTTCGTTCCATGAAGAGATCGATCGCACTGACCGTTCGTCCCGTCGAGGTGAGCGCCGACAAGACCGTGTAGAGACGATCCAACTGGGCCCGTGACGGATGCTCGCCCAATCGGAACCGCACGGCCGGCTGGTCGGTGACAATGGAAATATGGCCATACCGCTCACGCACGATTTCCGAGCAGCCAAAATGCTCCGACAATGGATGCCGATCGAAGAGGTGGTAGACATCGAGGAGCTGCAACAGTTCCGTCGAACGCCGCACCCCCTGCTGATCGATCGTCATGTCATCAATCCCCGAAAGGATGGGGAGATCACCCAACTCTTCCAGGGAGGCCTGTTTGAAAATATGCCCTTCGGCGTCTGTGAGGAAAAACGCGTCTCCGTAGACAATGGCGGCGGCATCGTATTCGATGACGAAAATCCAGATGGTATTGGGAAGTTTGCGCCGCACCGCCACCTCGCGAATCCATGGCTCTTCCTGCAGGCGCGCCTGGATGTCGCGCATCGAGAGACGGAAGAGGTGGTCCCCCACGGCCACCCCTGCCCGATCGCGAATCGTTGCCTCATCCAACCGCTGCAGATCTCCCCGAATCACCACGGTGCTGACCCGAAAAAAATCGTGGGTAAAAATCGCCATGTAGGCACCGTACAGGAGACCGATGCCACAGGCCCATACGAAGACCACCCGGGCGATCCGCTCCACCTGCAGAATGCTCTTTCGCAGACGCGCCTTGCGCTGCCGCTGCCGTTGCACCATCTGATGTTGCAACAGTTGGTTCATCAGCGCGACCTCTCTCGCGGCAGGACATCCTGCAGCACACGGTCACACACCTCATCGAATGCAATCCCCGCATAGGCCGCGGCCTGTGGCACAAGCGACAGTTCGGTCATGCCGGGGATGGTATTGAGTTCGAGAAAGACGGCACGGCCGTCAGGCCGGACCATGTAATCCGCACGGGCCATGCCACGACAGTCCAGGACGGCGCACAGGCGCGTCGTCCATGCCCCGAGTTGCGCGGCCGTGGCGGCCGGGATCCGCGCGGGGAGGATATATTCCGTCATCCCCTTGGTGTATTTTGCCGCAAAGTTGTAAAAGCCGTCCTTTGGGGCAATCTCCAGCGGGGTAAGCACAGTCCCGCCAAGCCACCCCACCGTCACTTCCTGTCCGGTCACGAAGGTTTCGATGAGCACTTTTTCGTCCGAGGTCGCGGCAAGTCGTAGCGCGTCCGGGAGCGCCTCCGGTGTCTGGACGATCGTGACCCCAATGGTCGAACCCTCGCGGACCGGCTTCACAATCACTGGGAGGGCGAGTGTCATCCGCCTGGCGCATTCCTCGACGGACTCGACTGCGGCATGAAAGAGATGGCCATCGGCAACGGGGATCCCGATATCGTGCGCCACATGTTTGCACACCACCTTGTCCATGGCGACTGCCGAACCCATGACACTGGCGCCCGTATAGGGAATGCGGAGCCACTCGAGCAGTCCCTGGATGCACCCATCTTCGCCATACGTGCCGTGCAGCGCGATGACGGCCACATCGATCGGCGTGGCGCGCAACCGTGTCACGAGATCGTCGCGCACGTCCACAGGCACCACCGTATACCCGAGCCGTTCAAACGCCGAGGCCATGGCCTTTCCGGTGCGCAGCGAGACGTCTCGCTCCTTGGAGATGCCGCCCATCAAGATTCCGATCCGCTTGCCACGCCATTGGTTTGTTGTCATGGTCACGGTTCCTCTCCGACAATCATCACTTCCGGATCCAACAAGACTCCGCACTTCTCTTTGACCTTTTCACGCACCAGCCGGATGAGGGTCTCGACATCCCTGGCCGTGGCATTCCCTTCGTTGACGATCCAGTTGGCATGCTGCTCCGAAATGCGCGCACCGCCAATGCGGACGCCGCGCAGCCCGGCCTCATCCACCAGCATCCATGCCGATCCCTTGGGGGGATTGCGAAACACCGACCCCACGCACGGTTGTCTCCCCGGCTGGCATGCCATCCGTTGCTGTCGCAGTTGCTGTAACCGCTCCCGCACCGCCACCGGTTCCACGCGGGTCACGCGCAGGCGCGTGTGGATGACAATCGCGGTCTTCGGAATTTTGGTCGAGCGATAGGCAAAGGCGAGCTGGGCTGCCGTGCGCGTGATCTGTTGTGCCTGGCGATCGAGATAGCACACGTCAATGACGGCATCGCCAATGACACCGGCGGGTGTCCCCGCATTCATCACCACCGCGCCGCCCACCGTCCCCGGCACACCCTCCAGACCTTCGAGGCCCGAGAACCCCTCTTCCGCACACAACCCGAGGAGGCGTTTGAGTTTGACACCGGCCTCGGCCACGAGGACGACATAGTCCGGATCCGCGGGGACTTCGTTCGACGGCTCGATCGCCAGCCGGTCAAAATGCCCAAGATGGATGACCACGCCGCGAATCCCGCCGTCCCGCACCAGGAGGTTGCTGCCACGACCGACAATCATGCAGGCCACGTCACTCTCCCTGGCAAAGTGGAGTACGGCCTGCAATTCGTCGAGTCCCTGGGGCTGAACCCAGGCATCGGCAACCCCACCCACCTGCATCGTGATATGCCGTTGCATCGGCTCATCAAAGCGGGCAGCATCGCGTGTGAGCTGCTGCAATCGTTCCCGTTGTGCTGCCGTGAGGGTCATCGTTTCACTCTCCGCGCATAGGTCATGCCGACTTTCCAGATATCGCCAGCCCCCAAAAAAAGGACGATATCCTCAGGTGTGGTCATCTCCTCCACCAACTCAACGACCTTCTCCGGCGCTTCCGCGTATTTGACCGACAGGGCCGATGAGCGCCGTCGCAGCATGCCCCACAGGCGGCGCGCCGAAATACCGGGCAGTGGTGATTCTCCCGCCGCGTAGAGCCGCATGAGGATGACGGCATCGGCCTCGGCCAGCACGTCGACGAATTCGCGAAACAATGCGCAGAGCCGTGAATAGCGATGCGGTTGGTGCACCACGATCACACGCCGTTGCGGCCAGCCGTCGCGTGCCGCCTGGATGGTGGCCCGCAGTTCCGCCGGATGATGGGCATAATCGTTCACGACCAGTGGACCGTGCCGATAGAGGACCTGAAACCGCCGTTCAATCCCCTTGAAGCGCGCAAGTCCCCTGACAATCTTTGCAAAGGGAACCTCGAGCAGGTGGCCCACGGCGACCGCGGCCAGGGCATTCACGACGTTATGCCGCCCCGGCATCTGCAATGCCACCTCGCCGAGCGGTGTACCACGATACAAGACCGTAAAGTGGAGCCGGTCCTCGATCTGCCGGATCCGGGTCGCGGTAAAATCCGCGGACTCCGTGATCCCGTATGTCATGACCGGTCGCGTACATTGGCGCCGCATGGCACGCACTTCCGGATGGTCGACACAACAGACGGCAAACCCGTAAAATGGGACCTTTTCGGCAAAGGCCAGATAGGCCCGGCGGACATCCGCAAAGTTGCGGTAATTTTCCATATGCTCGGGATCGATATTCGTGATGATGGCAATGGTGGGCGTCAGCTTGAGAAAAGACCGGTCGCTTTCATCGGCCTCGGCCACGAGATAATTCCCCTTGCCCAGACGCGCATTTGTCCGCCAGCTATTGACGCGCCCGCCGATGACAATCGTCGGATCGAGACCGCCGCCCGCCAGGACGTGCGCAATAAGGGACGTCGTGGTGGTCTTGCCGTGCGTCCCCGCAATCGCAATTCCGTATTTCAGCCGCATCAGCTCGGCGAGCATCTCCGCGCGGGGGACGACCGGAATACCGCGCGCTCTCGCCTCCCGCACCTCGGGATTCGTCCCCACGATGGCCGACGAGGTCACCACCACATGCGCGCCATTGATCTGCTCTCTTTTGTGCCCATACGCAATGCGGGCCCCCCGTCGCTTCAAATGGCGGGTGATGGCACTCGACCGGAGATCGGAACCGCTCACGGCATACCCGAGGGTCAGCAAGACCTCCGCAATGCCGCTCATGCCGATACCCCCGATTCCGACAAAATGGATATGTTGATATTGTCGAAACATCGCAATTATGCCGCACACCCTTTCGTATGCGAGGCCCCGTGTGGTTGCCCCATGTCGATGCAGATCGTTGCCACGCGTGTCGCCGCATCGGGCCGCGCCTGGCGCCGCATGGCCTCACGCATCTGTTGCAAACGGTGCGGTTCCCGCAACAATCCGTTGCAGAGCTCCCCGAGCCGTTCCGGTGTCGCGTCCTGTTCGCGCAGCAGGAGCGCGCCCCCGCACGCCACGACCTCCCGCGCATTCTGCTCCTGGTGATTGTCCGCGGCATAGGGATAGGGGACGAGAATGGCCGGGACACCAAAGAGCGCCAATTCGGCCAGACTCCCGGCCCCGGCCCGACTGATGGCCAGGCTGGCATGCGGGTAGACCTTTTCCATTTCGTCAATGAAGGGCACCACCGTGGCGTCAAAGTGTGCCCGACGGTAGGCCTCTGCCACGGCCTGGCGATCGGCCGTTGCCCCGGTCTGGTGAATCACGCGACAGCGGGGGAGGGTCGCTCGCAAGTGTGGCAACATCTCCAGCATCAAGGCATTCATCCGTTGCGCGCCCTGTGATCCGCCAATGACCAGCAGTGTGGGCGGGTCTGGCAGTGTGTTCCGCTCTGCGGCGGCATGGACCAGGGCCGCACGGATCGGCAGGCCGGTGTCGACCACTTTGCGCCGCGGAAAATAGCGCATCGATTCCGCAAAAGTGATGCAGACCCGACGCACGGACCGTCCCAACCAGCGATTGGTCAGCCCGGGAATACTATTCTGCTCGTGAATGACCGTGGGGATCCGGAGGAGCCTCGCCATGATCAGGAGCGGACCGGACACGTACCCACCGGTCCCCACGACAATGGTGGGCCGCCATCGGCGGAGCAATCGCCATGAGGCCATGGCCGCGCGCAGCAATGTTCCCATTCCCTGCAATTGTCGTCGCCACCCGATCCGCTTGAGCGGGGCCGCGGGAATCGCAAAGAATGGCCATCCGCGGGTGCCCACCACGCGCGCCTCAAATCCCTCGGCACGGCCCACAAAGGCAATCTCACTCACCCCCGCCTGCTGGAGCAGAGCCTCGGCAATGGCCATTGCCGGGAAAATATGCCCGCCCGTTCCTCCACCCGTCAGCAACACGCGCAACCCCATCATCCCCCCCGCGCGCGCAGACTGCCATTCGGTCCGCGACGGAAGGTGGAGACGTTAAACAAAATCCCCATGGTAAAAAATGTAATCAGCAGCGAGGATCCCCCATAGCTGATAAACGGCAAAACCATCCCTTTGGTCGGGAGGAGGCCCATCACGACACTCAGATTGGCCAACGCCTGCCAGGCAACCAGCGTCGTCAGTCCGAGCGCCAGGTACCGACCAAATAGGTCGGGCGCCCGCCAGGCAACGATCAATCCGCGCATGGCAAAAATGGCAAAGAGGAGGATAATGGCGAGGACCCCGACGAGGCCGAGTTCCTCGCCCAAAACGGCCGCAATAAAGTCCGTATGGGCCTCGGGAAGATAAAAAAGTTTTTGTTGTCCCTCGCCGAGCCCGCGACCCCAGACACCGCCCTGATGAAACGAAATGAGCGACTGGATGATCTGGAAGCCCGATCCGTAACGGTCACTCCAAGGATCGAGAAAGGCCAAAATCCGCTGGCGACGATAGGGCATACCGGCAATGGCATAATACGCAAACGGCAGGGTCAACAAACCGATCGCCGTCAGGTAGAGCGGCCGGACACCCCCGGCAAAGAGCATGATCATGAGCATCGAACCGATCACAAAGGCCGCGCCAAAATCGCGTTGTCCCAAGACCAGGAGGCATGCCAGCCCAGCAATCGCCAGATGTGGCAGCACGCCGACGCCGAAGCGGTCGATTTTTTCGATCTTTTTTTCGAGCGAATAGGCCATGAAGATCACGAAGGCGACCTTCAATATTTCCGAGGGCTGGAAGGTGATCGGGCCAAGATGGAGCCACCGCGCGGCACCGCTCGCCACAGCGCGCAAGCCTGGCACGTAGGTCAGGAGGACGAGCCCGAGGGTCACGGCGAGGAGCGGATAGACCCCATGGCGCAACACTCCATAGGGGATGCGGGCCATGCAGACGGTCACGCCGATGCCGATGACCACAAAAAACAATTCTTTTTTCAGAAAATAGTAGGTGTCTCCGTAGCGGTCTGCGGCAAGGACGGCACTAGAACTGTAGACCATGACAATGCCCGCGGCGCTCAAAAGGATGGCGGAAAAGAGGAGCCAATAATCAAAATGCGTTCGTTGCATCGTTAATGTCCCGTCCCCGCATGGCCTGTGCACGTTTGCACACACTGCACAAAATCCCGTCCGCGTTCGGCATAGTTGGCATACATGTCAAAACTCGCGCAGGCCGGCGAGAGGAGGATGGCATCGCCCCGCTCGGCCACCGCCATTGCCGCACGCACCGCCTCGTGCATCGTGGTGACCCGCGTGACCGGCGCAGAGGATGACAAGGCCTGCGCCATGACCTCACGGGCCTGCCCCAGCAGGACCAGATGCTTGACCCAGCGCTGGACCGGACCTTGCAACGCCTCGAATCCTGTCTCCTTGTCCTCGCCGCCGGCAATCAATACAATCGGGCCTGCAATACTCTCCAGGGCACATGCCACGGCCCCGACATTGGTCCCTTTCGAGTCGTCATAAAAACGGATCCCCTGCCATTCACTGACGAGCTGGCAGCGATGCGGCAACATGGCAAATCGATCCATGGCCACGGTCATGGTCGCCGCCGGTACACGCGCCAGGGCCCCCACCAATGCGGCGGCCAGGAAATTTTCGCATAAATGTCGCACGGCCATGGCGGGATGATGACAGGGAATGGTCATCGCCGGTTGTCCTGGCAGACGGACGTGAATCCGCTTCCCATCCCAGCAGGCATGATCATGTTCCGGCAATTCGCGGTGCACGGCATTAAAAAAGAGGGGCCGGGCCCGGCTGGTGCCCGCCATTTCCGCGGCAATCGGATCGCGCCGATTGGTAATGACCGTGTCGGTTTCTCCGAGCCGATCAATCAGCGCCTTTTTGGCGGCCATGTAGGCAGCAAAATTCGGGTAGCGATCAAGATGATCCGGCGTCACGTTCAGCAACACCGTGATGGCCGGGTGGAGATGTGGCGTGATCTCCACCTGATAACTGCTCACCTCCAGCACCACGCGCGTCGCCGTGGTCAGCTGTTCGGTCACCTCCAGGAGCGGCACGCCGATATTCCCGCCCACCACAACCGCTTCCCCGTGCTGCCGGAAGAGATCGCCCGCCAGTTTTGTCGTGGTCGACTTCCCGTTGGTGCCGATAATCGCGACAAGCGGGCAGTGCACGTACGGCAACGCCAGCTCCATCTCGCCGACAATGGGGATTCCGCGCTGCCGCGCGGCCTGCAACGGCGGCAGTGTCAGCGGCACCCCGGGACTGACGATGATGAGTTCTGCACCGAGAAAATCGGCTTCCGCATGCCCGCCACAATGAAAGGTCATCGGCCAGGAAGCAAGCGCCGCACAGGCCTCCCGCAGACTCGCCTCCTCACGACGGTCGGTCACCGTCACCAGGGCACCGGCCTGCGCGACAAACCTGGCCGCGGCAATGCCGGACTTGCCGAGACCGACAATCAATATGTGACGTCCCCGTACGTTCATCATTAGCGTATCTTCAGTGTGGTCAGACCGATCAATGCCAGTATCAGGGCAATGATCCAAAAGCGGACGATCACCCGTGACTCCGGCCACCCCTTGAGTTCAAAGTGATGATGCAACGGCGCCATCCGGAAGACCCGTTTTCCGGTGAGTTTAAACGACGCGACCTGCACAATGACCGAGATAGTTTCGAGGACAAAGATGCCCCCGACGATCAGGAGCAACAACTCCTGTTTCACTACAACGGCAATGGTGCCCAAGAGTGCACCGAGCGGAAGCGAGCCGACATCGCCGAGGAAAATCATGGCAGGATGTGCGTTGAACCAGAGAAATCCGATCAACCCGCCCACAATGGCGCCGCACAGGACTGTCAATTCGCCCACGCCGGGAATGCCGGTCGGTGCGGGAACACCGGGCGAAAACGGGATCTGGAGATATTCCGCAATCGTTGCATGGCCGACGACATAGGCAAAGACGGCATAACTCAGGAAGGCCATAATCCCGGGACCGGAGACCAATCCATCGAGCCCGTCGGTGAGATTCATGGCATTCGAGGTCCCCACAATGACCAACGCCCCGAACAGGACGTACCACCATCCCAGATCGGGCATGGCGGCCTTGAAAAACGGCACCGAGAGATGACGATCGAAATGATAGACATCGAACAGGACAAGCATGGCGAGGAGGGCGACGATCAGTTGCAACGGAAACTTATATCGCGCCCGCAATCCCTTGGGATCCCGGAGAATCAGTTTTCGATAGTCATCAAAAAATCCGATGAGGCCAAAGGCAATCCCGATCGCGACGGTGAAAAGGACGTAAAAATTGTCCCAGCGACTCCACAGCAGGAGCGAGATCGAGACCGCCAGCCAGAGGAGCAGCCCTCCCATGGTCGGCGTCCCCTCCTTGCTCAAATGGGTCATCGGGCCATCATCCCGCACGGTCTGCCAGAATTGCCGGCGGGCGAGCCAGCGAATCATCGGCGCCCCGCAGAAGAGATAAATGCCGAGCGCGGTAAAAATCGCCATGAACGTCCGAAAGGTGATGAACTGAAAGATCGTGAACCCGACGAGATGTTCATGCAATGGATAGAGCCAATGATAGAGCATTTAACAGACTCCTATTTCACGTTTGAGAAATTCCACGACGCGTTCCATTTCCATGCCGCGCGATCCCTTCACGAGCACGACGTCGCCACGGGTCACCGCACTCCGCACAGCGTCCTGCAACATTGTCTTGTCCGCTTCCGTGGCGAGCACCGCATCCGCCGCCATGCCGGCCTGGCGCGCCCCTTCGGCCACATCGCGCGCATGCAACCCGATGACGAAGAGCCGATCCACGCCAGAGGCATGCGCCTGCGCCCCGAGCGCGCGATGACAGGCGCCTGCCTGCGGACCCAGCTCAAGCATATCGCCAAGCACGGCAAAAAATCGTCCGGCCCGTCGCGCAGCACTCACCGTGCGGAATGCGGCCGCCATCGATTCCGGATTGGCATTGTACGAGTCGTTGATCACCTGGACACCGTTCTCGAGCTGGACGCGTTCCATCCGCATCCGCATGGGGGTAAAATGCGGCAGTCGCTCCACCACGGTCTCCATGGGAATCCGGCAGGCCAGCGCCACCGCCGTGGCGGCCAGGGCGTTCATGACATTGTGTGTTCCCGGCACCGGAATGGTCGCATGATATTCCTTCCCCGCCACGTAGAACGACAGGACCGACGTTGAAAGCCCCGTTGATGAGACCCGTCCAAATTGCACATCGCACCCGTTTTTCATCCCGAAGGTGATCTTCCGACCACGATAGTGCTCGGCCACCTGACAGACCCACGGATCTTCCGCATTCACGACAATCGTCCGATCGGGGCGCATGGTGGCAAACAATTCCCCCTTGGCCCCCGCCACATTCTCGATCGACAAGAGCGTCTCCAAATGCGCGGCGGAAATGTTCGTGATGAGCCCCACATCGGGATCGAGCACGGTCGTCAGCCGCGCAATTTCGCCGGCAGCGCTCATCCCCATTTCCACCACAGCTACGACATGTGGAGTCTCGAGTCTGAGCAGTGTCAGCGGCAGTCCGATCAGATTGTTGAAGTTGCCCTCGGTCTTCAGGACCGGCCCGCCCACTCCTGCAATGGTGGGGCCCCACGGGCTCACGCCCGTGGCATCCTGGGAGGAGGCTTCGCCGGAGCACGACACCCCCCGGACTGACGTCCGGGGCCCCACGACCCAGCCGCACCGCGGCGCTGAGGGGGAGGCTCCAGCGGCTTTGCCGCTGGAGGGGGCGACGTGAGCCCCTGCAATGGTGGCGATCATCTCTTTGGTCGTCGACTTGCCATTGCTTCCCGTAATGCCCACGCAGGTCGTCGCCCTGCAGTGTTGCCGCCAGGCCGCGGCAATGGCCCCCAGGGCAACGACCGTATCCTCCACCTGCAAGATCCACGGTCGCGCAGCGGCCTGGGCGACCGCCTGGGCAATGGCAGGGGTCATACGATTGCGCGCCAGAATCACGCCGCGGGCCCCCTGTGCCAACACGGAAGCGACAAAATCGTGCCCATCAAAGTGGAGCCCTGGAATGGCGATGAACCAACTCCCGTCGCGAAAGTGGCGTGAATCAATCTGCACGGCCGTGACCGACGCGTCGGCCCCCTCGTGCACGACCGCTCCCTGTGTCACACGCCGGATTTCGTCAACCGTGCATTGCATGGTGCGCATCCTCAAGGCACTCCCGGATCACCTCCCGGTCATCGAAGTGCCTCCGCTCAGTGCCGATAATTTGATAGTCTTCATGGCCCTTGCCGGCGACCAGCACGACATCGCCTGCGGTGGCCTGACGCAGCGCCTGGGCAATGGCCGTCCGGCGGTCCGGTTCGACCACCGCAGCGTCGCGGCAATGTTCGCCCATTCCCGCGACAATCTGCGCGATGATGGCCTGGGGATCTTCACTGCGGGGGTTATCCGATGTGACCACAACCACGTCACTCCCCGTTGCCGCGACCTGTCCCATGATGGGCCGCTTGGTCGCATCGCGATCACCGCCACACCCAAATACCGTGATGAGCCGGCCCGTTGTCAGAGGTCGCAGTGTCTGCAACACGCTTTGCAACGCCGCCGGCGTGTGGGCATAATCGACAAAAATCGTCACACCGTTCTCCGTGTGTATCCGTTCCAATCGTCCTGGAACCTGTGTCATCCCGGCCACCCCCGTTTCGATCGCGGCTGGTGCAATCTGCAGAGCCTCAGCCACCGCCACTGCGGCCAGAATATTCGACAGGTTGAATGCACCCACCAGTGGCGACGTCACAGTCAGGGGCCCACGCGGCGTTTCGATCGTCGCGCGAATCCCGGAGAGGGTCGAACGCCATGTGCTCGGCCGATAATCGCCCGCGGTGAGTCCATACCAGGAGAGCGGCGCGGTGCAACGACCCGCCATCTGTTGGGCCGCTGCATCGTCACGATTCAGGACCGCGAACCCCTTCCCCTCACGTCCGACGAGCGCGAAGAGGCGCTCTTTGGCGGCCCCGTAGGCCTGCATATCTCCGTGGTAATCGAGATGATCCTGTGACAGATTGGTCCATACCGCCCCGGTGAAATGACAGGCATCCACCCGGTGCTGCGACAAGCCATGGGACGAGACCTCCATGGCCACGTGCGTGACCCCGGCGGCGCGCATGTCGGCGCAGAGCTTCTGCATGTCGTATGATTCCGGTGTGGTCGCCGGCGCAGCATGGCACGTGGTGCCGTACCGATAGTGGATTGTGCCGATGACGGCGGGCAAGAAGCCCGCGGCCCGCCAGATCGATTCGAGCAGATAGGTCATCGTCGTCTTGCCATTGGTCCCGGTAATCCCCACCACGGTCATGGCCGCGGTGGGGTCATCGAACCATTGCGCAGCGCAATGGCCCAGGGCCACGCGCGCGTTCTCCACGACCACCTGCGTAATCCCGGCAGGGACGGCGACCCGCTCCTCCACAAGGACCGCCCGTGCCCCCCTGGCAATCGCGGCGGCAAGGTAGTGATGGCCATCGACCTTGGCACCACGCAGGGCCGCAAACAGTCCCTGCGGACGGACCGCTTCCGTGTGATACGCGAGCGACGTAATCATCGCTTCCGTATCGCCAATGACCTGCCGTGGTGCCAACCCTGCGAGAAGTCTCGAGAGTGGTCGCGGCGGTCTCGTGGTATCACCTGTCGTCTTCATATCCCTTTCACACAACGTCTTCGCTATTGCGGCATGGCAAACTCAACGTGGAGCGGGGATCGTTCACCGACCCGCTCTCCGGCACCCGGTTTTTGTGCGATCACCACGCCACTCCCGGCAAATGTCACCGGCACATTCAATTCATGCACGAGCCGCAACACATGACGCACCGAGAGTCCCCGAAGATTGGGCACCACGACATCTCCATCCAGCAGAGCATGGAATTGCCGTTCATCCCCGCTCTCGTTCACGCCCTCACCTGGTGCAGACGGAGACGACGACGGCGCATCTTTTGCCAATATAATGGGCGCTCCGGTCGTCGGGACCTCAAGGTATTGCAAGGTCGCCTCGACAATACTGCGGAAGACCGGTCCCGCGACCGTGCCGCCATAATAGCGACCGCGCGGTTCGTCGACACCGACGAAAACGGCAATGCGTGGTGCCTCGAACGGCGCAAGCCCGACAAAGGAAGAAAAATATTTTCCCGGCGCATAGCCTTTGCCATCCGTGCGGGCCTTTTGTGCCGTGCCGGTCTTCCCGGCGACGAGATAGAGCGATGACGCGGCCAACGTTCCGGTCCCTCCCGGCTCCACGACACCGCGCAACATGGCGCGGACCGTCATGGCCGTCTCGGAGGCGATCGCCTGCTGGCGCACGGTGGGCTGTGCGGAATAGACGACGGCCCCCTCGTGATCGACGATACGTTCCACCACATAGGGACGCATGAGCCGTCCACCATTCGCAATGGCGGCAAAGGCCATGGCCATTTGCAATGGGGTCACGGCAACGCCCTGTCCAAAGGCGATAGTGGCGAATTCGACCGGCTGCCACGCGCCGTCGGCACGAAACATGCCCGCGGTTTCACCCGGAAAATCGATGGTGGATTTTGCCCCAATCCCGAAACGCCCCAACGCCTGTGCGACCGCGTCTTTCCCGAGGCGCCGGGCAATCTTGTAGGCCCCGATGTTGCTCGAGACCTTGATGATCTCCGGCATGGACAACAATCCGTACGATGCCCCGTGGTCCCGCAAGACGGCATTGCCGATGCGGATACTGCCATGCTCGCAATCGAACGTGTCCGATGGCGGAATATGGCCATCAATGGCCGCCGAGGCCACCAAAACCTTGAAGATCGATCCCGGTTCGTACATGTCGGTGACAATGCGATTTCGCCACGATGATTGCGGATATTTGTAATAGACATTGGGATCGAAGGTGGGTCGGCTCGCCATGGCCAGAATGCGACCGGTCGACACCTCGACCACGACGGCCATCACAGAGGCCGCCTCTGTTTCTTCCGCCGATCGTTGCACCGCCTGTTCCGTGACATACTGGATGATCTTGTCGATCGTGAGCTGCACGGTACCGACGTTTTGCTGCGCATCGAATCCGACCGGCGAGAAATAGATCCGGCCGCGCGCATCGCGACGATAGGTCATCATGCGCGCGGTCGTCCGCAGATACCGGTCATAGGTCAATTCGAGACCGGCCAGCGGTTCGGCATCATACCCGACCGCGCCGAGCAGTTGACTCGCCAGTTCGCCGTTCGGATAGACACGGCGACTCTCCTCAATAAAATGAATGCCGGGTATGTTGAGCGCCTCGATCTTGTCCGCCACCCCGGGCGCGAGTCCGCGCTTGATCCACGCAAATTTTCCATGCGACGTCATGCGTCGTTCAATGCGCGACCGCTCTTTGCCCAGGGGGAGGATAGATTCGATGGCGCCGAGCGCCGCTGCGGCATCAAGAATGACCGTGGGATCGGCAAACACCGACTTGACGGGAACGCTCACGGCCAGTTCGCGTCCCCTGGCATCGACAATCTTTCCCCGACGCTGCGCCATTGGAATCACCGCATTGTATTGTTTCTCCGCAATCCATTGCAGATTTCCCTGCGGCATCAGATGAAGATGGAGGCTGCGAACGATCACGATGCCAAACCCGAGCGCGAGTATCCCGCCAACCACCAGGAGTCGGAGTCGCAAAGATCGATCGGATCGCTCACCAGCACGCATGGTTACTCTCGCGATGACGACGGCGCCCGGACCACCACTACCTGCCCGGGTTGCGGTGGCATCATGCCCAGCGTATCACGGGCCACGGCCGTGAGCCGCTCAACCGATTGCAGTGAGGCGACATCGCTCTCACGCTGGGTGACCGTTTTTTGCAACTCTGCAATCCGCTGCTGCACAGCTGTCAGCGCATACCGGACATTGAGCACCTGCATGCGCGACCAGACCTGCACAATGCTGAGCACGGTGGCGAGCAACAATAGGGCCAGGAGCCGTTGCATGAGACGATTACGCACGGCCCGTTCCCGTGCCCCAATATTGCCGCTCCCGACCGGTGTTGTCGTGACCATTGCGCGTCTCATGGGGCACAGCGCTCCATGGCCCGGAGCTTGGCGCTTCGGGCCCGGGGATTCCGGCGTACTTCGTCGGCACGGGGTCTCTGCGGACGTTTCGTCACAAGGGTCACCATCCCGTCCTTGGCGAGCGCACGAAACCGGTGTTTGACCAGACGGTCTTCCAGCGAGTGATAACTGATGATGGCGCACCGCCCGTGCGGTCGCAAGAGCCCTGGAACACCGTGCAAGAGAGCTTCCAACTGCGGCAATTCCTCATTCACCACGATCCGCAGGGCCTGGAACACCCGCGTTGCGGGATCGAGGCGTGAGCGACCCCGCGACCCACGCTGCGCAGACGCAATCGCCTTCCGCACAATGCCCGCCAGCTCCGACGTGCGCGTGATCGGTCGCTCACGACGGGCCCGACATATTGCGCACGCGACACGCCGCGCGGCCCGTTCCTCGCCATAGTCAAAAAACCAGCGCACCAAGTCCGCCTCTGATGCCTCGTTGACCAGTGACATGGCCGTTGTTTTCCCGGTTTGATCCATGCGCATATCGAGCGGTCCGTCGGCCTGAAAACTGAAACCCCGTTCCGCGACATCCAGCTGCCGGCTCGACACGCCGAGATCGGCGACAATGCCGTCGACGCCATCGGACGGCACCACACCGTCACAGGTCGAGAAATTGCCGCGCACGGCATAAAACCGGTCCCCGTAACGCGCAAGGCGCGCTGACGCGAAGGCCATTGCCTCTCCATCGCGATCAAGACCGATGACCCGGCCGGTCGGCGCACTCGCCGCCAACAATGCCTCGGCGTGTCCGCCCCCACCAAGCGTCAGATCAAGAAAGACCGGATTGTCCTCTCTGTTCCGCACCAGCAACTCCACAATCTCTTGCACCATCACCGGGACATGGTACGTCACAGCCCAAGATCCGCGAGCGTCTCTCCCATCTCCTCCAGAGCCGATTGCGCGTTTTCAAAGATTTTTTCCCACCGCTCCCTTGCCCAAATCTCGATCCGGCGCAGCGTCCCTACCACAATCACATCGCGCTCGATGGCCGCGTACTCGCGCAATGTTGGCGGGAGTAAAATGCGACCGGAACTGTCGATGGGGCATTCCGTGGCGCCAGAGATGAAGACGCGTTGCAGGGCCATCACCTCTTTTTTGAATTGGGGGAGGGCCGCGACGCGCTCTTCAAAGCGCTCCCATTCCGCCACGGGATAGGCCCAGAGTGCACCATTGAAATTGGTGATGACGAGCCGTTCATCATAATGGGTCGACAAGACCTCACGGAATAAAGCTGGAATCGAGAGCCGACATTTGACGTCGATGGCATGTTCAAAACGACCACGAAACATAATTATTCCAATGTGTTACACAATTTATGACACTCTATGCCACTTTATGGGCAAAATACGGGAGTTGCGGCAATGCGTCAAGAAAATATCCGTCTAATTTATTGAAAAATGAAGAGATTTGCCATTTTTGACACCAATGTTGACAGTAAAAAAACCGCTGATTCTATGAGTGGATAGCGCCTATCTCTTAAATTCACATGAAACATTGACTGTAACTAATTGATAGAAATAGGGTTATTGTTAACCCATTTTTTCCATTTATCCGACGTGATTCTGCCACGCACTTCCAATCACCAAGGGTCTTGTGCAGGGAGATGTTGACTCCGACCTGAATTGACAGACCAGGACGCATTCATTACGACGCCTGCATGCAGATCGGCCCGTATACGATCCATTTTCTCACCACCTGCGAATTTGCCCTCGATGGCGGCGCTATGTTCGGAATCATCCCAAAACCGCTGTGGGAAAAACAGATCGGTGTCGATGCGCGCAACCGGATTGATATGACGACACGGCTCCTGCTGTTGACGGGGACCATTAACCATCGCACACATCATATTCTGATTGATACCGGCATGGGCGACCACTGGAGTGGCAAGGAGCGCGACATCTACCGACTCTCGCACGCACGGTACTCACTGGCCTCAGCACTCGACACCGTCGGACTTTCCCCGGAACAGATCACAGATGTGATCCTGACCCATCTCCATTTCGATCACGCCGGCGGGGCCGTCACCGGGAGAAACGGACAATGGTCCCCCACCTTTCCGCACGCCACGTATTACGTGCAACGCGCCCATCTCGAGTGGGCGGGAGAGCCCACACGCAAAGATCGGGGGAGTTTTCGTCCGCACGATTTCGAACCGCTCGTGACCGCCCGTCAACTCACGAC
Organism: Deltaproteobacteria bacterium; assembly: GCA_016183065.1. Taxonomy (GTDB): domain Bacteria; phylum UBA10199; class UBA10199; family JACPFF01; genus JACPFF01. The sequence continues at coordinate 33,356 of JACPFF010000019.1, read as the reverse complement.
GCTCGATGGACCAACGGAGCTCTTTCCGGGCATCGGACTTCGCCTCACGCAGGGACATACGACCGCGCTGCAACATCCGCTCATCACGGACGGGGAGACCACGCTTTTTTTCACCGCAGACCTCTTTCCCACGTCCGTGCATGTGCCACTCCCATGGATCATGGCGTACGATATCCGCCCGCTGATCACGGTGGAGGAGAAGGAGACGATCCTGCAAGAGGCGGTGCGCGACGAGTGGATCCTCGCCTTTCCCCACTCTCCACACCATGCCGCGGGGACCGTGATCCAGACTGAACGCGGATTTCAATTCGGGACTCCGATCCCATGCTGAAATCTCCACACGTCTTTCCGCCACCGCATCATCCCTTCATCCTTTTTGGCATGGTCACCGTCATGCAATGGCCCGTGACATATTTCTTCGCGGCCGGATGGATCTGGCAGGGGATATTGTACGGCCAACTGGTCGCCATTGGTGTCACGGTGTCCTGTTTTCTCTGGTGGCAACGACCGCACGTCCATTTCCTCTTTCCATGGCACCGCCCGCACATCGTCACCGCAGGGGTGGTCATTGGCATGACCCTCTTTTTTGCCTATCTCACGCATACCGGCGTGGAGTGGACGAAAGCGCTCTTTCACGCACCCCCGCTCTTTGAAGAACAGTACCCCGAGCTGATTCGTCTCCACACATGGCGCGATGGCCTTGGCAAAGTCTCCCTCCTCGTGCTCATCCCCGCCCTATGTGAAGAGGTCTATTTTCGCGGCGTCTGCCAGACCATATTTGCGCGGGCGTACGGTCCGCGCGTCGGTCTCATGCTCGCGGCGGCCCTGTTCGCCCTCTCCCACGGCAATCTGCACTACTTTCCCCTCTATCTGCTCTTGGGGGGCTATCTCGGATATCTGCGCTATCGCGGCGGCTCACTCACGTGGCCCGTGCTGGGCCATGCCATCAATAACGCGTGGACGCTGTGGTATCATAATGGGAACCTCTGAAAACCGCCCATCTGCGTTGGTGCCAATCAATGCACGAGGGATTCTTCGACTGGTGCTTCCATGCCCCCTTCTTCGTCTTCGTCGTCATCATCACCGTAACTGCGTACGACCTCGGGGGCCTTTTTCTCTTTTCGTTTGTGCTGTGCCACCGCACGTTGCGCAATATTTTTGAGATCCACGTCGCCGCGCGCAAGCATGCTTCCTTCTCCACCCGGCCATCGGGGTGCAAAACAGGCCCCGGGCACCCCGGCACGATCGACCTTAAAGCCGCGACCGCTGGCCACGAGCTGCATCGTCGCTCCCGAGGCACATCCGCTCTTTCCCTGGATCACGCGCGCACTGATCGCGCCCACGGTCGGCGCCGCGAGGTGCCAGAGCAGTGTCTCGGTGCCACGCGTCTGTCCAAAATCAAAGCCCCACACGGATTGCAGACTCCGACCCCTCAGGGCGTATTGCGTGACGCGATAGGTGGCATCGCGCTGCGAAAGATCTCGGCGAAACCATGTTCGTGATAAAAAGAGATATCCCTCGCCACCGACAGAATACAACCGGACACCACCGGCCGTCAGTGGGCCGCCATCGAGTTGATGAAAGAGCGCAATCCCTTCCCCATCGCCACCAATGGTCCGATCAAGACGTCCGACGTGGTCATACGCCACAATCGATGTCCCATCATGAGCCACCACCTCCAGGTCTTCCAGCAACAGTCCCGGGGTGGGCTGGCACGATTTTTTCTCCGTGAACGACCAGGCATCGGTATTACGCGCGGTCTTCCAGACGCGCAGATGGACCTGCGGATATGGCCCGAGCGGTCCGTGCAGTGTCGCCACCTCGCGACGGCGCAAGCTCGTGTCCGGGCAGCCATCGGGCGCGCCGGGATAGGAGCCCTCAATCGCGATCTCTGTGAGTGCGCTGATATTCCCCCCGGCCGTCGTGATCCAGACTTCCCATTCTTCCACAAAGTCATCGTTGACAATGACACGGAGGATCGACGCGCTCCCCTCCTGCTCAACGGTCACCTCGTCGACATCATGGAGAAAGGGGAGGTCCCCCTTGCTTGTAGCAAGTGGCGTCTCATGAAGCTTCCCCGCACCGACCAACTCGAGACGCGTGTACTGAACCGTCGGCGCCAGGAGCGCACGGACCTGCGCCGCATCGCCGGCTTCAAGGGCGGCGGCGAATTGGGTGGCCACGGAGGCCTCGGCATGTACGCCCATACCAAGCACCACCGTCATTCCCACGAGTCCGACAATGAATTTGCGCATCACCTCTCCCTTCGGTATAGAGCGTTGCGATGCGCTTTTTACACAAACCGCCGCGACTGGGCAAGGGCGACCTGATCGGCATTGCCGCACCATCCGGGGCATGCGAGATATCTGCGTTGCAGCCCGTGCTGTCCCACCTGGAGAAAGCCGGTCTCCGTTTCACGTATCGTGATGACCTTAGCGCGCGCCACCGCTACATGGCCGGCACGGATCAGCGGCGCGCAGACGAACTCATGGCACTGCTCACCAATCCGGAGGTACGGGCCATTTTTTGCGCGCGCGGGGGCTACGGCGCGCAGCGGATCATTCCGCGGCTCGATGCTGCACGGATTCCGGACGAACCGAAGATACTCGTCGGATACAGCGACATTACGGTCTTGCAAGGCTGGTTGGCGCGGCACAAGCAATGGGCCACTTTTTACGGCCCCACGGTCCGACGGCACTTGGCCCCAGATGCACCGCCGGAATCATTGGCATGGCTGCGGCAACTCCTGGCCTCGCCGGAATCCCCCGGGGTCGTGCCCGCGCAGACATTGCGGGTCATCCGTCCGGGGATTGCCGAAGGCCCGTTGATAGGCGGTTGTCTCACACTCCTCAGCATGACCATCGGCACTGCCGCGGAATGGCCCGTGCAGCCGGGGGATATCCTCTTCGTGGAAGACATTGCCGAACCGGTCTATGCGATTGACCGATTGCTGACGCACCTGCAGCAGCGTGGCCTCTTTGACGCCGTCGCCGGCGTCCTCTTCGGCACACTCACGCCACCCGCCAATGATCCGGCGCGTGACGAGCTCTTGCCCATGCTCACCGATTTTTTCGCCGACTTCCCCGGCCCGGTACTGACCGGTCTCCCTGTGGGTCACGCCGATCCATTCTACACACTCCCATTGGGCCGTACGTTGCACGTCCGCACTGACTCCCCCACCGTGACACTGGTTGAAGGCGCGGTGTTGTAATGCGAATTATTTTCCCCCGTGTTGTTCTTCCTTGAGCAGCATGGTGAGCCACGATACATCGCTTTTATCGCTGTCGCGAAATGTATTTTTCATTTTGATGAGCAACGGTTTACTGGCGATCGGTATCGAGACATTTTCTATTGTCACAGTTTCGATACCATCCATTAATGCCTGGGCATAATCAATGCCACATGCACATGCCATAAGGTCCACAACAATTTCATCGGCAACCCGGACAACTTGATAGTGTTGAATATCGGTATCCGCAACCGCTGCAACGGCATTATCAGGCAATGCACTCATAGCCCGTTTGATGGCGTGGACATTGTCCGAGGAGGCATCGACCAACAAATCAATATCCTTTGTACCACGCACCGCGCCATGCAGAATGACCGCAAATCCTCCAATAAGCACGTATCGTACGTCCGCGGCATTCAGCGCCGCGCACAACTTTACGAGGTCTTCAACCTCCGGCGCACGTGAGTACGCACCATTGTCTGTCTCATCCATTGATCGGCATCCTTGTGACTGACAAAACGGTAAACGCCCCGGGGCACCAACGCACCCCCCCGAAGACGGTTCATTGTACGTTGCAAAATCGTGGCATCTTGAAGAGGACGTCCTCTGACATCTTTCCGGCCAATCTGCTTCATGTCTCAAGTATAGGAGGACCCTTGGTGGGAGTCAACGTTGCGATTGGTGCAGGTACGGCTCATTCTGTATTGATCAAATCGAGGGTGTTCGATATGCATGGTGCTGTGAAATCGAGAGTGTCCTCATTGATGCATCGCGCCCTCGCCGACGGCGTCTTCCCCGCGGCAGAGCTCCTGGTGGCGCGGGGTGGTGTGTGCGTGCATCACCAGCATTACGGCGCTGCGTCGGCCATGACGATTTTTGATCTGGCCTCGCTGACAAAATCCGTGGTCACGGCTACGCGCTGCATGCAACTCTGTCAGACGGGACGACTTGATCTGGAATGGCCGTTGCAACGTCTCTTGGGTTCGCAGGCCGCCGGCTCTCCCTCCGCCGACGTCACGGTGCGCCAATTGCTGATGCACACCGCCGGATGTCCGGCGTGGCGGCCATTCTACGTAGCGCTCCCCCCGCATGAAGTCGGCACGGCTGTAGGACGGCGTGCGATCGAGCGTGCGGCACTCATGGAACCACCGGAGTCTGTACCGGGCACCGTGGGACGCTACAGCGATGTGGGGTTCATCCTCCTCGGTATGCTTCTTGAGACGATCGATGCCCGGCCGTTGGATGTACAGTTCGCCACAGAGATTGCCGAACCATTTGGGATGACCGCGACGACGACGTTTCGACCGCTTAGTGACACAGCGACCGCGGCGGATACCACGCACTGTGCCCCCACGGAAGACTGCCCGTGGCGCAAGCAGATGGTGCAAGGGCACGTGCACGACCAGAACTGTTACGCCATGGGTGGTGTGGCCGGTCACGCAGGTTTGTTTGGTAATGCGACTGATCTTGACCGATTCGTGCGCGCCATCCGCGCCGCATGGCAGGGTGACAGTACGTGGCTCGATCCAACCACGGTGCGCACGTTCTTCGACCGCCGCCGCATCGAAAACATCCCCGGTGCCCATTACGTCTGTGGCTGGGACACGCCGAGCGGCGACCACCCGGCGGCCGGACATCATACGTCGCCCAACACCGTCGGTCATCTCGGATTCACCGGTTGTTCCCTCTGGATCGATCTCGACGCCGATTGGTCGGTCATCCTCCTCACCAACCGCATTCATCCCCGTGTGGATAATGTGAAAATTCAAGCCTTTCGCCCGCAGTTGCACGATGCGATCATCAATAATGTGCTCGTATAATGGAAGCATCGTGTAGAATGTCGGCAAGAGTGATCCACTTCGCACGGGCTTTTTTTCATGAGGGTCCGCCAAAACGCGCTCACTCCACCGGCAAGCCTTCGGCCTCCCAACCCTTCACGAGCGTGGCGCCCGTGGACGGATCGCAGCGGCCTTTGAAGCCGCCATCGCAGTTGAGCAGATGTGCATAGCCGTGGCGTGACAAGACTTCACAGGCCTTGGTCGACCGTCCGCCGGCAGCACAGGCCACCACCAACTTGGCCTCTTTCGGAAACGCGGCCAGAACCTGCTCGAGGAACTGCGGATTGGGCTGGCGCCCATCGGGGCCCATGGTCAGCAGGGGGATGTTGACCGCGCCCTTGGCATGACCCGCAACAAACTCCTCTGGCGTCCTCACGTCCAGATAGGTCGCCTCCTGCTCGGTGATATATCGATATGCCTCCACGGGATTCGCTGTGCGGAAACTCATGATTGACCTCCCTACGGTTTTTTCATCGTTTTTTGGCGCTTGATCTCTCGCAGATCGATATCCGTAACATTGCCATGCCGAGGATTCAACGCAAATACTCCCCCGGACCGTCACCCTCCCCTGACGGCCTCCAGCACATTGGGGTTTTCGTTTGCAATGCATATTATTTTATAATACACTTAACTACATGAATAATAAGATGATAACAAAGTCAGTGCGGATTACTCTGGCTGAAGAGTCGAAAATTGTGGCGTTCATCTCCGAGCATCCGTATCTTCAGCAGTTCTCGACTGTGGTCCGTGCGGCGGTGTGGGAGTACATCACGGCCAATCAACGGTTGCAGACGTCCCTGCAGCGACCATCGTTTCTGTGGGACTACGATCTTGCCGAAGGCGATATTCATGCGATTTTGAATGGACCACAGCGTCAGCGGTTGTGGTTGGTGGCGCGCATTCTTGAACATGGCAAGTGGGATGAAGTCTGGCGCTATGTGTCGCGCGGACAGATTGCGTATGATCTGCCGCATCTGCGACTGCCGATCAAGACGAAGCAACATTGGGCATATGCCATCCGACAGTGGCGAGGATAATCGTATGGAGATGCTCACCGACTTGCAAAAACTGGCAATGCAACTGTTCTTTGCAGTGCCTGATTTGAAGCGGTATTTCTATCTGACTGGAGGAACGGCACTGGCCGGATTTTATCTGCATCATCGCTATTCCGATGATTTGGATTTTTTCACCCACTCGATCGAGATCGCTTCCATCGAAAGGGTCGTGGAAGACTGTTGGGTCGCTGGCAAGTTGTCGGTGGTCAAAGAGCGCAGCAGCCCAACCTATCGGCGCTATCGGCTCAATGGGGAGCTACAAATCGATATTGTGCGCGATGTGGATATGCGAGTGGGTGCGCCACAATTGCACGGGATCTGTTTGGTGGATGATCCCAAGAACATCGCTGTGAACAAGATCACGGCGATATATGGTCGGCTCGATGCCAAAGATTACGTGGATCTGCGATTACTACTCACGCGCTACGAGTATGATTTCTTCGAGTTGTTCCGCCACGCTCAGCAGAAAGATGCGGGATTGGAATTGTTTCAATGGGCCAAAATCATCGCCGATGTCGATACGTTCACCGTCTTACCGCGGATGATTGATCCAGTGGCGCCGAGTGAGCTGCAAAAGTTTTTTCATGTGCTCCGCAAAGAGATTGTGAGTCACTTAAAAGCCGAAACGCGATAATGGAGAAGGACCATCACTCCCCCCTGATGCCATCCAGCACCTGGGGGTTTTCGATGGTGGAGAGGTCGCCAAGGGGCTCTCCGAGCCATTTGCGTTTGATGGCCCCGCGGACGATTTTCGCCGAACGGGTTTTGGGGAGAGCCGGGATGACGTGCACCGCTTGGGGCTGCATCGACTTGCCTAACGCGTTGGCGACCAGCGATTGCAAGAGACGCGGCAATCCTCTGTCCGGATGTTGTTGTGCGTGATTGGTGAGCACGACAAAACAGACGATAGCCTCCCCTTTGATCTCGTCGGGGACGCCAATCGCAGCGGCCTCGGCCACGTCCGGATGTCCGATCAGCACGGCCTCGATCTCGGCCGGTCCCACGCGCTTTCCCGCAACCTTGATGGTGTCATCGGCGCGGCCACGCAGAAACCAATAGCCTTCGTCGTCAACCATCGCCCAATCGCCGTGGTTCCAGACACCGGGCCACTTGCCAAAATAGGTCTCGAGATATCGCTCGCGATCGTTCAAAAACCCTTTGGTCATCGACGGTGCCGGTTGCTTGCACACCAGATAGCCGATTTCGCCGCGCACCGATTGTCCTGCTTCATTGAAGACATCGACGTCCATGCCCAATCCCGGCCCTTGCAACGTACACGCCTTCAATGGATGGATCGGCAGCGGTGCCAAATGACATCCGACAATCTCGGTGCCACCGGAAATGTTGATCACCGGACACCGCTGCCCACCGACCTTCTCAAAAAACCACCGATACGATTCCGGATCCCATGGTTCGCCAGTGGAGCCGAGGATGCGCAGGTGCGAGAGGTCGCATGCATCGACCCAGTGTCCTTCCGCCTGCATGAGCACGCGGATCGCCGTCGGCGAAATCCCGAGATGCGTGGCACGAAAACGCTCGCACACGCGCCAGAGCCGATCCGGTTGCGGCCAATTGGGAACGCCTTCACACAGCACCAATGTCGCGCCATGATGCAGCCCACCGATAATTTCCCACGGGCCCATCATCCAGCCGATATCGGTCATCCAGAAAAATCGGTCGCCCGGTTTCACATCGAAATTGTAGCCAAGCTCCTTGGCCATCTGCGCCAGTGCCCCGGCGTGCGTGTGGACGCACCCTTTCGGGCGACCTGTTGTTCCCGAGGTGTAGATGATGAGCGACGTTGCTTCGGCTGGCAGCACCACGGTCTCGCACGTCGACGGTTGATCGGCCACAAGCTCGTGCCACCACCGATCGCGTTCTGCATGCCATGTCACGTCGCCCAACCCGCGTTGGAGCACGACCACGTGGCGCAGGGAAGGAACTCGCGCCGCAATCTGGTCGATCGTCGCCTTGATCGGAGTCAGCTTCCCCTTTCGCGTCCCGCCGTCGGCGGTGAGCACGACTGTGACACAGGCATCTTGCAAACGGACTGCCACGGCGTCCGCGCCATATCCAGAGAAGATCGGAATCGGGATCGCCCCGATCTTTTGGCACGCCAGCATGGCAACCACGACTTCGGGAATCATCGGCATGAAGAGTCCGACGGCATCGCCCACACCCACTTCAAGCGAACGGAGTCCATTGGCCAAGCGGCAGACGGCCTCCGAAAGCTGCCGATAGGTCAACATCCGATCGTCCCCAGTGTCGCCGGTCCAAAGCAACGCCGGCACAGCTCCACGACCCGCCGCGATGTGTCGATCAAGACAGTTGTGGACGATATTGATCTTGCCACCGACAAACCAGCGGACCCATGGAAACCCACCGGAATCATCGAGAACCTGCGTGTAGGGAGTATACCACTCGACACCAAGATCACGGAGTGCCGCATCCCAAAACCAGCGAATCTCCTCGACCGATCGCCGCAGGAGCGTAGCATAATCGGGAATGCCCTGCACACGCATGAACCGGGTGATATTGGCCTGCGCAATCATTGCCGGCGTCGGCCGCCAGAGGATGTCGGTCACACGGTCGACCTATCATAAGGGCGACCACCCTTCAATCGTTCATCGATGAAAAGACCTGCGTTGCCCCCACAACGCCGCTGCGCGGCTGGTGGGGAAGTGGTTGGTGGGGCACGCAACATTGTCCTTGAATCACCGATAATCATTTGGAAGGATTCATCGGCAACGAAGGGACGCGTTGAGCCTATGGTCGACATACGAACAGATGTGCTCCCCTTACCCGTTGCACAGTCTGTGCAAGACAATCGGCGGCCGGATGAAGCTGGCTCCGTTGACGGAATGCGCACAGTGGAGACAATCGCCGCTGCGGCCAATGCAGATCTCGATCGAGGGGTTATCTCGAACGATGTGCGTCGCTGGTTCGTCATGGAAGGGATACGGAACCCCTACAGCGTGGCCGCCGGCATTGCACACCTCCAGAAACGATTTTGGACATCCTGTGGCACAAAGGAGTCTTTCGAACAGCTCAGTCACGAAGTCGGGGCCATTTCGACACATGTCAAAGCGCTCTGGGAGTGGGCATCGCTAGAAACCATGGAATCCGCGCTGTCGACACAGGCCTTTGATGGCCTCGTCCAGACGATGATAGATCAACATCCCGAAGACCCGGAGGCATTGGCTGTGCGACAACTGACGAGTGCGCAGTATTTCGTGTCGGCCCTGACTGAACGGCGCTTGTCGAATGGCGCAGTCATCTTACACCTCTGGCACATTCCACCATCACCTGAGCTGGCACAACGCGAAGAGCGAACAGTGCCCTGTGTGGGCCATCCTGCACTGGCGCCACGGCCTCGTGACCGTGTTGCCTCCACCAAGTCACCGCCATCCCCACCTCCAGAACAGCGTAATCCCCTGGTCGATTATTTTCAGGCACAACTGAGATATCAGGTCCCCCCGAAGATCTATGAGAGCATCCATGCAACATTCGATAGCGAGTAGCCTCCCGATTTAGAGAAACGGGGTCTATATGGGGTTAGTGCAATAAACCCCTGGACAAGACGCCCTTGCTTTTGCGAGAATAGTGGGTGGTATCTTCTTAAGGAGGAGGGTATATGCGGCAACCAATTGTCCGTTTCCTTTTCGTGCTTCTCGTTCTTCTCACAGGCCCTGTCGGGTTGACCAGCAGGGCATTTGCTGTCAACGTCTATACAACCATGTTACTACAAGCGGAGCAACTTGGTGCAACAGAATCAGAGTGGGTCACTGCGCTGGCTCGCAGCAATATCCTCCACGCAGATCTCCGTCTGCAATACGGTGAAGAGAATGCAAAGGCAATCCAACAGCGGATTCGCGATCTCTCACGACAGCAAGTCATAGACCATGAAGCGATTGAGGGCATTCTGGGGGAAGTCTACGGCTCAAAGGACACAGAGACGTTGCACACGACAACCTATCTGGTGTTGATCACGGAAGATGTATTAAAAGCCGGGATGACAGGGATCGGGCTCGATACGCTCCAGAACTCTGTGCATCCAATGCATCCGGCCGAATTGCAAAAACGCCTCCTGGCGCATCAAGATTCAAAACTGCTCAAACGCATCGATGAGTTTATGCGCAATGCCAACAACGACGGGAATGCAGAGGGGCCAGGAGAAGGCAACGGCAGCCCAGCGGGACTCGGCGCCGGCAAGCCGAGCTCAGATTTTATGGACTGTTGGAAATCAATGCAGAACGCCGTGGAACCCCCAGTGCCAACACCGGGCGGAGGCCCAACAGGCGGCCAGATTGGCATCACACCTGCCTGTGAATGGGGGGGGTGTGGGGGAGACGTACCAACGCACGGCGGAAGAATCCCACCAAAGAAAGAGAAGGTGGAGGGCAATTGCCTCGCCTTGGAAGACTGGGGTGGTTGGATTAGTGACGACGAGTCCGCGCGGAAATCGTTTCTGTATGAAAAATATGGCTGGAAAGTCACTGTGAAAAACACAAACTCTGGGCATGCCTCCACAGGGAAGGGGGAAAGCTCCGTCGAGTTTCTTCCAAAAGGAAAAACGATAATAAATGGGGAGCTCGGATTGAAGGGGAAGGTCCTTACGACCAAGAACGGCACACCCGGTTCAACAACAGTGAAAGTAACCAAGGGAGAAAATCAGGCTGCTTTTGAGGAAGCGAAGAAGGCAGCGGAGAAAGAAGCGAAAAAGTCGGGTGGCGAGTTAAAAGCCAAAGTGGAGAAATCCCCGAAAGAGAAAACAGGTGGCCCTAGTGGAGGAGGAGGCAAATTTGATCCGGAGGGAGAGGGGGGGAACCATCCCTGCGGCAATGCTGCCGTCAGCTTTGGGTTGTGTATCGGTGGGGCCGACCCGTGTACCATTCCAGCAACGGGTAGTGACGGTGATGACAAGATCCCCACCCCTTCTGCTAGTGGAGGGAATAGTACACCCGGTATAACTGATGGTGCAAAAATGTCCCCGGGGAGCAAATGTGGGGGCGGTTGTGTACCAAAGGTCGATAATCTTGGGCCTCTGACAATGCCGGATAGTCCCGACGACAAACCCGATCTGTGCAATGCCGCAAAGCATATGGTGCCCAATAAAGCAGATTTCTGGACAGATCCCCCGCGAGACTTCATGGCGCTCCCGGATCCAACAGACGTATTGCAGCCAACGGACACGCAAGGTCTGTCGCCAACGCCATGACTTGTCGGGAATGCCCTGCGCACGGTGGAATCGGGCGATATTTTCCTGCTCGATCATGGTGGGCATCGGCCGCCGATCGTGCTATCATAAATATCGTCATGGAGATCGGGATCGCAGAAGGGTTTGCTGAAGAATCGTTGGAGGCAAAGCTCCAATGGTTTCTCACAAAAACCCCAAATGAGCGCATGCGTGATGCCTTAGAATGGCTTGCCTTTACAGACAAATTGCGCCAGACAGAGCCACCAGACGATGATCGGTCCACATTTACAACTGTTCAAATCCTTGAACGACCACGGGGTTGAGTATCTCCTTATCGGTGGCGTAGCGGCCATTGCGTATGGTGTCCCACGCGGCACAAAGGATATCGACATATTCATTGAGGCGAGTAAAAAAAACGCTGCCAAGTGTTTAATGGCGCTCAAGGCCATCGGATTTGGAACAGCAGCTCTGACAACACCACAGAAGCTGTGTCGTACAGAAGTCACGATCATGAAAGATGTCGTACGGCTTGACGTATTGACCCGTGTCAAGGGAATCACTTTTGAAGAGGCGTATAGGAACAGAGCGTTCTTCGAGGTCGATGAGACACATATCCCTGCCCTCTCACGTGCCGATCTAGTCCGGACAAAAAAAGCCGCCGGCCGCAAAGGGGATCTGGAAGATGTGGAGATATTAGAGTCGGTTCAAATACACTCGACAAAAAAGTAACACCACCGTCGTACGGTCTACAGTATCTGTGATGCTGTGCCCCAAAAATTGTTTCGCGGTTTTTGACCGAATACGCATACACGCATGCAGAGTCGTTGCATCGTCAGGACCCCTGGTTTTCAGATCCGCGTGTCGCGGATTACTGGATCAAATTTTTGAAATAGCCGCCCCCGATCCGTCAACTATCTCATGCATGATAGTCACGTGGGGCTCCACGGGCTCACGCCGTGCACCCTGGGTGGAGACTTCGTTTGAGCACGACAAATTGCAGATGACGCGCCAGTTTTTTTGCGATAGCCACCTGCAGGATGACTCAACATGTCCATTTTATTGGGATCTGCGGGAGCGGGATGGCATCGGTTGCTGGGTTGTTTCAGTCCGCCGGCTTTCGCGTCACAGGTTCAGATGCCAAGTGTTATCCGCCGATGAGCACCATGCTGGCCGAGATGGCGATCCCGATCCTCGAAGGTTTTGACGCGGCCCATCTCGCCCCGCGTCCTGATCTGGTCATCATCGGCAACGTCTGCACCGCAGCCAATCCCGAGGCACGGGCTGCAATCGATGGCGGCATCCCGTATCGTTCGATGCCCCACGCGGTCGCTGAGTATCTCTGCCACGACCGCTTTCCGATCATGGCGGTTGGCACGCACGGCAAAACCACCACGAGCAGCCTCCTGGCCTGGATCCTCGAGTCGGCCGGCCGTTCGCCGAGTTTTTTGATCGGGGGCATCCCGAAGAATTTTGGGCGAAATTTTCAACTCGGGCGCGGGAGGGAATTTGTCATTGAGGGAGACGAATATGATACGGCGTTTTTTGAAAAGACACCGAAGTTTTTGCACTATCCCGCACGGGCGGTGATTCTCGGTCCCGTCGAATTCGATCACGCCGATATTTATGCCGATCTTGACGCGGTCTTGAGTGCCTTTCGGACGCTCATCCGGCAACTCCCCACAGACGCGTTGCTCATTGCTGCCGCAGACTCTGCGCACGTCGAGTCACTCATGGCGGAGGCCCGCTGTCCGTGCATCCCCTTTCGGCTCAGCGATGCCACGCAGATTGTGATCGGGGCAATGGGGACGACATTCACGTGGCATGGCACATCGTATCACTCACCGCTGGCGGGTCACCATAATCTGCAAAACACCATCGGCGTCATCACGCTGCTCGAGGCGCTCGGCCTGTCGCCAGCCGCCATGATGCACGGCCTTGCGGCCTTTGCCGGCGTCCGTCGGCGACAGGAGATCCTCGGCGAGATTGGTGGCGTGACCGTCATCGACGATTTTGCGCATCATCCCACCGCGATTCGGGAGACACTGGCGGCCCTCCGGCATAAATTTCCCGGGCAGCGACTTCTCGTGGCCTTTGAGCCGCGTTCGAATACCAGCGGACGGGAGATTTTTCGTGCGGAGTATCGTACCGCATTTCGTGACGCGACACGCGTCGTGTTCGCACCGGTGTTCAAGGCCGATCGCATCCCGCCATCGGAGCAGCTCCATCTCCCGCAGCTGATCGGGGATCTGCAGCGGGAGGGGACTGCGGCGGCGGTCCATGATACACCGGCGGCCATTTGCGACGATCTCCTTGCCCATGTCCGGTCCGGCGACGTCATCGTGGTCATGAGCAACGGTGATTTTGGGGGATTGCACGGTCAACTATTGGCACGATTGCGGAAACCATCGTCATGTCACCACGGATGAGACACGAGCGGGAGCAACGGGCACGATTGCTGGTCCGATCGTGGCTGCTGATCCTCTCGGCCCTCTTCGTCCTTGCGATTGCCGGCCTCTTTCGCTGGGCCAATGTGCCTGCGACCCAACACGCCGTGCTCCGCTGGATCAGTGCCCATACCACCTGGACGATCACCATCGATGCCATGGAGTGGCGGCCCCTGCAATCGCACATCCGTTTCGAGAATATCAACATCCGGCACCGGACCAATGAACATGCCGTGCATGCGGACCATCTCGAGATGCGCTACAGTCCGTGGGCCGCGCTCCGGGGCGCTCTCCGCATGCGGACGCTGCGCATCACGGGGCTTGTGGCACGCATTGAGCGGGCCGCCTCGCCGGCAGAGCCGCAGCGGTCCCTCAAATTGCGCCATATCCTCCTGCTGCGCAATGTCACGGTGGAAGACGGCCTGATTGATGGGGTGGCCGTCCAGCTCCCCGGACAGCAGACGCTGACCGCCCATCGTCTCAGCCTCCACTTTCAACCGAAGATCCTCCAGGATGTCCGTCTCAACATTGACGTGAGCCAACCACAATTGATGCGCAATGGCAAAACCATGGCAACCATGGAGCACCTTACCCTCCTGGGCGCCACAAACGTTCGGAGGTGGATCGCCACCGCTCCCTTTATCAACGATCTGCGTGGATCGCTCTCGATCGCCGGGGGAGACTGGCAACGACTGCAGATCGACACCGTGACGGCCATTGCACAGTTTCGGGGACGCCGTCTGACGTTAAAGAATCTGATGGCGACCATCCAGGGAAAATCGTTTCAGGGGAATGGTCATGTGGAAATGGGGACCGGGGCATCCGCAATCCATCTCGCCTGGCCGGACCCTCTCCCCGTGCCCGAGCTGCTGCGGGAGACGAGCTTCTTCACAACCGCGGGGACGGTGCAGGGAACCATTGATTGGCAGGGGACGCTCGGCACACCAGAAAAGATCACCGGCGAGCTTGCGGTGGACATTACACACACCCCCGATGCCTCGGTGGCGGGAACCAGCCTCCCCGCCCACCTCACGGCGGACGGCACCTGGAAGGAGGGGCGGTATACCCTTGCCAGGGGCACACTGGCCGTTGCCGATGGGGCGGTGACAGTGTCGGGATCGATCGACCTGCCGCAGCGGTCGATCGACATTGTCTTCAGCGGAAGCGATATCCCCATTGCCGGAGTCTTGGGACGTTTTCGCCGGGAGGATTTTCACCCCGTTGAAGGGATCGCGGACTGTCATGGCCACTTTGCCGGATGGCAGCGCGATTTCACGTTTGATCTCGAGGCAAATCATGTCCGGAATGGGACGTACCAAGGCATTGCCGTCGAGGACCTGCGCTTTCAGATGCATCTCACCTATCCGCAACTGACGCTCCATGGTGAATTGTTGCAGGACGGTCACAGCACTGGACAGCTCGACATGACGACACACTACGGCGCGCGCCAGGAGAGTGGTTGGCGGACATCGACAATTGCGCTCGATGCGGTCATCAACAATCACCGGCTCGATCCCGCATTTCCGCTGATCGGCCTCCGCGGGATGGGCTCCGGCGAATTCCATCTGCGCGGGGCGTCGAACCAGTATGCAGGGACGGCGTCGGTCACGTTAAAAGAGGGCGCGCTCGATGCCATCCCCTTCGAGCAAATCACCTCGACCTTTGATCTGCGCCCCAAGGTGCTCACGTTCCATGCCACGGAGATCAAGATTCCCAACGTCCCCCCCATTCAATGGGAGGCCCCGCTGGCCATGACACTCGATCGCGGCTTTCATCTCCAGGGATCGCCGCTCTCCGCCTTGTCGCTCGATTTTGCCTACGCGAGTGGCTCACGGCAGTGGACCGTGCATCGCATTGCCTATCAGGCGCCGGGAGAGCGCTCCCCACTGCTGATTCGCGGGAGTGGTCGCAGTGGCGCCTGGGATCTCACAGTGGGTGGCATGGCAGAGAGCCAGTGGCTCGAGTTTCTTCCGGGCGTCATTCGGGAGGCACAAGGGCCACTGGCCGTCGACCTGCGGATCCGTGGCGCACTCAACCGGCCGCAACTCTTTGGCACCGTGCATCTTGAGCAGAACGCCCTCATCCTGCGCGACGACGACCATGAATGGAGTGCGCTGCGTGGCACCCTGATATTCCACGGCTCACGGATTTCACTCGATCAGGTCACCGGCCTCATGGGCGACGGCCCCTTTCACCTGACGGGGTGGGTCGAGCAGGCGGGCCCCTCATTACCGAACATGGCACTCGAACTCCAGGGGAAGTCGCTGCAACTCGCCTTTGACGACGGGTTCTTCCGCGTCGAGTTCGATGCCGATGTCGAAATCGCGCGCGCCGGTGGTGGAAAAACGACATTGCGGGGCGATATCCATCTCATTGAAGGCCTCTACACCAAGGAATTTCGCCTCCTGGAACATGTCGCACGCCGGGAAGCCGCGGTGAAACGGGAGATCTTCCGCAAGGCGCGCGCAGGATATGATCAATTCCTCCTCGATCTGGCGGTCACCAGCCGGGGCGAGCTTCTGATCAACAACAACGTCGCCGAGGTCGCTCTCCGTCCGACGATCACCATTGGCGGCCATCTTGCCAATCCGCAGATTCGGGGCGCCATCGAGGCCACGGAAGGAATCCTGCATTATCTCGGGATCGAATTCGAGGTCGTCAACGGGAGCATGGAATTTCATCCCCCGTTTTTCGACCCGTTCATCCGGTTTACCGGCGAGCAGGTCATCGGGACGCACCTTGTGCAGGTCACGCTGCGCGGTCCCGTGAACAATCTGCGCGTCGACCTCTCCGCCGTCCCGGGGGAAGACCGCAAGAATGTCCTCTGCCTCATCGCGTATGGCAGTACCTGCGACCAGCTGCGCATCTCGCAGTTTGGATCGAAGCTCGGTCCGGGAATTTTTCTCGAACAAGTCGGTCGCGTCCTGGAGCGCCCCATCTCCAAGATCACGGGACTCGACGTTGTCCGGGTGGAGTCGGTCACCAGCAGTGCCAACTTTTCCCAACTCTATCTTGGCAAACAGATCAGCGATCGACTGGAAGTCAACTTTGTCACCTCGGTCGGCGAAAGCACGTCAGAACAGAGCGTGGAGGCCGCGTATCAGATTACCGACTTTCTGTTGTTAAAGGGACGGCAGTCAACCCGCAATCGCACGCAATTCAATGTGTCATTGCGATTTCGTGAGCGTTAATGATGCAACAGCGCTTCACCATCGGCGTCTTTCTCTTCCTCCTCTGCAGCCCGATTGTAAGGGGTATGGATCTCCCGAACGGACGGAACGTGGCGAATGGCCGTTCGGGCATCGTGCAGTCGGTTGTCTTGCATGGACTGGATGGCGTCGCAGAGGATGCCGTGCTTGGCGTGTTGACCTTTCAGCAGGGAGACCGCTTTCGGGAGGAGGAGATCAATAAATCGGTGGCGCTCCTGAAAGAGTGGGGCCGATTTTCCTCGGTCGATCATCGCATCACGCGACGGAATGGCAATTATGAGATCCACTTTCTTTTTACGCCCGCGCGCCTCATCGGCGAGATCAATATCCACGGAAATTATCCCCTCTTGGAGCGCCGCGTCCGTCGCCAGTTGGAAGTCCGACCTGGCGACCTCTTCAACCAAACCCTCGTCGAGGCCCAGGCGGACCGGATTCAGGCCTTTTATCAGCGTCTGGGATATTTCGACACCATGGTCGGGGTCCGTAGTACCTGGCGTGATTACCGGAAAGAGATGGCCATCGACTACACCATTCATCGCGGCCGGAGTCTGCGGTGGGGCGCCATCGCGGTGGACGATCGGGCCATGCTCCCCATCGGTCGCATTCGCACGGCCTTTCCCCTCTGGGGATTCTACTCCCCGCGGTCGCTGCGCCGCGGCATGGACGAACTCGAACGCTATTATCACCGGCATGGCTATCCGAAGGCCAGGATCCGTCTGGTCACCACGGCACAAAACCCCCAAACCAGACGGATGGATCTCGCCTTGCAGGCCCACGTCGGTCCGCACGTTACCGTCCGCTTTGTCGGCAACGCCTCCATTGCCGATGCCGACCTCAAGCGACAGGTCACGTTTTTTCGTGAGGGGCGTTATGACCGCTACGAGGTCGAAAACACGGCAGAAGCGCTGCGAGCGTATTATATGCGGCGGGGGTTCGTATCCACCGAGATCAGTTTTGAACGGGATCGCCCACAATTACCGGAACAAACGGTCACGTTTCATATTGTCGAGGGCCCGCAGCGGCACATCTGGGGATTCGATTTTGTCGGCAATGCTGAGCGGGGGGATGCGACGCTGCGCAAACAGATCCTGACGCGACCGCTGTCGCTCACCAGTCGCGGGTCTCTCAATCCCGAAACGCTCGCGGAAGATCTGGCCGTGCTCGAGGACTATTACGCACGCGAGGGTTTTCTCGACGTGGACATTGGCAGCGCGGACATCGCCACAAGCCGCGAGGGACGTTTTTTCGACATCACGCTCCCGGTGGAGGAAGGCCGCGAATATCGGGTCGGCAAGATTGTCTTTCTGGGCAACATGCACAGCCTCCATGACGACCTCACGCAGGACCTGCAACTCCGCCCGGAGGAGCCCGCCAACCTCTCGGAGTTGGAGCACGATCGCCAGCAGATTCTCCTCTATTTCAACGATCACGGTTTTCCGTACGCCACGGTCACGCAGAAAATCGATCGTCATGCGGCGGCGCATCGTGTCGACATTACATATTCGATCGATGAGGGCCCGCCGGTTACGATCGGCCAGATGATCATCTCCGGGGATTTCATCACGAGTCAGAAAGCGATTCGGCGGGCGATGCGCGTCAAGACCGGTGCCCCTTACAGCGATCGCAAAATCCTGGAGAGTCTCGTGCAACTGCGGCGCCTCGGCGCCTTCCGTAATGTCTCCATCGAGCGTATCGGACTCGCGGAACAGAAAAAGGTGGTGCATCTGGCGGTGCATGTCGAGGAGGAGCGCCCGTTTCTTGTCGATATCGACCTCGGATATTCCACCGACGATCGCGTCACGGGCGAGCTTCATTTCACGAACATCAACGCCTTTGGCTGGGCAAAACGGATGCAGTTGTCGCTGATCGGTGGCCAGGAACGGGCGCGCGGAGAGATTGCCTGGTACGATCCCAATTTTGCGACCACCGATCTCCTCTTTACGTCACAGTTGTTTGCCGACCGCAACAAAGACCGGGCCTTCGATCTCGTGCAACTGGGCGGCGCGCTCGGGCTGTATCGTCAATATCACCGCACGAGCTTCAATCTGCGCTATCAACTGGCCAAAAATCGCATCCTCGGGGGGGCCACGAGCACATTGAGCCGTCGCGATACCACCCTCTCCGAACTCTCGTTCGGTGCGGCCTTTGACACCCGTGACAGTTACGCGAATCCCACCCGCGGGGTGTATCTCTTCGGCCAGTCAGATCTCGTGAATGAACTGGCCGGGGAACACGACCATTTCATCACATTGCAGGGAGGCGCGAGTCACTATCTCCATCTCGGCCATCATGTTGTCTTCAGTCAGTATGGTCGGCTTGGCGGCATTATTCCGATCGGCTCTGTGTCGGTACCGATTCAGAACCGGTTTTTCCTGGGCGGTGACGACACGATCCGCGGCTTTGTCGAAGATGGCATTGGCGAGGTCGACGCCAACGGCGCTCCGGTCGGTAATACGATCCGCTGGATTTATAACGCGGAGCTCTCCGCGACACTGGGGGGGACGCTGCAGCTGGTCGGATTTTTCGATGCCGGGAGTCTTACCAACGCCTTTGCGAGCATCACCAGCGAGGCAATCCGCGAGTCTGCGGGAGTTGGCGTGCGCTACATCACTCCGGTCGGTCCGATCCGCGCGGATTATAGCATCAAGCTCGATCCCCGTCCCGGCGAAGGACGCGGCCGGATCCATTTCACCTTCGGCCACGTGTTTTGATGAACAGAGTTTTTTTGGCAACCTGCTAATAATTGGACACTTTGCCATCGATTGTGTGACGCGGCTGGAGTCCGGCCTCGTGCAAGACCAGGGGAAAAAGATCCGCGGTCCGCAAGGGCCCGTCGTGACAAGATGGGATGCTCATCGCACACGGCACCATCAGCGTTTCGTGACACAGCCGTCCCTCACTCAGTGGCGTGGTCTGGGGACCAAAACAATATCCGTCGGCAGCACTCAACACAAGATCTCCGGCCCGCGGCGAACGAAAGAGCTGCACGACCTGCACAGGCCCGTCGGGATAGCGAGACTGGATCGTCTGGGCCAATACCTCGCGCGATGTCAGTCGCGTTGGGAGCACGCCATAGCCGAAGGGATCTCCTCCATGGGTCTCGTACAAAATGGCCTCACGTTCCAGGATCGTGGCACGCCCCCGACGACTCCGCACGACCACACCACCGGACTCGCTCCGCCCCATGACCAGATCCACCGCCGGCGTTTCGAGCAGACGCTCAATGAGCGGTGTTGCCTCGATCTCCGCCATCGTCTGTCGTCGCTCCCAGGAACGTTTCGAGCGGAGATAGAGATGCGACATGCCGTTCCCGGTCATGAGATTGATCGCCTCAGCCTCAAGCCACCGGCGATAGGACGGTGACGCAGCATGGACCATCAGGGGGAATTGCTTCTCCAAAAAAGTGTCCAGGTCGAAGGCATGCCGGGCCTCGCTAAAACCATGGTCGCCGGAGAGGACCATGGCGGTATGTTCAAAGAGCCCATAATTTTTCAACAAGGTCACGACGTCATCGAGATAGGTATCAAACCGCCGGTAGGCCTCCCGCACCGAGGGATGCCCACTCCCAAAGGTGCGCACCAGAGGGCCAATGGTCGGAAAATAATAGTAGATGAAATCGGGCTGCCGACGCAGATTGTGCGCAAACCATTCGAATACGGTCCGCTCCATCGCGCGTAATGCTTCGGGCTCTTTCCCGCCGATGATGCGCGGCGGATAGAGAAAGGCCGGATCCCGCCGAAAACCAGATCCGCGATTCACCACGCCCAACAAATTGACCGCCTGGCGGGAGTATTCAAAAATCGTCTCCACCTCTTTGGAGAGATCAAAGTCGATCGCATAGGATCCAAGCCCGGCAGAATAATCGCGAAACCGCTTCAGGGTAAAACGCCGATGCGGCGGCACCGTCCGATCAAACCAGCGCATACCGGGAATATTGCACGTGCCGGGAAAACACCCCGTGACGAGGGGGAGTGCCGCAATACCGGTGGTGGAGGGAAAGACCGAGACCGCGTCCTGATACCCACCCCGCTCTATCAGATAGCGCGCCACGTGCGGAAGGTCACCCCGTTGCAAGAGGTCCTGCATGATAGGAGACTGCGCGCCGCTCAGCACAAACACGATCACCGTGGACGACCGGGCCTGACCGCGCGGATAGCCGTAGCGCGCCCGGGTCAGGAGGTCTTCCCGACCCGATTTGGTCGAAAGTTTTGAAATGAGTTGCGGAATCGTCTCGTCGGCATCGCGCGCGCGGTCCGCGGTATCGAGGGCGTTCATGATGTAAATCGTCCGATAGAAGGCCGTGTAGAGGGTGAAGAGGGCAATAATGAGGAGTGCGCCCATCACGAGGATTGCCGGCGGATTGTCGAACCACATCCCGGCCACGGCGTGTGCGATCGGCTGAAAGACACTCGCCACGCCCAGATAGGCGATCCGCTCTGGTCGCTGCATGGGCCCCTTCTTGCAGACCACCCCGACCCCTTCGCCGCGCGCCCGCGCGTAACTGACCATGAGGGAACCAAGAAGCGCCACGATCACCACGGGGAGGAGCCAGCTCTCGCGATAATAGTAGGCAAGGCCGAGGAAGACGATCCCCTCGCTGAAGCGATCCATGATCGAATCAAAATAGGCCCCGGAGCGGGAGAGCCGTCCGGTCAGTCGCGCCACGCGCCCATCGAACATGTCGAATGTCGATCCCAGAATCATGGTCCAACCACCGATGCCAAATTGGCCGACGGCAAAAAACCCTGCGGCTGCGCAATTGATCAGCGTCCCGATGGTGGTGAGTACATTTGGGCTCAATCGCAACTGGACAAAGAGGCGTGCCGGCGGCGTGGTGACCCAGTACCAATATTCATGAAAGGTCCGGCTCAGAATCCATGATTGGTGCCGACCGGCCAGGTCCGGAATGGGGGGGAGTTTTTCCCGCCGCGCGAGATAAATCAAGAGCGTCACCAAAAAGAGAACGTTGATCACCAGGATCGGTCCCAGTGTGATCCAGATCGACTGCATGGGACTTCTCTATCACCGGACCTCTGCTGCGACAAGAAGAGAGCGCATGGCGGAAAAAACCGGCTAATGATTGCCGGTATTGCCTTTGATCTCAATTATGGCGTCTTATTTTGGGGGAACATCCGCTACAACAGCAGATGCCCATGCACTATATGGAGAGGGTGTCGAGCCAGTCCGCCGCTGGACGAATGGCAATCCCCTGCTCGGAGAGTGTCCTCGATAACTTCCGTACGAGCTGAATGCTCTGCCGCGGCTGGAGTCGCTCATGATAATATTTTAATGATTTGGCACACCGCGTATCGCCCGTTTTCACCTCGACAAGCGATTCGATCCGGCGGTCGACCATGGTCATAAAATCGACCTCCCGCCCTTCCTTGTCCCTGAGGTAACAGAGGCGCACATCCTTTCCGGCACTATCCTCGAGATAATGGAGATGTTTCAGGAGCGAGACGGCCACAGTATTTTCAAGACGCGCACCATCGTCGCCAAGCACGGCACCGGTATCAAAAAAATAAATTTTTGGTTCTTTCAAGATAGCCCGTGCAATATTGCGATGATATGGAGTGACAACAAAGCAGACAAACATATGTTCCAGTGTGTGAATCCACTTCTTGACCGTGTGGGGCGAGAGTTCCAGATCCCGAGCCAGCGAAGCCATCGATATCGGTGAGCCGACGCGCGCTCGCAGGAGATCAATGAGTAATAACATCGTCTGAATATCGCGCACAGGTTCAAGATCTTGCACATCTTCACGAACAATCCGTTCCAGGTGCTGCTTGCGCCAGCGGGCGGCTCTTTTCTCAGACTGGGCAAGAAATGGTTCCGGGAATCCCCCAAACCGCAAAAGATTTTCGAGAAGTTCCGCTGGTGGCGCTGTCCCTCGCAATTCGCGCACAGAAAATGGATAGAGACGGTGAAGGAGATAGCGACCCGCTAGTGATTCGCCGCCGCGGCGATAGAGAGTGAGTCGCGCACTCCCGGTCACCAGGATACGGGGGGGGATGCCCTCCGTGTCATAAATACCCTTCAGTTTTCGCTTCCACTGTTTCAGTTTGTGTACTTCGTCAAAGATGACCAAGGGACTCTCACGATCCCAGGTCTCCTGGAGGATTACGCGCCGATCACGATCTGCATCGAAATTCAGATAGGTCATGCTGGGCCACGCCGCAGCACACGCCCGTGCCAGCGTTGTTTTTCCAACCTGGCGTGGCCCACTTAAAAAAACCATTTTTTCGTTTAAATCATCCTGAATATCTTGCTCTTGCAGGCGTTTCATAACAACTATCATGCAGTATATTGCAAAATGGTCAAGACCAAAATGCAATTCGATGCATGAATAAAGCCCCCGGGTTGCAATCAAAAGAAAACCCGGCTGGGTTTCCCCAGCCGAGTTTTCACACAATCCCACAACACCGTTCGTTAGAAGGTGTAGAGGAAGGCCAAGGCACCACCGTAGGCCGATCCGCTGCTGCCGGCCAAGGCGGTGTTCTTGAGCATGTCATACCGCGCCTCCAGCTGCAACTTTGCGCCATCGGCGATATGATATTGCCCACCCAACGCCACTTCATGGACGGTCGTCTTGCCGGCGCTTCCACCAGAAATGACGCTCAAGCAGGAGCCGAGACACGCAGTCGTGCCACTGATCCCTGCCTTGTCCATCACAAAGGTGTACCGGAGCGTTCCATCCCACACGTCGCTGAAGACGTAGTTCAGGGCCAACGTGCCACCAAAGTAGCGTCCGTCGGTTGCTGCGGCATTGGCGGAATCGGAACGGAAGACGCCCTCACCACCGACCGCAAAATACTCACTCACCCAGACATTCCAGTCGAGGTCGGCCATGTAGCTTAGGTTCCCATTCTTTCCTGCTGCTCCACTGGTCCGGAATGCCTCCATGCCACCGGCCGCACTCACCCCAAAGGTGCTGCGACGGCCCATGTCACCCCAGCCAAAACCGAGACGGAATCCCCCGGACGGCAACGCAAAATCTGTTCCGCCAAAGGTGTCTGTCAGGTTGTTGACGACATAGAAGTGCAAGTCGACCATGTCGCTGAAGGGATAATAAAATTTAAGCCCTGTCGCCGTCTTCGGACGCAGATCACGATAGATCGTGGTGTGCGAGAAGAGGGTGTTATCGTTCCGCTCGACCGATTCATAGCCGATCGGGACGTCGAAACGACCGACGAGGAATTCCATCCCGTTGCCGACCGGGATGTTGACTGTCGCATAGGCCTGCTCCAGCCCACCATTCCCCGTCCAGATAGCCCCGGAACCGGTTGAATCTGCCCCGGCAGCCGGGACGAAGTCGACACGGGCACGGACATTCTCGCCGAACGACTTCATGACATCGATTTCCGCCTCATCGACAAAACCGATGAGTGACTGCTGACGCGCCAACTTGGTTCCACCGGACGAGTTGGCCGGGAAATCCCCCAGCGTGCCGTGCGATGAGCCACTGGCGCCAATCAACCCTGAATCAGCGTTCTTGCCCCAGTATTGATACCCCATGCCGGTGTTGACATGGCCACTCATTTCAAAATCACCATCTACGGCCATCGCGGTTCCGAAGAACCCGGCGATCGCCAGGGCGATCATTGTTGATAGTAATTTACGCATAATTGTTCTCTCCTTTAGTTCCTACACACTGAAGCCCACTCGGGCCCCAGGAAAACATTCGTACGTTCGGAGCGGTCATTCGCGGAGAGTCGCACCCCCTTTCTCGACCAGTTTTCCGTCCGCAACCAGACAAAGTCTTACCAGTACTACAACCTCGGTGTCGAAACGCGAGGGTTTCACTCATCATGGCGGGGGGATGTAGGGTACTCACGTTCGCCTGTCAAGTTCCGAGACTTCCTTCCGATTTCGTTGTCTCGCCCCCCCCCAATAAAAGTGGACGTGTTATAAAGGATGCCTTCCGAGAATGCAACCTGCATTTTCGCTTGACCCCCTGCAGGGGACTTGAGAGGAGGAGAGACCGATAAGGCCCGCATATGATGACCCGCAAGAGCGCAGCCAGACCACACCAGATTCTGATCGTTGATGACGATCCCCAGATCCACCGGCTGCTCGCCAAAATGCTGCAAGAGCCGACCTATCACCTCATGAGCGCCTTTTCCGCCGACGATGCCTATGCCATGATCGATCACCATCATCCCGATATGGTCATTCTCGACATCATGATGCCAAAAGTGTCGGGAATCGCGGTCTGCAATTATATTAAAAGCCGTCCCCAATGCGCAGATATTCGCGTCCTGATTCTTTCGGCAAAAGACGCCCAGTCTGATCGTCTCGACGGTCTGCAACACGGCGCCGATGATTACATTGCCAAACCCTTCCACATGCGGCATTTCTTGCGCAAGATCGAACATATGTTGGCGGGAAAAGCCGGCACGAGCGAAACCGAGGCGTCATCCGACGACAAAGAGTAGCTCGAGCATGACGCAAGCCCCTTCCGGCAATGACGCAACACCGACGGCAGTGCGGGTATGACGACCGGCGGGACCGAAGAGGGCCACCAGCAGATCCCCAGCGAGATCGAGGACACGGGCATGTTCCCGAAAATCGGGCCCGGCCGCGATATACCCGGCCAGTTTGACGCATTGACGCAGACCATTGAGTGAGCCGTAATGCGCCTTGAGCATGCCGAGGGCCTGGATCAGCGCGGCCCGTGCGGCGTCCTGCCCCTGCTCCAGGCGCAATTCCACGCCCAAGCGGCCCCGTGCGTGGAGACGGCCGTCGGCGATGGGGAGGGCTCCGCCAACGAGGCACCAGCCGTTGGCCTCACGGACATGACACGCCGCGCCCCGTTCTGCCGCGGGGATGGGGAGATCGATGAGTAAGGCTTCCAGCCGGGCATCGGGCGTGTGGCGCGTCATACCCCGCCTCCCTCGCTCACGCCCTTGCGCGCAATGAGACAGAGGATCAGCGGGGTATCGCGAAAATCGCGATAGGTCTCTTTTTCCTCCTGCGTCTGGAACACGGCACGCACGGTCTCATCGATGAACCCCTCGCGCAAATCCGCCACCCGAAGACCCGCAAGCCGCGCGGCTTTGTAGTAGTCGGCCATGCCGCGAAAGGAGGATTCCGTCGGACGGATGCGCGCCGTGCCGCGCCGCGCATAGGCCCCGAAGGGGTGAAAGTCGGTCACGAGCAACGTCCCGCCTGGGGCCATGACGCGGCTTAGCTCCTTCAAGGCCTGCAGAAAGTTGCCCTGATAGGGCGTCACCAGATTGGCCACGACAAAATCGAAGACACTATCGGCAAAAGGGAGGCGATGAATGGCCGCCCGGACGAGGTAGAGCCGGTTCACGCTCTCTGTCGCGTGCGTGTTCTCGATCCCACCGGCGCCGATCTCGGTGGCCACCACGAGCTGCGCCCCGTGGTCTTTCAGACTCGGGGCATAGCGCCCCGCGCCTTCGCCGATTTCCAGGGCCCGGCGGCCGCTCAATGCGGGAAACACCGTCGGCACCAAACGCTCCACGGACGTCTGGAGGAGATCCTTCACTTTCGGCATCGCGAGTCGTACTTCGAGAACATCCCCTGTCGCTGCATGTTTGCGCACCGCCCCGGTCGAAGGGACCACCGTCTTGCGGGCCTCCTGTGCCTTCCCGATGGCCTTCTCCACGACATACCCCACCGAGGCCATCCCCCGACGCAAGACCTCTTCGATCCGTTTTTTCTTCGCCATAGTCGTCAACACCGTGACACGAGGCCAACAGACGCACATCGCATCTTGATTCCACACGATCCCCGCTTCCGCCGGGATGATGCCAACCATGTTACTGAAAACCGGAGACGCGAACAACTCCAAAAGCTTGCAATGGACCATTATCTATACTACGGCTCGGAGCCCCATGAAATATCAACTGACGAAGTCTTCTCTGTCGACCATCGACGCTGATGCCGTACTGCTCCTCTCCCCACAGCAATCGGTGGACGGCAAACCAACTGCCGGCCTTCGGACCGCAGATGGAGGAGAGCGCCTGGATAAACAGTTGGGGCATCGCCTCTCGACCATCATGGCGGAAGAAGCCTTCAAGGGCGAGCTCGGCACCTTCCGCCTCGTCGACTGTCGTGACCAACTCCGCGCGCGCTATGTGGTGCTCCTCGGCATGGGCGATGAACGAAAATTGTCGCCGCGGGCATGGCGCACACTCGGTGCCGCGATCCATCGCGCGGCCGAACAGATCCGCGCACGGCGTGTAGCAGCGGTCATTGAAGGCCAGGTCATCGGTGGTTTGACGCCACCCCAACGTCTGCAGGGCCTCTTTGAGGGAATGCGTCTGGCACAATACCGATGCGACCGCTTTCGCCCGTCCGAGGAGCAGCAAACGCCTGCGCTCGAGGTCTTTATCGGCGTCCCCGAACGGAAAAACACCGCGCTGGAACACGCGCTCGCACGCGCACAGATCGTGTCAGAGGCCACCTGCATGGCGCGGACGTTGGTGAACCTGCCGAGCAATGTCTGCACTCCGCGCTATCTCGCGGATGTGGCACGAAAAATTGCGCGCCGCGGAAAACTCCAGTGCAACATCTTCGACGCCAAGGCCCTCGCCACCATGCGGATGCGCCTGCTGTTGGCCGTGGGACAGGGGTCTGCGGTTCCACCGGTGTTGATTCATTTGCGCTACCGGCCGGCCAAAGGTGCGAAGGAGCGGGTGGCCCTCGTGGGGAAAGGGGTCACCTTCGATACCGGCGGGTATGACCTCAAGCCTTCGCGGAACATGCTGACCATGCATGGGGACATGGCGGGCGCCGCTGCCGTGCTCGCCACCATGGAGGCCATGGCGCAGCTCCGTCCCCGCGTGACCATTGATGCCTATATTCCGGCCACGGAAAATTGCGTCGACGCCGCGGCCTACAAACCGAGCGACATCATCGAGTCGCGCTCGGGCAAGACCGTGGAGATCGTCAATACCGATGCCGAGGGACGTCTGGTTCTCGCGGACACGCTCGATTATGCGGTGGAACAGGAACCAACGCTCCTCATCGATATCGCCACGCTTACCGGTGGCGTCAAGTACGCCCTGGGCGAGATTTACACGGCCGTCCTTGGATCCGATCAATCCCTCGTCGATCAACTCATGGCCGCCAGTCGTGTCGCGGCAGAACCGATGTGGCAATTGCCCCTGGAAGAAGAATACCTTGACGGCTTTAAAGGGGGGCTTGCGACACTGAAAAATTGCGGCAAAAGCGGGGCCAGCACCATTACCGGCGCCCTTTTCCTCTCGCAATTTGTGGGCAAGACCCCGTGGGCCCACCTCGATATTGCGGAGGCCAGCTGGAGCGATGAGCCCCATGCCTTGGGCCAGCAGGGTGGGACTGGCGCGCCTGTGCGCACCCTCTGTGAATTCCTGATGGCCTTGTAATGTCCGGGTCCTTGATCACATTCGAAGGGATCGAGGGTTGCGGCAAATCGACCCAACTGGCCCGGCTCGCGCAGGCGCTGCGTGCGACGGGAGGGCGTGTGATGGTGTCGCGGGAGCCGGGTGGCACGCCGATCGGCGACCGCATTCGGGCGCTTCTGCTCGATTCCAACGCGAACGAGATGGTTGCCACCACCGAGGTCTTGCTATATGCGGCCGCCAGGGCACAACATGTGGCCGAGGTCATTCGCCCGGCACTCGAACGGGGAGAGATCGTGCTGGTCGATCGCTTCACCGATTCGACCGCCGCCTATCAGGGGGCCGCGCGCCAGTTGGCGCCCGCTGTGGTCGCGCAGCTTGCGGAGATTGCCACGTCCGGCCTTGTCCCGGACCTGACGGTGATCCTCGACCTCCCCGTGGCGGTCGGATTGGCCCGCGTGGGGAGTCGTGGCCAGCGCCACGACCGTCTGGAACAGGAGTCGGTGTCATTTCACGAGGCCGTCCGCGCGGCATATCTTGCGCTCGCGCGCGCGGAGCCAACGCGGTGCCTGGTGATCGCTGGCGAGCGGGATGAGGGCGTCATTGCGGCAGAGATCCTCGCGCACGTCCTGGCGCGGGTATATACGTGAGCCCCGGGTGCGCAGTTCCCCAGCGCGCACCGCGCGCGTGAGGGGGAGGCTCCAGCGGCTTTGCCGCTGGAGGGGGTCAGTGGCGACGACCGAGCCCGGGGACCGAGCACAGCGGGGTGGACGAGGAAGTACCCGGAGGCTTCGCTGCAGGGTACGTGAGCCCCGGGTGCGCAGTTCCCCAGCGCGCACCGCGCGCGTGAGGGGGAGGCTCCAGCGGCTTTGCCGCTGGAGGGGGTCAGTGGCGACGACCGAGTCCGGGGACCCAGCGCAGCTGGGTGGACGAGGGAGTACCCGGAGGCGGAGCCGCAGGGTACGTGAGCCCCTCCAATAGTCGCCCGGCAACATATGAAGGACTCACGGCAGATGTGGCAGACGATCCACGGACATGATCGGCAGATTGCGCAATTGCAGCAGGCCATTGCGCAGGGAACGCTTGCGCCGACGGCGCTCTTTGCCGGTCCGCCGGGCGTTGGCAAATTTCGCGTGGCCCTGACGCTCGCCCAACAATTGTTTTGCCAGCGGGGGCGCGCAACGCCGCCCTGTGGTGTCTGTTCATCCTGCATGCGCATCGAGCATGGCACCCACCCGGACGTCCTCTCCCTTGCGCCGGAACCGGACAAAACAGTGCCGGATATCCCGATTGCGACGATTCGCCAGATGCAATCCCGCCTCCTGTTGCATCCGCTCGAAGGGGAGTGCCGATTGGCTATCATCGATTCGGCAGAGGCTATGCAGCCGGCAGCGGCCAATGCCTGCCTCAAGATCTTTGAGGAACCCCCGGCGGCGGCGTATTTCATCCTGATCACCTCCCAGCCGCACCGCCTCCTCCCGACGATTCGTTCGCGGGCCCAGACCATCACGTTTGGACCACTTCCCCAGGCCACCATTCGCCAACATTTGATGGCAGAGGGAATCGATCCTGCCGAGGCCAGACAACGCGCGGGGATCTGCGAAGGGAGTCTGGGAGCTGCGCTCGCCTATCCCGCCGAGGCCGTGGCAGAGACGTTGCAGGATCTGCATCAGCTCCTGGGAGACCGCGCCACCTCGCAGCCCACGGAGGTGGCGAGACGCTGGGCCGCCGATGGGACCCTGCTTCCATGGCGACTGCAACTCATCGGGCTGGTGTGGCGCGATGCGCTCGGCCGGACGGTTGCCGGCGTTATCGACACATCGCTGGCAGCCACAGAGTCCCTGGTGTCCCGTCTGGCCGGCCGCACAGCGCGGCGGCTGTCGCAGGAACTGGTACTGATCCTTGCGCACATCGATGCCCAGGGTGAAACACCCCTGAATAAACAGTTGTCTTGCGAGACGCTCCTTTTTAGGCTGGTGGAGGCATGATGCGACTCTACATCACCACCGCCATCGACTATGTCAACAGTCGCCCGCATATCGGCACGGCATATGAAAAAATCGGCGCCGATGTCCTGGCGCGATTTTACCGGCTGCTCGGCTGGGAGGTACGGTTCCAAATGGGGAACGACGAGCATTCGTCGAATGTTGCCAAGGCCGCCCGCGAAAAAGGGCTCGACCCGCTCGTCTATTGCGACCAGATGGAGGGCGCGTTTCGCACCACGTGGCAGCAGCTCGACATTGCCTATGACGGCTTCATTCGCACGACGGCGCCAGCGCATCGACACACCGTGGAAACACTCTTCACACAGATCAACGCCCGCACCGCACCCGATGGCTCGCCAAATATCTACAAGGCCAAATATACCGGTTGGTACTGCGATTCGTGCGAGGCCTTCTACACCGAAAAGGATCTGCAGGATCAATTGTGCCCGCTGCATAAACGGCCGGCACGGTGGGTCGAGGAAGAGAATTACTTCTTTGCGCTCTCGCGGTATCGCGATCTGCTGTTACAGCATCTGCGACAGCACCCCGCGTTCATTCTCCCGACCATTCGCCGCAATGAGATATTGCGACTCGTGGAAGACGGCTTGCAAGACATCAGCATCTCGCGCGAGGGCGGCACGTGGGGCATTCATCTCCCAATCGATGCGCGGCATACCGTCTATGTCTGGTTCGATGCCCTGATCAACTACCTCTCGGCCGTAGGGTTTGGGACGGATCCTGCGCACTTTTCAACATGGTGGCACGATGCGACCGTCTATCACGTGATCGGAAAAGATATCACCCGCTTTCACGGCGTCATCTGGCCGGCCATGTTGTTTGCGGCGGGACTGCCCCTCCCGACCACCATTTTTGGCCACGGGTTTGTCTATCATCGCGGCGAACGGATGAGCAAGACGCTCGGGAATGTGGTCGACCCATTGGCACTCGCCGAGCAATACGGTGCGGACCCCCTGCGCTATTTTCTGCTCCGCGAAAACAGTTTCGGGAGTGATGGCAATTTCACATGGGCCCAGTTTGTCGATCGCTACAACGGGGATCTTGCCAGCGGCATCGGGAATCTGGTGAGTCGCACCTGTGGCATGATCACGCAATATTTGCAGGGCGTCGTCCCTGCATGGACCGCGACGTCGCGGCGGGCGGCGCAGCAGCTCGCCACCATCCAGCCCGTGCATGAGGCGGTGGGTGCCGCGTTTCCCGCCATCACGCGCGCCCTCGACCTGGCGGGTGCCGACATCGATTTTCACGCGGCCCTCGCGGCAATCTGGCAGATCATTGCCGCGGCCGATCGGTGTATCACCGATAACGCCCCGTGGAAACTCCACAAGGCGGGTCGTCAGGACGAGGTCGTGGCCGTGCTCGGCACGATCACCGACGTGATCGCCAAGGTCACGATCCTGCTCACCCCGTTTGTGCCAGCCACTGCGGAAAAGATCTGGCACCAGATGGGCTACGAGGCCTTGCGAGGACGGTTGGCCGAGCAGCAGTTGACCAGCGAGACCTGCCACACAGACTTTTTGACCGCGCCTCTCACACTCGGGCCGGCCACACCACTTTTTCCCCGGATTGAGAGTCCCAAAGAGGATCCATCGGGGGCGCACAACGCAAAAACGAATGAGGGCCTTATGGACATCACCCAGATTACGATCGATGATTTTGCCAAGGTGCATCTGCAAGCGGCCACGATTGCCGCAGCCGAACCCGTGGAAGGGGCGGACCGATTACTCAAAATCCAGGTCGATCTGGGGAGCGAGATACGGCAAATTGTAGCGGGCATTGCCAAGCAGTACACTCCCGAAGAACTCATCGGCACACAGGTCTGCGTCGTCACCAACCTGAAACCCGCAAAACTCCGCGGGGTCGAGTCACACGGCATGTTGCTTGCGGCGTCTGATGACACGACGATCAGCATTCTGACGCCGCTCAAGCCCGTGGCCAATGGGAGCCGGGTGAAATAAGAAAGGGGCCTTTCATGAATATCGTCATGGGTGCGGATGGTTTCGGATTCGATCTCAAAGAAGCCATCAAACAACATCTGCTGGAGCAAGGTCATCTCATCGATGATCTGACGCCAGTGAAGGAAAATGAAGTCCCGTACTACGAAGTTGGTGCACTCGCTGCATTAAAGGTGCAGCAAGGGAAGGCCGAACGGGGAATCATCTTCTGCGGTACCGGCATGGGCGTCGCCATCGTGGCCAACAAATTCAGGGGCATCTATGCGAGTGTCGTGGAATCCGAGTTTGCCGGCCTCCACTGTAAGGTCATCAATAACTCGAATATCCTCTCGCTGGGCGGCATGATTGTCGCTCCCTACCGCGCGAAGCGGATTGTCGACCAATGGCTGGCCGCCTCCTTTACCGAAGGGTATCCGGAATTTGCGCCATTTCTGACCAGGGCGCTTGCGGAAATCAAAAAGATCGAAGCCGAGACCATGAAATAGGGGGGCCTGTGCAGAAAATTTTCTCCGCGGATAGCGGCTTTCATGTTCCAGACGGAACGATTGTGCATTCCATTGTTGATCCCCGCATGACGTGTCAGACCGGGGTGGAGTGGGTCGATGCGTGCAGCCTCGCGCAAGGCGTAATTCCGGAAGGCGTCACGTCAAAAATCCACGTCCATCCGATTGTCACGCAATGCACCTACGTTCTCTCGGGTCGGCTCTCCGTCCGCATGAAGGATCCCCGCGTCGCCGAGCCGTATCTGCTCGCGCTCAACGTTGGAGAGACGGTCGTAACGCGACCGGGGACATTTTTTCAGCTCATCAATCCCCATCATGACGCCTGCAAGGTTCTGTACATCGTTGCCCCCGCCTTTCTCTTCGACGCGGACGAAACCGGCGTCCGCTATAACGATGCCATCGTCCTGGAGGCATCCTGGGAGGCATTGGCCACCGCCAGGTGGCATGTGCCACAGTTGAAGGAGATCTCAAATCTCGCAAAAGACCGCGCCGCTGCCATACAACGTCTCCGACAAATACAACATAACACGCTGTGATTTTGGCTAGAACTTCAGGTCTTCGAGGTCGGGGAT
>JACPFF010000001.1 GCA_016183065.1 Deltaproteobacteria bacterium | reverse complement strand
TGAAATGATTATGGAGTACAGCGCCCAACAGGACGAGGATCTGGCCAAGCGGGGCGATTCATTTACGATTGTCGACGCGTAATGCCCTGCTTCAGCAGGTGGCGCTCAAATCCCTCGCCTTCAGGCGAGGGATGTTTAATTGATCCCAACACGCTCAAAGCGCTCGAAGCCATTGTGCCAGGGTCGTTGCCGGGTGGATCAGAGAAGGGGCCATAATGGACTACTTATGGTGCCGTAAGACGCATGTACTCAGGAAAAATTAACGCACCATAAGAGGTTATGATGATGTGCTGACGAAACATCTCCCTTCAAGATCCATCCGGAGTTCCTCGGCATACAGGGGGGTTACTCCCTCTTCATCATCCGGAAAGGTCAAAAAATAATAGGGTGGGCATCGACCCGTGCCCGAGCGGTTGTTTCCCAGCTGCAATCGCCTGGAGCCATCGACCCACGGGGTGAGCATGGCCAATAGTCCGCCCTGCAGTACCTCATTGCCTTCCGGTGCGTTGCGGTCGGCTTCATCGCGCAGTGAGGCGGAGAGCGATGCCTTTTCCAACAGACTGGCCATATACCACACGGCATTATATCCGAACCGATCCACGATCACCGTGGTGGTCAAGTCGAGAAGGACTTTTGCTGACATCCACTCCGCGGTGTACGTCACTTGGCCGCTTTTCAACGCCCCGATGGCAGATGGGCGATCCAGGGGATGAAATTCCACCTTTGTGATCCTCCCACCCTCGGCCTTTACCGTCGCGAATAACCGGTGCAGTGCCCGTGCAAGCGGCTCCGATTGATAAGGAGATGGATCGATGGAGATCGGCGCCGTTAATGTCTCCGGAAGTGGTGAGGTGCCAAGGGCCTCTGACAACGCGACTATCGGTTGCCTGACGTTTCCCCGTCCCTCAGTGCATGATCCGAATTGCACAATTTCCGGGTGCATGCCGTCTGTCGTGAAGGCCGACGGCAATGCTTCGTTCGCATCTTGCAATTGCCCAACAGTGATGCTGCGCACGCGTTGCCCAACGGTTGACACGTGTTCAGGCCCCACGCGGAATCGCGCAAAATGCCACGACCTGTTGAACAGCGACAGGAGGCCCTGTATTCCCCCAGTTCTCGGGATACTCATAGGCTTCTCAGTGTGCACCCGCCAC
Source organism: Deltaproteobacteria bacterium (assembly GCA_016183065.1). Lineage (GTDB taxonomy): Bacteria > UBA10199 > UBA10199 > JACPFF01 > JACPFF01. The sequence continues at coordinate 49,581 of JACPFF010000001.1, read as the reverse complement.
CGCTGGCGTTTGGGGCGGGAGGTGCCTCGGCGTTTTCCCCCTCTCCCAATGCCGGGGCAGTGCCTTCCTCTTCAATAGTCGCGGTGGCAAAGGGGGCCGGTGTTTCTTCCACGCCAGTGTCAATGCCGCCTTCTGGTAACATCTCTGCGGGTGGTTGTGTCGCATCGGGTTGCATGGCGTTCGCCTCACCGCTATTTTCCCCAGTTTCCACCGTATCCAGCCCATCACCCGTCTCATCTTCGGGAGTCGCGCCTGTTACGACGGTCTGACACGTGGCCCCGCAGGTCTCACCCGCCGCGACGTGAAGACCATCGCACGTCTCTCCCAGCTCGGACTGTATCACGGTATCGCCGCAGCCGGCCTCCACAGGGCCGATATCGCAAAGATCATCACGAGCATGTCCCAGTTGGTCGTTTTGTAACGCCGGTGTGCTCGAACAAGATGCCGCATCGCCGTTATTGATGCCGGGGCTCCCTGTCATCAAGATGGTGTAAGTGTGCATGCCATCCTGGGCGGTGACCAAGTCACTTAATTTTGGCTGATCCGTCACGATGTCCACGTTGTCCGGTGTCTCCTGCTTGACCCGACAGGTTGTTTCCACAATATTCCAGCCTTTTGAGGTCACTGCCGAGCAGGGGTCTGCGGTTTTTAGATTGAGTGACCCATTGAGGTAGAAAATTGACCCAACGGCCGTAAACTTTCCTCCCATGTCACTACCCAATTGTAATGCCTGCGCGCTGCCACCCCGATTTTTCACCAACGCGCAATGCCCCAGCGTGACTTTGGTATGCCCTGCCAGAAAGATGGCACTCCCATCAGAGAGCGCGACATTGCTGGCAAATGTCGTGTTGACAATTTCAGCCACACGGAGACCCGCAAGAAAGAGCCCACCTCCACCCTGTGTCGCGGATGTCGCTGTATTTTCCACGATGGAGATAGCCTTCATCGAAAGCGCGGCACCGTTATCGACGTAGAGTCCGCCTCCCTGCACGGCCTTGTTATTTGCAATCCGGGCGTCTTCTATTTCGAGTGTTCCATCCTGCCGCGAGAACCAGATTCCGCCACCGCTCTGACTGGCTTTGTTCGTTTCGATGTCGGAGTGTTCGATGTGTAAAAGTTTTGCGCTCGAGGCGATACCTCCACCGTCGACAGTGGCACTGCTAGAGGCAATCCCACTATTTTCCAGCCGTACCTCCGTCTGAGCGCCGCTGGCATAGAGTGCGCCACCGATCCCGGCAGTCCCGTGGAAGAGCTTTGTCTGACGGATTGTCACCTGTGCATCTCCGTCAATCCGGAGGATGCCTCCCTCGGCGCCCCCTCTGGAAAGACGCCCTCCCTGCAAGAGGAGACCGTCAAACAGGACCTTCACGGCCCCGGATATCTTCGCAATCCGAAACTCTATCTGACTGCTGCGGACAATCAGCGTATGATCGCCGTGGATTGTGAGACTTGAGGTGATCGGGGGAAGTCCCGTATCCGTAGTCTGATGCGGCGCAGTGATCGTATATATGGCATTGGCATCGAGTTCGATCACGTCGTCGCCAGACCCGGCCGTACAGGTGTCGACGGCAGCGTCTGTATTGGCCGCCAGAATCGCTTCACTGAGAGAACAGTGCTTATCGCTTCTGACGACCACGTCTGTGGAATCGACGCGAATCTCGGCCGCCAGGGCCATCGGATGCCAGCCCAGCGCTACCGCGCCACAGGTAAGGATACTCCACAATAGATGCTTTCTCATGTCATGACCTCCCGGGTAATGTGCCGACGAGTCGCCATCGTAGTATGCTGGCTCTCCGGAGTCACGTCTATTTTCAGGCCCTTGGCGTGGGCCGACCATCGGTCACAGATTGGGAGGAGAGGATCTGTTACACGAATGATAGTGCGGTGAAGCAACTCTGGGGAAAAGATGGACCGAGAACACTTGAGGAGGCACCTCTAAAAACGTCATAAAGGTGTATAGAGATGCCCTTTAAAAAGTGGGGGGGCCTGCGGGGAGGAACGTATGGGCGGATCAACAATCAATGGTTCTGGGCGGCGTCCTGGTGCAGTGGAGGTTCGGTCTGACCGGAGGGAGCTGACAGAGACGTCGAAGAGGAAACAAGAGCAAAAACTGGAGCCCAAATACGAGTATGCAGGGGTCCGATGGCCGGCTGGGCCGGCTAAAGGGACCGGAGACATTAAATTAGGCGGAAGCGCTGATGCGTCTCCCCGGGATTTTACCACGGCAGCCGACACACAACTGCGGCGACGCATGGGGAACATTGGTGCGGCGTATGAAAGGACCCTACAACTCTTTCCCTCGGTGGAGGGGCGCGTTGTCGACGGTACGGTCGATGGAAATGGAAAGGTGACCGCCGTGCGATTCGATACCGTCGGATTGAAAGGATCAGAACGGGGAAAAGCCGATCTGCTCAGTAATCTCCGTCAATTGGTTTATAAAAATCCCAAACATCCTCTCCGATTTCCAGCTTCACCTACCGGAGGAACCTTTACAGCAGTCCACGTGTTCAGTAAATCACTCTGACTCAAGGGTACCTCCAAAAAACGTTAAGGTGCGTTTGCATCGACTTTCTGCAAGCAGACAAAGTAGCGTTCGAAGGAGCCCTTGCGTGTGGCTTGGGGATCCACGGTGACCACTTTCGTGAAGTGCGTGCGCAGTGCACGGCGAAATTCGGCGACATCGGGACCTTCGAAGATCTTCACCACAAAGTGTCCGCCTGGGGCCAGGAGTTGCGCCGCACATGCCCAGGAAGCCCGCGCAAGATTCAACGAACGCACCTGATCGTGAAACCGCGTCCCCGAGGTATTCGGCGCAATGTCAGAAAGGACGAGTGCGACAAGGCCTCCGGTCCGCAAGAGAATCGGCGTTGGATCTTTGGCCAGGGCACCGATATCCGCCACGAGTGTGATGACCTGTGCGGGGAGTGGAATCGTGACCGGACGCTGATCCACGCCGATCACGCGCCCGGTGGGGCCGACCCACTCGGCGAGCGGCTGTAGCCAGCCGCCCGGCGCGCACCCAAGATCCACGACGCGCTCGCCTCGACGCACAAGGCGGTAGCGCGCCTGTAGTTCGTCGAGTTTGAATGCCGCGCGACTGGCGCGGCCCTCCCGCTTGGCCTGCTGATAATAATGATCTTTCCGCTCGTATCGTGCCATGTGCTCTGGGGGTTCACGGCTTGAGAGGTTCGCGCCGCTGCCACATTTCGCGCCAGAACCCGCTGGTGTGGAGACAACGCCATCCCCAGCGCAACCAGCCGAGCAGGGCATTGGCCAGCCACAAGGCCCACACGAGCATGGCGACGCGATAGGTCCACATCGGGAGGGAAAAGAGCCAGCCCTGCGGCAAATGTCCCTGTGGTCGATCGAGGAACCAATGGAGTGCCAGTCGCGACGAGTCATTGCCGGCAATCTGCATATCCGGGGTCCCCAGCAGGCCCGCGTGAATGGCCCCGTACAGGACGATCATGGTGACGAAGGTCCAGAAGAGGAGGACGAGTTGCCGGACATTGAACCATGCGGCATTGGCGATGGTCTGTCGCTCCCGGCGTGCGAGGAGGAGGAACCACCCGACGACGATCGCGGCAAAGATCGCCGGGATCTGCGAGAGCCCAAGCCCCAAGAGGAGCCACTGATGCGTTCGCAGCGGCGTGGGGGCAAAACGGCCGAGGGCAGAAGCCATCACGACGAGTACGAGGAGATAGCCCCAAAAGAGGACGCTCGGGCCCAATCGGGGTCCGCCGGTGAAGAGAATCCAGCGATTCGCGGGTGGAAAGACGTTGAGCATTGCATTGGCCACCGTCCCCGTCGTGGTGATCAATGACGTGCGATACCAGGTGCTCATGCCGCGGGATTCACGCCAGGCCACAATGATTTCCTCTTCCCCGGGCGTGACCGGAATGGTCACGCGCCCGTCATGCGCCTGCAGAGGACTCTCGATGCCGCCAATGGTCACGCGCTGTATGGTGGCCGTGTTCGGCAGGTCGAGCGTGTACCGGTCACCCAGGCTGCTCCGCGCGGTGAAGCGGAGTTCCACGTCGCTCGCGCGGTGTCCGGGCCTGACATCGAGAATCGCCCGGTCGACCGTCATGGTGGTGCCGCTGACCGCCTCAGGCCGTGTGACATGGAGCTGCACAGACTCGCCGGGCCACGGTTGCCAGACGGCCAACGGGGCATGCGTCCCCGTATCGGCACTTGCCGCAACCCGGGGAAGATTCGCAAAGTCCACATGCCAATAGGGACTGGCATCGATGAGCCACGTCTCGACCCACGGGACGCCATCCGGGGCCTGCAACACGACCTGGTCGTGTTCGGCCAAGATCGAATGCCATGTGGCGGAATGTGCGTTCGGAGCCAGCTGGATCAGCGCGGTCGTCTCCGTGGTCTTGATCGTCGGTGTCGTGACCGTTTCGCCCGCAATGAGCGGCACGCTCAAAACGACCGGCGTCCCGGCGAATGTGAGTCGCTCGACCGTGGTCTCGATCTCCCACGTAAGGCCGAGCGAGAGCTGTCGCGTGACGCGGAGAAATGGTGCCATGGCCGTGACGACCGTGGCAGCGTTTTCTGACGTGTCCGCGGTTTCACCCTTGCGCACGAGCTGGAGATTGGCGCTTGCCGTGCCGTGGGTGTCGATCCCTTCAACGAGCCATGCCGACTGACCCATCGTGACGTGTCGTGCTGGTAATGGCAATGACACGGTGACGCGTTCGTGGGCCGGTAGCTCTCCCTCGAGGAGGACGTGGTGTACCCCCGGCATCAGGTGAAGCCATAAGGTCCCCGCGGTGTCCATAAAGACCTCGCCGGACATGTGGTGATCGACCACAATCTCTTCCGGCGTCCATTCCGCGCGGTTGCCAGGGATGGGGACGCCCGTGTCCGCACCGACGTGGACGTCCAGCCCGATGCGGAGGCGCTCCATGGTCGATTCAACGTGCATGGTGGTGAGACTTGCACAGTCAAAGCGGCACGGCGCAGGTTCGAGCAACCGTCCGCGCAATTCGTCCAGGAGAGTCGATGGCGGGAAATCCACGCCAGCCGTTACTTGTGCCATGGCGGGTTGGTTCCAGAGTGTTGCCAGGCCCAGGGCAAGGAGTGCGAGCGGGAGCCCGCGTTGTCTCCGGAACCAGGAAGAGAGTGGCTGGAAATGTTTTTGCAGGAACACGCTCATCAGGAGCAGGAGGAGTGCGAGGCGGCAGAGCGTCACCAATCGCGTGGCGAGCGGTGACAGGAGAAAGAGACGAAACGTCTGTGCGGTATCCACAGGACTATTCCAGATCAGGGGGTACGTATGCCATGACCACGACGGAATGCCGGGGCCGGTCTGAATCTTCCCAAGCGTACTCGGGGCTGGTTCCATCCGTCGTGCGAGCGAGGAAGACGAGTAAGACTTGACTTCGAGCGCTTTCGGTCGGGCACGATCATTGAGTTGAGTATCCTCCTTTTCACTCGCTGCCGTGACATCTTCGGCGGGTAATGGTGCCTCGTCACCGGTTGTCTGCGGGGCAGGCACTGCGCCATCCGCAGCCAAGACATACTCCGCGGGTGCAGCGAGTGGCGAGACGCCGGCATGTCCCTGAATGCGGTGCTCCAATGAGGGGGCGATGGCCTGCCGGCCCTGCTGGATGGCAAACGGAATCGACCAAATCACCAGCGTCACGAGCCCCAGCAGATAGCCGAGGCGCGCGATGGTATTGCCCCATCCGTGTGGCAACAAACGGTGCAGAGCCTCGCAGGCAAGGATCGGGAGCCAGATCCAGACCGGCGCATACGGTTCATGAAAGAGGAGTGTCAACGTGACGAGCGCCACGATTCCCCAACGCGGTCCCCATAATTTAAAAAAGGCGATCGCCGTGATCAGGAGGAGAAAGAAATCGAACAACGACCATTGCCCCACCCAGGTCCCGCCCGCATCGTCCACGCCACGGGTCGCAAAGAGACGCCAACCGGGAGGGAGATGGAGGGTGGCCCAGACGCCCTGGAGTGGCATCGACCAGCCACCCACGGACAACCGGCGGCCCTTGCTTTCGACTCGGCTTTCGGCAGCGAGCCGGAGCGTTTCATTGCGGACCTCGATGCCCGGGCGTCCGTTGGTGGCATTGGTGGTGATGAGTTGATCGACACCATCTAGTCGGGCATGTCCAAGGATGAGGGTGCCGTCCGTGTCGAGGCGCCACTGACTGTGGAGTGTGCCGGTCAGGTCGTCCTTGACCGTCATCCCCTGGCCATCGAAATCGAGCCAGAGATCCCGACGGAGCTGGACCTGATCGACCGGTTGTTCGGAGAGTCCGCGGACTTCTTCAACCATATGCCATGGCGTTGCCGGCTCGACCACATAGGTAGGGAGCGACTTCCAGGCCTCGGGGAGAGTCGTCTGTTGCGGATCGATGGCGGTCGGGCCTTCGATGCGCACCGTTCGCAATCGGGGGTTGGCGGCAAAGACCCACGTTTCGGTTGCGGGCCATGGCTCGGCAAAGGCCGGGCGTTCGATCGTCTCTGCCGGTGTCGCGTGATACGCCTTGACGTTCACCGACCAGATGCCGGCACGGAGCTGGACACGCAACCGGCCATCGCCGTCAATGCGGGAGGGGAGCGCGCTCTCGACCTGCATCGGCCAAAACCCCTCCGGGAGAAAGGGGGGGATCGTCAGTTCGCGGTCTTTTCCCCCGACCTGCAAGAGAAGATGGGTCGTGAGGATCAGGGGGATGCCATCGTCGAGCCGGCGATGGGCAGAGAGTTCGACGACGTCGGTCCCTTGCGCGATCTGAGGGGTGGTCAATCGGAGGTGCCGGGCATCGAGCCAGTTGGGAAACGGGACGGCCTCGCCGAACATGGCGAGGGAGACGATCCCCACTTGCGCAGGGATCACCATGGTTTCCGGCGGCGTATGCCAGCGGAAGCGCCCGACCAGCCGGTGGGTCCCCTCAGCCAGGTGCAGTGAGGGCATGCCGTTGTGAGGAAGAATCGGCATGGCCGTGCCATTGACCACTCCCTCGACGGGCCAGTTCTGCTCACTCCCCGGCATGGGGATCCACGCGCTGGCCGATGCAACGGTCCATGTCTGCGCGAAGGTCCCGCCGTCACCGTGGAGGTCCAGCTGGAGCGGCCCGCCCCAGATGCATTGCCGCGTTGCACCGCCGTGCAAAAAGGGGCAGGTGGCCTCTTTCTCCGTATGCAAGACCCACGGGACCCATGCCTGCAGCGCTGCCGGCAGTGCGTGTGGCGCCTCTAGCGGTGCAGCGACTGCCGGTACGGTGGTCACGGCAAGGGAGACGAGTTGGAGGAGGATAAAAAAATGTCGAATGGGTGTTTTCATGGGGGCCTTGTGCCAGAAATGATTCGGGAAAGCAATTATCGATAATAAGGTGCAGAGGGGAGTGGGGCCTTCACCTGCCCGTGTCAGCGATTGTGCCAACAAGCCCTGTGGCACAACGTTTTCCCAGTCTTGCCGATATGAAGTGTGAGTGAAAGGGACCTTCCGATGAGTCGAGTGACACAGTTCTTGGGTGGAGTCATACGGCATCTCCGTCCGGGAGCGGCAAGGGGAGCGGCAGAGCGGGCACTGACAGTACCGCCAGCCGCCCAGACCATGGACCGAGCGGCATTGCCACAAGACGTCTTGCGGCTCGTCATCGCCGGACGTGCTGAAAAGGGTTCATTTTCGGATAGTTTTCGCGACATCTCCCCTGGGGGCATTCGCGACGTCCTGCGCGCGCTCGCGCCTGAAGACTCTGCCGCGGTCGCGTTGAAACGGAACGCCTTGCGCCCCGAAGGTGAACGTCAGGTGCTCTATGAGAGACTCCGCCAGGCCAGCAACCGCATAACGGTCGTCTCGACGAGTAGCGGGGCGCCCATTGTCACCGCCATCCGTGGTCCCGATCAGATGACATATTTTGTCTTTGATTGTGAAAGTACCGGCAAAGGGGTCGCAGCACTGCGGGGAATGGTGCGACAAGTGGTGTCGCACTCGGCATCGTTACTCCAGCGGGATCTCGTGATGTTTCGCGTGGAAAAGCCCGCAACATCGTTGATCAGCCACACTATTGGAGGGGCTCATGTCCCCTCCGGCTCCGCCTCCGGGGACTTCCTCGTCCACCCGCTTCGCGGGTGCCCGGACTCGGTCGTCGCCACTGCCCCCTCCAGCGGCAAAGCCGGGTCAAGGCCCAGCACAGCTGGGCCGCGAAGCAAAGTCGAAGACTGTGCGGAGTGTGATGGAGCCTCCCCCTCAGCGCCGCGGTGCGGCTGGGGCGTGGGGCCCCACGTGCGTGCCGCAGTGGAAGAGAGTCTGGACGAGCTGCAACGGGCGGGATTTGCGTATGCAGTGATCGTCGGCGGTGATGGTGTTGTGTTGGGCGCCGTGCACGAAAAGGCCGTGACGATACATCCGGACCTTTCGGCGCTCCCCCGACCGGTGGCGAACCCCTCTCCTCCGGAGCCCATTGTTGAGCCTGAGGAGGCGCCGTATCAGCTGCACATCCGGACATTCCCGGCGGGGGGCGACACAATCACGATGGGGCAATTTTCGTTGTCCTTTGTGCAGACCGTCTCTGCTGAACATGCCGCTGTCCCGCTCACGCTTCAATTACCTCAGCATGAGATGCACTATTTATACCCGGAATGCGTTATCCGCGGACTCGCTTGTATGGCACCGCTCCGCATCGCTCTTGCCTATGGGATGGAGGTGGTCCACTCATTTCGGCCCTCGCGACAGTCGGTCTACCGTATCTCCCTTGCCCGATTTGATGATAAATTTTCCAGCAATTTCCCGGCTATCAGAGAACGCCTCTCTGGTGCTTACCGTGACAGGGCATTCTTCAGAGGCCTTTACGGATCCCCATCTGAACCGTGTGAGTTGCCCGAAGAAGTGATCATTGTCATCGATCTCCGCGGATACCAAAAAACCGTCAATCAGCGGGCATTACAGACCGCTGCCGTACAATATATTCGCGATGCAAAAGATCTCGGCATGACGAACGTAACCATCGTCACAGCACCAAAGGAGCGTTTCTTGGCCTCTACGCATCGCAAGGTGAAGATAGTCTGATGATTTTGCTTCTGATTTATGTTTTTCCCGCCTGAATTTCGTCCCCAACGCAACTTTCGGGGGGTGGCATCCGATAATAATAATACGGGGAGACTGAAGGCGAGGGCCGACGGTTTCCTCGTGCTGGATGAAAAAGGCTGCAATATGGCAAGGTGATTGCAAGGATATAACCACAGAACGATGAGTCAGAAGAGGGAGTAAAAGCAATGGCACCGATAAAACCTATTAATAACAGTGTGTTAGGATTTGATATTCCTGAAGGGTTTCGGAAGGCCGTTGACAAGCTGGGGACTATTGTTCCCGGTCTTGGAACGTCCGATACCGGGTCGCCTAGGGACGTTGCGAAAATGGGTGGTCCAGTCGATGGCTTCGAGGATGGGCGGGCGGAGAAATTGGCGCGGGGACCAGCGTCAGTCAATCGAGGTGTGGGGAGGGGACTCCCCGGTTATAAAGCGGCCATTTACGGTGGGGTAGCCTCGGGAGCCGCGGCCATTTCACGGGGAGAAATCGGGAAAGTCGCCGATCAAATCGTCAAGTTTGCCGAAGCGGGCGCGACCGATGTCGCTCTCTACGTCTATTCAAAATGTTTCAGTGCCGCGGCCACTATGGTCGCCCAAGCGCCGAACGGCCTGTTTGAAACCAAAAAGGGGTAATTATGCGCCGATGGACCAAAGAAGACTTTCTCTATCTTACAGAACTCCTGATTGAACGGGATTGCCCCCTCTTTCTCCACCCCAGTTTTCGTCGGGGACTAGATCGGACGCAAAATCTCTTTGCCAATCAGATTGTTCGGGAGGCCCAAGGGAACGTGGCCTATCGTTCGGTCGATTTTGACATCGCCCAGATGGAAGATGCCGCTTTCTGGGAGCGAATCGATGGGACAAAATATAGCGATCTCATCGAGGAAAATGCCGCCCAGGCCATGCTCAAGATGGCCGAGCGGTTTCACTTGATCAATTAGCGCGTATTTTTCCGTGATCGTCAGGGAGTCTTTTCCGAAACCACGCAACGTTTTTTCGATACGGCCGATAATATCCTTAGGTAAGGCGATAATTTTTTATCCGTGCTCTCATGCGGGCCTTTGGTTAGCGGGCCGCACCGGTGAACCATATGACCTCCGTGGGGTTAACAATCTGGGGCCGTGGATTGCGACCAACCACGGTGCCACCTGGAAGGGCCACAGGAGAGGGCATTCCCCACGTCGGGGTCGTTCCGCGGCCATTGTTCGGGATTCACTCTACCGCAGGGACGCTGAGACATTGGCATCATCTCTATCAACATGTCCAACGGTGCGCCGAATTTAACCACATCTGCCGAACAATGGCTGCGATGATTACGCTCTCCGATGATCCGCAGGGACCCATCGGCATCGATCTCTCCCGATTGGAGCTGGCAGAGGGGGAGATACAGACGCTTATTACGCGCGGCCTAACGGAGCTACAGGCCGTGCATGCCGAGCTCCAGAGCGCGGGTGTCAGAGGCAATGAATGGGCGTTTTGGCAGATGATCCATACCGCCTGGGGTCAGAGCGGGTCCGTGTTACGACTCCTGCAGTCCCTCCTCGCACAGAACGGCAATAGCACGCAGGTTGCCGAGATTGGCCGCATGCTCAAGAATGCCGAGGGATGGCCGCGCACGGTGGCTGGAATCACCTTTACGGCACATCACCCAACCCGTGAATTGGGGGACTCTCTGATTACATGGCTGACACGGTCCGGTTCCTCGGTGGAGGCGTGGTTTGGTCATTACCACCTTGCGTTCGATGAGCTCCCCACACAGCCATTGCGCGGCATGAGTTTCTCCAGACCGTTGATACAAGATCCCTGGTTCGTCTCCATGCTGGCCTTGCTCGACTGGCACATTGTCGAGGCGGATCATGCAGTGCATGGTATTACCGTGATCACCGAGTCGGTGACCCTTCCAGAGAGAGTGTCTCAAGGGCAGCTCTAAAAACCGATGTGTATCATCGAATCCGGCGATCAAAGGGATGACGTTTTTCGAGGGGCTCACAAGTGTAAAACCATAATAATCTCCGTGCGCTACTCTTTTTTAGCAACATTTTCGTGCAATTGCCGATACTAACCATGGAGACATGATCGACCCCTGGGGGAGCCAAGGCCGTGGCTCCCTTTTGTTTGCGCGCGCGTGCCACCGAAGAGACGCGAAGGGAGCGGTGGAGGGTACATGTACGACCGGAGCGAGGGCTGGGGGCGTAACAGGCGCGGGACGGCAATACGAACTACTTGCATTTTTCCAAGAGCTGGGCAAATAGCAACCGCTGAGTTGGGTCAGGTAGCTCAGTCGGTAGAGCAGTGGACTGAAAATCCACGTGTCGGCGGTTCGATTCCGTCCCTGACCACCAGATTTTTTTCCCCGACAGGTTGCAGGGTTATCGTGCGAGAGTGGATCCGCCACCTCAAATGCCGTTTTGTGCGGGATGTCGATTTTTTTGACCGACGCCAAAAATTGTGGTATAGAGCGCCCTGTTTTTCAGAAGAGAAAATCGATAACCGTTTGTTATCAAAAAGTATATTAGGAAAACTATTCGCCAAGAAAATGCCTATTTTTTGTGCAGCACACTGCGTCTAAGGGAGGTTTTCAATGCGTGGCCGTCAGCAGCAGCAAGAGTTTAAAGTCGGAGATATTGCGGTCTATCCCGCGCATGGGGTGACGAAGGTCCACTCCATCGAATCGCGCGAGATCTCCGGACAGAAGCAGCAGTTCTACATCCTCAAGGTGATGGACAATGGCATGACCATCATGGTCCCCACCGATAACGTCCGGGCGGTTGGCCTGCGGGAAGTCATCGGGCAGGAGGAAGTGGAGACCGTCTACGAAATCCTCATGGAGCGCGACATTGCCATCGACAACCAGACCTGGAATCGGCGCTATCGGGAGTATATGGACAAGATCAAAACGGGGTCGGTGTACGAAATCGCCGAGGTCTTGCGCGATCTCTCGCTGCTCCGCTACGAAAAGGAACTCTCCTTCGGCGAGCGGAAGATGCTCGATTCTGCGCGGACGCTCCTGATCAAGGAATTGGCCATTGCGCAGAAGAAAAAGGAAACGGATGTGTCGGAGGAGATTGATCGCCTCTTTGCCGCTGCATGAGACGGAGTGAAGAAGGGCTCACGTCGGTTTCGTGAAAAACCCCTTGCATGACGCAAGGGGTTTTTTTATCAGCGGCCCATGCGGACGATTGCCATTATTCCCGCGGCCGGTGCTGGTATGCGGATGGGAGGTGAGACCCCGAAACCGTACCTCTTTCTCGGTGGAGAGTCGATCCTTGCGCTGAGTGTGGCGCGCCTCGCCGCGGCCACGCGGATCGACGGGATTGTGCTAGTGGTCGCCCCCGGACGCATCACCGAGGTCGAGCAGACCGTGATGGCGCAACACCCGAAAGTCCGCTGTGTCGTGGCCGGTGGGGAGACGCGGCAGACCTCGGTGCGGTGCGGGCTTGAAGCGATTTCGAGCCGCTGCGACTTTGTGGCTGTGCACGATGCCGCGCGGCCGTTGATTGCACCGGCGACGATCGACCGCTGTGTCGAGAGAGCCATGCAGGAAGGGGCGGCCATTGTGGCCGTCCCTGCCGCCGATACGGTCAAGGTGGTCCACGCCGATCATCATATTCTCGAGACCGTGCCGCGCGAGACGATTTGGCTGGCGCAAACGCCACAGGTTATTGCATACGAACTCCTCTGCCGGGCCATGGCGCATGCCGATGCGCAGGGGCTTGTCGGGACCGATGAGGCGGCATTGGTGGAGGCGTTCGGTGTGCGCGTGGCAGTGGTGCACGGCTCCCGCTGGAACCTCAAAATCACGACGCCGGAAGACCTCCGCTTGGCAGAGGTCCTTCTGGAACGAGGGGGAGATGGCTGACATACCGTTTCGGATCGGCATCGGGTACGATATCCACCGGTTTGGCGGGGGCCGCCCACTGGTACTGGGAGGGGTGGTGATTCCGGATGCTGCCGGGCTCCAAGGCCATTCCGACGCGGACGTTCTCCTGCACGCCGCCATGGATGCGCTCTTGGGGGCGGCAGGGCTTCCAGACATCGGGCACTATTTTCCCAATACGGATCCGCAATATCGGGACATCTCGAGCGTATGTTTGCTGCGCGACGTCGCGCAACAGATCACGAACGCGGGATTCGTTGTCGGCAATCTCGATGTGGCGCTCATTGCGCAGCGGCCAAGAGTGGCGGAATATATTCCGGCGATGAAGGCGGAGATTGCCGCAACGCTCGAGATCACTGCATCACGAGTCGGTATCAAGGCAACGACGAACGAACAACTCGGTGCATTGGGACGTGGAGAGGGGATTGCCGCCCTGGCCACCGCCCTTCTGGTGATGCGGCCCGTACCGTGAGCATGCTATGACACTGCGATTGTACAACACGCTGACCCGCTGCAAGGAACCCTTTGCTCCGCAGCGGCCACCCAAGGTCGGCATCTACGTCTGCGGGGTGACCGTGTGGGACTCCACGCACTTGGGGCACGCGCGGGCGGCCATCGTATTTGACACGATCGTCCGTTACCTCCGGCATCGCGGATTCCAGGTGACCTACGTCAAGAATTATACCGATGTTGACGACAAGATCATCCGGAGAGCCAACCAGGACGGCGTTCCCTGGACGGCGGTGGCGGAAAAATATATCGCCGAGTACTCGCGGGATATGGAGCGTCTCGGCACGGTGAAGCCCGATGTCGAGCCACGTGCCAGTGCACACATTGGCGACATGATCGCCATGATTGAAACGCTGATGGCGCGTGGATTGGCGTATGAGACCCAGGGCGATGTCTTCTACGCGGTCCGCACATGTGCGGACTATGGCCAATTGTCGGGGAAAAAGATCGAGGAACTGGCCGTGGGCGCGCGGGTCGAGGCCAACGAGGCAAAACGGGACCCGCTCGATTTCGCGCTGTGGAAACGCGCAAAACCGGACGAGCCGTCGTGGCCCAGTCCCTGGGGGCCAGGTCGTCCGGGATGGCACATCGAGTGCTCGGCCATGTCCACAAAGTATCTCGGGCAGCCGATTGACATCCATGGGGGCGGTCGTGATCTGATCTTTCCGCATCACGAAAACGAGATTGCGCAGGCCGAAGGGGCCAGTGGCACGCCGTTTGTCCGTTGTTGGATGCACAACGGCAGTCTGACGATCGACAGTGAAAAAATGAGCAAGTCGCTCGGCAACTATTTCAGGACGAGCGAGGCGTTGCAACAGTACGATGCCGAAGTGATCCGCTATTTTCTCCTTTCCAGTCACTACCGTTCACCACTCGATTTCAGTACCATGGCGCTCACCGATATGGGCCGCGCCGTGACGCGTTTCTATGATGCGACCGGCCGCCTCGGTCAGGCCACGGCGGGAGCCTTTCCCGCAGCCCCTCCCAAAACGCTGCCGGACGAGGCCCGCCCGCTGGTGCGTCGATTACAGACCTTTCACGAGGAACTCCACGAGGCGCTCGACGACGATCTCAATACACCGAAGGTTTTCGGGATGATGTTTGAACTCGTCCGCGATCTCAACCGGTATCTCGATACGCAACATGGTCGCCACGGACCGATCCATCACTGGATTCAGATGGCCTGGAGCACGCTGCGGCAGCAGTGCCACCGGATTCTCGGTCTCTTCGGGAGCGATGCGGCAGATTTCCGGGAGCGAATGAAGGCCATGGCCCTCGGCAAACGCGGAGTGGATCATGCCACGGTCGAGCAGCTGATCGCGCAACGCAACACCGCGCGGAGGACAAAGGACTTTGCCACAGCTGACCAGATTCGCGATCAACTGACGGCCATGGGCGTGAGCTTCAAAGACCGCGCCGATGGCACCACCGAATGGCATGTTGAGTAATGGTACGATCGGGACCGTTGATTGCTACGGGCTCTCTATCCAGTGCGCAATGCCGCAATCGTGGCGGCATAATCCCGGCCTTGAAAGATGGCGCTGGCGGCAACGATCAGGGAGGCCCCGGCGGCCTTGGCGCGACCGACATTCTCGATCGTTATCCCGCCATCGATCTGGATCGGGGTTGCCGGGGTGCGGGCATGGAGGGCGTGCTGCAGGGTGCGGATTTTTTCAAGAGCCTCCGGGAGAAAGCGTTGTCCGGCAAAGCCGGGATCCACCGACATGACGAGAAAAAAATCGGCTTCTCCAATGTATGGGAGCACGGCAGCCACCGGTGTCGGCGGATTGAGGACGGCGCCCGCGCGGCATCCCAGGGCGCGGATCGCCGGCAGTGCGGTTGCAAGATCGCAGGTCTCGACATGGACGGAGATCCAGTCGGCGCCCGCTTCCGCAAAGGCCCGCAGATATTGCGTGGGATGTGCGATCATCAGGTGGCAATCGATCGGCAACTGCGTGACCGCCCGTACTGCGCGCACAATCGGAATGCCGATCGAAATATTCGGGACAAAATGACCATCCATGACATCGATATGGATGGCATCGGCCCCTGCGGCTTCGACCGCACGGATCTCCTCCGCGAGTCGGCCAAAGTCGCATGAGAGAATCGAGGGGATAATCTGGATCATTGGCAGACCTCGCCGACAGCGACCGGATATCCGCGAAGCAGTTCTTCGCTCACCATGCGCCGTTTTCCCTCAAGTTGGAGTTCTGTCAGGCAGAGTCTGCCATCGCCTGTGACGATGTGAATACTGCGGGTGACCGCAATGACCGTGCCAGGCGTGCTGCCGGGAGGAACCCGGCGATCCTCGGGGATCTCTCCCCGGAATATTTGCAATCGCCGGCCGTGGAGCCTCGTGAATGCGGAGGGCCACGGCTGGAGCGCGCGGATCTGGTTGATGATCTGGTGCGCTGGGCGATGCCAGTCGATGCGACCATCGTCCTTGGCAAGGAGCGGTGCGAAGGTTGCCGCTCGTCCGTCCTGCGGCCTCGGTGTGATCTGCCGTGCTTCCAGGCCGTCGAGTGTCCGGACCACGAGCGAGGCGCCGAGTCTGGCCAGCCGGTCCGTCAGTGCCGGCGCGGTTTCCCCCGGCGCAATGGGCACCTTCTCCTGCAGCAAGATGTCCCCCGCATCCATGGCCTCGACCAGGACGATGGTCGTGACGCCGGTGAGGGTTTCACCATTGAGCAGGGCGTGTTGGATCGGGGCTGCACCGCGGTACTTCGGTAAGAGCGACGGATGGAGGTTCACGCACCCATGCGGCGGGAGTGTGAGCAGTGGCGGAGGAATCATCATGCCATACGCTGCCACCACAATACATTCCGTCGCATGAGAGCGCAGCGTCTCCAGTATGACCGGTGGCTTGAGAGACTCGGGCTTCAGTACCGGGATGCCCATGGCCGCAGCCGTTGCGGCAATCGGGGAAGGTCGGAGGCGTTGTCCGCGTCCCGCGGGACGGTCCGGTTGCGTGACCACGGCGGCAATCGTGTGCGACGATGCCTGGAGCGCCTGCAGGGTGGCCGTTGCAAAATCCGCTGTGCCAATAAAGAGGAGACGCACAGCACGTCCCTATAGCAGGAGTGCATTCTATATGCAAAATCTCTCGGTCGAGTGCGGAACCAATTTGCGGAGTTTGTCGAGATAGAGCTGCCGCTTGAGGCGGCTTAAGGGATCGATGATCAATTTTCCGTCAAGATGATCAATCTCATGCTGGAGGGCGACGGCCAGCAACCCTTCCGCGTCGATCGTGACGGTCTGACCGTCACGATCTTTTGCCTGGACAACGACTCGTGCGGATCGCTCCATCACCACGAGCAATTCCGGCAGGCTCAAACATCCCTCTTCCCATGTGAGCTGGCCCTCTCTTGCAACGATCTCCGGATTGATCAGTTGATAGAGCTTTGGACGGATGGTTTGGTCGGGGTCGCGTTCTCCCTGCGTCATCAGCACCGGTTCCCCGACATCGACCACGAGGATGCGTTGCAGCACGCCCACTTGGGGGGCGGCAAGCCCGACGCCGGGGGCATGATACATGGTCTCGGCCATGTCATCGAGGAGGCGACGAACCTTCTCGGTCACCTCAACCACCGGTTGCGCAACGGCCTTCAGCGCCGGGTCCGGGTAGATCCGGATGTTCAGCAGTCCCATGTGCCAAGCGTACCGCGGCGTGACAGATATTGCAAACGCGTCACACAGGGGTGTCTCACATCATATGGAGGGGGTCGACGTCGATGGCCACGGTGACGCCCGACGGCGAGTGGGCATTGATATGCTGCTGGATCGCCTCGGTGAGCGCGCGGACCGTCTGAGGATCGCCCGCCTTGCAGAGGAGCTGCCACCGGTGCCGTCCGGCGACCTTGCTGCGCGGCGCGGGCGCAGGACCAAGAATGCCCGTGATCGTACTTCCCCCGCGCGTCCATTGTTCCAGGGCCTGGCGGAGCTGCATGGCATATTCGGCCGCCTTGGTGTCCGAATTGCTCGAACACCTGACGTTCACCAGTCGACCGAAGGGCGGATAGCCGAGGGCCTGCCGATGGGCCACCTCGGCATGCACAAAGTCGCGATAGTTGTGCTGTTGTGCGCAGAGGAGACTGTAATGATCGGGCGTATATGTCTGGATGAGGACCCGCCCAGCGCGATCCGCGCGACCTGCGCGGCCGGCCACCTGGGTCAGGAGTTGGAATGTCCGTTCTGCCGCCCGGAAATCCGGGAGATGGAGCGACAGGTCGGCCTGAATGACGCCGACCAGCGTGATGCCCGGAAAATCATGCCCCTTCGTCACCATCTGGGTGCCGATCAAGATGTCAATCTCCGCGCGCCGCATAGCGCGCACGATCTGCTGTCGCGCACCGCGTTCTGTCGTCGAGTCGCGGTCGAACCGGACAATGCGGGCCTGTGGGAAATGGACGCCAAGTGCCCGTTCGATCTGTTCTGTCCCGCTGCCGAGTGTTTTGAGATGCAGGCCCTGACATGCGGCACAGGTGCGTGGTCGCGAGATCGCATATTCACAATAGTGACAGCGGAGTTGTTGCGCCTGTCGGTGGAGTGTCAGGCTGATATCGCAATTCGGGCAGCGAAAAACCGCGCCGCAATCGCGACAGAGGAGCATCTGGGCGTAGCCGCGCCGGTTGAGAAAGAGGAGGACCTGTTCGCGGCGGTTCAATGTTTCGGTGATGGCCGTACGCAGTGGCGGCGAAAGGAGCCCGCTCGGGTCGCTGCTGACCGGCTGGTCACGCATGTCGATCAGCTCCACCGTGGGGAGCGTTGCGCCCGCAGGCCGGTCCGTGAGTGACACCAGGTGGTACCGGTGCCGCTGGACGTTGTAATAGGTCTCCAGCGATGGAGTCGCCGAACCGAGGAGGACGAGGGCCTTGAGCAATTTTGCCCGGACGATGGCCACGTCGCGTCCATGATACCGCGGGGCCTCTTCCTGTTTGTATGAGGCGTCGTGCTCCTCGTCGAGGATGATCCCGCCCAATTGCTGCAAGGGGGCAAAGACGGACGATCGCGTGCCACAACAGATACGCGCCTCGCCGCGGGCCATGCGGAGCCACTGCTCGGTCCGCTGGGTCTCGGTGAGCCCGCTGTGATAGAGGGCCACCGTCTCGCCGAAGCGGTGGGCAATGCGACCCAGCAACTGCGGGGTGAGACCGATCTCCGGTAGGAGAAAGAGCACGCTCTTCCCGCGGGCCAGCAATTGCGCAATGATCTGGAGATAGAACTCGGTTTTTCCGCTCCCGGTAATACCGTGCAACAGGAAGGTCTGAAACGATCCTCCTTCCACGGCATGCGATATCGTCTCCACAACGGTCTGTTGCGATGCGGTAAGCGTGATCGGCTCCATCTGCGCAAAGTCCGCGTCATGGCGGTGAACGTGGGGTTCGCGCGGTTTTCCCGCCAGTGTCGATCTTCGGAGAAATGAGGCCGGGAGGGCAGTGCGACAGACTTCGCCAATGGGGGCGCTATAGTACCGGCTGATCCACTGGCAGAGTTCGAGGAGTCCGGCATCGAGGATCGGTTTCTCATCGCAGCACTCGAGGAGCGATTTGCAGTCCATTGGCGGCGTGGTCGCGTGACGTGCCATGACCATGCCGAGTCGCGTCTGTCGGCGAAACGGCACGACCACCCGCATGCCGGGTTGACAGCGGTCGCGCAGGGAATCCGGGATCGCATAGGTAAAGAGTTGATGGACAGGGACGGGGATGGCAACATCGACAAAGGCCATAGAGGGACTCGCACAGGGGGGCTATCGGTTACGGTCCGCCGGCCGGACCAAAAAATCATATTCAATGATACTGTGCAGGTTATCAGGATCAGGCTCTATGCCAATCACGAAATCAATGGCGTCGCCTGCCCGGACGGGTTGCGGTTTTCGCAGGGGGAGCATCCCCTGCTCCCAGTGTGTTGGCGGGGCATCGGGCGCCGTCGAGAATGCGACCTTCTCGGTGAGTCTCAGGGTGAACCAGCCGGCAAATCCCTGCAAAATGCCGTTTCGCGCGACCGGTAGCGTGGTCTGAAAGGCCCATGACGCGCGGCGGCGGTTCGCAAACGTCACCATGGGCGCGCTCACTGGCGTGCCCAGATATTCATCGTCCGTGATGGATGCGTGATGATATGCGTGCAGGTGGCGCGGAAACTTTCTGGCAATCGGCGCAAAGGTGATGGTGACGTCTTGCGGGATCATGCGTCCCCCGGGCTTGAGCCAGCGCTGCCGGGCATCGATGAGGAGTGGCAGCATGTTCTCATCGAGGGCAAGACTCCCGAGCGTTTCGGTGACAATCAGATCGACCTGTTCCGGCACCGCCACTGTTTGTGCCAGCCCCTGGTGAAACGTGATGCGCGAGGCCAGACCTTCCCGTGTCGCCTGGTCCATGGCGAGCGCCAGGGTCTCTGGTTCGACATCGATCGCATGGACGTGTTGCGCACCCGCACGGAGGGCCATGAAGGCAAGGGCGCCCAGGCCGCAGCCAAGATCGGCAATGACATCTCCCGGCCGCACCACGGTGCGAAGGGCCGCTGCATAAGCCTCCATCCGGACTGCATCGCGCAGGAGAATGGCATGGCGTTTTCGCAGGGCGTCGGTCATGTGGCAATCCGCCGGACGATATCATAGAAGGTTTTTACGCCCCAATGAAAGCCGGCAATGGGAATCCGCTCATTGACGGCATGGGGCATGGCCGGAAAAGAAAAATCGGACGGACACTGCACGGGTTGAAATCCGTACGTGATGATCCCGAGCTTCCTGTAGAAGTGGGCATCGGTAAACCCGTTCAGCATCATGGGTGCGACCTGCGCACCAGGATCGGCCTGCCGGATCCCTTGCGCGATGACGTGAAAAACAGGGGTATCGCACGGTTGCTCCGTGGACGTGCGATAGCGCAAGACGTCGATCTCTGCATCGTTGCCCAGCGTCCGCTGCAGGGCAGCGAGGAAATCTCCCCGGGACTCGCCGGGAAGGAGTCGGCAATCGAGATAGAGTTCGCCGGAGGTTGGAATGACATTGATCGATGTGGGGGTCCCGCTCGCCATGACCGTTGGTGCGACGGTATTATGCAATTGTGCCAAGATGTGCGCGCGATACGGGCCGCGCAGCAGGGGAAGGAGTGCGCGACCGAGCAGCGGCACGGTCAGTCCCTGCAGGAGATATTTTCGCAGTCCCGTGTGCGCACGACTGAGTGCCTGCAGAAATGCCGTGGCCACGGGGGTGCGGCCATACCCGCAGCCATGCCGCCGCAGGCGACGCACCACGCGTGCCATGCGGTCCGCAACCATCCGGTCATGGGGCACCGATCCATGACCGCCGATGCCGCGCAATCGCACGCGGAGCCACAGGAGTCCCTTCTCCGCCACCTGGATCGGATAGAGCCGATGCGAACCGACATGGAGCGTGAAGCCCCCCATTTCGTTGAGGGCGTATTCCGCGCGAATGAGTTCGGGATGATGCTCCACGAGATACGCGCTCCCGTAGCGTGTTTCACACTCTTCGTCTGCCACCGCCGCAAAAATCAGGTCACGCCGGCAGACAAGTCCTTCCCGTTTGGCACGGAGTATGGTCATCAGCGCCATGATCGTCATCGATTTCATGTCGCAGGTGCCGCGTCCCCAGAGGTAGCCGTCGGCCAGGACGCCACCAAACGGGGGATGGGTCCAACCCGCACTCTCCGCCGGGACCACGTCGACATGGGAGGTCAGGAGGAGAGGTCCTTCCGTGCCGCCCGTGCCATATCGACAGACCAGATTGGCGCGCCCAGGCGCTGGTTCGATGATGACCGGCTGCAGGCCCTCACGGCGTAGCAGGCCCTCGAGAAAGCGGACCGCCGCGATTTCATTGCCGGGGGGATTGCTCGTATCGATCCGCACGAGCTGCTGGAGATACTCGGTCGCTTCACGATCGATGGGCTCCCAGGGAGATGTCACTGATGACCTCGCTTATTGCTTCCCGCGGAGCCTGAGGCGTTCGGCTCGGCGCTCCTGCGCGCGTCGATGGCGCGCCCGATCCGGGGCGGACTCACAGACCAGTTGCGGCACTGGCGTCGGCCGGCCCGCATCGTCCAGGGCAACCATGGTGAGATACGCAGCGCCGACCTTGCAGGTCTCCCCGCTTCGCAGCCGTTCCACCTCAATACGAATGCCGACCTCCATGGAGGTCGCTCCGGTGAAATTCACCTGCGATTTGAGAATGAGGAGATCGCCAATATGAACGGGGGCCTTGAAGCTGTGGTGATCGATTGACGCCGTGACCACATTGGTTCGCGCCAACCGCGTGGCCGAGACAAACGCGGCCTCATCGACCAGTTTCATGATTTCGCCCCCATGCACGTAGCCGTAAACGTTGGCCGTTGTCGGCTGCATCAGTTGCATGAGGATGTTGCGGGTTTCGCTGACCGTACACGTCCGCCCGCGACGTGTCATAGCGGGCTGTCATCAAGGAAGAAGTCGAAGCGACTCTCCTGCGCGCGCCGCCGGGCGCATTCGCGCGGGTGCGCACTGCACCACCGCTGTGCTTCGGCGCGTTGTGCGCGACACCGCGCCGGATGGCTCGTGCACCAGCGGTGGTAATTCGCCCACCGCTCACGGCAGACCCGCGGGTGACTTTGGCACCACGAAACCAATCGGCGGGTCTTGCGGTCGCGCCGCAGATCCGCGGCGCGTTCCCGTGCCGCACTGCGATGCTCTTTGGCATGTTTTGCAGCGAGGACTCCGCGCCGCACCGGATGGGCCTCTGCCGGCGATGTCACGACCGTCGTGGTGACAGTGCCGATCAGGAAAAGGGTGACCAGGATCGCTGGTGTGATGAGAGAACGCATACGCTCCTCCTTGGTTGTTGCGTGAACGGCGGACATATACCGGTGCTGCAGCATTGCGGCAAGACGCAATTTGTCCACGCTCTCTCCCTGCCATGGCGACATCACCATGCGCTCCGCCCATATCCGGCGATGGTGCACCCAGGCCGGAAAAAATGATTGCGAAGTGTGCGGAATTACAGCAGTGGTGAAAGAGACCGTGGAACCTCGTGATGAAAGACCGACACGCCATAGCCAGTGTGTTGATCGAGATGGCGCATCTGCTCGAAATGACGGATGCGAATCCCTTTCGCATCCGCTCCTACACGAATGCCGCGCGCATCCTGGAGGGAATGGTCGATTTTGAGGAACGGATGCGCAAGGGGACGCTGACCGAGATCAAGGGCATCGGGACCGGCATGGCAGCGCATATCCTCGAATGCGCCACACAGGGGACCATTGCGGAATACGAGAGCCTGCGCAAAGAGATTCCCGACAGCGTGCGCCACCTGCTGGCGATTCCGGGACTTGGTCCCAAAAAAATCCTCCAGTGTTGGAAATCCCTGCAGATCACGACTCTCGAGCAATTAGCGGCAGCGTGTCACACGGGGCGCGTGGCGACCTTGTCGGGGATGGGAAAGAAAACCGAGGAAAAAATTCTCGAAGGGATCGCCTACCTGCAGCAACAGAGCGGTCAGCACCTCTTTCCCACGGCCCTGGCGGCTGCGGTCGAACTGGTCGAACTCTTGCGACAGCAGGCACCGATCGTGCGGCTCGAGATCGCCGGCAGCCTGCGACGACATAACGAGGTCGTCAAAGACATTGACCTTGTGGCCAGCAGTGCCGATGTCGCACGGGTCATGCAGGGCTTTGTGTCATCCCCATTGGTCAGCAAGATTCTCCAGCATGGCGAGACGAAATCGAGTGTCTCCCTGCAGGCCGGAATCAACGCCGATCTGCGCTGTGTCGATGACCGTGTCTTTCCGTGTGCATTGTTGCATTGTACGGGGAGTAAGGCCCATAATACGGCGTTGCGGGGGCGGGCGGTGCAGCGAGGGATGACGCTCAATGAATACGGTCTGTTTCGCCGGAGGGGGCAACGGGAAATCCCCGTTCCCTGTGCCGATGAGGCCGCAATCTATGCAGCATTGGATCTCGCCTACATCCCCACGGAATTGCGTGAGGAGATGGGGGAGATCGCCGCGGCAGAAAATGGCACTCTACCTGTGCTCGTTGAGGCGGCAGACATCCGCGGTGTCTTGCACTGTCATACCAGTGCGAGCGACGGGCGTGCCTCGCTCGAGGAGATGGTGGCAGGGGCGCGGGAGCGCGGATATCAGTATCTCGGCATTTCCGACCACAGCCAGGTTGCGGCCTATGCTGGCGGCCTCACGCCGGCAAAAGTGCGGGCCCAGTGGACGGCGATCGACCGACTGGGCGCACGATATCGTGACGTGCGCATCTTATCGAGGCCGATATATTGAAAGATGGATCAATGGATTACACCGATCCATTCCTGGCACAGTTTGATTTCGTCATCGCCTCGGTCCATTCCCATATGGCGCTGTCGCGGTCGGCAATGACGGAGCGGGTTTGCCGGGCCCTGCGTCATCCGTCCGTGCGCATCTTGGCGCATCCCACCGGCCGGCTCCTCCTGTCGCGCCAGGCGTATGGCATCGATATGGCCGAGGTGCTCCGTGTGGCGGGCGCGGAAGGGGTCGTGGTGGAAATCAATGCCAATCCGCGACGGTGCGATCTCGATTGGCGGCTCGGGCGCCTGGCGCAAGCGTCCGGCGTGCGCACCATGATTGCGCCAGACGCGCACAGCGTGGAGGGCTACGATGTAGTCCGGTTTGGCGCGGGCATTGCCCGCAAAGGGTGGTGGCAACCGGACGATGTACTGAATACCTGGTCGCAGGAGAAAGTGGCCCTATGGATGAAACAATGCAAGCGCGGCGCGCGCGCGCGAAAAAAATCTCGGCGCTCCTGAACAGACACTATCCCCCCACAAAGACCGCCTTACGGCATCGTTCCCCGTTCGAGTTGCTCGTGGCGACGATCCTCTCCGCCCAATGTACGGATGCGCGGGTCAACATGGTGACGCCACCGCTCTTTGCGCGATTCGGGACGGTGCAGGCATTGGCCAATGCGGAACCGGCAGCGTTGGAACAGATCATTCGCTCAACCGGGTTTTTCAAAAACAAGGGACGCAACCTCATCGCCTGCTGTCGTGCGCTCGTGGATCGCTTTCACGGCAAAGTCCCGCAGACAATGGACGAGCTCGTGACCTTGCCGGGGGTCGGCCGGAAGACGGCCAACGTCGTCCTCGGGGCCTGTTGGGACATCCCTGGGGTCGTGGTTGATACCCATGTCAAGCGCCTGGCCGGACTGCTGGCGCTGACGAGATACACGAACCCGGGCAAAATCGAGGTCGAGCTGATGGAAGTGGTGCCAAAATCCTCGTGGAATGCGTTCAGCATGAACCTGATCCTCCATGGCCGGGCCGTCTGCATTGCCCGGCGGCCACGTTGCACTGTGTGCGTGATTGCCCATCTCTGCCCCGGTTGCCGGGACGTGGGGCCCCACGACCCAGCCGCACCGCGGTGTTGAAGGGGAGGCTCCATCACACTCCGCACAGTCTTCGACTCTGCTTCGCGGCCCAGTACAGCTGGGCCTTGACCCGGCTGTGCCGTTGGGGGGGGCAGTGGCGACGACCGAGTCCGGGGACCCGCGAAGCGGGTGGACGAGGAAGTCCCCCAGCGCGCACCGCGCGCGAGAGGGGGGGACCCAACGGGCTTTGCCCGTTGGGGGGGCGACGTGAGCCCCTCCAATAGTGGAGAGAAAAGGCCTCCGGAGAAAAGGAGGTTGACGACGTCCGGAGCGCTCGGTACAATTTTTTCCCTGTTGACACAATCGCTGATGTGGGTGGCGACAGCTCTTGCCGACCCGTGAGGGGTTGTGCCAAGAAACACTGTTTCCGAGGAGAGCGTCTGTATGGCAGACAAAAATGATCGTGTGGCCCAAAATAGGCCCGGGGCGTGGTATGTCGATTCGCAATGCATCGACTGTAACCTTTGTCGCGACACGGCCCCAAATAATTTCCGCCAATACGAAGACGGCGGATATTCCTATGTCTATAAACAACCCGAGAGCGACGAGGAACGCGTCCAGTGTCAAGAGGCGCTGGAATCCTGCCCGGTCGAGGCGATCGGGAACAACGGTGACGCCGACGCCGATGACGTCGCATCCAACGGGTAGCCGCGCGACCGCATCGTCTACAACGTGCTCACAAATTCCTGAAATTGGGGATCGTCACGGACCGTCCCGAAGTCGTCGCTGATCTCGAGCCATTGTCTGAGGAATGCCCCCTCGTCGAGGCCCTTTGCCGCTGTCAGGGTGGCGAGGAGATTCGCCATGTCGCCGCCGGCAGCGTAATAGGTGGCCAAATAGGTCCTCCCGCGAAAGGTCATCCCAACGTGTTCGGAATCGACCTGTTTCGCAAAACGTCGTTCGGCGCTCCGACGATATCCCGCGGCCATGTCGAGCGAGGCGAGCAACACGTCGACTTCCTCTCGATGGACATCTCCGGCCGTCCGCCGGGCCTTTTTATAGGCACCGTAGGCCTTGCGGTAATAGCGCTTGTCGCGGACGTCATGGCCTTTGAGAAAGAGAAAGAGATTGTGATAGGCCACGCCGAGATTGAGATCACCCCGGTGATCCCCTTTGCGCGCTTCGCGCATCCCCTCTTCCGCCTCCCCGATCCGTTGCATCTCCCGAATGAGATAGAGGCTCTTGGTGGCCGCCGGTTCCATCAAGAGGCGACGGGCCGCGATCGCAATCTTCCCTTCCCTGAGGAGTGTCACAATGGCGCCGGGAATCTCGCGGACGGTCGGCATGTTTTTCGGTTGTGCCAGCAGGGCGGGAGTGGTGCCGGGAGTGCGGCGTGCCGTCCTCCGTCGTGGCACCGCCTGCCGACGCTTCACCACCGGTTTCTTCTGTTGTATGGCCTGTTTGCGAGCGGTCGTCGGAGCGGCCGTTTTTGGCTTCTGAACGGCGGTCTTTGTCCGAGGGAGGGGCGTTTTTTTCTGCGACGTTTTTGGCACCTCTTTTGACGCAGGGGGTGTCCCCCCAGTCTTTAACCAGGCCGGTGGGGCGGCATATCCGTTCGCCGTGAGTGAGCAGACAAGCCCGATGAGGACGACCTGGAAGGAGAAGCGCATGCCGAGCCTATAGGAGGCACCAGATTGGCTGTCAATGCCCGCGATGCTGCCACTATTGGAGGGGCTCACGTCCCCTGCGGCTCCGCCTCCGGGGACTTCCTCGTCCATCCGCTTCGCGGGTGCCCGGACTCGGTCGTCGCCACACCCCCCTCCAGCGGTAAAACTTCGGGTACGTCATACGGTTTATAACTACTTGAAATTTAAGGTATTTTTTAGAGGTTTCCTGCTTTTTGCGCGGCTTTGCCACATTCGATCTGGCGGGAGAGGGTGGCAATGGCACGGTCTCTCTCCCCGACCCGCATTTGGAGGGCCCGAGACTTGCGGGCCACTTTTGACGCCTTGAGCTGGGCCACAACCACGTCGCGTCGTGTCACTGCCCGTGCATGGGCACGATCGAGACGGGCGAGATGTTCGGCATAATATTGTTTCAAATAGGCCTTACTTCCCTGCTCAAAGGCCTTTTTCCCCTCGGCAGAGGTCCGCTTCATCCCCTTCTTGTCCGGGTGTTCGCGAAGGAAATCCGCCCATGTGTATTTATCGTGTCGTGCCATAGCGGCAGCGACCCATAGTGGGGTGGGGAGGGCTTGTCAAGACCTCTTGAGGTGGTCTCCTCCGGTGAGGCCTCTCCGGTGAGGTGGCTTGCATGGAGAGCGCGGGTGCAGTACGTGTGGCGAATATGGACTATACCATTACGCGGCATGACTGGGTCGATTCGACCAATACCGTGGCCCTCGAGAGAGGCCGGGCCGGTGCCGCCGAGGGGACGGTGATCCTCGCCGAAGGGCAGCGAAAGGGTCGTGGCCGTGCTGGACGAGTATGGGAGTCTCCGTACGGGAAAAATCTCTATTGTTCGATTATTCTTCGTCCGGTTCGTCCACTTGGACCTCTTGCGGCCTATCAGTCGCTTCCCCTCGTGATGGGACTGGCCGTGGCCGAGGCCATTTCCGAGCACACACCCCAATGCGTCGACGACCGGGCCGTGCAGGTCAAATGGCCGAATGACGTCCGGATCTCGGGGAAAAAGGTGGCGGGGATCCTGATGGAATCGGTGGTCCAGCCCGACCAAAAAACGATGATCGTGATCGGGCTTGGGGTGAACGTCAATGCCGTCGACACGGATTTTTCGCCACCAGTGCGATCAATCGCCACGTCATTGGCAATAGTGCGCGGTCATCCACTCGACCGGGATGCACTGCTGGCGGAACTCCTGCGCCATGTCGCGGCGGCGTATGCGACGTATTGTGCAGGGGGATTTGGGGATCTCCGAGCGCGATACCAACAGCGACATCTGTTGCAGGGACGTCAGGTCGTGGTTCGCGATGGTGGGGGAGAGTGTCATGGGACGGTCACAGGGATTCATGAGACGGGCGCCCTGCTGCTGCAGACCGCCGATCAATTATGCGCCATCACGAGTGGCGATGTGGTGCGGTGGTGAGTGGCGATGAGCTTTCTGGCCATTGATATCGGCAATACCAATATCACGTTGGCCGTGGCCGCGGGTGATGCATGGCGGGGACCAATCCGGCTCGAGACGGACAGCGTGCGCGATGTCACCGCATGCATGGCCCATCTGCAGCGAACACTTTCCGCACTACATACGCATGTCGGCGAGATTGAGTGCGTCGGCGTGGCCAGCGTGGTTCCGCCACTCGATCCGCTCTATGAGGCGACCGTGCGCGAGCTCTTTGGTGCTGCGCCGCACCTGGTCACCATGGAGACCTACCCCCATCCCATTGCCTATCCAATCCCTGCCGAAATCGGAGCGGATCGGCTGGCCGATGCCGCCGGTGCCCTGAAAAAATATGCGCCGCCGGTGATTATCGTCGATTTTGGGACGGCCACCACGTTCGACTATCTTGATGCGCAGGGGGCATATTGTGGCGGTCCCATTGCCCCAGGGGTGTTGCTGGCACAGCGTGCGTTGACGGAGGCTGCCGCAAAACTGCCGGCGATTGATTTTGTCGCGCCAACACGGGTGCTGCCGCGGACGACCGTTGAAGCCATGCAGACGGGGATTTTTTTCGGCACCGTCGGGGCCGTCAATGGGCTGTTGGAACGGATGTATCAAGAAATCGGCACAAGACCAACACTCATTGCTACCGGGGGGCTTGCTCCGATGATCGTGCCACAATTGGCCGACAGATTCTATGTCGAGCCGTTACTGACGCTCGAAGGGATTCGGGCGATCACGGTGACAGGACCCGCCGACCTCTGAGCGATTGTGCCAACGCGTCTTCGAATTACGCCGCTTTGCTCAGGAGTCCTGGCGCGGCCAGGCTCTTGAAGAGTCGCGCAATCACGGGATGTACCACCCGGCCGTCGTGGCACTGGATCCCTTTGGCGAGTGCGCGGTCCCGTTTGCAGGCCTCGTCGATGCCGAGATCGGCAATTTTCTTGATATACGAAAACGTCGCTGTCGTGAGGGCCTCGGTCGATGTCCGGGGGGTCAATGCAGGCATATTCGGGACGCAATAATGGACGACATTATACTTGAGGTACGTCGGCCGCTTGTGCGTGGTTGCCCGTGCCGTCTCAATACAACCGCCCTGATCGATGGCCACGTCTATGACGACAGACCCCGGTTCCATCTGCTGCAACATCCGTTTGGTGATCACCTTGGGGGCCTTGTCGGCATGGACGAGTACGGCACCAACGAGGAGGTCCGATTTTTTGACCCAAGCCATCAAGTTGTCGGTGGTCGATTCCATGACGAGGCATTTGTCCATGAAGCGCTCACGCAATTCGCGGCATCGGTCGGGATTGATTTCCATCAACACCGTCTCTGCGCCAAGGCCGACCGCAACCTCTGCCGCATGAATGCCGACCGTCCCGCCACCGATGACCGTGACCACCCCCCGTTTGGTCCCCGTGACCCCGCCGAGCAGAAGGCCTTTCCCTTGCTTCCCCATGCCATGGAGGAGTTGTGCACCGATCTGCGTCGCAATCCGTCCGGCGACCTCGCTCATCGGTGTCAGGAGCGGGAGCGAGCCATCCGGGAGTTCGACGGTTTCATAGCCCAGGGCCGTGACATGGGACTTGCAGAGACTGCGCGCCAAGAGGGGCACGCCAGCAAGATGGAGATAGGTGAAGAGGATTTTTCCCGCCTCAAAATATTTGTATTCTACCGGAAGCGGTTCTTTCACCTTGCAGATCATCTGCGCCATCTTCCAGATTTTTTGCGCCGACGTCAGAATCGTGGCCCCGGCGTCACGATAGTGGCGATCGGTGAATCCGCACGAGAGTCCCGCGTTTTTTTCCACCAACACCGTATGCCCGGCGCGAATGAGGACACTGACCAGCTCTGGGGTCAACGAGACGCGCGTCTCCCCATCTTTGATCTCTCTTAATACCCCGATCACCATTGGTGACTCCTTCCATCCGGCGTTGTCGGCAGGATAAGATGCCAAAAGCCCGGCCTGCGTGACGCAGGCCGGCTTGCTCTGGCGAGCCGCTCTATAGCACTCGGGGTATGGTGTGACAAGAGGCGGTGGGCCTAGAGGCTATTTTATTAAATGAAATCATATTGTTATATGATTTTTGTTTGATAGCAACTCCCCGTGACCGCTGCCGATAACACCAGTACATGCCCACCGACCGCCGGGGTTTCCCGGGAACTCGGCCAAAGGCGGTCCGTTCGAAAGAGGTATCTTGTCGATGCGTAGATACTGGTGTTTGAGTTTTGGGCTCCTGACGGTACTGGTGGGGTGTCGTAGCTCGACCCTCTCCGGGGGGGAGACGAGTCCGACCACACTCACTCTCTCAACCATCACGCCTTATACGGTCCAGTCGTCCCACCAGCTGATCGGTGGTCCGCAGAGTGCAGGACGTGAGGGGGATGTCATCCTTTCCAATGACATTATTCGCCTCGTGATCCAACAATATGGCAGATATCCAGGGATCAGTTCCTTTGGCGGAAATATTATCGACGCCGATTGGGTTCGCCCCTCCATGCAGGGAGAAGACCAGTTTGGCTATATGTGGCCGCTCGTGAACATTGAATGGACGATCAACGGCCTGGATATCATGGCCTTTGAGTCTTTTGACCTCGACCAATTCCTGGGTGGGACACTGACTCCGCTTGCCGACATGCTTCCGGATGGGGAGACACCCGTCATTGTCGTTCGCGGGGTGATCGATGTCTATGACTATCTGGATCTCGATTTTCTCGAACCGATTGCGCACGCGACAACCGGGCAGACCATTTCGTATGATCCGCAGTTTGATGACCTGTTCGCCCCGTTTCAGTCCACGGCCCTGCGGGGGATTCGTCCTGAGACGTATACCCTCTATCGACTCCCCAAGCATGAATCGTATGTCGAAATCACGACGACCATTTTTAATGACGGCGATGAGCCGGTCACCATGCCGGTCGGCGACTTTCTCAATGGGAGTGGGGCATTGCAGTTGCTGATCCCCGGCCTCGGGTTTTCACCGCCGCTGGAAGAGCAGCTTCTCGGTGATACGCCGGCCGTGATCTACGTTGCTGATACGACGAGTCTGGTCTCGTACGGCTACTTTTACCGCTTTGAGGATTTTCTCACGGCATCGACCGACGAAAAGGCGTCGACGGGCACGCAGGAGCGGCTTGCCTCGGCGTCGATCAGCTATTCCGGCGTAACGGGAATGATGTTCGGGGAGAGTTTTCCGAAGATTTTTCCGATTGGGGCAAAACAATCCCCGTCGATCAACTTTACAATCCCCGAAAAATCCCGCCGCTCCTACACGCGCTACTTTGTTCTCGGCAATCGCTCGGCCGGGTCGGTCCTTGATACCGGCCTGCGTGCGCTCGATATTCCACGCCATTCGGTGAGTGGATGGGTCGTCGATACCGAAGGAAAGGGCGTTGACGATGCCGAGGTCGCCATACTGGGCGAGGCGGGAAAAACGATCGTGACCTATCGGGTTGATGGCAAGGGGCGCTTCAGTGGTTATCTCTCCGACGGTTCGACCCCGTTTGCACGCGCCTTTGGCACGGGCGTCTATACGCTTCGCGTCGAGAAGCGGGGGCATCATGCGGGAGGGACGGCCGACGCCGGTGTCTGTACGCCATCGACGATCGATATGCGACAGGGGTCGGTCGGCAAGATTCTCTGCCGCCTTGGAAAAAGTGGTGTTGTGCAATTTTCCGGCCCGATGACCGATGCCGTGAGCCAGCGACCGATGCCGGTGCGGCTCACCATTGTGGGTGCCGATCCGAGCCCGGATCGCGCCCTTCCCGGGATCTTCATGGATACGACGGTCCATTATGGGCCCTATGGCGTTGTGCAATTCCGATATCTCAATGCCGCCGGCGGTGTCGATGAGAGTGACACCCGGTGGCTCCGCCTGGAACCGGGCTATTATCTCTTCGTCTATTCCCGTGGGCCGGAATATGCGCTCAAAGTCGATCCCGTGGAGGTATCGGCCTATGGCGTGACCTCGGTGACGCCGGGGACGTTGCAACGCGTCATGCCGACCGTCGGCTATGTTGCGGCCGATTTTCACATCCATGCCGCGGGATCGCCCGATAGTTGGGTGCCGCCCGTGCAACGCGTCCTGGCCGCGGCGGGCGAGGGACTCGACATCCTCCATTCCTCGGATCACGATTTCTATCATGACTATGGCGACGAGAAGACGACCTCGGCGGCGCGCGCGTGGGTGCCAGATCGTCTCATGGCGACGGTGGTCGGCGTGGAAATCACGCCAAACAACATGGGACATATCCAGGCATTTCCGCTGGTGCATGATGCTGCTGCGCCCGGTGGTGGTGCGTTCAACTGGTCACTCCATCCAAAAGATCGTGACGATCCGTCCCCGGATTTTCAGCTGAGCGTGCAGGAAATTCTCGATGCCATGCGCACCCAGTATGGCTCGGACGTCGTGTTGCAGATGAATCACATCAGCGATCTGGTCTTGAGTCTCCTCAATATTCCCGGGACCGTGACTTCGCCCCACTACCGGGAGAGTGACCAGGTGGAACCGCTCTCGGTCTACACGAATCCCCTGATGTCGCGGGCGGCAGGGGTGTTCACGGGGGATCCGCCCTTTGCGTGGGGGACGACGCCATTCACGAGCAAGGATTTTACGGCGGTTGAATTGACCATTGGCCCGGAGTTGAACGGCCCCTTTCTCTGGGAGACCGGCCTGCCGCAGTGGTTCAATCTGCTGAACCTCGGCCTGCTTTGGACGGCCACGAGCAATTCCGACAGTCATACCGTCCATCGACCGATCGGGATGCCGCGCAATTTTGTCGCCTCGGAGGTCGATCCGGCCGACGGCCTGGGCGAGTTTGCGGAGTTTGATGCCGCAGCCTATGCGCGCGCGATCAACGACCATCGGGTGGTGGCGAGTGCCGGTCCATTTATTACGTTCACGGCCGTGACTGAAAAAGGGGAGCACGTTGCGATGGGAGAGACCGTGCGTGCCCGGGGTGCGACGATTCAGGCGAAGGTCGTGGCCCCGTCATGGGCCTGGTTTGATACCATCGAGATCTACGCCAATACCGAGCCGGATCCCGTGGACGACGATGGCGTGAGCGTGTTGGAAGGGATTGCGGCCACGCCGGACACCTTTTTTGCCCCCTATCGGCGTCCGAAATTTTCCTACCAACCGATGGCGCGCTATCGATTGCGGGACGGAACCCTGTCGTCTTGGCAGGAGCAGGACGGGCTCATTACCGCCACCGTGGAATTGCCAATGACTTTTGCCATCGATACCTGGGTCGTGGTGGTCGCGCGTGGCACACAAAAGACCGAGGGCTTTCGTTCCATTTTCCCCATGGCCACGTTTGATCATGCGGAAGCCGGAGTACAACCCCCGTGCACCGGGCAT
This sequence comes from Deltaproteobacteria bacterium, assembly GCA_016183065.1. Taxonomy (GTDB): domain Bacteria; phylum UBA10199; class UBA10199; family JACPFF01; genus JACPFF01. The sequence goes on along the minus strand of JACPFF010000001.1, from coordinate 16,321 downwards.
TTTGGATTGGAGGAATTTTACACCGATCCGCAATTAGAGATGCCCGCCTGGGCCTTTACCAATCCGATCTTTTTTGACGTGGATGGGGATGCCAATAACGATGGTGAAGACTTTGAGGGGTTGTGGCTCAAACGCGGCTGGAGCCCGGTGCGGTAGGGGGGAAGGCTCGGCGGTCTTTTCAGTTGACATAACTCCGAATGTAGACGAATATTTCGGAGCATGGTCGGAAGAATTCAAAAACTAAATAAAAACAGTAGCTTTTTTCTCTTTGGCAGTCGGGGCACGGGAAAATCAACATTACTGAAGGCTCATTTTTCCAGCCCAGAGACCCTGTGGATCGATCTGCTGACAGAAGCTGACGAGGCGAAATTCGGTCGCCATCCCGATGAACTGAGCCGAGCACTTGCCACGACATCTTATACGCGTGTGGTGATTGATGAGGTCCAAAAGGGACCAAAATTGCTCGACATCGTCCATCACGAAATGGAGAAGAGAAAGCATGTTCAATTTATCTTAACCGGATCGAGCGCACGAAAACTGAAACGGGGCCGCGCCAATTTGCTGGCAGGCCGTGCCTTTACCTATCATTTGTTTCCGTTGACGGCTTGCGAGCTCGGGGCACAATTTGATCTGACGCACGCGCTGGAATTTGGAACCTTGCCACGACTGCTCGAATACTCAACCCGCGAGGAGAAGAATGAATTTTTGCGAGCGTATGTCAAAAATTATTTGCGTGAGGAAATCGCAATTGAACAACTGGTGCGAAATCTCCACCCATTCAGGGATTTTCTGGAGGTCGCGGCCCAATGTAATGGAAAAATCATTAATCATGCCAAAATCGGACGTGATATCGGTGCGGATGATAAAACAGTCCGCAATTATTTTGCGATTCTCGAGGACACGCTCGTCGGATTCTATCTCCCTCCTTTTCATCGCTCTGTTCGCAAGCAGCAAAGAGAAGCTCCGAAGTTTTATTTTTTTGATCCTGGCATTGTGCGTGCGCTTTCCGGCACGCTGCGCGTCGAGTTGCTCCCGCAAACCTATGCATTTGGCAATGCCTTCGAACATTGGGTCATTCTGGAATGCCATCGCATGAATGAATACCATCAACTCGATTACACGCTCTCATATTTACGCACAAAGAGTGACGTGGAAGTTGATTTGGTGGTTCGACGCCCAGGGATTGCAGACCTGTTAATCGAAATCAAATCGACCACCAGAGTGACCCACGATGATACGGCACTCCTCACACGATTCCGGCATGATTGGGGAAGTCCTTGTGAGGCGCAGGTGTGGTCTCTGGAGCGAGAGCGTAAAGTGATCGACGACGTCCTTTGCATGTACTGGAACGAAGGGTTGCAGCAGTTCTCGCGTCTGTCGGAATCTCACCGTCCATGAGAGGGTCACACGTATAGTGTCCTCGTTGAAGGCCTTCGGTTGTGACGGGAGATAATCGCGGGAAGACCCCCGAAATCATTGCATTTCCGATGCATCTTGCGTATGAGGAACGTCGGAAGAGGGGGTGGCATGGTTTTTTCTCATTCGGTCAGCTGGTGGCTCTGTGTCACGACCTGTCTTGCAGCCGCCATCGGCTCTGCAGATGCGGCCAGTTTTGATCCGAAGGCGGGATGGCAGCAACTCAAGAGTCCGCACTTCATGGTCTATTATTCCCGCGACCTGGCTCCAGTCGCACAACGCGCCGCCGACCTGGCAGAAGAGGCACACGTCACGTTGTCGCCGAAATACCACTGGAAACCGCTTGGCCGCACGGTCGTGGTCCTGACCGACAACAATGACGAATCCAATGGCCTGGCGACCGTCTTGCCGTACAACTATCTCCTCCTTCGTGTGACCGCGCCGCCACCCGAGAGTGTCCTTGCCTATTACGACGACTGGTTGCGCCTGTTGATCATGCACGAATACCTTCACATCATTCACATGGATCAGGCGCGGGGGATCATGAAGGTGCCGCGACTGGTGATGGGGAAGACCGTGTCACCCAATGGTATCCTGCCGGGCTGGATGCGCGAGGGCTTGGCCGTCCATGAGGAGTCGCTCCAGACGCGGGCCGGACGGGCGCGCGCGACCGTGAGTGACATGATGTTGCGTACCGACGTTCTGCAGGATGACTGGAAGGCGATCGATGAGGCCGATGGGCTGGGTTGGCGGTGGCCGAAATTCTTGCCGCGCTATCTTTATGGGGGAGAGTTTCTCGATTGGCTCGGGAAAAAATATGGCGAAGATTCTCTGGTAAAGTTTCAGCGTCGCACCGCCGGGAGTCCGATTTTCTTCATGCACAACCACCATGCCAAGCGCGTGTGGGGGAAGACACTCTATCGGCTCTGGCGCGATTGGCGCAACGAGACGGCGGCACACTATCGCCAACAGATCGCCGCAATCGAGGCCGCCGGCGTGACGCCGCTCACCACCGTGGCCAATGCCGGCGAGATCAATGGCGCGCTCGCGGTTGCACCGGACGGGTCGGCGCTCGTCTACACGTCGAGCAGTCCGCATCGCAAAGCAGAGCTGCGGTTTCGCGACCTGACGGACGGGAGCGAGCGCGTGCTGCGCACCGCTCTCCGTCCCACGGCCGCCGCATTTCATCCACGCGGGCATCAGGTGGCCTTTTCGGCATTGGGTCGGCACCGGCGCTACAATTATTTCTCGGACATCTACCTCTATGATTTGGCGCGCGCGAAGGTGTTTCGGGTGACCAATGGGCGCCGTGCGCGGGATCCCTCATTTTCCCCCACAGGGGATGAGTTGCTCTATGTGGTCGAAAAGGGGGGAGAGCAATGGCTGGCGCGGTATCATCTGGCAACCAAAAAAGAGACGATCATTCCCATCGAGCGCGGACCGCGGACGCAGTTCAGCCGCCCGCGCTGGTCACCGGATGGCCGGCTGATTGCGGTTTCGTCATGGCGCGATGGCCAGCATGATCTCTATCTCTATTATCCCAATGGCCTCCTGGCGCGCCGCCTGACCAATGATCGCGCAGTGGATGCCACGCCCGTGTGGAGCGCAGACGGATCGACGCTCTATTTTGGGAGTGATCGTTCCGGTGTGGCCAACATCTACCGGTATGACCTGCGGCGACAACGCGTTGCACGCGTGACCAATGTGCCGACCGGCGTCTTCGAACCGCAACCCGCCCCGGACGGGTCGCTCTATCTCCAGTATTACCATGGGGAGGGATACGACATCCGTCAGGCCACCGTGGGACGCGCATATTCCATGACGCTGGCCGAGCCATTTGCCGACTCTTCTGTAGAGCGGTCAGCGGGGAGCGTGGACCGTGCCGCAGTCGCGCAGCAGGACTTCCCGACGCGCAGCTATAATCCCTTGACCCCGCACCTCTTTCTGCCGCGCTATATGGTTCCCAATGTCATCGGAACGGGGAGTGGCGTGTTGCTGAGTGCCACCACGGGCGCATTCGATCCCTTACGATGGCATAATTGGATGGGCGGTGTCACGTATCGGACCGATGCGGGACATGTCGGGTATTTTTTCAATTATTTCTACAATCGTTACCGCCCGATCATCAATGTGGGAGTCATGAATTATGCGGTCGATTTCGGGAATCTGACGTTTCTCTCATCATCGGGGACGCGCACGGTCCGGATGTATGAAAAACGGACACGTGGTTTTGCCGGTGCCGGTTATGCCGTGAACAATCATCAGTTTCGGCTCAACTATTTTCTCGAACAGCGGGATAACGTCCCCGCACTCTCTACAGCAGAGCGGAGTCTTTTGAACCTCGATCGATTTGCGGGGGTGAGTGCGACCTACAGTTGGGGCAAAGGAGAGCGATATCCCGCCTCGATCAGCACGGAAAAGGGGCACCGGGTTCTGGCCAATCTGACAGTCACCGACAATATTTTCGGTGCGAGCGAACGGAACGAACAACGGATTGCGACCGTCGATCTGCGGGAATACATTGCGCTTCCATGGCGCCACCATGTATTGGCCCTGCGGGCCAAGGGGGGATGGACCTGGGGCGATCGTCTCGTGCAGGGGACATTCGCCCTTGGTGGCGACCTGGGTGAGGGGAACCTCGGCGGTGGGGGGAGTCTCTACTATTTCCCGCTGCGCGGACTGCCGGTCTCTTCGCTCTCCCGGAGTCGTGCAGCACTCGCCTCGATGGAATACCGGATCCCGCTCGTCTCCCCGCAACGCGGCCTCGGCACGTGGCCCCTTTTTGTCGAAAATCTCCATGCGGCGGTTTTTGCCGACTACGGCAATGCCTGGAACACGAATGAGACGAATGTGCTGAAGAATTTCTTTCTCGGCACTGGCGTGGAAGTCCGCGGCGATTTTGTCATCGGTCACGGGCTCCCGGTGGTGGGACGTTTGGGCTACGGCATTGTGGTGGCCAATCGCGATCGTCTCGGTGCCATCACGGACCCTCTGCTCGGCACCCCCGCCCGCAACGGTGTCTTCATCATGCAATGGGGGACGTCGTTTTAGCAGGTTGCCAAAAAAACTCTGTTCGGGGTGCCTCTTAGGGCGTTGGACCTCCCCATTGACGTAAGAGGCAGTCCAGAATATTGAGGACTCAATGGTGGTCACGCAGGGCCAAAAGGCCGAGTTACGACAGCAACTTGTCTCCTGTCTCAGTCACGAGGATGAAGTAGAGAAGATCGTGATTTTCGGCTCGTTTCTTACGTCCAGCAACCCTAATGATCTCGATGTTGCCGTGTTTCAGACGAGCACTGAGCCTTATCTCTCCTTGGCATTACGGTATCGACGCAAGACCCGTGCGCTAGCGAAGAGGATCCCGCTCGACATCATCCCTTTACGGGCTGGAGTGAAGGATGTGGCGTTTCTCTCCGAAATTGACCGCGGTGAGGTCATTTATGAGAGATAATGTGAAGCTGTGGCTGTGCTACGCCGAGGACAATTTTTCTGCAGCGCAGGTTTTGCTGGAGAGCAATTTGTGTAATCCGTGTCTGCAGAATGTGCAGCAGGCTGTCGAAAAATGGCTGAAAGCGTTGTTGATGGAGCGTTCCGTAGAATTGAAGAAGACACATAATATTGCAGAATTGAAGAATCTCTGTACCAAACATGGCTGTGACATCGAACTTTCGGATGATGACATCGAATTTCTCGATGCCATCTATCTTCCCTCGAAATATCCTCTGGGCTCAGCACTTCCCAATTTTGATCCTGATAAGTCGGTGTGCGAAAGAGCGCTACGGATTGCGGAACAAGTTTCCAAGACCGTCCAGACCTATTGTGGCGTCGCGTGATTAGTTTAGATCTCGGTTTTCCACACGCATTCCGGGTTGTGAACGGCCAATCGACTTGGCTAAACAGGTCCAAAAAGTGAAGTTTTGAGAGGGGCCCCTTTTTCAATTCACGGGAGGGCTCAATGCCATACGCCGTGTAGTGTACACGACTGCCGTAATGCCGATCGCGCCAATCACATCGACGACGTAGTGTTGTTTGATCAAAATCACTGACACGCAGATCACGAGCGTTGCCAACAACATGACATAGCGCCACCAGCGACGTTCGGGCCAGAGGCTGAGGGTCGACAAGAACGGCAGCGAGACATGGATCGACGGAAAGAGATTTTGCGGTGGGTCGAGCGTATAGTAGTGCCGAAGGAGGGTCAGCGACCACGAATGTCCTGGAGGGACGGGCGAACGGTTCATGGCGGTGGGGAAGAGGAGAAAAATGAGGAAATGGATCGTCAGGACCAGAAAGATATTCTGGACAAAGTAGCGAAAACAGACCTCCGAGCGGATGAGGAGATAGGTGAGCACTATGGCAGGATAGGGGAGAAGGTACCCGTAAATGCCCGCAGGGATGACCGGAAGCCCGGCCTCCCACGAAAAGATGTGGAGTGCCACGGACGCTCGTGTGGCCGTCAGCCAGGCACATCCATAATAGCCTGCCACGAAATAGAGGACGCCGAACAATAACCACTCGCGACGTCGCATGGAGATCTTCAGCCACTTCATGGGCGCGTCACCGTCACACTCACTTCATCGGCATGGGGGAAATGGGCCTGTTTCCAGAGTGTCACGGTCATCTGCGCCGGATGAAATCGCTCCAGGAGATGTGTTGCGAGACCTGCAGCGAGTGTTTCAAGCATGGCATAGGACGATTGGCGCAGAAAGGTCGTTGCGGTCTCGGCCACCGCGACATAATCGATGGTGTCGGTGAGGTGATCCGACGTTGCGACGGTGCGCAGATCGCACGCCAACGTGAGCGTGCAACGAATCGGCTGCCGTTGCTGCCGTTCCCAGGGCTGATCCCCGATCACGCAGTCGGCGCGCACATTGTGGATGGCAATCTGGTCCATCAGGACTGCTCCGCGCGCCGTTCGTCGGTCGCTGCGCGATAGACGGCACAGGCGTTGTCGCTCTCCCAGAGTCGCACTTCACGGACCGGCAATCCGGCCGCGTGGGCGTGCTGAAACAGCAGACGTGCGATATGTTCCGCCGTGGGAGGGTCGGTCATGAGATAGAGCGGCTCGCCGGCATTGCGCAGGATCGGGACTAAAGGGTCCGTTTCCTGGAGAATCATCCGGTGGTCCAGATGGGCGTCGATCCATCCCTTCAGCACCGACTTCATGAGGCGAAAATCGCATGCCATCCCCTGTGAGTCGAGTGTGTCTGTGGCAACGACGATCTCGACGCGCGCGTTGTGTCCGTGCAGATGACGGCACGGCCCGTTGTAGTCGCACAACCGGTGGCCATAGCAGAAAGCAATCGATGTAGAGACCGCGTAGGTGTCCATGGCTTGACAGCCTTCCTGACCGCCGATATAGGGCACCCATGCGTTCCAAGGCAATCCTTATCTCGCGCGTGTGTGCCGTGTGGTGTGTTGCAGTGGTCCTCGGCATGCCCGCATTGGCCCGCGGGGGGATCGATCAATCATTGCGCAACGCGATCGACACGGAATTTCCCCCCGCCCGGCCACATCGGGGTCTCCTGACTGCGCAGGCCGCAATCGAGCCGCAGAAGGTCAACACGTATGTCGTCCTGCTGCGCGGGGGTATTCCGGCCGGAAAGGCCGAGTTTTTTATCACCAATCAGGAATATGATTATCGGGCCAGTGTGATTGATGTGGCCACGGAATCGATCTCCACGCGGCGTGGCAAGGTCTATGCGTATCTGCCGGTCGGGCAGGTGATGCTCGTGGCCGAGACGAAATACAGTCACCGGACCGTCTATTTGAAACTCCTTTCGGCGAGCGTCTATGAGGGACGACGATTGAGCGAGAAGCATCCGTCGCGCGTGGCTACGATGGTCGGCTTTACGCTGCCCAGGGAGATGGTCACGCAGCGTGATCGCGATGCTGCACTGGCGGCGTTGACGAAGTGGGTCCGGCCGTTTCATTCGCTCGATGCCGCCATGGCCTTTGCTGAAGAACTCTCCTCTCCCCAGGCGGCCCATTCCAAATCCCATGGTGCAACGACCCGCTGATCAGCGTCTGTTGCGGTTTCGGCGTCGTCTCCTGCGATGGTTTTCCCGGCATGGGCGTAGCCTGCCATGGCGCGAAACCCGAGATCCCTACAAAATCCTTGTCTCGGAAGTCATGTTGCAGCAGACGCAGGTCGATCGCGTCCGTGATTTTTACGACCGCTTTCTGACACGCTATCCCACGGTTGCCGACCTGGCTTCTGCCGGACCCCTTGAGGTGCGTGAGAGTTGGGAAGGGCTCGGTTATTATGCCCGGGCGCGCAATCTGCATCGGGCAAGTCAGGCAGTGATGACCGAGCATCGCGGGGCATTTCCCACGCATGTGGAACAGCTTGTCGCACTCCCCGGCATCGGGCGGTACACGGCCGGTGCGGTCGCGAGTTTTGCCTTTAATCGCCGCGCCCCGATTCTCGATACGAATGTCGCGCGCGTGCTCCGCCGCATCTTTGGCGTGCGTGGCGATCCGAAGTCTTCGCGTGTCCAAAAACGACTCTGGCGTCTGGCAGAGGCCTCTCTGCCGCGAAAAAAAATCTGGGAGTTTAATCAGGGGATCATGGATTTTGGCGCGATGATCTGCACCGCACGCAATCCCCAGTGTGGCACCTGCCCCATGGCCGACATCTGTCGTGCGCCCATCTCGCCGCCACTCCCCTCTCGCCGATCTTGTCGATTGTGATTGTGCGATGCTACGGTGTTCCCACCCACTGCAAATAGGCTGGTAGGCCGTCAGTAATCGACACGATGATCAGTTCTGGGCACTCGTAGCTGTGGAGTGCCGGGAGGCGGTTTTTGAGTGCCGGGCAATTGGACTGCGGGAGTTTCATCATCAACAACCATTCTGTTTCATGACAGAGACGATTCTCCCATCGATAGATCGATTCAACCGTCGGGATGATGTTGACACACGCGACGAGGCGCTCGTCCACGAGCGCCGTAGCGATGGTGGTGGCCTCTGCATGCGTGGCACAGGTCGTCAGCGCGACCACGCATGAGAGAGGACCTGCGGTCGTCATGTGGACCGATCCTTTCGGCGCGGCACGGTATCGTAATCGACCCCCGCCGCGAATTCTTCGGTGCGCGCCAGGAGAAAGAGGACATCGGACAACCGGTTGATATATCGAAAGGCCTCGGCATTATCATAACCCTCCACCTCGCGTAGCACGGCTATGCAACGCTCCAATCGGCGGCAGACGCTGCGGGCCACGTCGAGTGCTGCGCCACCGGCGGAGCTCCCGGGGATCACAAACGCACGCGGCAGGGTCATCTCCCCCTCGAGGTCGGTGGCAATCATGTCGAGCGCCGTGACATGCGCGGCCGCGATCGGTTCCACGGTCATCGGGGCATTGGCCACATCGGGGGTCGCCAGCTCGGTCCCCAATTGAAAGAGCTCCAATTGCAGGGCATGCACGGTCCCTTGTACTGCGGGGGCCGCACACAGGCTCCGCGCCAGCCCGAGCGCCGAGACGAGCTCATCGAGCGTGCCATAGGCCGCAAGACGGGGATGCGATTTGCTCACTTCTTCTCCGGAGAAAAAACGGGTCGTTCCGCGATCCCCCTGCCTGGTCACAATACTCATGTGGCCCCCGGATTGGTCCCGTCGGCCTCGTTGCGGATCATTTCGCGCAAGGCCTCAATCGTCAGCTCCCACCCCGCGTTCTTTCCGAGGAGTGCCTCGGCGCGCTCAAGGAGTCCCATCGCCTGCTCATGGTGGCCGAGCTGGTAGTGCGCGCGGGCAAGATAATAGTAGGCAACACCGTTGCTTCCATCGAGAGTCACGGCCTCCTGAAAGGTCTGGAGCGCGGCATCGAGTTGGCCGCGCGACAACTCACCGCGCCCCTGGTCGACCACGCGCATCGAGGCCGCCCGCTGCGGCGACTGAATGGTCGCGAGGTTTGTCCCCTCGAGTTTCTGGACTTCCAGTTTGACCGGGCCTTTCTCGCCCGGTACCTGCTTGGTGTAGGTCGTTCCGCCCTCTTTTTTCCGCATCTTCCCCGCGGTCCGTTCATACCAGCTGCAGCTGGGGAAAAGGAGAAGACCGATCAGGGCACTGATCCCGACGTGTTTCATATCCATTCCTCACGCCTCCATTTTCAATGCAAGGGGCAGTGCTCCGTTGGCTCGCTCCCCTCCACGAAAGGGGCGAAAATGGACTGCGGACACCGTTTTGTCCAGGCTTTTCCTGACTCGGGGTCGATTTTCACCAACACAACATTATTGGGGACCGGGAATTCCTGCTGCGAGTCCCCCACGGCCTCTCGCATATAGTGGACCCACATGGGAAGGGCTCCCCGCGCGCCACTCATGTTCATGGTGGCGTTGTCATCGTATCCCACCCACGTCAGTGTCAGTTGGTCGGGGGTGAATCCGACGAACCAGGCATCGCGGTAATTGTTGGTCGTGCCGGTTTTCCCCGCGGCAATGCCGTGAAAGCCCATTTGGCGGGCTGATGAGGCCGTACCGCCATTGAAGACATCTTTCAGCACCTGCGTGACCAGATAGACCGGACCAGGATCAAAACGCCGCTTCATCTCGATCGACTTCCGTTTCAGCGTGGTGCCGTCGGCAGCCACGACATGGATCAGCGAGAGCGGTTCCGCGCGGATGCCGTTGTTGGCAAAGATGGTATAGGCCGAGGCTATCTCGAGCGGTGAGACCTCGAACGCCCCCAACGCCAGTGCGGGGACGGCCTGCAAATCCGCTTCAATGCCCGCATCGCGGGCCGTCTTCACCACATTGTTGAGTCCCACATCGATGGCCAGCCGGGCCGTCGCGATATTATAACTCTTCATCAAGGCCTCGCGGACGGACACCGGACCATGCTCTTTTTTATCATAGTTATGCGGGGTCCACGGCTTTCCACCGGACTGCACCTGAAAGCCGACGTCGTAGATATAGGAGGTCGGGGCCACGACCTCTTCGCCGCGGTGGGGGTCGAATGCGGTCAAATAGACGAATGGTTTGAAAATCGATCCCGGTTGTCGCTGACTCTGTACCACGCGGTTGAACTGCGTGTCGAGATAGCCCCTGCCGCCGACAAGACTGCGGATATAGCCGGTTTGCGGTTGGATGTTGATCAGTGCACCTTGCAGTTTCCCGGCATGATCCTTCGGGAGGAGGGTGGCATAGTCCTTCTCAAGGGTTGCCACGCCGTTCGACACAGCCTGTTCGGCGATCAATTGATTCGTCATGTCGAGGGTCGTGAAAATGCGCAACCCCTCGGCGCTCAACTGCGTGTCCGGATAGAGCTCTCGGAGCTGCGTCCGGACAAAATCGATAAAATAGGGGGCATTGGTGAGTCGTTCGCGCTGTTTCGGGAGGATCAATGGTTCGGTGATTGCGCTGTGGTAGACGGTATCATCGACCAATGCGGCCTCGTGCAGCCGATTCAGCACGAAGTTGCGGCGTTGTGCTGCGGCATCCTTATCGCGAAAGGGTGAATACCGGTTCGGTGCCCGGATCATGCCGGCAAGGAGGGCACACTCTCCGGCCGTCAGCTGGCGGGCCTCCTTGGCAAAATAGAGACGGGCGGCCTCCCCGAAACCAAAGACACTGCTGGCACCCCGCTGTCCGAGATAAATTTCATTGAGATAGGCCTCGAGAATCTCACCTTTCGAATGTTTTTGTTCAATGATCAGGGCAATGATGGCCTCTTTGATCTTGCGCTGAAAGGATCGCTCGCTATCGAGAAAATAATTTTTGACCAACTGTTGCGTCAGCGTCGATCCCCCTTGCGCAATGCGCAAGGCGCGCACGTTCGCAAAAAAGGCGCGTGCAATCCCCTTCGGATCGATGCCGTGATGGCGGAAAAACCGCTCGTCCTCGACGAGAATGATCGACTGGAGACAGGCATCCGGGACTTCCTGGAGCGTGACCAGGGAGCGATCTTCCATGGTGTCATCAAAGAGGGTTGCAATCAATTCCGGCTCGAGCCGCATGGTCGCGATGCGCTCACCGGAATCGATCCGCCCGATATGATCGATGACCGATCCCGATACGGCAATACGCACGGGAAAGCCTTCGAACTTCTGGAGGGGATAATCGAAATGATGGAGAAAGATCTCGATCCCATTGGGTCGCATTGCGTAATCGCCCGGTGAATGGATGCCATCACCGGTGTTGCGGTACCCGAGGCGATCAAGCTTTTCCTGAAGACGGCGCCGCTTGATATCGAGGCCCGGAAAGAGGTATTCCACATCGGAATAGATTTTCGACGGGATATCCCAGCGAAAGGACCGGCTGAACTGCTGCTCCGCAAAACGGCTGAGGCGGTGTGTATACCATGCGCCGGCAATGCCGAGAACGATCAGCAGTCCACCGCCCCATTTGACGAGACGGACAAGGCGGCGGATCCGATCACGCAGGGGAGATTTTTTCCGTTGTGGTTTCTGTTGGTTCGACCAGCGCATGAGTAGTGCCGTCCACACTAGCAGATGCCGGCGCGGGTGGCAAATCATGGAACGGGAGGAGCATGATGAGACAACGACTACGACGCATCGGGGTGCTGACGGGTGGCGGCGATTGCGCGGGCCTCAATGCCGTGATTCGTGCGGTCGCCAAGAGTGCCATTCTTGAATATGGCATGGAGGTCTATGGCATTGCCGACGGTTTTCTTGGTCTGATCGAGGATCGGATGCACGAGCTCACCGCCAACGACGTCTCCAATATCCTGACGCAGGGTGGGACCATTCTGGGGACCTCCAACAAGGCCGTCCCTGACCGGTTTGTGACCGGCCGTGACGCCAACGGCGATCCCATTGTCGAAGATGTGACGCCCCGCGTGCTCGAACACATTGCGGCGCGGGGGCTCGAGGCGGTCATTGTCATCGGCGGCGATGGATCGATGTCCGGTGCCGCGCGTCTCATGCAGCATGGGGTACGGATGATCGGCGTGCCGAAGACGATCGACAATGACCTGAGGCATACCGATCTGACCTTTGGATTCCAGACGGCCGTGGAAGTCGCGACCGAGGCGCTGGATCGCATTCATACGACGGCGGCGAGCCATCACCGCGTGATGCTGGTGGAGACCATGGGACGCAATGCCGGATGGCTGGCGCTCCATGCGGGCATTGCCAGCGGCGCTGATGTCATTTTGATACCCGAGATCCCGTATCACCCCGAGGCCGTTTATCGCTGTTGCCAGGCGCGCGCCGAGCACCGGAAGAATTTCACGATCATTGCCGTCGCCGAAGGGGCGCGCCCCGTGGACGGGCAGGTCGTCGTGGAGAGCATTGTCCCTGAGAGTCCCGACCCGATCCGTTTGGGTGGTGTCAGTACCGTGCTCGCACGACAGCTCTCCGAGGCCACGGGGCTGGAGTGTCGCAGCACGATCCTCGGCCATGTCCAGCGGGGTGGGACGCCGTGCGCCTTCGATCGGGTGCTGGCCACGGTCTTCGGGCAGCATGCGGTACAGCTGGTCGTGGAGGGGAGATGGAACCAGATGGTGGCCCTGCAGCATGGGGTCATCTGCCATGTCGGCATTGAAAAAGTCGCCCATCACCAGCGTCAGGTCCCACGCGATGCCCCCATCCTGCGCGCCGCCCGCGCGGTCGGGACCTGCATGGGCGATGCATGATGGTGTATCCGCGACGAGGCCGCGTGGCGCGCCGTCCGCACATTTCCTCTATCCCAACTCGGCTTTGACCTCATGCTGGGGCCAGATCACCCGCAACACCATGCGACGGGGTTGTTCTGCAGAGGCATAGCCCCAGGCCATGGCAACCTTCTCGAGTTGGATCTCCGGCCGTGTCTTCCCGGAGCGGCCGAGGATGATCTCCTCGGCACCGAGATCGAAGGCAACTTTCGCGATGGCATAAATCGCGTTTTCGGCCGGGATGATCAGCGGATTCACATGTACGCCGACCTTTTCCGCAATGGCCACGACATTCGTGATCAAGAGCTGCTCATCGAGCGGGAGTTCGGCAATGTTGCCACCTTCGGCGGGGACATAGCTCCCCTTGACCGAGACGACAATGATGTCCGTGGTCTTCGGATCGATCCGTTCGGCGGTCTGGCGAAAGTGTGTCAGATTGTTCGGATCGTGCACTGCACAGAGGAGACAATGTTTGCGGATCAGCCCGCAACTCTCCCGCGTTGCACTCTGTGCAAAGGCGAGATTGACCCGTTCCAGATGCGGCGGCGTGCCGGCAAAACGCCGTTTATGATATCGTTCCGACCACGTGATCCCGAGAAAACAGACCGTCGTAAAGAGGACGCCAAATTTCGTGGCCGTCGTTTTCGTAAAAAAATTGGCGACGGCAATCACCAACAGGACTCCCGAAATGAGCGCGATGCCGAGGGGAAACTCGTATCGCCCAAAACGGACATTGAGGGGCGCCCGATAGAGGCGTGTGCTCGCATCCTTCCAGCGCAGCACCATGATTGACACCGTCTGGAAGACGAAACTCCAGATGACGCCGAAGGCATAGGCCTCGCCGAGCAGAAAGATGTCCCCTTGTGACAGGAGCACAATCGCGATCTGGACCATGGCAATCACGTTGAACATGCGACTCGTCGTCCCATAGGTGCGATGGGGATGCCGCAACCACTGGGGGAGAATGCCGTCCTCCGCCACACGACTCAACGTCCCGTTGGCGCCGACAAAGGAGGTGTTGGCGGCACCCGAGAGGATCAGGACGCCAACGAGCACGACAAAGGCCTGCAGTGCGAGTTTCACCGGCGTGGGACCGACCACGTGCATGGCCAGGCCGGAGAGGAGATTGTCCGTGTAGCTCCCGCGGACCCCGTCCGGAATAATCATCACCGCGAGAAACGAGATGATGCCGGTCAGGGTGAAGGTGTAAATGGCCATGATGGTGGCGACCCGTTTCAGGTTACGGACCTTTGGGGCCGCGATTTCGCGGTAGACCTGCGCGAGGGTCTCTTCGCCGCTCATGGCGAGCATGGAGTGGCCCAGCGCGATGGCAATCCCTACCGCAGGGATGGTCTGGTGCCAATCGAGGCCGGAGAGCCATCCGAGGGCATGTTCATGGATCACGGGGGTAAGCGGGGGGAGCGGTGCCGGATGGAGGAGGAGCGTGATCACGCTCCAGATGAGGAGCACCACCATCATGACGGTGGTGGTCTGCATGATCCGGAGGGCCTTGGTACTGCTCTCACCGATGCCAATCACATTTTTCCGCCAGAAATAGGCGATGATGGCGATGGCAATGAGCATGGTTGTCTGCTCGGGGAACTGGATATAGCCATAACCACTCAGCCGTGCCGTCTCATTCAAGAAATGGATCAGGTACTGGGCGGCGGAGACGGCGCTGATCGGGCCGGTGAGCATATAGTCGAAGATCAGCGCGGAGACCGCGAATTTTGCCAACGGGCTGCCGATCGCGGCCTTCACCGTGCGGTAGACGCCACCACGGACAAACATGCCGCACGATTCGAGATAGACCAACCGGACGCCCATGGAAAAGAGCATGATAAAGATGACGAACCACGGGGCCGCCTTGCCGATGGACTTCTCGGCGATGCCGCAGGCATAGTAGGCCGACGAGGCCATGTCGCACAACACCACCGATGCAGCCCGCCAGTAGCTGATGAATGAGAGCATGGCCGTGGTAATGATCACGGCAGTGGTGGTGCGTCGCAGGGGATTTTCGAATGGCACTGATGTGCGAATCACGCGTGTTCCTGGTACTGGTCTCGTTGCGCCTGCGACTGCAATTCCTCGGCCTCGCGCTCAAACCGTTGCAGGAGCCGAAAGGCCGTCTCCGCGTCCGGGGCCGCTGCGGTTTCCTCGACAATGGCCCGACTGCGGAAGATGGCACCAATACGCGCAAGGAGTTTGAGATGACGGCCAAAATTTTCCTCGGCTGCTGGTGAGATAAAGAGGGCGACAATATGAATGGGATCCGCGATCCCCTCGGCATCCTCCACCAAGCCGGTGGGGAGAATGCCCATCACCATCTTGATCTCCTCCACCTCTTTGTACCGGGCATGGGGAATGGCCACACCAATTGGAAGAAAGGTCGATCCAACCTCTTCACGGGCCAGGATCGCCTGCAGGATCTTCCGTTCATGCTTGAGGTGGTGGCGCTCGGCCAGGGCATGGGTCAGGGTCTCTATCACCTCGTGTTTTGTGGTTGCTGTCGAGGGACAGAGAATCAGGTGCGGCGATAAATAGTGACACAACATACGTAAGCCTTTGGAGGGAAAACGCCGGTCGGGCTAGCATGGGGCCCTGAGGTTGTCAAAGGCTTCCACAATCTTGCGTCCCCGCGGAGATCATGATAAAACGCTTCGGAAAAGGGGAATGATATGAATGGTTTACTCTATCTGCTCATTGGGACCCTTGCCGGGATCTGTGGTGGGTTCTTCGGTATTGGTGGGGCCGTGGTCATTATTCCCCTCCTGATCTACGTCGCGCAATTTCCCCAACACCTGGCCCAAGGGACCTCCGTGGCGGCCTTGTTGCTCCCCATTGGGGCCTTGGCGGCTTGGCGCTACTGGCAGGCGGGGCACGTCGATCTCCGCGCCGCACTCCTGATTGCCGGCGGATTTTTTGTGGGGGGGTGGGGTGGCGCGGTCTTGGCCGAGTTGGTCTCCGGTGCGCTCTTGCGCAAGGCCTTCGGTGGCCTGCTGTTGGTCGTGGGGCTCAAATTGATCCTGGGGCGGTAGTGTGTGTGTGCACTCGCGGGTTCATCTATTACAGGGGCTCACGTCGCCCCCCCAACGGGCAAAGCCCGTCGGGTCCCCCCCCTCTCGCGCGCGGTGCGCGCTGGGGTACTTCCTCGTCCACCCGCTTCGCGGGCGCCCGGACTCGGTCGTCGCCACTGCCCCCCCAACGGGCAAAGCCCGTCGGGTCCCCCCCCTCTCGCGCGCGGTGCGCGCTGGGGTACTTCCTCGTCCACCCGCTTCGCGGGCGCCCGGACTCG
>JACPFF010000013.1 GCA_016183065.1 Deltaproteobacteria bacterium | reverse complement strand
ATAGGCCCCGGCCACCGCGACAGCACGGGCAACACCCGGCGTGTCCAGGGCCCCGACCAACAGTGGCGTCGTGGGCTTTGTAATGTCCACCACCTGCAGCCCATTGGCATAACCCACCACATAGGCATAGCTGGGACACTCGGTCTGGCAGGCGGCATCGCAGCCATCCCCACTCGCGGTGTTGCCGTCGTCACAGGCCTCCGGGGCCTCGAGTAGCCCATTCCCGCACACATCGAGCACCGCGCACATCCCCGTGTCAGCCGCACACGCCTGGCCCGCTGGACACGCCACCGGCAGGTGGCTCACCTGGCCCGTGGCCAGGTCACATGCGTCGGTCGTGCAGGCGTTGGCGTCGTCGAGGGGTTTCTCGAAACAGAGGTCCGTTACGGAGGCCGTTGCACATTCGTAACGATAGATATTCTCTTGATCGGCAACGTACAGTTTATCCAAATGAGTTTCGAAAGCTCTAAAGTCCAGTAACGTCTCGATTCCCTGCTCGGCCTTGTCCCATGAATTACTGTTTTCATTAAGCTTATAGATTGTGGCCACTGTCGCCAAAAAGATCTCGCTCTTAAAACGATGCAGATCCTTTAGATACTCTACACCAACCTCACCCCCAACCTGAACCCAATTCTTTCCCCCATCTTCACTCCGATAAACGAGTTCTGGAGTATTTGGAGAAAGCGGTATGGCACCGCTTGCATACAAGGTTCCCTGAACAGACAACAAATTTCTCACAGTGGTATAGGAGGTATTTGGAAACACACCCACTGTTTGCCACACAGTTCCATTGACCAAATGATAGATCCCCTGAGCATTTGTACCAACAAAGAGAGAGCCGTTATGTGTCTCCGCCGCTTCAAGCCCAGTATACTCATCGAAATTTACAAAGGCCTCCCATGAAGCCGTTGTTTCATTAAACTGAAACACGTGCCCATCATAAAATGGCAGCAACAATTTTTCTCCGTGTGTGTGGAAAAATGGGGTACCCTTAAAAAAATCGTCCTCCAATGATAAATTCTGTTCGATGAGTTCCCATGTCATGCCATTGTCTAACGAACGATAAATATGAAAATGTGTTGCCCCGGATTGAATTGCATTGATTACGAGATAGAGATTCCCCTTATGGGTGTAAATATCTTCGCAAGATACTGCATTCGTGCCCTCTTCCCATTGATCGACGTTCACCGCCTGCCAAGATATTCCATTGTCCTGCGAACGGAGTAAGCCAGCGTATATAGTACACGCAAAGAGCATTCCATTGTGAGAATGGAGCTTCCGTATATAATATTGCGAATTTAAGAGTAAGTTCTCATTCACCTTCTCCCACATTCTCGTCTCGCCTGCGGGGCATTCCAACGTGCACGCCTTTCCGGAAGGCTCGGTGGTTAACGAGAGATGCGCGATCATCCCCGTCGCCGGGTCGCAACTGTCCGCCGTGCACGAATCGCTATCATCCACGGTCTGCCCCTCGCACACATCGAGCACCGCACACGTCCCGGTCGCCGGTGTACACTGTTGTCCCGCCGGACACGCCACCGGCGTGTGAGTCACCTGCCCCGTCGCCGGGTCGCACGCGTCGGTCGTGCAGGCGTTGGCATCGTCGATAGCGATCGGGGTATGGACCACCGTCCCCGTCGTCGCCTCGCAGCTATCCACCGTGCAGGCCGTCCCATCATCCACCACGACCGCCGTATGCGTGACCGCCCCCGTCGTGCTGTCACAGACATCGACCGTACACGGATCGGTATCGTCTACCGGGACGCCAGCACAAAGGTCAATCGGGGCACAGGTCCCCGTGTCAGCCGCGCATGCCTGGCCCGCCGGACACGCCACCGGCGTGTGAGTCACTTGGCCGGTCGTGACATCGCACGCGTCGGTCGTGCAGGCGTTGGCGTCGTCGAGGGGTTGCTCGAAACAGGGATCCGTCACCGGACCGACCGCACATTCGGAAAACCCGCCGAGGGCGATATCAAATGAATTTCCCGCCACCTCCGTGCTCCCGACCAACAGTGGCGCCGTCGGCTGCGTCACGTCCACCACCTGCAGCCCCTTGTAACCATCCGCCACGTAAGCATAGGACCCGGCCACCGCGACCCTCGAGGCCTTACCCGGCGTGTCCACGGACCCGACCACTGTCGGCGCCGTGGGCTTTGTAATGTCCACTACCTGCAACCCCTGGGCATCATTCGCCACGTAGACATAGGCCCCGGCCACCGCGACAGCACGGGCATCACCCGGCATGGCCACGGACCCGACCACCGTCGGCGTCGTGGGCTTCGTAATGTCCACCACCTGCAACCCCTTGGAATAATCCGCTACGTAGGCATAGGATCCGGCCACCACGACAGCACGGGCAGCATCCGGCATGGCCAGGGAGCCGACCAGCGTCAGAAACGTGGGCTTTGTAATGTCCACCACCTGCAACCCCTTGGAATAATCCGCCACGTAGGCATAGGCCCCAGCCACCGCGACAGCAAGGGCATCACCCGGCGTGTCCACGGACCCGACCAGCGTCAGCGCCTTGGGCTTTGTAATGTCCACCGCCTTCAGCCCATCGTAACCACTCGCCACGTAGGCATAGGGCCCGGCCACCGCGACATCAGTGGCAAAACCCAGCGTGTCCACGTACCCGACCAGCGTCGGCGCCTTCGGATGTGTCACGTTCACCACCTGCAACCCCTTGGAAGAAGTCGCCACGTAGGCATAGGACCCGGCCACTGCGACACCAAAGGCAGCACCCGGCGTGTCCACGGACCCCACCACCGTCGGCGCCGTGGGCTTTGTAATGTCCACCACCTGCAACCCCTGGGCATCATTCGCCACGTAGACATAGTTGGGACACTCGGGTTTGCAGGCGGCATCGCAGCCATCCCCACTCGCGGTGTTGCCGTCGTCACAGGCCTCCGGGGCCTCGAGCAGCCCATTCCCGCACGAGGGGACCGGTGCACACGCCCCGGTCGCCGGCGTACACTGTTGCCCCATCGGACACGCCACTGGCAGATGGCTCATCTGGCCCGTCGCCGGGTCGCACGTATCCTTGGTGCAGAGGTTCTGATCGTCCACGGGTTTGTCCACACAGAGATCGGGGAGGCAGGCCCCATCGAGACACCCCGCCGGACACGGGCTCGTCGGGGCACGCAGGGTCCCCTCGGGCCCGCAATCGACTTGCTTGACCTCCGTCCCCTTCTCCACGCAAACGTCCGTATGCGTCGTGCCATCGGCGAAGGTCACCACGCCCTTCTTCAGCAGGTCATTGGGCTGATCGGTATCGACGCACTCCCCACACCACCCGGTCTTTCCATCCGGGCTGGTGAAGGGGTACTTCGTGTCCACTGCCGGCGTGTCGGGGCAGAGATCGTCCGGGCACTCGCTCTTGAGGGTCTGACACCCCGGCTGGGGACACACATCGACGACCGTCGTCCCGTTGACACAGCAATCATCAGTTGCCGCATCACACTCCGGTGGCGGCGGCTGGTCGATCGGCGCGCAATAGCCCGCCTGCTGCGTGGTCCCGGGGATCGTGCCCAATTGACACGTCATCCCCGCCGGACACCAGTCTGTCTCAGCGTCGTGGGTCAGCAGCCACCAGACCGTCGGTGATGACTCGAGCACACAGTACTGCTCCCGCAGCATCGCCCCCTTGCACCCATCCAGCATCGTCACTTGCTGCGCCGGCTTCTGCTGCGTCGCCGCGGAATAATAGACCGTCTTCCCAGGAATCATCCGTTGGAGCGCATCGATGGCCAACCAGGGCTTCGGAGGAGAGACCTCGGCATAATTGGCGGGGTCTGTCACATTCCCGGGGCTGTCGACCGGCGTGGCACTATCCGAATCGGCGCAACGGCGCACACATTGGTGGTTCACACAGATCCACCCCACCCCAAGAATGGCACACGATTTATCGGTCTGACAGGGAAAAGTCACCGGCGAAATGTCCGGCACCCACCGCGGGTCGGTGACGCGGCGCGGGCCGGTCTCCGCCGGATTGACCGCCGTGGGCGGGCTTCCCAGCACCCCTGGCGGCGGTACTTGCACCCGTTCACTCGGCGGCGGGACCCGCTGCTGATACCACGCCCCGCTCCCCATCGCGGACGGTTGGGCCTGGGCCACCCCCATCCAGCCCACGCACAGCCACCCGACGATCATGCCCCACGCCCTACGGTTGTTGACACGCCCCCTGGTCACAGACGGTCCCCCCTGGGCATCCCCATTTTTTGCCCACGAACATCTTCCCCTGCGGGCCGCACCCGATTTCCATCACGGCGGTGAAATCGTCCACGCAATAATCGCCTTGATACAACTGCCCCGGCGTTCCCTTGTCGATAAACACGTCGCCGTGGAAGAAGAGGTTCCCGCCGTTCCCCTTGTCGGTATCCTCGCAGAGATGCGGCTCTCCACCGGCCTGGCACAACGGATTAGCCGGTTCCTTGGCGCAATCGACCGTGGCCACCTCGCAGGCGTCCCCGATCCCATCGGCATCGCTATCCGTTTGATTCCCCACGCCGGCGAGTGTGGCCTCCGCGGGGCCATTCGGCACCATCGGACAATTATCCACCGCATCGGGAATGGTATCCTTGTCGAGGTCGCTCGCCTCTGTCGGCTTGGCGTCACAGGCATCGCCGATGCCATCTGTATCCTGATCGGCCTGGTCCGGGTTCGGTGTCGGGCACTTCGTGAAATTGTCCGCCACTCCGCAACAATTATCGAAGAGGTCCACCACCGTGTCTTGATCCGCATCGGTGCACGCCGGACTTGCCGGCATATCCTGACAGGTCTTCGTGTCCGGTTTCGGTGGGGTCACACAGATCCCCCCAGCGCATTCCTGATTGGTGGGGCAAGACACGAGATCGTATCGATACCCTTGCGAATAGCCTGGCTCGCAGGGCTCGGCGCAATGGTACTTCACCACGACATCAAAACCCTGTGAGGGCTCACACTGGTCGGTTTTTTCAAAGGGGTGCCCAAAGCCATCGGTCCCCGAGACTGTCCCGACCACACTCAATGTATTGGCATCGAGGCTCGTGTCGGTACATTTTGGCGCGGTGAAAAGCTTGCACACGCCCTTTGCCTCATCGCTCTTCGCGTTCGCATCACAGTCTTCCATGACCAGCGTCGACGGCGTGCACCCTTCCACCTCATTCGCCTGACACAACGTCCCGGTCATGATCGCCGCATTGCCCTGACACTCGTACTGATAGAGCGTCGGGACCCCCTTGTTGACCGTACAGGTATCTTTTTTCGGCTTGACCTGTTCCACATCGGGGAGCGGAACGCAGAGATCGATCAGCACCCCACTATCGAGCGTCCCGAAGAGATAGACGTCTTGGGTAGGGTCCGAGTCATTCTGGCAGATGGGCGTTGTCTTCGTCGAGCAATCCGGGGTGCCGCCGCCCCCACCACTCGGCCCAACGCACTTCGAATCCGTGGGGGTCTTGGCGCAGTCCACGCCCTCACACGCGGGGTCCTTCGGGGTCTTGGTGCAATCGATCCCGTCGTCCGGTTTGCCATCGAGCCCAATCCATTGACACGTATTGCTCTCCACGTCGCACAGCGCCCCGGATTGGCACGCCGAAGTTACCCATTCCATCGACCCGCCGCAATCATTGCTGCAGGCGGCATTTTTGACCTTGGTGGGATCCTCATCGCACAGATCACCATAGAAACTGCTCGTCCCCACGCTATCGACCAAGGCCACGTAGCCGTACCCCTCGGCGGTGAGATCCATGTGCGAGGCGTCGCATGTGCCGCCCCCCGTCGGCTGGCACGCGCCTTCTTCACAAAGGTGCCCCGGTGGACAGGGGGTTGAGGAACTGCTCGACACCTGCTCGGCACTACAGGTGAGGTGTTGCACGGTCTTCTTCCAACACCCCGCGGTCTCTTGCACCGGTGCACAATAACTGAAGAGTTTTTGGCTCTCCCCCGTGACGGGGTCGTAGATGTCGTTAATGGTCCCGGGGGGATACCCCTTTAAGAGCTCTTGGAGTTCTTCGGGAGTGTGATCGCCAGACAAATCGGCACAAATCTGGCCTTTCAGGAGACAGGTATCAGAGTTGTCATCCTTGTTGACATCGATCGGCACCATTGTGGATGGACAGATGCAACTATCCGGGACCCCGTTGCCGGTGACGTCCAAGAACGGTGCCTGACCGGGGAGGCACCCGTTACTGCCGACGGGCTGACACGCCCCGTTGTCACAGGCCGTACCGGTGGGGCAGTAAAAGTTAAAACTCATCCCGGACAGCTTCCCCGAGGCATGGGTGACGCAAAACCACTCTTGCACCTGCTCGCCGACACAAGTGTCCACGACTTTGTCGAAACTTTGTGGACCGATTGGCACGACGAGAGATCCTTTTTTGAGCAATTGGGCGTCCTGGAGTTGGTCCTGCGGCTCTTTCTGTTGCAACCCCTCCTTGGCATCGATCTGGGACGATTGGTCGGACTTCGCGCAGCCCTTCTCCTTGGCCTCCTTTTCGAGACGCATTGCTAGCCAGAGCTCTCCGACAAGCTTGATCTGTTCGGCAGAAGGGACTTTGGACTGTGTGTGGGACTGCATCTGCTGCCAGACGGAATGCTTGGCCCTCAGCGCCGGGGAAAAAAGTAGAGACTTGCCTGGATCCCTCCCAGGCGCCGCAAACGCGTCTGCCACAAGGCCCCCCCCAAGAACACCCCCGGAGACAAAAAACAGGACCCCTGCGCACAGGAGGACTCTGACAACCCCTTTTCGTCGAACGCACATGAAGGAATGTATTGTAGCAAACTCGGCGATATGAAGGGAAAGAAATCTTTTCGACACAAAAGTGGGGCCCCACGACCCAGCCGCACCGCGGCGTTGAAGGGGAGGGCCCCACGAGCGGTGCCCGTGGAGGGGGTGATATGAGCCCCCGTATCAGCGTGGATGATCAGGGAGAGGGGAGAGACCTCTCTTCAGTCGTCACCACGGTTTGCAACAAAGTTTGTGCGGCCAAAAAATGGGGATCGTTGGCTACGGCGTGCCGTAACGCCTTTTTGGCCGCTGGCAGATTCCCTTCGCGAAGATGCAACTCGGCCAGGGCCATCAAGGCCGCTGGGACATAGGGGTAGGTACGGTGGAGTGCCTCGACGAGGGGTCTGGCAGTATTGAGCGATCCCTCCCCAAGCGAAAGGACCGCATACGGAAAGAGGGCGGTGAATGCCCCTGGGGCGAGACGATGGGCCCAGCGGGCCCAATCACGACGTTCGACAGAGTGCGCAGCGCGGGCACTCTGGCGAGAACAATAGAGGCTCACGTGCTCCGATGCCAGCACCAAGGCGGCCAGGGTGATGCCAAACACCATAACTCTTCGCAAGGACCTCCCGCGGAGGCGGCCTAAGGCCTTTTCAAAGACCACCAAGGATCCGAGAGAGGGCGCTATTGCGCGCCAGAGCATCCCAACATAGCAAGCGGTGACGAGTCGGGACAAGGGAAAGAGAAAATTCGTGGAGAATTGCCAACTCGTCAGGCTGACGGTCAGCCCGGCTAAGGCCAGCAAGAGGACCTGTCGCTCCGCACGATCTTGCGTGGTTTTCAGACGGGCGATCCCATACCCATACAACAATCCGCAAAGACCGATGCATGCCCCCAGTCCCAACAAGCCCAATTCTGCCGCCTGATGTAATAACTCGTTATGCGGATGCATGAGCCAGTCTGAGGCCGTGGCCATCGAGGTCTTGTCTTGGGCGTAGGCATACTCCGGGAAGACAAATCGGTAGCTCCCCAAACCCCATCCGCTGAAGGGTCTGTCCTGGATGAGCCGGATGCTTGTTCGAGCGATCTTCCATCGGTCAGACTGTTTGATGGGGGGGAGAGTGAGAAGTGCACGGTATCGTTCGATCAAGGCACCTCCCCGTTCTGGCGATGTAGGCATGAGATGGACGGCCAGGAGAATGAACAGGGCCAGCCCGATGCAGATCAGTCCTAGTATATAGTGACAAAAGTTCTATTATGTAATAAGCAGGGGGGATGAGACACGCCCCGAGGGTAGTGGTGACCGAAGAAGACCGTAGGATTTTAGAGGGTTGGGTTCGGTCGTCGAAGACAGAACAGCGCTTGGTGTT
>JACPFF010000012.1:29040-66463 GCA_016183065.1 Deltaproteobacteria bacterium | reverse complement strand
CTCACCTTAACCTTCCGGCACCGGGCAGGCGTCAGACCCTATACGTCGTCTTCACGACTTTGCAGAGTCCTGTGTTTTTGGTAAACAGTCGCTGCCACCGTTTCTCTGCGACCTACAGAGGCTCCATCCGTGCGGATTTCACCAGCGTAGGCACGCCTTCTTCCGAAGTTACGGCGTCAATTTGCAGAGTTCCTTAGCCAGAGTTCTCTCAAGCGCCTTGGGCTTTTCGCCCCACCCACCAGAGTCGGTTTCCGGTACGGGCACCTCATACACTATCGGCGGAGCTTTTCTCGGGAGCTGGACTCAACGACTTCAGTAGCGGTTACCCGCCACCTCGGCATCACCTCTCGGAATTAATCCACCGGATTTACCTGGCGGATCTCCCTACAAGCTTGCAGTGCCATCCAATAGGCACCTCGTATATCCTTCTCCGTCCCTCCTCCGACTAGCGTGCATGCGGTGGTACAGGGATATTAACCTGTTATCCATCACTTACGCCTTTCGGCCTCAGCTTAGGACCCGACTAACCCTGGGCGGATTAACCTTCCCCAGGAAACCTTGGGTTTTCGGCGAACACGTTTCTCAACCTCCAGCAGTCCTTACGGTCTGCCTTCACAGGCGACTGGAATGCTCCCCTACCAATTAACAATTTCCGAAGAAACCGTTAAGTTCGCGGCTTCGGTAATGTGCTTAGCCCCGTTACATCTTCGGCGCAGCCTCACTCGACCAGTGAGCTGTTACGCTTTCTTTAAAGGATGGCTGCTTCTAAGCCAACCTCCTGGCTGTTTGTGCGGTTCCACATCCTTTCCCACTTAGCAATGATTTTGGGGCCTTAGATGGCGGTCTGGGCTTTTTCCCTCTCGACGACGAATGTTATCACTCGCCGTCTGCCTCCATGTGCTATCAACGCGGTATTCGGAGTTTGTTTGGGTTTGGTAGTCTGGTAGGACCCCTAGCCCATTCAGTGCTCTACCCCCGCGCGACCATCACACAGGCTATACCTCAATATATTTCGGGGAGAACCAGCTATCACTGAGTTTGTTTAGCCTTTCACTCCTACCCACAACTCATCCGAGGATTTTGCATCATCCACCAGTTCGGGCCTTCATCAGCCTTTCGGCTGACTTCACCCTGGTCATGGGTAGATCACTCAGCTTCGGGTCTATTCCCTGCAACTAATCGCCCTTTTAAGACTCGCTTTCGCTGCGGCTCCGGGTTTTGAGAACCCTTAACCTTGCTGCAGAAAATAACTCACTGGCTCATTATGCAAAAGGCACGCGGTCACACATTCCTTGCCTTGCGGCAAGGCATAGTGCTCCCACTGCTTGTAAGCATACGGTTTCAGGTACTTTTAACTCCCCTCCCGGGGTGCTTTTCACCTTTCCCTCACGGTACTAGTTCACTATCGGTCGCTTGCGAGTATTTAGCCTTGGATCATGGTCGACCCGGATTCCCACAGGATTTCTCGTGTCCCGTGGTACTTGGGATACCGCTAGAGGACTTTGGGATTTTGGTTACAGGGCTATCACCTTCTATGGCCGGCTTTCCAGCTCGCTTCACCTATCCCGCAGTCATCCCATGTCGCGGTCCCGCTCGATTGATGTCTTTTCCTGGGGGTACTGAGATGTTTCACTTCCCCCCGTTCGCCGCGCTCACCTATGTATTCAGTGCGCGCTAATCCGTCTTTCGACGGATTGGGTTTCCCCATTCGGACACCTCCGGTGTATAGCTTCGTTGGCAGCACACCGGAGCTTTCGCCGCCTCGAGCGTCCTTCATCGCCTGCAAGCGCCTAGGCATCCACCGTATGCTCTTCATAGCTTGACCAAAGTCAAGTCGAGAGAAACATGCATTCAATAAGAGACCCAGTCTGAAATGTACTACGTATTGTATTGACGTTATTAACTTGTCAAAGAACGGACTTCAAAATTTCTGTGGAGCCGACCGGGTTCGAACCGGTGACCTCCTGCTTGCAAAGCAGGCGTTCTCCCAACTGAACTACGGCCCCCGGCGGAGCCCATCTATTTTCTAATTTCCATTTTCGACTGTAGAAAATCGAAAATGGAGGCGACCTTCTGGTCGGTGGGCCCGGGTGGACTCGAACCACCGACCTTACGCTTATCAGGCGTACGCTCTAACCACCTGAGCTACGAGCCCGGTTCGTCCTGCAAGAACGACACAGGACAGCCCCCTCAAAACTAAATAGGATGTACTGACAGTGTGACCAACAAGCTCCGAAGAGCTGGCTTGACCATTCGGATAACCTACTCTTTCGAGCAGGCAAATCCTTAGAAAGGAGGTGATCCAGCCGCACGTTCCCGTACGGCTACCTTGTTACGACTTCACCCCAATCATCGCCCATACCTTGGGCTCACCGAAGCGAGACTTCTGGTATAGACAACTTTCGTGGTGTGACGGGCGGTGTGTACAAGGCCCGAGAACGTATTCACCGCAGCATTCTGATCTGCGATTACTAGCGATTCCAACTTCAAGGAGTCGAGTTGCAGACTCCTATCTGAACTGGGGAAGGGTTTCTGAGATTAGCTCCCCCTCGCGGGTTTGCGACCCTTTGTCCCTCCCATTGTAGCACGTGTGTCGCCCTGGGCATAAGGGCCATGATGATTTGACGTCGTCCCCACCTTCCTCCGGTTTGACACCGGCGGTCTCTCTAGAGTGCTCAGCATGACCTGTTAGCAACTAGCGAACTGGTGGCAACTAGAGGCGAGGGTTGCGCTCGTTGCGGGACTTAACCCAACATCTCACGACACGAGCTGACGACAGCCATGCAGCACCTGTCTCCAAGCTCCCTTGCGGGCACCCCCGACTTTCATCAGGGTTCTCGGGATGTCAAGCCCAGGTAAGGTTCCTCGCGTTGCGTCGAATTGAACCACATGCTCCACCGCTTGTGCGGGCCCCCGTCTATTCCTTTGAGTTTCAGCCTTGCGACCGTACTTCCCAGGCGGGATACTTAATGCGTTTGCGTCGTCACTGAGAGGGTCAAGACTCCCAACAACTAGTATCCATCGTTTACGGCGTGGACTACCAGGGTATCTAATCCTGTTTGCTACCCACGCTGTCGCGTCTGAGCGTCAGGGTCTGTCCAGAACGTCGCCTTCGCCACTGGTGTTCCTCCGTATATCTACGAATTTCACCTCTACACACGGAATTCCACGTTCCCCTACAGCCCTCCAGACAGATGGTTTTCGGCGCACTTCCTCGGTTAAGCCGAGGGCTTTCACACCGAACTGCTCTGCCCTCCTACACGCGCTTTACGCCCAGTAATTCCGAGCAACGTTTGCACCCTCCGTATTACCGCGGCTGCTGGCACGGAGTTAGCCGGTGCTTCCTCTAGGGGTACCGTCAAGTTCGCCGGATATTCACCGGCAAATGTTTCGTTCCCCTTGACAGAGGTTTACAACCCGAAGGCCTTCTTCCCTCACGCGGCGTTGCTGCGTCAGGCTTTCGCCCATTGCGCAATATTCCCCACTGCTGCCTCCCGTAGGAGTCTGGACCGTGTCTCAGTTCCAGTGTGGCTGATCATCCTCTCAGATCAGCTAACCATCGTCGCCTTGGTAGGCCATTACCCTACCAACTAGCTAATGGTGCGCAGGCCCATCAACCGGCGGGAGCTTCCAAGGAGAGGCCCCCTTTCTTACGCCACCGTCTCACCGTGTCCCTATGGGACGCGGTCAAAAAGTGGCGTAACGTATGTGGGATTAGCTCGTCTTTCGACAGGTTATCCCTCACCAGATGGTAGGTGACCTACGTGTTACTCACCCGTGCGCCGCTATACTCGCTCCCCGAAGGGAACTTTCCCGCTCGACTTGCATGTGTTAGGCACGCCGCCAACGTTCGCTCTGAGCCAGAATCAAACTCTCCAGTTTAAGCACTGAAGTAAGAGTCGGCTCTTTAATGCTCGAACTCTTATGAATTTACTCAAGAATCCGCACATCTGCGTACTATCATCCTATTTAGATTTCAAAGAACATCTCGGGGGAATGCGCATGTGCGCCCCCTCCCCGTGCACAGCGGACGGCTTCTATATGGAAGACTATTTCAAGTCAAGAACCAAGTCGTGATTTTTATGGCTCAAGTACTCCTTGAGGGTCAATGGTCATAATCGAGATCGCCACGGCCACCGTCCCCTTCACCGAATCCGTGACTCGCGGTGGCATTATTGTCGTAATTATTGGCGGAAAACGTACCGTACATCCGTGGAGCGCCCCTCTCCATCCCCTCCGGACCGTCCGTCGGATCGCTATCGCCACCGCCACGGGTCATGGGGTCCGCATCGGCATGAGCGGCGCCATCCGCTGAGGAGGCCAGCGGCCATGACAATTTTCAGGATATCCCCGGGGATAAAGGGGAGGAACCCGGCCATGAGGGCCTTGGAAAGACTGATGTCCATGGAGAGCGCGAGCCAGGTGACGCCGCAGGCAAAGAGCCACCCCGAGGCCGTGCTGAAGAGAAAGATCTGCTGACGCAGGCTCCGGACCATCGGCTGCCAATACCCGATCCATGTCGCGGCCACGCCAAAACCGACGAGGTACCCACCTGTCGTACCAAAAAGGGGACTCCATCCCGCGGTACCACCGGCAAAAAACGGGAGCCCCATCCCGCCGAGCGCGAGATACCAGAGGACCATTTGGAGGGAAAAGTGCCGCCCGAGGAGCGCGGCCCCGGTATAGAGGACGAGCGTTTGCAAGGTGATCGGCACCGGCGTCCACGGCAGCGGGATGGCCACGGAGGCCCCCACTCCCAAGAACACGGCCCAGATGACCGCAACCACGGCCCGCACAACGCCGGTCGGTTCGCTCACGTGACTGAACCATGGGTGCGACAACGTGTGCATGCGGAAAGCCCTCATCGTCTAGTGGCCCTTTCCAAGGGTGATGCGGCAAAAGCGCCGTTTGCCCACTTGCACAATATAGGTCCCTGGCGTCAATACGCGATGCGCAATGTTGTTCACGACGACATCGTCGAGTCGCACACCGTGTTGCGTCATCAGTCGTCGCGCCTCCCCTTTACTCTGCGTCAATCCCGCACCGACGAGCAGATCGACGAGGAGGTGCCCGTCATCTTGCATGACGACGGCGTAGGTGGGCATGTCGGTCGGTTTCCCTTTATCGCGAAAAATGGCGGAGAACTCCTCGGCGGCCTGTTCGGCAGCGTCGCGGGAATGAAAGCGCGTCACGAGCTCTTTTGCCAGTGCCACTTTTGCCTCTTTGGGATGCCCGCACTTTCGCACGGCAATCTCCTCCGCACTGCACGCACTCAGCAAGAGATAATAATCCCACATCAGCGCATCGCTGATGGACATTAGTTTGCCAAACATTTCACGCGGCGGATCTTGAATCGCGACATGATTGCCATAGGATTTACTCATCTTTCGCACACCGTCGGTCCCCACCAACAGCGGCATGGTCAGCAAAATCTCCTCTTCAACACCGTAGCGCCGCTGAATCGCGCGTGCCACGGTGAGGTTGAATTTTTGGTCTGTCCCCCCCAATTCCACATCGGCTTTCAACACCACAGAATCATATCCCGTCAACAAGGGGTAGAGGAGTTCGAGGATGCTGATCTCACTTTCCTGCGCCAGGCGTTGGCGAAAATCTTCCCGCTCCAGCATCCGCGCGACTGTGTATTTTGCGGCGAGCGCAAAAAGATCTGCAGGGGTCATGGCGCCTAGCCATTCGGAATTGAAACGAATCTCTGTCTGTTGCGGATCGAGCATGTTGAACACCTGGGCCTTGTACGTGGCCACATTCTGCGCAATGTCGGCATCAGACAACTGCGGGCGCGTGGTGCTGCGTCCTGACGGGTCCCCGACTTTTGCCGTGTAATCACCAATCAGAAAGATGATCTGATGACCGAGATCCTGCAACTGGCGCATCTTCTGTAACAGCACCGTATGACCGAGATGCAAATCCGGCGCCGTTGGATCAAAACCCGCCTTAATGCGGAGCGGTGTCCCCCGTCGCAATTTCTTGCACAGTTCCTCTTCGGAAATCAGATCGACCGCCCCGCGTCGGAAAATGGCCACCTGGTCAGTACGCGTTGTCACGCCGGCACTTTGGCGAATTCCGGATGGAAATGCAACTTTTTTAGGCGGCGGGAATATGTAGACGCTCGATGTGCGTCGCGCGTCCTGTCGTGGTGTCGACCGTGACACAAATCCCCTGCAAGGCCACCCCTTCGTCCGCGGCCTTCCACCGCTTCTCTTTGCCGTCGGTCAGAAAGCGTTTGATCGCATCTTCCGCGCGCGCACCGATCACGGAGCGGTGCGGACCGGTCATGCCGATATCCGTGATATAGGCGGTTCCCCCGGGGAGAATCTGTTCGTCGGCGGTCTGCACGTGTGTATGCGTGCCGAAGAGACAACTGATACGCCCGTCGAGATACCATGCGAGGGCTTTTTTTTCGGAGGTCGTTTGGGCATGAAAATCGACGACGATGATCGGGGTGTGCTTGCGCAGCGCGGAGACGAGTTCATCGGCCACATGAAAAGGGTTGCGGCACTGCTCTCCCTCAAACATGTTGGCCCGACCCTGCAAATTGACCACCCCAACGGCCACACCGCTCTTTGATTTCCCAATGATCACCCCGCTGCCAGGCCGCCCGTCTGGGGCATTATGGGGACGTAAGATCTCACCGGTATCGAGGAAGGGCCGGATATCCTCGCGTTGCCAGATGTGATTCCCGGAGGTCAGGGTATGGATCGGCAAGGCTAAAAATTCACGCATGTTTTTGGCCGAAACACCACGGCCCCCAGAGGCATTCTCGCCATTGACGATGACATACTCCGCGGCGGAGTGCCGAATCAGTGCCGGCAATTGGGCCTTCAGAATCTCCCGCCCCGGTCTGGCAAAGATATCACCAACACAGAGGATATTCATGGTGTCGACATTTCAACGTGCCATTTCAATCGCACGGGTTTCCCGAATCACCATGACCTTGATCTGCCCCGGATAGGTCAATTCATGCTCGATTTTCCGCGCGATATCTTTCGAGAGGAGCGTGGCCTGCGCATCGCTCACATCGTCGGGCTGGACCATGACGCGGATCTCCCGGCCGGCCTGAATCGCATAGGCCTTTTGCACCCCTTTGAACTCCATGGTCAACCGCTCCAGCTCTTCGAGACGTTTCATGTAGGTCTCAAGGACTTCGCGCCGGGCGCCAGGCCGTGCCCCTGAGAGCGCATCGGCGGCATCGACCAGGGCGTCGAGTGCGGTCTCCTGCGGAATATCCTCATGGTGGGCGCCGATGGCGTGACAGATGTCGTCACGTTCCCCATGTTTCCGGCAGAGATCCATACCGATGATGGCATGGGATCCCTCGACCTCCGGGGTCATCGCCTTGCCGATATCGTGCAGAAATCCCGCGCGCCGCGCCTTTTTTTGGTTCATCCCCAGTTCTGCAGCCATCATGCCGCAGAGAAAACCGACATCGATCGAATGATGGAGGACATTTTGCGCATAACTGTAGCGATAGCGGAGCATCCCCATATGGCGCACGAGTTCCGGATGGAGTCGATGGAGCCCCAATTCCATTACCGCCTCCTTGCCCGCCTCTTTCACACTCGCGTCCACTTCCTTGCCCACCTTCTTGACCATCTCCTCGATACGGGCCGGGTGAATCCGCCCATCGCGCAATAGTTCCTCCAACACCCGCCGAGCAATTTCGCGCCGGATGGGATTGAAACAGGAGAGGGTGACTGCGTCTGGCGAGTCATCGATCACCAGTTCCACCCCCGTGGCGGCCTCAAAGGCCCGAATATTGCGCCCTTCCCGGCCGATAATCCGTCCCTTCATCTCTTCATTGGGCAATGTCACGGTGGAGACGGACCGTTCCGCCACATGATCACTCGCAATCCGCTCGATGCAGATCGAGATCACATGTTGCGCTCGCTTTTCTGCCTCCTGCTTTGTCTCTTCGTCGATCATGCGGAGCTGCTTGGCGGCCTCGAGGCGAGCCTCATCCGTCAAGGAGAGGATCAGTTCCTGCCGTGCCTCTTCCGCCGTCAGACCGCTGGCCCGTTCCAGTGTTTTTCGGACCTGCAGGGCCAGATTGTCAAACTCCGACGTCCGCTGCTGGAGTTTCTCCTTCTCCTCCGCCAAGTGCCGTTCATACCGTTTCTGTTCCTCTTCCCGGCGTTCGAGGGCATCGAAACGTTTTTCCATCCCCTCTTCACGCACAATCAACCGTTTTTCCAATTGTTGCAGCTCGCTCAATTTGGCCTGCGCCTCTTTTTCCTGTGCCTCGCGGGCCTGGAGCCGCCAAGTCTTCAGTTCAAGGTCGGTCTCTTTTTTGCGTTGTTCCGCCTCGGTGTGGGCCTCTGCGACGAGTTGCGCTGCCCTGGCCTCGGCGGAGCGCCGCCGCTTCCGGCCGATCCAGTACCGGAAGAGATATCCGAACAGGATACCGAGACTTAAGAGCCAAAATCCCCACATGGATATGAGTGGATCGTGTGTCATGGATACCTCAGTTGTCCTCTCCACGAGGACAGGTCATCGCTCCGGTTGCCGTCACAAGAAAATGCATTGTAACGTCCGTGATCGTATGTGGAACTGCGTCAACCAGTTGACAAGCAAATGCGAGTCCGATGCGAACAGGCTCACCCATGATAAGCCATCGATCGTAGTAGCCACCGCCTGAACCAAGGCGGTGTCCCTGCCGATCAAAGGCCCGTCCAGGAACACAGACACAGTCGATCTGTCGGGGGGAAATGATTTCTGCACGGGCCGATGGCTCCCTGATGCCGAAGGGCCCTGGTTCCAGATCATCCAGGGTGTTGAGGCGGCGAAAGTCCGCGTCGCGGCGGCTGACATCGTTGATGCGGGGATAACAGACCACGACACCGCGCTGAACGAGTACCCTGA
This sequence comes from Deltaproteobacteria bacterium, assembly GCA_016183065.1. Lineage (GTDB taxonomy): Bacteria > UBA10199 > UBA10199 > JACPFF01 > JACPFF01. The sequence continues at coordinate 57,586 of JACPFF010000012.1, read as the reverse complement.
AGATGGCATCGGTCGCGACCTCAAGCGGCGTCGCGGCATAGAGCCCCACGCAGTGCGCCTGCCGGAACCCTTCAATGGTATCGAGATGCGGGAAAATCGCTGCAGCTTCGGCACACCGTGCTGCCGGTGTCATGCGCCTCACCCGTGCCGAAATATCTCCCCGCACTCTTTTTTTGGCATCCATCGCGTCCATGCCTCATCCCGCATGGCAGCAGTGGAGTGATGTCACTTATGGCGATCGCACTCTCCAGTGTGCAGGAAAGTTGCGCTCACTACGCCGATCGTCACGCACAGACACTACGCTTTGAAAATCGTCCATAAGTAAAACGTCCATCAGTCTCCAACCACTACCGTTCTCCAATTTATGGTGCATTCACTTTTCCTGAGTACATGCATCTTACGGTACCATAAGTATTTCTCACGTGTCATGAGCACCTGTGTACTCAGGACACGTTGAAATACTCTATCACGCCCCACACCTTTCGGTATGGGGCACGATAAATGGATCCCCGCCCATGCCGTGTGGATTGTCTCGTACCCAGCTCACGCTAGGTGGGTCCCTCGTAACGCGCGTTAGGCGTCCCTCCTACTCCGGACTGGCAGTAGGTGGGCCTGCACACGGCACATCAGCGGAGGCTCCCGTTGGTATAGAGTCGGTTCGAGACAATGTGCCCAAACACGCGCAGGGCAGGTCTCACCTCTCCACACGCTGCACCATCATTCTTCACAGAGCAACTCACGACCTTCAAATCATACCGCTCCTACAACTGCAAATCAATCAATTCCAACATGCCAAGGACTTTCTTTTCTACCCCGGCGTAAACTTTCTCTTTTTCGTGTCTCATCCGCATATAGTCGTCGGCAATATTCATGGCAGCCAAAATGACCACATTCAATGAGGGGATCGATTTTGATTTCGTCGTAATTTCAGCCACTTTCGTATTCACATATTCGGCAATCTTTTCCACGTAGTGTTCATCGGAATCGCTGCGCACCATAAACTTTTGGCCCATGATGGATACTTCAACGGTTCGTTTCATGCGCAGTCCCCTCTCTTCCCAGCGTTCGCTCTGCTTATAAAATGTACCCGAGGAAAGTCAAGCGATTATCCGTCCACAAATCAATAAGTTGCAAAACATTATTCAATCAATACAAAATGGGCCTGTCTGGCCGGTATATCGACGCGTTCAACCTTTACGTGAACGGGATCACCCATGGCGAGCGTGCGGCCAGTCCGGCGTCCCACGAGACGAAGTCGATCGTCGTCGAAACGAAATTGATCAAACGGGAGGGATTCGCGCAGGATCAAGCCCTCGACAAAGAAGTCATCGAGTTCGACAAAGCATCCGAATTTTGTCACCCGCGTAATCCGCCCGGAAAATGCGGCGCCAATCCGTTCCCGGAGAAATGCCGTGGCATAGACCTTCAACATCTCGCGCTCGGCCTCGAGCGCAATGCGTTCACGACGTGAGCTATGGAGCGCACTGCGTCGCAATCGATCGGGTTCACGATCTGCATGCCGCTGCCGTGATCCCCGCTCAAGCAACGTCTGGACCACGAGTCGATGGATCACGAGGTCCGGATACCGGCGAATGGGGGAGGTAAAGTGGCAGTAACACGGTGAAGCCAATCCGAAGTGCCCGACATTGTCGATGCGGTAGACGGCCTGTTGCATGGCCCGCAAGATCGTATGGTTGACCAATCGTTCCTCGGCATGCCCTCTGACCGTCGCGATCACCTGGGCAAGGTCCTTCGACCGAATCGTGGTGGTGAGATGATGCGGAATGTCGAGATGATCGAGCAGCAATCGCAAATCGCGCAGCGTCTCGGCCTTGGGGGGCGGATGGATGCGATAGAGGCATCCCGCACCACGGCGCGTTAGTGTGCGCGCCACCTGCTCATTGGTGGCAATCATCAGCTCTTCGATCATCTGGTGCGCAAAAAACCGTTCAGCCTTCAAAATCCGCTCGGGACTCCCTTCGATGTCGAGCAGAATTTCCGGTTCGGGGAGATCGAAATCGATACTGCCGCGCGCCAAACGGACTTCGCGGAGTGTGCGACAGAGCACTGCCATCTGCAGGAGCATGCGCTCCAATTGGGGATCGATCTGGCCGGATACGGCAGCTGGGGTGCGGGCCTTTGGCGCGGGTGCCGCGTGGGCATTCAAGATCCGCTGTACCTGGGTATACGTCAGGCGGGCACGGCTGCGAATCCATGCCCGCGAAAACCGCGGTGACCCCAATGCCCCGTCGGGAGCAATGCGATACTCGACCACGAGCGCACATCGGGGAATATCGGGGCGGAGGCTACAGAGGTCATCCGAGAGCACCGGTGGCAGCATCGGCAACACCCGATCAGGGAAATAGACCGAGGTGCCGCGGGCCGCGGCTTCTTCATCGAGGGGCGATCCAGGAGTGACAAACGCGCTGACGTCCGCGATCCCGACCGAGATGCGGCTTGCCCCATCGGGGAGTGGCTCCACTGCCACGGCGTCGTCAAAATCCCGCGCGCTTTCGCCATCGATGGTGACAAATGGCACCTGCGTGCGGTCCTGGCGGTCTGTGGACCACTCGTCCCCGGAATAGGCGTTCGCCACGTCTTCGGCCGCGCGGAGGACGGCGGTTGGAAAGGCCTCCGGCAGGCCGTGATGGTGGAGGACCGCTTCGATCTCGGTGGCGATCTCACCGCGCGGACCAAGGATTTTCCGCACGGCGCCCCACACACCGGATTGCCCGGCCGGCGTCTCGGTCCACTCCACGACCACAGTATCCCCTGGGCGTGCACCACCCAAGGCCTGGAGGGGAATATGGATCGGCGACGGGAGACGGTCATCATCTGGGGCAACAAGCCCGATGGGCGCGATTTGGATGGAGCGTCCGACCACACGCTCGACGCCACGGGCAAGGACCTGGACTACGCGGCCCTCGCGCTGATCCGGCCCTGGCCGCGTGCGATCGCGGCGATTGCCCGGGCGACGCGAACGCACCGAGAGCTCGACCTCCACGCGATCCCGATGGCGCGCATCACCGAGGCCCGTCGGAGGAATGAAGATATCTTCGAGCGTGGGATCCTCGGGGAGGAGAAAGCCATACCCATCAGGGTGTCTCTGTAATTGCCCAATTACACGAGGCTTCTTGCGCGGATCGACCATCGCAGTGGTTCTACCAGTTTTTGCTTGTCTCGGGGAAAAAAATATTGGTATGGCGCAGCGACCTGAACCAAAGGAGGGGAATATTCATGGCACAGTCTCTCGATGTTGGACATCAGATTGAGGAAAATTGTCTGAACTGTGGTCATTTTACCGGGGGGGCTGCCGAATGCCCGCACTGTGGAGCAATCCTCTTTAATGAAGATGACGCCGAGTCGATGCAGGAAGAGAACGGCGACTTAAGCGAATTTGATGACGAGTTGTAATGCCCGATCGGGAGCGTATCGCGGCAGTATCGCGGACCGCGAACAGGCGAGAGTGGCGGAATTGGCAGACGCGCAAGAGACAATTACAGGGGCTCGCACGGGGGCTCGCCCCCTCCAGCGGCATAGCCACTGGAGCCTCCCTCTCCTGAATCTTGCGCGGTGACAAAACGATCACTAAGCAGTATCGCGGACCGCGAACAGGCGAGAGTGGCGGAATTGGCAGACGCGCAAGATTCAGGATCTTGTGGCCGCAAGGCTGTAGGGGTTCGACTCCCCTCTCTCGCACCAGAACCGAGCAGCCATTGGGGCTGCTCGTGCTCCCTCTATCAACAATGCACAATGAACCATCGACAGGTTTCAACAGGCGGACTCTTTTTTCTTCTCCCTACATATCACTCGGCGCCGTCGGCATGGTAAAGGAGACGTCGTCGTCACTGATCAGATTATTGGTCACAGTGGCGCCGCTCAATTTATTGTTATCCGCAGCCACGACATTGGCATTGGCGGGGTCATTCTTGGTGAGCGGGGTCGTGAAATTTTCCGATGCGGCATATTGCATATTGGCCGAGGCATTACAGGTCGTGGTCGGGGCAAAGGTAATGGCGAGATCGTCACTCTCGGAGGCAAATGTGGTCGCCCCACTCGCCCGTGTCAGTACCTGCTTTTGCGCCAATGGATTCGTCGGCGCGCCGGAACCGTTGGGGTCCCGCGTGTTGCCAGGTCCGGCCCAATTACAGAAGAAACCGGTGATGGTCCCGCGGTCCGTCTCTGTCGCCATGTCGGGTCCATACCCAAAGTAGGCCGTGCCTGAGGTGGTGCCATCGGTTTCGGCGGTAGTGGAAATATTAAAGACCCGCGTATAGCCATCTTGGCTCCCCGCCTGCCATGCAAAGGCAAGCGATCCGGTCCCGTTGGAGGGATTCACGCGATACAGGCCATAATGCCAATTATTGGCCCAACCGTCCGTATTGATACCCGCAGTGAATTTGTCGCTCGGGTCGATGTTGTTGTCCGCGTCAAATGGATCGGTCGTTTTTCCGCAAAATTCACCGTAATTGAGCTGATAGGTGAGTGCGGCCTCCGCGGTCTTCTCGTAGAGCACCGTACCGGCCAAGACGGAGCCCGTGGTCCCCTGACAATTGCCCCCCGCCTGCTGGTCATTGGCCGAAGTATACGAGAGCTTCCCATGATATAAGGTATTGTCGGTATTCTGCGGGGAATGTTTGAGGACGATGGTTTCCGTGCGGATCTCCCCGTTTCCTGCTGCGAGGGCATAGCTCACGGTCGTCGTATAGACGGCCTTTCCGCCGACATCGGCCAGCCGTTCAATGGTGGCGCTCGTCACCGTGAGGCCCGAGACGCTGATCCCGTTCGTGGCATCATTCACAGTCGATGTCACCGTGAGCGCGCCGGCACTGGCCGCCGGGAGATCGACGCTCGCCTTCTTGAGCGAACAGACGATCGCCCCCATCAAATTAATCGCATTATCGATCCGTGCGGCCACGGACTCCACGAGGTGATTGGCCTCTGCCGCCGCACAGGCCTCACCCGTGGTGCTGTTCCCTTCGTACTCGCTCCAAATGCCCAGATCGCCGGTCGGAAGAAACCCGTCATCCCCTTCCGGGGTCCCGGCGCCACTCGTGGTAAAGGAACAATCACCATCGGACGTGGTGGCATTATCATGGTCGCAATAGACAATGGTCGGTCCATAACAGGATGGACCTGCCCCAACGGAGAAAATCGGAGTGAAGGAGCACTCGTTGGCGCCGGTCAGCAGATTTTGCAGGGCATCTTTCTTGGCCTCAAAATCTTTGGTGTCAAAATCCCCCGTGGCCTTGGCGAGCCCCTTTGCAGAGAGTGCCGCAGTGGATGCGACTTGCGCCGTGGGCGAACTGATCACGACGTCGCTTCCCATGATTGCCGCGGCCCCGGATGTGGTCGAATCGGTTCCGCTATCGCTCCCCGTAGTGTCCGTGGTACTCGAACTTCCGCCGCAGGTCACGAGCGTCAGAGAGGCGATCATGACAATACCCTTGCACCATATTTTCTGTGACATATCCCCCTCCACTATTGCAGGGGCTCACGTCGCCCCCCCAACGGGCAAAGCCCGTTGGGTCCCCCCCTCGCGCGCGCGGTGCGCGCTGGGGGACTTCCTCGTCCACCCAGCTTCGCTCGGTCCCCGGACTCCGTCGTCGCCACTGCCCCCTCGCGCGCGCGGTGCGCGCTGGGTCGGTATCTGTGAGATGTGCAAGAGTGATGCCGTCTAAAAAGATCAGTGGGCTTGAATAGTTATCAACTGCATATGGGTCGCGGATCACCTCACTCCTGAGGATCAGTGAGGTTGGCAATACCCCCCGCACACATTATTTTGGCAGAAATTGAACCAGGGCTTCATAGGCACGCTGTTTGATCAGATAATCGCTATGGCTTAAACCGGCGAGGACAATATTGTGCGGTGCCCAGTGCTCGTTTCCTCTCCAATGGCAATACTGCGCAGGCGCGATATGGTCCGCGGTCGAGTAGATCGAGACGCACTCGATCTCCTCGAGAGGCCCCGCCTCCTGCAACAGGCGAAAGAGTCGCGAGGTCGGGCGCATCTGTCGAATGCTCGGCATGACCAAGCCGAGGGCCGCCACCCGCATGATCTGTCGCGTCGGATACCCCTGATGCGGCGTTCCCAGGGTGATGAGGCGGTCACAGTGTTCGGCCCCACCAAGACAGGCAACAAGATAGCGTCCGACCAGGCCACCCTTCGAATGGCCAATAATGGTCACCTTCCCCAAGCGATAGCGGCGGCGGAGCGAGGCGATTTTTTCCCCAACATGGCGCGCCAGCGCATCGATGGTGCGCGTGTTGAGCGTGCCAAATAATCCACCGAGGCGGAGGCTGAAGACGTGATAGCCGTCCCGCCGCAATCGCTGTTCCAATATCAGCAGACCGCGGCGCGTCGTGCCAAATCCCTGCAAAATCAGAATGGGATGCGGAATGGCGACGGAGAAGTTACACTGGCGCGGAATAGCATTCCCCGTAAAGGCCACGGAGACGCCGAGCCACCGCTGGCGGAGGACCCGCCGGGCGCGATGATAGAGTCGGCGCGAGGTCGATAAGGACATGACCGTTATCGTACCATAGTCAGCTGGAGGAGACAATCGGTCAGCACGCTCTCCACCGGACGTTGCGTCCGTTTCAACAGGCGATCGGCCTCAGCCAACACCGCAAAACCGCGGCCGAACGATTCAGCGGGGCGTCGCTGCGCCTGTTGCGCATATTCCGCAACAAAAAACGGGTGGACCTTGAGTGCCGTAGCCATGGCCCGTTCCTCATAAGGATGCGCGTGCAACCAGCGCGCGGATTGATACAACAAACGCCAGTGGCGGGCCAGCATCGTCAACAATCGAACGGCCGGTTCATGCGCGGCCAGCAACCGCTCCACGATGTCAATCGCCTTCCCCTGCCGCCCCTCGCCCACAGCGCGCGTCAGGGCAAAAATATCTTTCACCGAGGCCTCCACCACGATCTGTTCCACGGTTTGCATGTCGATCATCCGTGTCGATCCCAGAAAGAGCGCCATCCGGGCAATGCTGTCGGCGAGGACTGTCAGGTCGGTGCCGAGATATTCGGCCAACAGTTCTGCCGCATCCCGCGCAATGGTTTTGGCATGCCGCTGACACTCCATGCGGATCCAATCGGGAATCTGATTGGCATACAAGGGGCGGCACTGCACGACCGCCGCATGGCCCGTCAATGCGCGTCCAGCCTTGGTCCGCTGGTCGAGTTTTTCCGCTGTCAGGATCATCACGGCATCGGGATTCGGCGCAGCAAGGTATTCCAGCAGGGGGTCCCACCCATCGGCCTTCCACGCGTCCACGTGCGCGATCACCAACACCTGTGTGGTAGCAAAGAGCCCGTATGCCGCGACGCGCTCCACGACATCGCGGGGCGTGCACGTTGCCACATCAAGCCGTTGCGGAACCACCGGGCTCCCCGTCAGGCGTTCGACGGCTGCGAGAATACGGTCTGTGGCCGTGCGGGCAAGAAATGCCTCGGCGCCGAGGAGGAGATAGAGGGGCGCCAGTGTCGTCCCTTGCAGGTGTCGATCCAGCTGGGGAATCGTCATCGTCATACGTCATCGCACCACAAAATTCACCAGACGCCGCGGGACATAAATGGTCTTGACGATCTTCCCCGTCCCGATGGTCTGCGCAATCTTTTCCGTCCGTGCGGCCTGCACCACGTCGGCTTCTGCAGCGTCAATGGCGCAGCAAATATGATCACGCCGCTTCCCGTTGACCTGCACGACGATGGTCATGGTCTCTTCGGTACAGAGTGCCGGATCATGGGTTGGCCACGCGACATGCGTAATCGACGGCGTTTCGCCCATCGCCTCCCACAGTTCTTCGGCCAGATGGGGCGCATAGGGGGCAAGGATCTGGAGAAAGTCCCGAGCGAGCGACCGGGGAAAGGTCGCACTCTGCGTGGCCGCATTCACAAAAATCATCATCTGCGCAATGGCGGTATTCAAGCGGAGGTGCTCCGTATCTTCCTCGACTTTCTTGATCGTCTGATGGAGGAGACGCCACAGTGCCGGCGTCGTGGACGGCGCATCGTCCGTCAGTCGTGGTGATACTCCCCCCTGCCGCTCGTCGATATACAACCGCCAAACGCGCGCCAGGAATCGGGCAACACCGTCCACGCCATCGATCTGCCACGGTTTGGTCTGTTCGAGGGGACCCATAAAGAGTTCATAGAGACGCATGGCATCCGCGCCATATTTGGCGATGACCTCATCGGGATTGACGACATTATTTTTTGACTTTGACATCTTCTCGATGCGGCTCGTGACGGGCACGCCGGTGGCCCGAACTGCATAGCCATCAGCGACCTGCTGCACGTCGGCGGGATGATAATATTTTCCGTGCGCATCCTGGTAACTGTAGGCCAGAATCATCCCCTGATTGAAGAGGCGCTGAAACGGTTCCGTGGTGGAGACAAGGCCGCAATCATAGAGAACCTTGTGCCAGAATCGGGCATAGAGGAGATGCAAAACCGCATGCTCCACCCCGCCCACATAGAGATCAACCGGCATCCAATAGCGCTCCAGCGCAGGATCCCACGGTGCGTGCGCATTGTGCGGATCCAGATAGCGGAGATAATACCAGCAGGATCCCGCCCACTGCGGCATGGTATTGGTCTCGCGTAGGGCTACCCGGCCATCGGGCAAGGTGACCATGAGCCAGTCATCCCCGGCCCGCGCCAACGGGGGTTGGCCATCATCGGTGGGGCGAAAGGGATCGATATGCGGGAGCGTGACGGGGAGGAGACCCTCCGCAAGCGGGATGATCGCTCCAGACGGATCGTGGACAATGGGAAAGGGCTCTCCCCAATAACGTTGCCGGGAAAAGAGCCAATCGCGCAGGGTGTAGGTCACCATACGCCTCCCCCAGCCGCGCGTCTCGAGGTGATCCTTCATCCGCTCGATGGCGACCTGAATCGGGAGCCCATCGAGAAAATCGGAATGGATCATGGTCCCTTCGGCCTCCTGGACCTGTTCGGCACGGGTAATGGGGCTCGTGTCGCCATCGGGTCCCACGACCACGCGGAGAATCGGGAGGTGAAATGCCACAGCAAACTCGAAATCCCGGCGGTCGTGCCCCGGAACGCCAACCACAGCGCCCGTCCCGAAGCCGGCCAAGACAAAGTTGGAGACCCAGATCGGCATGGATCGTCTGGTGAGCGGATTGACCGCCACATGACCGGTAAAGACGCCGGTTTTTGTGCGTCCCTCTTCCTGCCGTTCCAGTTCGGTTTTTCCGAGCGACTCCCTGACATACGCCTCGACGGCTGCACGTTCAGGCGAGGCAATCTCCCCACGACACACCTGCGCGACAAAGGGATGCTCAGGGGCTAGGGAGATGAATGTGGCACCGAAATTGGTGTCCGGTCGCGTCGTAAAACAGACGATCGTTTCTGTGGTCCCCTCCACCGGATAGAAAAGATTGATCCCCTCTTTGCGACCGATCCAGTGCCGTTGCATCTCCTTGACGCCCTCGGGCCAGTCGAGCGTCTCAAGATCGGCGAGCAGGCGGTCGGCATACGCCGTAATCTTGAGCATCCATTGTTTCATGGAACGGCGTTCCACCGGATCGCCCGTCTCCACGTATCGTCCATCTTTGACCTCTTCATTGGCCAGGACGGTGCCGAGCGCTGGGCACCAATTGACGGGGACTTCTGCCATATAGGCGAGTCCCTTGTGGTAGAGCTGCAAAAAAATCCACTGCGTCCACCGATAGTATTCCGGACTCGAGGTATTGACTTCACGGTCCCAATCATACGAAAACCCGAGCCGCTGGATCTGTGTCCGAAAATTGTCGATATTGCGGCGCGTAATCTCCGCCGGATGGATTTTTTCCCGCTCCGCCGCGCGCTCGGCCGGAAGGCCAAAGGCGTCCCACCCCATGGGATGGAGGACATGAAACCCGCGGGTCCGTTTATACCGCGCCAGAACATCGGTGGCGGTGTATCCTTCGGGATGCCCGACATGGAGTCCCGCCCCGGAGGGATAGGGAAACATATCGAGGATGTAATATTTGGGACGGGTGGCAAGCTCCGCGAGATCATTAGACACGGCAAACGTGTGATGTGCCGCCCAATAGGCCTGCCACTTCGGTTCAATGACATGGGGGGTATAGGACTTGTCCATGGGACTTCCTTCCGATATAAATGGAGCGCGTGTATGAGTCAACGGGGGAGTCAACAATGGTTCCGCGGACCCGCCGAGCGGGTCACCATCGCCCCGATGGGCCTTTCCTGAGTGAAACCATGTTTGTCATCTGGGCCCATTGGCATCAGCGCCCCTTTCGCCGGCATCGTCTGCCGGCGTATTTCCAGTTTGACTGGGACGGGGCGCGACCCGCCAACATCGAAATCTACAGCCGGCAGCACGGCGTCTCGCGCGCCGGCATTCCGCGACAGCCCGTCGTGATCTATGAACTGCTCCCCTCACGCAGGCAGACACCGGGGATGACATGAGTCGGGAACGCTCCTGGCATCCGGCCTGGTAGTATTGCGGCACGGCGGGTGCGCTCGTCCTGCTCTCCTACTATCCGCTCTGCCGTGTTTCCGCATTCCCGGTGCCGCTTGCAGATGTTTCGCTGCCATCGCGCTGGGTCATGGGCGGTTGGTACGGAATCAGTATCGGTCTGCTGCTGTGGCAATATCTCACGACGTTGCGGCGCGGGTCATCGCATTCCGCGCAGGAGTGGTATCGGACAGCCCTCTGCGGAATCGGTATCGCCAGTCTCGGGCTCCCACTCCTGAGTCACGATCTCTATTCCTATATGATCTATGGGCGACTCTGGAGTGCATATCATCTCAATCCCTATACGGTCCTGCCGAGTGCGATCGGAGGGGATCCGCTCTTTTCATGGATCAGCGCCCGCTGGCAACAGACGCCGTGCGTCTACGGGCCTGTGGCCCTCTACCTCACCAGCCTCGTGAGCGCCATCACGGGAGACCATCTCTTGCTCTATGTGGCCGGGATGAAAGTGCTCGCCGGCCTCTCGGCCATCGGTACGGTGTGGATCCTCCAGCGGATGATCCAGGCAACCGTAGACCCGGCAGACCGCACCATGGCCACGCTCCTCACCTGCGCCAACCCGCTCCTCCTGATTGAAATCGCCTATCAGGGGCACAATGATGGACTGATGGTGCTCGCCATTGCGGCAGGGGTCTGGGCGTACAACCATCAGCGGGAATGGTTCGGCGCCCTCTGTTTTACGCTCGGCATTTTCACAAAATTCTTTGCCATCGTCCCCTTCGGTCTCTACCTTCTCTACCACCTCGGCCACTCACCGGGATGGCGGGCAAAGTTTGGCCATCTCCTCCGCGCGCTCGTGACGGTCGTCGGCATGGCCTGGCTCCTCTATGTCCCGCTGTGGGATGGCATCGGGACATTCCGCATTCCGGCGGCAGCAACGGCCCCACACTATACCACACTCACCCGTTCGTTGGTCGAAATCATCTACTGGATCGCCGATCAGGGAGGGACTCATCCGGACCGCGTCACTCTGCTCTATCTCGGGATCGTCTGGGGCATCATCGCGTACTGTACCGTCCGTGCACTCCGACGCATCAGGCAAGGGCGGGAACTCTGGATCGTGGCGGGCGGGGTGTTGATCAGCTATTATCTCTTTGCGGCGGGGTGGTTCCAGGTCTGGTATCTGCCATGGGCCCTCCCGCTGCTCGTGGGGAATATCCGCTCCCCATGGATCACGATTTTTTTGCTGATGATGGCCGGGGGATTGTCGCACTATGCGCTCTATCTGATCGCTCCCTCTCCGCTGCAAGAGGGAATGGCCTTTGGCATGACCCATCTTCCGGCGCTCTGGCTCTGCATCACCTGGATGCGAAAAAAGCCGCACCGGTGGGGCCCCACGGGCTCACGCCCGCGGCACCCTGGGAGGAGGTTTCGCCGGAGCACGACACCCTCCGGACTGACGTCCGGGGCCCCACGACCCAGCCGCACCGCGGCGTTGAAGGGGAGGCTCCATCACACTCTGCACAGTCTTCGACTGTGCTTCGCGACCCAGCACAGCTGGGCCTTGACCCGGCTTTGCCGCTGGAGGGGGCGACGTGAGCCCCTCCAATAGTGTTGCTGAAAAACGCTATCGCAGAGGTTTCCGGACCTTCGTGCCCCATTGCAGACGATAGCGCAGGAGCATCCACGCACCGTGGAAGGCCTCGCGCGCCGACATCTTCGATTGTCCGGCGCGCCGTTCATGGAAAATGACCGGCACGTCCCGGATCCGTTTTCCTGCTCGATGCAAAAAGAAGGCGCGCAAGGTCTGCCCGACATAGCCTGCTGATGGCGATACGAGCGGCACTGCGCGAAGGGCGTCCACACGATAGAGGCGAAACCCGTTGGTCTGGTCGGTGGTCGTCGGGCCCACAAGCCAGCGCGCATAACCACTCGCGAGACGATGCAGAAGATGGCGGCGCCAATGCCAGCCGACGACCCCGCCCCCCGCAATATTGCGTGAGCCGACCACGACATCGGCATCATCTCGTGCAGCAATGAAACGCGGAATATCGGCGGGGTCATGGGAAAAGTCGGCATCCATCTCGAGACACCACTCATACCCACGCTCCATGGCCCGGCGAAAACCATGCTCGACCGCCGATCCGCGTCCCCTCGCATCATGACGCACTGTCAAAAAAATGCGATCGGGATAGGTCTGTACGAGACGCGCCGCCACATCGCTCGTCCCATCGGGCGAGGCATCGTCGACAATCAACACATCGACCGGAGGATCCAGTTGCAGAAGATGCTCACAGAGTGGGGTGACATTCTCTGCCTCGTTATAAGTCGGGAGAATGACGAGTACGGGAGACTGCGGTCTCTGTCGCCTTGGTGCGGCGGTATATGATGAATCCATTGATCTGTTCAATGGCACGATAATGCGCCGCCAACTCCCCTGCCAGAAACGGATACGCCTCAATGGGATATCGGCCATAGCGGCGATAATCTGCCGGGGCGGTGTCTACAATATAGTCTGGAAGGCGCCTAGCAAAATCTTTTTCGAGCAGGACCCAGGCACCAGGAAAAATATTGTGGTCCGTCTTCTCAGAGGTCACAAACGTCGGTGTCCGAAAATCATTGAGCACTTTTTCAAGGCTCGATGGCGGAGAAGGGATCGTGGGATCATACTCGAGGCCTGCGGTCTTTGGGGTCCGCCCGGTCAGATAGTCGGCCGTGGTGAAACGCGTGGCCGGAAGCAATGCCGAGATCGTATAGAGCTGCGGGCAATATCCCCAGACAAATAAGGTCTCTCCCGGTTGGGTCATGGCCGCAAGGCGCTGTGCAACGGGTCGCCACTCGGTCGCGGTCAAACTGCCCTCATCGATGCGGAACAGACAATGTCCCAGGATACCAAGCACACATGCGATCGACCAGCACCCGGCACTCCACCGAATCCGCGCCGACCATGCAGCCCAGCCGGTCCCCCATCGACCGGCAAGCCATAATCCACCGAGCAGCACCACGGGGGGGAAGAGAAAGAAATAGTAATGGAAATAGATCCGTCCTCCCAGCACGACCAACACCGCGCCCACCGCGGCCCAGAGGAGTAAAAAACCGTGCGCCTGCTGTGACGGTCGCCTCATCGTGCGCGCCTCACGCTCGCCACATAGGAGTGCCCAACTTCCCCGCGCAGCGCTCCACCAAAAAAGTGCACCACCGCAGGCAACCAGCAACGTCCGCACCACAAATTTGAGTCCGACATAGAGCGGATCAGACTGCACAGGTCCCTTGGCATACTGGAGGATGTATCGAAACGTCGCGAACGCTTCCGGCCAGACACCGGCGATCTGGAGGGCAAGGAGCACACCCCCAATGAGCGTTCCACATCCCGCCACGAGCCCCAGCAGATGGTGCCATCGCTGCGCTGGCGATCGGTTCAGCCACAGAGACCAACCGACGGGAATCAGCAAGAGTCCTGCGGGATATTTCGTGCAGATCGCCAACCCAAGCAACACCCCGCCACCCACCGCATACCACGCGGACTGCATGGCCGAGGGTGACAGGACCAATCGTACGGCCATCAATACGGGTATGGTGAGGAGCACCTCCATATTGGCCCCGAGCATGTCGCTCGGCAGCGGAACCACTGCACAGACGCCATACCCTGCCGCGGCCCAGAGGCCGGCCTGCTCCGACCAGAGGAGCCGTCCGATGGAACAGAGGAGAAGAGACGACATCACCATGACGAAGAGCATCACCAGATGGACTGGCCAGAGCGCGTTTGTCCCGAAGAGCCAGGCAATGCCGGCAAAAAAATAATAAATGACGGGGGGCTGATAGATCAGAAAATCACGATACGGCAGCCCACCGTTGAGAATAATCTGCGCCGCCAATCGATATTCGTTTTCATCGATATTGATAAACGGGAACATGAAGAGGGGAAGACGGATGATGATGGCCGTCCCACAGATGACCATCAGCCAGTGAACGGGTTTCACTGGAGGCGACGGGCCACAAGGGCGGCCGCCCCGAGGATCCCCGCGTCATCGCCAAGACGGGCACGGTGCAGCTGAATCCGCGCAGCGGTTTCGGGATAGGTATGGCGGGCGAGCGCGCGGTGCGCCTCGGGAACAAAAAAATCCCAGGCTGTTGCCATCCCGCCACCGATGACAAAATGGTCGACACCGAAGACATTGGTCAATGAGGCAATCCCCGTCCCGAGGAATCGGCCAAACGTCTTCCAGAGCGCGTTGGCAAACAGGTCCCCATCGGTGGCCAATCGATAGACGTCCGCGGGCGTGACACGGCCACTCTCGCCGTGAAAGTGGTCCAGAAACTGGCGTCTGAGCGGATGGTCCGACTGGTCGATCAGTTGGGGAAATGCCGAAGCCGACGCATAGAGTTCCCAGCACCCATGACCGCCACACGGACAGGCCGGTCCGGCATAATCGAGCACCATGTGTCCCACCTCTGCGGCAAAGCCAACGTCACCGCGAAAGAGATCGCGATTGAGGATCAGCCCCCCACCAATCCCCGTCCCCAGCGTCAGCATGATAAAATTGGCAAAGCCCTGCCCCGCCCCGTCCGTGGCCTCACCGAGGGCAATGGCATTGGCGTCATTTTCCAGAATCACCGGCAACCCCGTCGCGGCATCCAGTTGCGCCTGCATATCGAAACCAACCCATTCGGGATAATGCGGCGACTTGAGGATCACGCCGCGCTGCGGATCGACAATGCCCGGGGCCCCGATCCCAATGGCCTGGGGTGCAGGCGTGGTTGAGCGCCACGGGGTGATCACTCGGGCCAGAAAATCGACCATGGCCGCAGGCGACCGCTCCACCCTGACCGCCTGCTCTGCGCGGGCCATGATCCGGCCCGCATGCACGAGCCCGAGACGCACATTGGTCCCGCCGAGATCGACACCAATCACACAGGGAGACTCAACCATGACCCCGGCGATAATGAACTCTTGAATTCTTGGCAAGATGAACATTAGGATGTGACCGCATGCCCTGCTACAAAATTGATCCAGCCATGCTGACCCATGACCGCTGTACAGTGACCGGCGCAACCGCCACACATCTGTTGACCGTCCTCCGGAAGCATTGTGGCGAGACCCTCGCGCTGACTGATGGCGCAGGGATGCACTGGAGCGGCATGATTGTGGAGAAGCGCAAACGGACGCTCACCATACAGATCACGGCGACCATGCGCACCTCTCGCCCAGGGCCCGACATTACGGTGGCCGCCGCCGTCCTTCCGCAAGACCGGTGGCGATATGTGATGGAAAAGTGCGTCGAACTGGGTGCCGGGACGATCATTCCGCTGCTCACCGCGCGGACGCAACGCCGCAAGTCGCACGTCGGCAAGCAGGCGCATTGGCAGGGCATTGCCGATCAGGCGGCAGAGCAGTCCGGACGTCTCTGGTGGCCCACGGTGGCCCCGCTCACGGACTGGCAGCGATTGATCAGCACGTGTGGAGCGTATGACTATCGCCTCTGTGCACGTCCCGAGCTCCCCGCCACGAGGCTGGCATATGCCATTCCGGCCGGGCGCGTCCTCATCCTCATTGGGCCCGAAGGTGGCCTCACCGCCGACGAAATCCGGGCCACGGAATACGCGGGCGTCTTTCCGCTCTATCTCGGCCCTCTGACATTACGCGCCGAGACCGCCGCGGTGGTGGCCTTGACCACGGTGCAACTGTCACAGTGGCAGGGCGGCGTATGATGCAAATGCCTCTACTCTTAGAGATACCCGCGACCCAATGCCTCCAGGATCGGCAAGGTCCGCGCGCGCCGTGCGGCATGACGGGCAGCAAGGCCAACCATCCCCCCCCCAAAAAGGACGATCGCCACCAGCGTGACGCCGGACAATCGCGTCGGGACGGTAGAGAGGAAATAGACCTCTGCCGGGATCCGAATCCATGCCGAATGGCCAATGCCCCACGCAAGACCGGCACCGATGGCCACACCGGCCACCAATCCGCATCCACCCAGCAGGACCCCCTGCCAAAAAATGCCCCGTTGCACCGAGCGTTGTGACATCCCCATGGCATGGAGCACGGCAATCGACCGATAGCGCCCGATCACGCGGAGCAGCATGGTCGTGACAATATTGACCGCGGCCACGATCACGAGAATCCCCATGATCATAGCAAAGAGGATTTTTTCCAGGGCCACGGCCTCAAAGGTCTCCCGGTGGGTCTCCCGCCAATCCCGCACGATGTAGTCGCTCCCCAATTGTCCTTGCAGATATTCCGACATCCACGGCGTCTTGACGAGATGATCGACGTCGATCTCATACCCCGTGATGACCTCCGGCACGCGATAAAAACGCTGGAGTGCCGCAAGATCGACAAAGGCCGATTGGGCATCGAATTCGTAAATGCCGGAGGTAAACGTCCCGACCACATGGACAGGGATGAGCTCTCCCGCCTGATCGGGCGGCGTGGTCGTCGATGGCGTCTCCGTCGGAAGATAGAGCCGCACACCGGTGTTCCCCAATTGCCTCGCCAACACACTCCCCAAGACCAGCCGCAGGCGATCATCGTCAGCGGGCACGGCAAGTGCCGATACCAGGGATGGCTGACGGCCAAGATCGAGATGGAGAGCATGAAGGCGTTCCATGTCGGCCGGGATCACCCCGCGCAGTACCACCCCGCGGATTGCCCCCTGGCCCAGCAGGAGTCCTTCGCGATAGAGAAATGGTGTCACCGTGGTAATGCCGCGATACACGCTGGCCCGCCACTCTGCATGCTGTTGCGTGCGCCATGCCTCGAGCCATTTCGGCAGGTGCCACTGTTCCACAATCTGGCGCGGCGAGAGTGCGGTCACCATAGGCCCAACACCCGGCCATGTGCGCAGACTCCATGTCGATCGGGTGTACTGCCAGTTCCCCCACCACCAGAGATCCCGTAGTCGCGCGATCCACCGCACTGTTTCAATGCCGGACGTTCCCGCAGTAACGTGATCGATGCGCAGGGGCGTGATGGCCGCGTCCACGGCGGCACGATCGATCGTCTCATCGTGTCGAAAGAGGAGGATCGGCGCATTAAAACGGATCATGCCCCGTTGATAGGCCTCGGCAAAACCATCGATGATGGCCAGGGTCACCACCAACGTCGCGACCCCGATGGCCATCCCGGCCATGGTGAGCCATGTCATCGGAATGCCACGCGACCGGAGCGTCAGCAAACGCCAGAAGAGCCAGCTATTCATCCCGCAACCCTTCTGCCGGATCGAGACGGCTGACCCAATGCGCCGGATACCACGCGGCACTTGTCGCCATCGCGATCCCAAAAGAGAGAATCCCGATGACGCCCAACGGCCGGAGTTCAAACGGGAGATACTCGAGATAAAAGGTCTCTGGGAGATAGACGGGATGCCGTTGCAACCACCATGTCACGCCCCATGCCCCGCACAACCCCAGACCACTCCCAAGGGCGCCGATCCATCCACCACAGGCAATGACCATCCACGCAATGAGCAAACGATCGGCCCCCATGGCGAGTACCACGGCGAAATCGCGCCGTCGACGGACGACCTGCATGAAGACAACGCCCAAGATGCTCAGCCCGCTCAAGACTACCGTCAATCCGAGCAGAAGGGTCATGACGATCCGCTCGAGACGGAGAGCCCCGAGCAGGGTCTGATTGACCTCCATCCAGGTCTCGATCTGAAGCGGGCCCCGCGCCGGTTGCCCACGTGCCACCACCTGTTGCAATGCGGTCACCACGGTCGCCGCCTCATGGGGTTCGCGCAGATAGATATGCCACGCATACGTAGCCTGTGCCCCCAAGAGACGCTCTGCTTCACCACGGTCCATCAAGATCAGCTGGCTGTCCTGCTGATAGAGCCCGCTCCGAAAAAACCCGTTGACCTGATACCGTCTCCGGAGCGGCTGCAGATTCCCCACTGGATCAATCATCCCCAGCGGCGCGGTGAGCAGTATCGTCCGTACGCCCTCTGGATGGAGGCCCAAGGCATACAGGACCTCACTCCCCACAATGACTCCGTGATCGCCGGTCTCCTCATCCGGTGCCAGGGCACGAGCGCCAATGCTCTTCGAGACTCCGACATCCAGCGAGGGCGGAAAAAAGAAATGCGCTCCTTGCAGCATCGCCAGATGACCGGCGTCCATGCCACGAACACGCACACCGAGATCCGAGAATCCCTCCTCTCCCAGGGGCTGTGCCACCACCTCCCCTTCCACCACAGGGACGACAGTGAGGCCATAGGGGGCGAGCTGGGGATCACTCCCGATCGTGGTGGGGAGATCTCCCTCCTCGACGGCACGGATAATGAGATGGGGTGTAAATCCGAGCAGTTTCCGCTCGAGATGATCACGAAATCCGTGCATGACACCGAGGACGACCAGCATGGCAAAGACGCTCAGTGCGACACTCCCGATCGCCACCACCAGAAGGGACCTGGCAAAGAGGCGTCCATGGGTCGAGAGCAAGACACGCCGGGCATAGTGGATGGCAAACGTGCGTTGAGTGACATTCCATCGCATGGAGACATTGCCCATCTCTTACGGTCGCAACTGGGGAAAGAGAATGACATCGCGGATCGAGGCGGCATTGGTCAAGAGCATCACGAGGCGATCGATCCCCAACCCCGCTCCAGCGGTCGGCGGCATGCCATGTTCGAGGGCACAAATAAAATCGGCATCATAATACATGGCTTCGTCATCACCCCGACGCTTCGCCTCTCTCTGTTGCCGAAACCGTTCCGCCTGATCGATCGGATCATTCAATTCTGAAAACCCATTGGCAATTTCCCGTCCACAGATCAAGAGCTCAAACCGATCGGTCACGGTGGGATCGTCATTATTCCGGCGGGCCAACGGCGAGACTTCGACCGGAAAATGCGTGATAAAGGTTGGCTGGATCAATTGGGCCTCTACGCGGGCCTCAAAAATCGCGGTGAGCATCACGCCATGCGATGCCGCTTCGTCCGGCAACCGGATCTCCTCCTTGCGCGCATACGCCGCGAGGGCGACGGGATCGTCGACGACTGTTAGTGGCACACCGCCCAATTCGACAACCGCCTCACGCATGGTGTACCGACGAAACGGCCCCGTGAACGTGAGCGCGGTCTCCTGATACGAGACCGCGGTGGTGCCGAGCACCTCACGGCAGAGCCCCTCCAGCATCTGTTCAATGCCGCGCATCAGATCTTCGTATGTGGCATAGGCCCGATACCACTCCACCATGGTAAATTCGGGATTGTGCTGGGTGGAGATCCCCTCATTCCGGAAGTTGCGATTGATCTCAAAGACCCGTTCCAACCCGCCCA
This sequence comes from Deltaproteobacteria bacterium, assembly GCA_016183065.1. GTDB lineage: Bacteria > UBA10199 > UBA10199 > JACPFF01 > JACPFF01. The sequence continues at coordinate 37,855 of JACPFF010000012.1, read as the reverse complement.
CCACGAGGCGTTTCAAATAGAGCTCCGGCGCGACCCGGAGAAAAAGATCGATATCGAGAGTGTTATGGTGTGTCACGAAGGGACGTGCCGTGGCACCGCCGGGAATCGCGTGCATCATCGGTGTCTCCACTTCAAGATACTCTTCGGAGGCAAAATATCGTCGGAGGACCTCCACGATCTGTGCACGAAGGAGAAACGTCTTCTTCACCTCGGTATTGCTGATGAGATCGAGATACCGCTGACGATACCGCTGCTCGACGTCGGTCAGGCCATGCCATTTTTCCGGGAGTGGGAGGAGCGATTTCGTCGCAATGGTGAATCTGCTCACGTGGACGGTTAGCTCGCCTGTCTTCGTGTAGAATAATGTCCCCTCGGCATAGACGATATCGCCGATATCGACGAGCTGGAACACGGCAAAATCTTCGTCGGAGAGCTGCTGTTTCTGGCAGTAGATCTGGATCGTCCCAGATCGGTCCTGCAATTGCAAAAACCCGGCTTTTCCAAAGAGCCGGGCCATCATCACACGTCCTGCCACCCGCACGCGGGGCGCATCGCGCTCCAGGGTCTCCTGCGGCATGTCCCCCCATTGCCGATGAATCGCCGCGGCCGTATGGCTCGGGGCATAGCCATTGCCCCAGGGAGAACGGCCCAAGGCCTTGAGCCGTTCTCCCTTCTCGAGTCGTTGTTGTCGGAGATCGCCGGGCGGTTGCGTCATAGGGGGCGCAACGTAGTGGGACGACCACGGATTGTCAAACCCGGCGGAAGGAGCATCCGAGCGCCGTCCTGCACGCAACCGCACAGGCGCACGCTACCGTGATCTTTATCGCTCCAGGCAACTCTGGGGTCTCCTCTTCCCGATATATGTGGTAGGATAGTCCCATGGCCGAAGGACAAGAGAGTTCCCAGGAGAAGACCGAAGAAGCGACGCCACGCCGCGTCCGGGAGGCCCGCAAGAAGGGACAAGTCGCGCGGAGCCGGGACCTGAATACGATCGTCATTCTGATCGCCGCCTTTGGCGCTGTCGCCCTGCTCCTCCACTACATTGGCGAGCAGCTCCTCCTCGTGACCCAGCAGGCCATCCTCGTGGCGCGCAGCAGCACCATCGAGGACCGCGAACTCTTTCGGCACCTCCATGCCGCCTCGTATCTCTTTGCCAAGACCATGGCACCCTATCTCGGCATTGTCCTTTTTGTGGCGCTTGCCATCGGATTTCTCCAGATCGGTCCCATTTTTTCTGCGGAAACCATCAAGATGCAGGCCAAGCGTCTCAACATTGTGGAGAACGTCAAGAACATGGCCAAGGTCAAAACCCTGATTGAACTTCTCAAAAATGCCGCAAAAATGCTCCTCGTCTTTCTCATTGCCTTTTTTACGATCCGTGGACGGATTGGGGAGGTCTTGCAAACCATGACGGCCACGCCTGCACAGGCCGCTGCGGTCGCGGTGGACGTCCTGACGACCTTTCTCTTTTGGGTCTTTATCTGTTTTGTTGTGATTGCCATTATCGATGTCTTTGTCGAACGCTGGAACTACAAGAAACAATTGCGGATGAGTAAAGACGAGGTGAAGCGGGAATATAAACAGGATGAGGGCGACCCCCTCATCAAACAGACACGGCGCGAATTGCATCGCGAATTGGCCATGGGCGACGTTCGTTCAGCCGTCGCCGCCTCGGATATGGTGGTGACCAACCCGACCGAACTCGCCATCGCCCTCGCCTACAACGACCAGAACATGGCCGCGCCCCAGATCATGCTCAAAGGGGAGCGCCTTTTTGCGCAAACGATCCGCAACGTTGCGCACGAGATGGGCATTCCCATCATGCAGAATGTCCCGCTGGCCTGGGCGCTCATCGAACTCAAGGTGGGCGATGAAATCCCGGAAGAGCTCTATACCGCCGTGGCCGAGCTCTTGTTGATTGTCTACCGGATGCGCGAGGGGACCAGCACCACACCGATCACGTGAAGATCGGCCCGATCGTGGCTTCCACCGCGGACCGCACCGTACGCCCATGGACGAGCGCATTGATGGCCGCCAGATCGTGCGCAAGATACCGATCCCGCTCCATGGCCGGGATGTTCCGGCGAAGCGCCTGATACGCCGCCTCGACACCAATCCCCGCACGAAGACGTTGTGGATGCAAATCGATGGCCTGCGCCGCGGCCAGCAATTCAATCGCGATCACTTGCTGCACCTGTTCCACAATGCGCAGCGCCTTACGCGCCGCCCACATCCCCATACTGACGTGGTCCTCCTGGCCACCCCATGTGGGAATCGTATCGACCGACGCGGGATGCGCGAGCGTTTTGCATTCGGAGACGAGGCTGGCGGCCGTCGTGTGCGCGACCATAAACCCGGAATGGAGACCGGGATTCGGCGTCAACCCAAGCACCGGGAGCTCGCCCGCCTTCGGATTGATCAATTGCTCAATCCGTCGCTCACTGATCGAGGCCAACGTCGCCAACGCAATGGCCAGATGATCCATGGCCAGGGCCACGGGCGCACCATGAAAATTGCCCCCGGAGAGAATGGCGCCACCCTCCAGAAAAATGAGCGGATTGTCGGTGGCGCTATTGGCCTCACGCAGCAGGATGTCGCGCGTCCCTTGCAGGGCATCCAGCACGGCACCATGCACCGATGGGAGACACCGCAACGCATAGGGGTCTTGCACACGCGCACAGTGGCGATGCGACGCGACGATCTGGCTCTTGGCCAACATCCGGCGCATTCCCTCGGCCACCGCAATGGCCCCGGGATGGGGACGGACCGCATGGAGGCGCGCATCAAAGGGGACGATCGACCCGAAGAGGCCCTCGATCGTCATGGCACCGGCCACCGTCGCATGGGCCAGACAATTCTCGGCCATCTCGACCACGGCGGCCCCCACGGCCACCATGGCCTGGGTCCCATTGATCATGGCAAGGCCCTCTTTGGCCCCTAATGTCAACAGCGGCAACTGGAGTTGCTGTGCGAGCGCTTTTCCGCCAACGACCGTTCCCCGATAGCGCGTCTCTCCCGCGCCCATCATCGTCCGCGTCATGTGTGCCAGCGGGGCCAGGTCCCCACTCGCTCCGACAGATCCCTGCGCGGGAATCACGGGGAGTGCGTCGGCAGAGAGCCACGCGGCCACGGTTTCGACCAGCGTCGGGCGGACACCGGAATACCCGAGCGCCAGATTTTGCAGCTTGAGCAACATCATCAGTCGCACCACGGGATCGCTCAAGGGGTCCCCAACACCCGCGGCATGACTTTCGATCAAATTGCGCTGCAACTCTTCGACCTGGGCGGGCGCAATGCGCTGCCGGGCAAAGATCCCAAACCCCGTATTGATGGCATAGACCAGGGCCTCCCCACCCAGATATTTGTCGACAACGGCGCGAGAGGCGGCAAGCCGCTGGTGGAGTCCCGGCGCGAGCGTGATGGTAATGGGCGCCGCGAGCGGCTCACGTAGCGTGGTCCATGAGATCGGTTCTCCATCAATCGTGATTGCAGTCATGCGCCCTCTCGTTGCTTTTCGGCATAGGACGGTCGTAGATACTGTGGCAAGACGGTCGCTACAGGGTCATCGTCCCCCGCCTGCAGTCGCGCGGCACCAATCGCGGCCACGAAGCGTGCGCTGGGACGGTGCATCGCGGGCTCCGGCGGGACCAATCGATGGCCGATGACAGAGGCGATGAGCGGCTGGTAGCGCACCCATCCATCGCCGAAACAACAAACCGTGCCATCAAGCTGGGTGACCTGCCGCGCAAATTCGTCCGGCGTGGCCAGCGTGGGGGGAATGAGTTCATGCCCCGTCGCGACGGCATAGGCGGCCCCATAGATTTCCCCGCGACGGGCATCAAAGAGTGGCACAGCCACGAGTGGCACGGCCACCATGGCGGTCGCACACCGCGAAGGCGCTCCACCGACGAGGTGTCGCGCCATGGCCGCCAACGACGAGACCCCCACGAGCGGGATGCGCCGGGCCATGGCCACGGCCTGTGCCGTCGCAATGCCAACACGCAGGCCCGTAAAAGCGCCCGGGCCGACAGCCACGGCCACACCGGTCAGTGCGGCCGCAGTGATCCCTGCCATCGCACAACAGCCGGCGATGAGCGGGATGAGCGCTCCCCCATGCCCGCCCCCACCCTCGGTCCATTGCTCCGCATGACACCGCTCCCCCTCGCAGAGTGCGACAGAGGCACTGCACGTTGAAGTGTCGATCGCCAACAACATGGTCGGGCTATAAAGAAGGACAGTTACACTGGCAAGTGAATCTCGGGATCGGTGAATTCACGCTCCCATTGCGCAGAAGGATCCCTGGCATCCGCTTCGTCCTGTTCGCGTCCACTCTGGGCAAACGACCCGCCATGGCTGCCGTGACCGTGGCCTCCGTCATTGGCGTTCTCGAGGGTGGCCGCCACACGGAGTTCACTGCTGCTGGCCCGCGCGGTGCCACGCGGTCCCCCATCGACAACCCTATAGGGGAGCGGAAGCGCCGGCATTGTCTCACCGGGGGCACCGGTCAAGGTCGGGACCGGCTCCTCAATCCCCTGCGCATGACCGCCGGATCGCGTGAGATGCGGCAGATGGTGGCGTAGGACCTCTCCGCGAAACATTCCCCCGGTCGAGGCAAGTGCATCGCCAGAGATCTCTCCAGGCCGCGATGTTCCCCGCGCCCCAGGATTTGCCGCACTCCCTACACGCCTCCCAAAGGCGCGCTGAATAATCTCGATCGCATAATCACCACCATCGGGAACCGCTGGTCCTTGCTCCACTGACGGAGCAGGTCCCGTCAGGACGGGACTCGCAGGCCTCCCTCCTTGCGCTGTGGAAAAGTCTGGAAACATGGCCAATACACTCCACACACTCCACGCTCCCGTAGCGGTCATCGGCCCCTGCACGGGTCCCATTTCAGGGACATTGCCGGTGACCGACGCGGTCACGGCATCTCTTGGCCATGTCGTCGATTGACCCGCGACAGCCGGAAATGGCACGTCCATCAGCGAGGCGCAATAGGCCCCAGAGACCGGCATGGACCCACCGCTACTCCGTATCGCGCTCCCCTGCGAGGGGAACGAGCCCCCAGAGACCGCAGGCATCTCGTTCCCCCACATCACCAGAAAGGGGAGGAGGCACGAGGAGGATGGGGATGGCCCCGAGGGAGACTCCGGGAGAGCGGTCATCGGCGTACCACTGTTTTCCATCATATTTCCGGCCATTGTCTCCGCAGAGGATGGGAGGACGGGCGTACTCATTGTAGCCGCCTTCGCACCGGCATCGCCAAGATCTCCCTCTGGCTTCTTCTGATTTTCTGGAGAGTGAAACCCGAGAAATGCCAGTGCCCCATCAATCATCGCGCCGAACAAGCCCACGTCCGTTGCTCCCGTCTCACCAGTGCCGACCTCTTCCTTTACGGCCGTGACCACGATCCTGATCGGGGCAAAAAATGTGCGGGCCACCTGCACCGCAAAGCGGAAAAGGCGCCCACTGGCCGTATCCGCGTCGGCATAGATTCCCGCAGGCGTTGGCGCAGAAAGCTTCTGGACACGTGCCTGCGGAGCGCCTTTTCCAGCTACTGTGATCGGTTTGGTCGTTGGGGGAATAACCGATTTTTTGACGTCTGCCACCATACCACTCCTCGAAACTCCTATGGAGACACCTCTCCCGCTGGAGACATCTCTACCGCTCTTGCAAAGTATCGGCAAGTCCGCAGGCCGAAGTTGCGCGGAATCTGTTTACTTTTTCCAGGGAGTTTGCTAGCGGGCGGCCAACTACTTGCGGGAGGACACACGCATGTCAGGTCACTCTAAATGGTCGACAATTAAGCGGAAAAAAGGCGCTGCCGATGCAAAGCGCGGCAAAGTCTTTTCGAAACTGATCAAGGAACTGACAATCGCTGCCCGCCATGGGGGCGGCGATCCGAGCACAAATCCGCGGCTCCGTACCGTGGTCGATAAGGCAAAGACCGCCAATATGCCGGCGGACAACATCACCCGTGCCATCAAACGGGGCACCGGGGAAATGGAGGGGATTACCTATGAAGAGATCTCCTTCGAAGGCTATGGCCCCGGTGGCACGGCGATTTTCATCGAGGTGGTCACGGATAATCGCAATCGAACGGTCGCAGACATCCGCCACATCTTGAATAAGAACGGCGGCAACTTGGGTGAAGCCCATTGTGTCGCGTGGATGTTTGACCGCCATGGTCTCATCGCCTTTGAGAAGTCGGCAGTCAGCGAAGACCGTTTAATGGACCTTGCGCTCGAGGCCGGTGCCATCGACATCCGCGACGCCGACGATCGTTTCGAAGTCGTCACCGAGGCAACGGATTTCCAGGTCGTGCAAGATGCCTGCAAGGCCGCTGGATTGACGGCCGCCTCTGCCGAACTCCTCATGGAACCGAAAAATACGATCACACTCGAAGGAAACGACGCGGAAAAGATGATCAAACTGATGAATGCCCTCGAAGATCATGACGACATCCAGAATGTCTATGCCAATTTTGATATTGATGATGCGTTAATGGAGCAACTCGCATCCTGACGCCGGCGAACCCTCAGGGAGTGTCAAGCGGCATCCGGATCCTCGGCATCGATCCGGGGAGCCAGATCACCGGCTATGGGATTATTGAAGGGTACGGGTCCCGCTGCCGCCATATCGACAACGGGGTGATTCGTCCCAAAACCACGGCCACATACAGCGCCCGGTTGCATCATATCTACCATCAATTGCTCGAGGTCATTGCCACCTATCAACCGAACGAAGTCGCCATCGAATCGCTCTTCTACGCCAAGAACCCGAAGAGCACGTTACAGCTCGGTCAAGCGCGCGGCGTGGCAATCCTCGCCGTGACCGAAGCCGGGCTCCCGCTCCACGAGTACTCCACCCGGCTCGTCAAACAGTCGGTCGTCGGCCATGGCAATGCCACCAAGGCCCAGGTCCAGTATATGACCGCCAAACTCCTCCAGCTCCCCGCCGTTGCCGCCGAAGACGCCGCCGACGCCCTCGCCGTGGCGTTGCTCCATGCGCAGCAGCACCGATTTTGTGATCATTAGCGTATATTGCCCAGTATTTCTCGGAGGTTACAACGCGTATGACGTACCCGGGGGATTACCGTTTTGTCCGCGGCGCATACCGATGCTCGGCTGCCCAGGTTTCGACGAGTTCACGGACGGCCTTGGAGATTTTTTTGGGAGGGACAATCTGAATCACGGCGTAGAAATCACCCCGCTCTGCGCGCTCACCTACCTGCGGCGCCCCTTTCCCTTTCAGTCGGAGTTTCTGTCCCGAGGCCGTGCCGGGCGGGACCTTGAGCTTGGCCCGTCCACCGGGATAGTCGACCTCGACGTCTGCACCAAGCACCGCCTCGTACACCGCGATCGGCAGCTCGGCAAAGATATCCGCGCCCTCCCGCCAATAGATGGGATGCGGCCGGATCTTCACCTGCAGGTAGAGATCACCCGGCGGCCCACCCATGGGACTGACATCGCCTTTGCCACTGAGGCGGAGTTGCTGGCCCGATGTCACACCCGGAGGGATTTTGACGGAAATGTTTTCGCGCCGTCCATGGCGCTGCAGTTGCAATTGACACATCGTGCCGTCGATGGCCTCGAGAAAATCGACCTCGACCGTACTGTGAATGTCCTCGCCGCGTATCGCCTGCGGTCCCGCCTCTCTGTAGGTCTGTCGCGTGCGGCGGCCCTGTGGCACTCCCCCCATGCCAAAGAGTTCGGAAAAGAGGTCGCCGAGGCCCTCAAATCCCCGTTCCCCTTCAACACCGCCTGCCGGTCGCCCCCGCCCAGGCTCCCCGCTCGTCCAGCTCCACTGAAAACCTCCCGGACCGCCGGCCGGCCCTCCGCTCCCCGTAAACGCGGCGCCGAGCAGATCATATTGTTGCCGCTTCTTCGGATCGGAGAGGACGTCATAGGCCTCGCTGATGGTCTTGAATCGTTCCTCAGCGCCCTTGTCCCCCTTGTTGACATCGGGATGGTATTGCCGTGCCAGCCGCCGATAGGCCTTCTTGATCTCCTCCGCAGAGGCATTCCGCGCGACACCAAGGATGTGGTAATAATCAGCGGTCATGCGTTAATAGAGCGCGATGGAATAGGGACTCGCCCCTTCCGGGTGATTGTGCATCAGCTTCGTGATGTCATAGAGAAACTCCTGCCGCGTATAGGCCGAGTTCTCAAACTTGCCGGTATCCATGCGAATGGCATCGCACGGACACGCCTCGACACAGAGCCCGCAAAACACACAGCGCAACTCATTGATCGTAAAAATACGCGGGCGCTTTTCGACGCGGTTGTCACCCACATCCTCCGCCACGATTTCGATGCAATCGGCCGGACAGGCCGTGGCGCACAGCATGCAGGCCGTACAGCGCGGCGTGTCATCCGGCCGCCACATGAGTCGATGCTCCGCACGATACCCCACGGGAAAGGTCGGTTGCACATCGGGATATTCAATGGTGATCCGCCGATCGATCCGGACGATGTTTTTGAGCAGATGGACGGACGTAATCCAGAGGCCCCGGAGGATTTCCGGGAGATAGACCCGCTCCCACCAACTCAAGCGCTCGTGCCGCGGTATGGCATATACACTTCCAGGCATCGCCCTCTCCCTTGTCGCGTCTAATGCCGTTGGATCTCGTGCTGCGGCAGATCGTAAAAGAGCTGGCCGAGTGGGCGTCGCACGGCAGAGGTTTCGCCGGGGTCCATCCAGAATTGCACGGCCGGTTCCCCATACTGCCAATTGAGCAGGACCTCTTCCCCATCCCACCAGCTGTAAAAATTCACCACGCCGGCATCGATATTGACGAGCTCCACGCCGAGAC
>JACPFF010000012.1:0-29025 GCA_016183065.1 Deltaproteobacteria bacterium | reverse complement strand
GACGAGCTCCACGCCGAGACCGACCAGCTCTTCCATCAAGACATCATAGTCCTCGCAGAGTCGTTGATAGCGGGCCACCAACGTTTTTCCACTCTTTTTGGCCATGCGCGGCAGAGCGATCCCCTCGGGATGGACGGTGGCCCCATGGCGGGCCAATGCCTCACGGACGTCGAGGAGCTCGCGGCGCACAAGCGCCAGCTCCCGGAAAAAGTGTTCGAGCGTGGGGAGTAATGCGTTGGCTTCTTCGAGCGAAAAATAACTGTGTCGTCGCATCTTACGTTCCGGAGCCTTTCGCCAGGGTAATCTCCTGTTGCCCCTGATAGCGTCCCGCTTTATCAGCATAGGAGACGGCACATGTCGAGGTCGCTGATAAAAAGATCAGTTGGGCGATCCCTTCATTGGCATAGATCCGCACCGGCCGCCCCGCGCTATTCACAATGGCAATGGTGGCATATCCTTCCCACTCCGGTTCAAACGGCGTTACATAGACGGTGACCCCACACCGGGCATAGGTCGATTTGCCGTTGCAAATTGTCAGGACATCGCGCGGGATCCGAAAATATTCCACCGTGCGACCCAAGACATAGTTCCCCGCAGGGAGGTCATACCACGGGGCCTGGATCACGGCATATTGCGCGGCAGCGACCCGTTTTGGATCGATGAGGTCGCGTGCCGACCCGCTCGGGACCTGAAAGCACTCGCTTAGGCGAAAATCGTACCCATACGACGAGAGCCCATAGGAGATCCCACCCTTGACCTGATGATCGACAAAGGGTTCGATCATCTGGTACTGTTCGACCATGGTCTGAATCCAGCGATCCGGTTGGACACCCATGGGCCCCTTGTAGAGGAAGGGATGGAGAAGACGCAAACAAAAACCGCTGAGTCGCCCATCCCCCGCTGGCTCGGTTTCCTCGGTATCGCCATCGGCCTCTGGTGGCTCCTGACCGTCTATAATACCGTGACGCTCCCGAACGTGGCCTCGCTCAAGGAGACGCCACCGGTCATGACCACTTTCATGCGCCATGCGACCCCGGCCCGGATCCACTACCACTGGGTCCCGCGCAGTGCCATTGCGCCGGCATTGCAACGCGCGGTGATTGTCGCCGAAGATGACCAATTTTATCACCATCCCGGGTTTGATTGGGGAGCGATCAAACGGGCCATCGAGATCAATTGGCGCCGAAGGCGGCTTGCCTTTGGGGCCAGTACCATTACCCAGCAATTGGCCAAGAACCTCTTCCTGAGCCCACATAAAACCCCCCTGCGAAAGATCCAGGAGTTCTTGATCGCGCTCCGCCTTGAGCAGGAACTCTCCAAGGACCGCATTCTCGAACTCTATCTCAATGTCGTGGAATGGGGTGAAGGGATCTATGGGGCCGAGGCCGCGTCACAGCACTATTTTCACCGCTCCGCGAAGACCCTCACTGCCTCGCAGGCGGCGTTTTTGGCCTCGATCCTCCCCAATCCGCGCCGGTACGGCCCGCGGGGCTATCGCCTCACCCCGCGTGCCCTCTCCATTCTGCGGAGGATGTGAGGCCGGATCCCGGTTTCGGATGAGTCGACCGCCACAAACGGAGCAGGCGGATCACATATCCGCCAAGAATGACGCCAAAGACGGCATAGCCCAGGAGGGCCTGGCCCAGCGTATCAGGCATACGGCATCCCCTCCTGCAGGAAGTTCCCGGTCTCTCTGCGCCGTTCAATGAGGTACCGGAGTCGGATCAACAGCGTGGCCAGACCGATCACCGCGGTCATCGTCAGATAGAGGGTCGTGTACATCTCCATCGGCATTGCATCTTTCGTCCCTTTGACCGACGGGTGGGCGCCACGCCAAAGTTTCACCGCGAAATGGATGATCGGAATATCGAGGAGACCGATGATCGCCACGGCGGCGCTGACCAAGCGACGGCGCTCGGGGTTTTCCAGCGCATGCCGCACGAGAATATACGAGACGAAGATCAGCCAGCAAAAGAGCGTGCTCGTCAGCCGCGGATCCCAGGTCCACCAGACCCCCCAGATCGGCCGTGCCCAGATCGGGCCGGTGGTCAAGACAATGGTACAGAAGACGACCCCCACCTCCGCACCCGCGACCGCCAAGGCATCAGCCCACTCTGCACGCCGCAGGAGATAGAGGAGACTCCCCACACCCGCCGAGAGAAATCCGACATACATCGAGAGGGCCGAACTGATGTGGATGTAGAAAATTTTCTGGACGTACCCCTGCATCGCCTCCGGGGGTGCCACATAGAGGATGCAATATCCGCTGGCCATCGCCACGATCACCACGCCAAACGTCCAGAGACGGATCATCATTCCTCCACCAGATAGGGAAAGAGTAACGACGCAACCGTGATATAGAGAAGGGCACAGCCTGCTGTCAATTTGATCCAGACCGGGTCGACACGCCCCGTAGCGAGGCCATTGGTCAGGCATTGAGAGACGGCCAAAATCAGGGGAATAGCGAGCGGATAACAAAGAATGGCCAGGAGATATTCCCGCCGCGTCTGCATCACCACACCGGCGGCAAACAAGGTCCCGAGCGCGGAAAAACCGCACAAACCAATGACCAGCGGCAACCAACTCCACGCCAACCATCCCCCTGGCTCTTCCAGAAAGAGCATCAGGAGGCCCGTGGCAAGGAGCGAGACCAGGAGCAATACCAGGGAATTGCTCCCCCATTTGACCCAAAAGAGTCGTGGAATCGCCCCGGGAATCATCCGAAGACCTTCAAGGACGCGCGACCCGTCACTGGCCCACTCCCGGTCAAAACTCCGTCCCAAATACAAGACGCCACCAAAAAGAAGAGTAACCCACAAAATGAGGGGTGCGGGGATCGAAACAGCCCGCGTAACAAAGGCAAAAATCAGGAGGGAGAGGACGACAAAACCGATCAACTCGGCCACGCCAATCACGTCGCGCCGGATTCCGCGACTTTCAATGCGCCACAGTGTGGACCACACGTCCCTGCTCCATCTGCCATTCCATGGCCAAGAGGCCCTGAAACGCCTCGGCGGTCTGTGAAGCCACGATCACGGCCCGCCCCTCGTTCACGACGGCCCGCACGGCCGCGTGGAATTGCGCAGCACCTGCGGGATCGAGACCGACCAATGGTTCATCCAGCAACAGCACCTTCGTGGCCACAAGCCAGGCGCGTCCCAAGGCCACCCGGCGCCGTTGACCGCGGGAGAGCTCGTGGCACGGTCGCTGCCACCAACGATCGAGCCCCCAGAGGGTCACACTCTGCTCCAAATGCTGCGCCGGCGCGTGCACCAAGCGCTGCGCGATCCGGAGGTTTTCTCCCACTGTGGCCGTCCCGTAGAGGTAATCGGCCTCGCCGAGATAGGTGAGCGGTGGAGGGAGTCCAGGTGCGTGCAGATCCCAGCCATAGCGGACGGACCCGCGGGTCGGACGGAGGAGCCGTGCGATGCAGCGGAGCAGCGTCGACTTCCCCGCGCCATTCCCTCCGGAGAGGAGCGCCACTGTGCGCGGCGGGAGCGAGAGCGAAACTCCGTCGACCGCGCGTGTCCCCGGCGGAAAGACCTTCAAGACCGCATCACAGGTAATGACCACAGTACGTATGCCCCGAAAATTGGGCGAGCTCTACCGTGGTTTCGTCAGCGTGTCAAACGGCGGTCTCTCGTTTTTTTCTGGAGTGTGAGTATTTCGTTTTTTCTTCAATACGAGCGCGCATGTTTTCCATCTGTTTCTTGAGAGATATTTATCTAACGACATAAAAATACATATGAATATAGTGTAGTTCGAACAAGAAAAGAGTTATCCACAGGAGGTGATTTTTTTCCACTCACCTTTTCCTGCCAGACTGGACGCACCTTTGCGGCAGGTAGATCATCCCACCCATTGAGCGGGTATCGCGGCCTATGGTCTAAGCGCACCTGTAGGACGGCGTTGGCTCTTTGAGAACTTGCTGGTTCATCGTTTAGGGAGGCGCCCCGACCTGATCGCTGGGCCCCCGTTAGGCAGTGTACCGGTGACCGTTCAACAGAACGTGCAAGGGTTGGTGACAACACCTGCCGCCTTCTGCGGAGTGAACGCAACGGAGCCGCCCCACTTAAGGGTTCAGGACACAGCGGATGAAACACCAAAATGGACGCCGAAAGTACCGCAAGGGAAACGGCTCTCCTCTCCCGATGCAATACGCGACATGACCGACGTCAGCGCGCCGTAAGGGGTGCATGGGTCAAGTCAACACGCGGAGTGGGCTGGAAGCAGCCTATAATCGCTGAGGAAATATCCATAGAGGTGGGGAAATTTCACGAGAGGCACAACGGCAGAAGCACCCATCCCAGGTACAAAAGTCGTTGTAGCGTCCCCTTGGTGCAACACTTCGAAGCGGAGCTCCCCTTCCCCACGGAAGAACGGAGTAACCACAGGGAAGTATGCGGCCTCGAAAGAGGTTCGGCCAGAGGGCGTCGAGGACTCTGAAGAAACGCAAGCCTGCCCCTAAGCGATGAGCCAGGTTCTACAAGGAGCAAAGCGGTGCGGGCCCTCGGTTTCCAACCGGGGGCCTTTTTGTTATTGACTGCGAGACGCCGTCATTCTTATAGTTCTTGCCCTATGGCAAATGAACATCCCCCTGAAAAGCCCGACGGGCCGACAATTACCGAGTCGGTCGTTCCGGCATTCGCGGAATTGGAAGTGCCTCCTGCACCGACGCCCCCTGAACCATCGCTCCAACGCCGTCGGCGAAAATCCGCCTCAGAGGGCTCGTCGTCGGGCATCCGACGCAGCGCACGCCGATCGCGCCGTGCCGATGTCGGCCCAGAAGGCGCAGATCTCTTTGATCATCTCGAAGCATTCTTCCGCGGAGGGAAAACCACTGTGCAATCGAACACACAGAATATCGCCATCGTTGTCATCATCATCGGTCTCATCATTGGCGCGAACTGGTTGACCCGGAATCCCCCTGCATCGCAGGTAGCACAAAGTACCGCAGGCGCTGCCACACAGACCGAAGAACCGACCGAGACGGCGAACGCATCAGGGAGTCGAGCCCCGGCAGAGGAGACTCCGAAGATCGTGACCGCATCGGCCGCTGTGGAACCGGGGACGGCCGCAACCGAGATGGCCAGTGCCCCATCGGCGTCTGACGCGTCCGTCAGTGCCCCAGCGCCGTCCGCACCGAGTGCGACGTCAGCAAGGAGCGCAACGCCGGAGACGACCACGCCGTCACCGACGGCTGTCGCGGCCGCACCAACCGCCCCCATTGCCGGAATCACGGTGACGACGTCGATTGGCATTACGGCAGCGCTCGACCCCACACGACCACCTACGATGCCGCCAGCCGCTGAACCGGTCGATACCGCAGCAGTCACTGCAGCGCCGGTCGCCACCGCGCCCGCGCCACAGACCCCTCCCGCCGCAGCCGCCAGTGCCCCGACCAAATCGATCGCCTCGGCTCCGGCGCGCCCTCAGCGCAAGCTCCCACTCCCCGCATATGCCGGCCCGGATCCCTTCACCAACGGCGGACCCCTCGATCTGGACGGCCCGACGGCCCAGCAGCAGTATCGAAAGTTGAACGTAACGCGGACCAGGTGATGAAACTGACCTGACGTCCCGTGTGCAACGGTGTCCGGCGATAGGAGTGAAACTCGCCGGGGCGCTGAAACGTGGAGAGCGTTGAGCACGTCACCGACGTCGGTGCCACACCGAGTCGCATCAATTCCTGGCAGAGGAGTTGCCGCAGATCGCACCACCAATGCCCCTGACGCGATGGCGTGAGCGCCGCCTCGAGTTCAAGGCCTGTGGCACGGAGCGCGCGATGGACGGCGTGATCGACTTCATAGTCCTCCCTGCCAATGGCCGGGCCGATCGCCACTTCGAGCTGTGATGGGAGCACGTGAAACCACGCGGCCAGCGCGCTCACGGTGGCGGTGACAATGCCCGCAGCCACGCCGCGCCATCCGGCATGCACTGCACCGACGACACCACGCGGCGGCGCACAGAGGAGGATCGGCACGCAATCAGCCGTCCGCACGGCGCAGACCATTCCCGGAATATCCGTGACAAAGGCATCGCCCACGCGGATCTGGATGGGATCATGGCGGGTCAATCGATGCACGGTCGTGCCATGGACCTGTCGTGTCTCAGGCATCTTCCACACGCCCGGTCCCACATAGGCCGCCAATGAGACATCGCGAATCCCAAATCCATGGCGGCAGGGGAGCGCACGCCATCGTGGCACCAGATAGCACGGCCTTCCCACGTCCGCACCGCGGGTGAGCTCGCAGAAGCCCCCCTCGTTCATACCGCCTCCCCCGCTCTCGCCAAGAGACGCATCTGCCGGACCATCGTCGAAAAATCCTCGGGGCACGGGGCCTCCCACGCCATGGGGAGACCCGTGCAGGGATGCGCCAATGCCAGACGCCAGGCATGGAGCATGGGACGCCGCGCCTCTGCCAGAAGCAATCGCCAGGCGGGCAACAGGTGTCGACCTGTCGCACGCTTGCCATACACACCATCGCCCACGAGCGGATGACCCGCGGCACTCATATGGACGCGAATCTGGTGCGTACGCCCGGTGAGGAGATCGACCTCCACCAGCGAGACCGCGGTGGCAAAAACCTCGCGCACCCGCCAGCGCGTCATGGCGGGCCGCCCCCGGCGACTCTCCGTGGACATGGCCGTCCGATGGGTCGGATGCCGACCGATCGGGGCCTCAATCACACCACTGGCTCGCACCTGCCCAATGCAGAGCGCTTGGTAGGTCTTGCTGACGTGTCGATCGTGAAACTGGCGTGTCAGGGCCAGATGGGCCGCATCATGTTTTGCGACGATCATCACGCCGGAAGTCCCTTTATCGAGGCGGTGCACAATCCCGGGGCGTTCGACCCCACCAACTCCCCGAAGGTCCGGGATATGCGCGAGCAAGGCATTGACCACCGTCCCCTGTAACTGCCCCGCGCCCGGATGGACCACCATCCCAGCGGCCTTGTTGAGCACGAGGATGTCCGCATCTTCGTAGAGGATCGCGAGCGGGAGGACTTGCGCCACCAGAGGACTGGGGACCACCGGGGGCGGCCTCACGACAATCACCTCGCCGGCCCGCACCACCCGATGCGGCACGGCCTGGCCGGCATCCACCGTGACGTGCCCCTCCCGAATCCACCGTTGAATGGTCGCGCGAGAATGTTGCGCCAACACGCGGGTAAGATACCGATCAAGCCGTTCCCCAGCAGCACGCCCAGGAACGATGAGTTGCATCGCTGATGCGTGCGTCACGGGAGAAGCTCGACGTTCCAATAACTGAAATCGACCACATTGAGATATGGCTTCCACTCGTCATAGCGAAACTGCTTCAGGTGGAGATGGAGGAATGGGAGCGAGGTGGGTCGATAGGGACGCCGGATGAGATGCATATGCGCCTCGTCCGGCGTCCGTCCTCCCTTGTGCCGATTGCAGTGATGACAGCTCGTCACAATGTTCTCCCAGGTCGTCAGTCCTCCACGCGAACGGGGGATGACGTGATCGAGATTGAGTTCATGGGCTGCGGTCTGCCGACCGCAATACTGGCACTGATAGCGGTCACGCATCATGAGGTTGAGGCGCGAAAACCGGATGGCTCGTTTCGGAATGCGATCGTAAACCGTGAGCAAGACGACCCGTGGTACGCGAATCATCCGATTGATCAACCCCACCGTCTCGTCGTCTGCCGATGCGGCCAGATCAGACCACGAGGCAAAGGTAAAGGTTTGGTATTCACGATCGACGGCCTTGGCGAGGCCCTGATACAACATCACAAAGGCCCGACGGACCGTGGTCACGTGGACCGGGAAAAAGGAACGATTCAGAACGAGTACGGCGCTTGATAGCATAAGTCCTTGATAACAATATGATAGTTGACACGTGATGTCAACGCGAGAATCCGATGCGGTCTCTCAGTGCCTGGGACAACCGGGGAGTATGGCGATCTCCCCACGACCGGAGAGCGTTCGCGGAGGAACGGCTCGGAACGTGCCGATCGGAGAACCCGCCGACCATGGGGCACACCGATCATAGCCCTGCTGTTGTCCGTCAAATTGACTTGTCGCAGCGCGACATGGTACAGCAGACGCCATGTTTATTATCCCAACGCTCTATCTCCGCCAGCAGCGCATCGCGAACCTCGCCCAAGAGCAACCCTCGCCCATTCCCGCAGATCCGCAGGCCGCAGGGGATTTTTTGCGCGCCGCCGGAGTGGAAATGCTCCATCTCATCGACATCGAGGCCCCATCGGCCGCGGGCCACAGCCCCAATGAGCCTGTCATCCGACTGTTGGCACAGGAGTGCGGATTTCATTGTCAGTTGAGCGCGAAGACGCGCGCCCTCGAGACCATCAGCCACTATTTTCAGACCGGCATTGCCCGCATCGTGCTCGGCACACTGGCATATCAGCAGCCCCGATTTGCGGAGGCCGTGGCCGCGCAATTCCCCGGCAAGGTCGGTGTCGAAATCACGGTCCGCCATGGCAAGGTGGCCATCAAGGGATGGACGGTCGCCGCCAACAAGAGCGCTGCGGAATACCTCGCCCGTTTTCGTGAACAAGGGATCTCGTTTGTCCTCTACTCGGATGTCAATGAAGTCGGGACGCTGACGACCGACAATGTGGCCAGGATCCGTACGTTTGCCGAACGCGCAGGCGTGCCGGTGATCCAGAGCACCGACCTGGAATCACTCGACCAACTCCGCCAATTGCTCCATCTGGAAAAGTTTGGCGTCATGGGGACCATCTTGGGGCGGTCGCTCTACGAGAACCGTTTCGATCTGGTCTCGCTCATCACCATGACCAAGGAACATGAGTTGAACATCGCCTCGGATGAGGCCACCCTCATTCCCGAATAACCCGTTCAAGGAGGGATCGATGTCCGAATGTATTTTCTGCAAGATTGCCGCCGGGACGATCCCTGCCACGCTCCTCTATGAAGGTCCGTTGGTGGTGGCCTTTCCCGATCTCCATCCCAAGGCCCCGGTCCATCTGTTGATCATCCCGCGCGAACATCTTCCGACCTGGAACGCCGTCCCCGCCAATGCGACGGCGCTCTTGTCGGAGATGACATTGGCGATCCATCAGGTGACACAACGTGCGGGGATCGATCAATCCGGCTATCGACTCATTGTGAATACGCATGCCGATGCCGGCCAGGAGATCTTCCACGTCCACTGGCATGTGCTCGGGGGCGCCCCGCTCGGCCCCATGCTCTCGACGCGATCATGACGACGTTCACGGTCCGCAATCCGGCGACCCTTGAGGTCATTACCACCTATGAGGCGACGCCGCTTGGCGCAATTGCCGGCCTCGTGCAACGGGGGGATGCGGCGGGGATTGCGTGGCAGGCCCTCACCTATCGCGAACGCGGGGCCATACTCCTGCGCGCCCGACAATATCTGCTGCAGCATCTCGACCAGATCGCCGATGTCATCACCGCGGAAAATGGGAAACCGCGTCTGGAGGCCCTCACCGCGGAACTCTACCCCATGGCCGATCTCCTCTACTATTTCGCCCATCACACGGGAGCGCATCTCCGACCGCACCGCATTCCGATCGGACTGATGACCTGGCTGCGACGCACATCGATCCTCCACTATCAACCCCATGGCGTCGTTGCCGTCATTGCCCCATGGAATTACCCTTTTTCGATTCCAGCGGGGGCCATTGCCATGGCACTCGTCACGGGGAATACCGTCGTCTTCAAACCCTCGGAATACGCGCTCCACACGGCGCAACAGATCATGGCTATGTTTCGCGCGGCCGGCCTTCCCGCAGAGGTGCTCCAACTCGTGATTGGCGATGGCACGGCCGGCGCCGCGCTGGTGGAGGCCGCGGTGGACAAGGTCTTTTTTACCGGGAGCGTGGCAACGGGACAACGGATCATGGCGACGTGCGCCACGCGACCGATCCCCTGCACGCTGGAACTGGGCGGCAAAGATGCCATGATCGTCCGGGCCGATGCCGACCTAGACCTCGCGAGCAGTGGGGCCGTCTGGGGGGCATTCACCAATGCCGGCCAGTGTTGCGCCTCGGTCGAGCGCTGTTACGTCGATGCCCGCATTGCCGGGCCCTTTATCGACCAGGTGGTTGCCAAGACCCGCCAACTCCGGCAGGGGCCGGGAACGGATCCCACGGTCGAGGTCGGTCCTCTGACAACGGCCACACAATTGGCCACCGTGGAACGTCATGTCGCCGAGGCCGTGGCGCGGGGCGCCACGCTCCGATGCGGGGGAACGCGCAACGCGGATTTTGCCGGCACCTTTTACCGACCGACCGTGCTCACCGACGTCACCCACGCAGACCGCATTATGCGGGAGGAGACGTTTGGGCCCGTGTTACCGATCATGGTCGTGGGGAGCGATCACGAAGCGATCACCATGGCCAATGATTCTCCGTACGGCCTGACCGCGTCGATCTGGACGCGCGATCGGCGCGCGGCTGAGCGCATGGCCGCGCAGCTCGCCGTTGGCACGGTGACCATCAATGAATGCCTTTACACCCACGCCATCTGTCAGACACCGTGGGGCGGTCGCAAACAGAGCGGCCTCGGTCGGACCCATGGGGCCATCGGTCTCTCCGACATGGTGGTCCCGCAACACCGACATACGAACTGCGGCCCCCCCCACAAAGATCTCTGGTGGTACCCGTATGATCGTTCTGTGTACGATCTCTTTGTCCAGATGGCCCACCGGGTGACGGGACCTTGGTGGCAGCGCCTCCCCGCACTCCCCCGACTCCTCCGGTCACGGCGGATGAAAAAATGGTGACGCTGCACCGGCCGGCCGCCTGCGTGCTACTGTAGTGCGTCCAACGCTTCTTTACAGTACACTACGCCCCGCGCAGGAGGACCCAGACGGTGACCATGCCGATGACCACGAGCGTCCCCAGGGTCACGGGGACAAACCAGCGGCGCAGACCCCCACGCTCTTCGCGGTCCCATCGCCACCAGGGGACAAACCGTTCTTCCGGAGTATTCTCCCCGCGTTCCTCCGGGCCTTTCGCAGTCCCCCCGTCGAGCCGGATACCAAGTCGCCGGGCGACCGCCTCTTCCGTGCGCCGGGTGGTAAAAATACCGGCACTCGCCTGCGCGCCGACAAAACGGGTCGCTTCCCCTTTGGCTGGGCCGATCGCAAAGTACCGGAGGATCTCGGCCTGAATGGTCTCGACCACGAGTTGCCGCGTCAGCGTCGTTCCTGGTTCCAGACCCTGCATGCGCGCCATGAGACGCGTCAGATCGACGTCCACGCGCGCAAATTTTTCGACCGCCCCGTTTTTCAAGATCAAATCCCCCACCAAGACCCCTTTCCCCGCCTTTCCCTTCTGTTGCAAGAGACCGCGAAAGAGCATTTCGTCCGCCAATTGTTCGATCGAGATCTCCCGGAGCACGGTCCGATGGAGGAAACGGCGAAAGAATTGCATCCATTCGACGGCGCTCTTCACCAGAAAATGCGCGCGTCCGTTGGGAGGAGCCTGCTCGAGCGTTTTTCCCTTTTCGAAACGCGCGACCACCTCCTGTTCAAATTTCGAGTCGGGGCGTTCGTCGCCGCCCGGTGATTGCGCACGGTGTTGCTGCGGAACCACGGTATGCCGATCATGGAAAAAATGGGGCCGTGATGGCGCCGCGCGTCCCTGCGCGTGCTCTTCACGTAGCGGCAACGACTCGCGCGCGGCCCCGCCCTGCGGTTCTGGCTCGCCACCGCGGCGATCTTGCACCACGCGTCCCCGCCCTGGTAATCGGATGACGTGATAAAATCCGACCCCTTGCTCGACCCGCTTGGCGATCGCGGCCAAAAAACGATCGAGGGCCCCGGTCGGCCGAAATTGGTCGGCGTGCGGTACGGGTGGAGAGTGCGGGGCCTGCGCCTTCACCTCGGGACGGAGGGCTCTCCCCTTGGGGATCGTTTGTTCGACGGGCGTCTGGCGGGAGGTCTGCCGATCGATCGGGGCAATCGGGTCACGTGGATCACGGGCCATAGGAGTAGCATACGCGATTTACTAAGGAGTACACAACCCACTACTACAGATGACACAGGATCATGAGCCGAGACCAGGAAGGCGAGAGAAAAAATCCGAGGCGTATCCACTCGGATACGTTGAGGATTTTTTCTTGAAGCCTGACGCAGTCGTAGGCCATGAGCCGAAGTCAGATGTGTAGGGGGTTGTGTACTCCTTAGTATGGCCATGCGACAATGAGGGAAAGGCGGGGAGGGCCTTGGCCGACCATGCGATGCGCTCTCTGCCGATGGTCCCGTTGATGGAACGGACTTGCGTCCGGGCGCGAAGACCGGTATGTTGGCTCCCTTATGGCACAATACCATCGGTTCTCGACCACAGATCATGGGGAATTGAGCGTTGGGGGACGGATCGAGCGGACCCTCCATTGGACCATCGGGCATTGGAAGCCCCTCGTCGTAATCGCCGCCGGATGTGTCCTCACGGCTGGCCTCTTCACGTGGCACCAGTCTTCCCAATCCCGGCGTGCTGCGGAGGCAAGTTATGCTCTCTACCAGGCCCTCCACCCCGCTCCGGTGACGGCACATACGCCGCCACCAGCCACGGCAGACGAACATAAGACCTCCGCGACCCCAGAGGCCCCGGCAACACCGTCGCCAGAACCCGCACCAGATCTGCTCGCCCTCCAGGGCGTCATCCATCAATACGACGGGACCCTGTACGCCGATCTGGCACGTCTCCATGTGGCACGGGTGGCCCTGACCATGAACGATCGCGATCGCGTCCGGGAGTTACTGACGCCGCTCGCCGAAGAAGCCCGTCTGCCGCTCCTGCAAGCGGCGGCGCTCCAGACCCTCGGGATCACCTATGAACTCGAAGCGGCGTGGGGAACTGCCGCAACGCACTATGAAAAAATTCTGCGACTTCGTGGGGCGGGCATGTCGTATCCACGGGCCCTCAGTAATGCCGTGCGATGCCATCTCCACACCGGCAACCGGACCGCGGCAGAGGCCGTGTTGAACCAACCACCACCCGTGGATGCGGACGAGACCTATCCGAAAGTCCAGGAGCAAGAGCGCCTATGGCTCACCATCGATACCGCCTCGTAATCTGCATCTGCTCTGCTCTCTCGCTGCTGGGTGGCGCCGTCTCGTCTGCCGAGGCGGTACCCATACGGCGGACGCCGGTGGAGCGGATGGAGCAGCGCCATCTGGTCAGCCCACTCTGGTCGCGCCGATTGTCCGGCGGCCATGCGCATGGCCGCGGGCTCTATCAATTCGCGACTCCGGTGATCGCGGGGGGAACGGTCTATGTCGGTTCGGCCCGCGGTGGGGTCTTTGCCCTCTCCGGCAACGACGGCAAGGTCGTCTGGCGTCATGAAACCTTGGGAGCGGTGTTTGCCCCGGTCCGACTCGATGGCGACCGCCTCTTTGCCGTGGATGCCGAGGGGATCCTCTATGCCCTTGAACCGGCCACCGGCAGAGAGCTGTGGCAGACGACCGTCGGCGCCGAGGTCATGGCCCAGCCCCTCGTGGTAGGCGATCGCCTCTTTGCCGTCACCATGCGCGGCCAATTGGTGGCATTTGAACGGGAGACCGGTGTCCCCCTGTGGCACACAAACGAACGCCTGATTATTGCGCCATTTACGGTGCGCGGGGCCGCAGACCCGATCGTCCATGAGGGAAAGATCATTGTCGGCTATGCCGATGGCCTCCTCGCGGCCCATAGCCCCGCGGATGGGACCATCCTCTGGGAGGAACGGATTACGCCCCGGCAGGCCCGCCTGCACGACGTCGACACCGTGCCGCTCCCCGCTGATGGCCGGATCATTGCCGCATCGGTCGGTGGTGGGCTGGCCGCTGTCCAGGCGCGGACCGGCCAGCTGGCATGGTTTGAACGGATCGCCTCGCCCAATGCCATGGCCATGGCCGGAGCAACGCTCTATGTCGCCGGCGAGGGGGTGGTGTCGGCCGTCGATGCCCCCACCGGGGCGCAGCGCTGGCGGACACCACTCCCGGAATCGGAAGTCTCCGCGCCGGTCTTGATCGGCAACATGGTCGTGGTCGTCGGGACCGATGGCCCGCTCTATCTCCTGCGGGAGCGCGATGGAACGCTCCTGCAGGAATACCGCGTCGGGAGTGGCACCTACGGCCGCCCGGTGGTCGATGGGGATCGGCTCTATCTCCTCACCAATGCCTCGCGACTGATGGCACTCCAGGTTGCCACGGTTGAATAGTCATGAGGGCACTCCGTCATGTGCGCATTGCGGCCGTCCAACTCGATACCCGCGAGGAGGTGACGGGGAACCTCGCGCAGGCCACGACGTTGATCCGCCAGGCGGCACGGAGCGAGGTCTCGTTGATCGCCCTCCCCGAGCATGTCCTCTACATCGGACCCGATCCCCAACCGACGTTCTCGCTTCGCAGTCCCGAAGTCCTCGCGTTGTGTGCGCTTGCGCAGGTCCATCGCGTCTGGTTACTGGTCGGATCGGTGCAGGAACGTTCCCGGCGCAGACCACAGCAGGGCGCACCACACCGGCACTACAATACCAGCCTCGTGATCCGTCCCGATGGGAGCATCGCGGCGCGCTACCGGAAAATCCACCAGTTTCAGTGCCGATTGCCGAACGGGCGATCGATTCGAGAAGAGAGTCTCCCTGGCAGAAAGTCTGTCGTGGCGGAGACGCCGTTCGGCACACTCGGCCTCTCGATCTGTTATGACCTCCGCATGCCGGAACTGTACGGCCGGCTCGCGCGCCGCGGTGCCACGCTGCTCGCTATTCCCTCGAACTTTACCGCATTCACCGGGGCGGCGCATTGGGAGACGCTTCTCCGCGCGCGCGCCATTGAAAATCAGGCCTTCGTGATTGCGCCGGCCCAATGCGGCATGAAATCGGCGACGCGCAGTTTCGGGCATACCATGATCGTCGATCCGTGGGGGAGAGTGCTCGCCGAACGCCGCGCGGATTCGCCGGGCATTGTCGTGGCAACTCTGGATCTCCGCAGTGTGGACCACTGCCGTACCCGTCTCCCTGCCCTGCACGACCGCTTTGCCACACGGTGAGGACCTTGACACGTTTCCGTCACATATTTATACTGTACATATGAATCAATTGGTCTTTGAATGGGATGAGGGAAAGAATCGGGAGAATATCAAAAAGCATGGCATCGATTTTGAGGAGGCCCAGACAGTCTTTCTCGATGAAAAGGCCCTCCGTTTTTTCGACCCAGATCATTCCGGGGATGAAGACCGCTTTATCATGCTGGGAATCAGTTTTCAGCTCCGCATCCTTGTCGTCTGCCACTGTTTTCGGAAAAACGAGGCCGTGATCCGGATTATTTCCGCGAGAAAGGCCGACATGCGCGAAGAGAAAGCGTACTGGAGGTAAATCATGCGAGCCCATTACGATTTCGCAACAATGAAGGGAGAACGGAACCCCTATGTTTCTCAGCTCAAGCAGCCGATTACCATTCGCCTCGATAAAGGGACGGTTGCGTATTTTAAATCCTTGGCCACCGAACTCGGGATGCCATATCAGAACCTCATCAACCTTTATCTGAGAGACTGCGCACTGCAACATAAAAAATTGCAGCTGAAATGGACGTCGTGATGATGGCCCTATTGGAGAAAGATGAGATCGAGCGATAACTTCAAAAACCCGGTAAAGCCAACCGCACAAGACTTGGAGCGGATGCGTCTCTATGCGTCGCTTCCCGCTGAAGCCAAGTTATTCCGGTTGGACCAGTTGCGTCGATTCATGTTCGAAATCTGGAAAAAGAATCCTGAAACCGCTGCCAATCGGGAATATCTCCGCAATCGGTTTGCCAAACGCTGACTCGACGTGAGCCTCAAAAAAGATCCCGGGGGGATCTTGCGATCACCGCCCGGGACCTCCTGGGGGAGACTCCTTGTTGTCGTTTTTCAGGTCCTGCAACTCCGCTTCCGCTCTCGCAGCAGCACGGCCACTGGCAATCCCAGCATGAGCACCAGGAGGAGGTGACTGCGGGGTTCCTGCGGCACCGCGGTCGCCAGCATGGAGCACCCGACCGAGCGTCCGGTCACCGCACGATTAAGGTTCCCCGCGGCATTGAACCCGCCGTGGGCCGTCATTTCCGCGAGATCCCCATAGCCGTCGGCATCGGTGTCCCAGGTGAGCGGACTCGTCTCGACCGCCAGTAGCGTGTCGGCCTGGATATCCTGCACGCCGTTGCAATTGAGGTCCTCGCCCAGCCCGCCGGTCACCCCGTCGCCC
The DNA here is from genome assembly GCA_016183065.1 of Deltaproteobacteria bacterium. Lineage (GTDB taxonomy): Bacteria > UBA10199 > UBA10199 > JACPFF01 > JACPFF01. The sequence goes on along the minus strand of JACPFF010000012.1, from coordinate 12,832 downwards.
AGCCCATCGCCGTCGGTATCCCACATGGCGGCATTGAGTTCCGTACAGATCCGGACGACCGCCCCGCCGATCCCGCCTGCCTGCTCGGTGCAGCCCGCAAACGTCCCGTCGATACTGTCCGCGATCGGAGTGTAACTGCCGTCGGCATTTTTGGTGAAGTGCATATCCTCGAGCCCGTCGGGGATACAATCCCCGTCGGTATCCTTGACGAATGGATTCAGGGGATAGGTTCGCTCGAGCTTGTCACTCATCCCGTCGTTGTCCGTGTCCGCACTGAGCGGATCGGTGTCACACTCATAGTACGACACCGCGCTCCCGCCGCAATCCGGACTATTAAAGGCATCGAAGTTATCGAAGAATTGGATCCCCTTCATCTGGTTACACAACTCGCCCTTGCCGAGGACCGGTTCCCCCGTCTGCGCATCCTTCAGACACCCGTCGATCAATCCATCGCCATCGGTATCGTCTTCAAACGGATTGGTCTTGGTCGTATCGATCTCCGTCAGATCCGGGATCCCGTCGGAATCGGTATCGGTCCCGAAGGCATTGGCCTTGAGACAGTTATCTTTCGGGACATTTTTGCATTCGTCGGAGAAGTCGCTCTTGCCATGGTGATCGGTGTTGGAGTCGCACGGATTACTCTCACCGGGATCCCCGTTGGAGAGCGTCGCCGGATCGTCACAGATGTCGTCATTGTTGGTATCCGTACAGTACGGCGTCTTCCCATCTTTGTTGAGATCCTCACCTGCCACACAGATTCCCGGCACGTCGACGTCGCCATCGCACAGCCCGTCATCGTCCGAATCGGCATTGGTCGGGGCATAGCCGAACTTGACTTCGTCGCCGTCGCTCAAGCCATCGCCGTCGCTATCGGGATTCTTCGGATCGGTGTTGAAGGCGAAGACAAACTCGAAGCCTTTCTTCCGCAGCGGGGCGTCCGTGGGGAGTTTCACCCACGCGTCTTCACTCCCCACCCCACGGCAGGTTCCGACGTTGAGCGTCACATCGGCGTAGAAACTCTCGCCGGTCGGTGCGGACGTCGCTCCACCACCGAGCACTTCGATGTCGTTCGGCAGGCCGTCGCCGTCATCGTCATTGGAGAGAGGCTTGTCGAGAGCGAGCAGGTTCACGGCGATCCCATCGGAGACCCCGGTATCGTTGGTCGATTTCTTGAGCGGCGAGGTCTCGCCGTCGTCCAACTCCCCATCGCCATCCTTGTCCTCTTCACAATCCTTGAGCCCGTCGTTGTCGCGATCGACGTAACAGGCGAAGATCCGCATCTTGTTGTATTGTCGCTTCACCAGACACCCTTCGATGTCACTCTCGGGCGTCGATTTGCCGCTCTTCGAGGGGGTCCCCGGACAGGGATCGTTGCTGTCATTGAAGGGGAGCGTTTCCGTGGTCCCGGCGCCGCTCTCCAGCGTCCCATCGGTCCAGGTCTTGAACGGACTGGTGTTGTAACTCAAGACCGTCCCGGTACAATCGAGGTCATACTGGGCAAAGAGCTGCGGGTTCTGGGCCTCGACCAGATCCGGAATGCCGTCGTTGTCGCTGTGGCCCTGGGTCTCGCCAATCTTTTGCACGAGGCTGTCGAGCTGCTGCCGGGAGGCCATATCGGACTTGCCGGTCAATTCAACGATCTGCGTGAGCGCATCGCTGTACGCCGCCTGCCGGGACGCGAGATCGAGGCCATAGCTGTTGTCCGAGAACCCGGCGATCTGCCCGATCTGCCAGACGCGCCAGCCCTTGGCACACTCGGCCTCGCAGTTGGGGTCCGGATTGTTCGGACACGTTTCATTGGGATCGAGATCGGGCAACCCATCGCCATCGGTGTCCTTCAACCGCGGATTGGTTTCACCCGTGAATGGTTCAACACCTCCCGTATAATCGCTCGCCCACCAGAGTGATTCCGAGCGACATTCGTACCACTGCAGCAGCTTCTCACTGTCCTCACTTTTCGCCCCGAGCGCCACAAAGGTCCGCCCCGCACGCCCGGACGACTCGTCGGTCAGCAACTGCGGCCCGCAATCCTGGTCGCTGATGGCCGAATTACTCCCCACCGGATAGAGCCGGGCCGGCTTGGAGAGGTCGACATAGCGGTGGCGCGACTCCTGCCCATCGCTCAAGCCGTCGCCATCGCTGTCGATCACCCGGGGGTCGGTCTCGGTACAGAAGACCTTCTCGTCCGCCGCAAGGACGGCCGCGGTAAAACCATCCCCGCTCTTCTTATATTTCGGTACGCCAAGCCAGTTTTCTCCGGAGGCCACCAGGCCGAGACTCTCCGGGTGCGGGACCTTTCGGAGCTCGCTGATCGCCGTACAGTCGGCTTCATCGGCAAAACAGGCGTTGCCATCGCCATCCTCGCCGCGCAGGCGCGGGACGAGATCATATTTTTTTGTCCCCTGCTTGCCATCGATCGTCACGGCATAGACCGCGCAGTCGACGTAGCCATTCTGGTTACTATCTTCTTCGCCGTCGCCCAGCCCGTCCCCATCGGTATCGTAATTGAGACTGGCGGTCTCTTTGCTCCCTTTGGTGTAGGTACAATCTGCCGTCACATTATCTTCGATAATATCGAAGAGGCTATCGTTATCCCGGTCGTAATAATCGTCGTATTGTGGGTTCCCTTCCTGATCGTACTGGCACTCCTCTCTTGCCCATTTGATCAATTTCGCATCGTAGGCTGCCGGCTGCGCATATTTGTCGGATGTCGTCCCCTCGCCCTCTTCGCCCTCTTCATCGGCAAACGGATCGAAATCACTGTCGCTCCCGAATCCCCCTCCGCTCCCGCCTGGGCCGGAGGTCGTGCAGCTCGTATCCACCGCATTGTCGCTCCAGCAATACTCGGCCTTTTCTCCTCCCATGAGAATCGGTGCCGTGGAACTCACAATGGCATCTGGTGAGGGATAGGCAACCATATAGATGTCCGACTGCGACACCTTGACGTTACTAAACTTCCCCTTTTTGGTCATCTTTCCCGAAATTTTTGTGGAGAGCGCTGGACCAGTGACCATCGGATATTGACTATCCAACTCCGCGTCATCCAGTTGCGTCACCACGGCCAAGAGGGATTGCAGCAATGTCACGCTCCCCGTGGGGGGCTTTGCACTGAAAATCAGGAGGACTGTACTCGGTGGGACTCCATCGTCACCATTTTTTTGAATCACCAGATCCCCCTTCAAGGTGTACGTCCCTTTTTTCGGAATGGCGTCAAAAATATAATCAGTCTTGTCGTTCACGACATAGATCTGTTGGCCTTCATCATACCCGCTGACGGAAACGGCCTCTGCAGTATAGAGGTGCGCCTCACCGTCCTGATCCTCCGTCGAGATATCCGCTGCGCTCTCTTCCGCCTCGTCGGTGGTGTCGGTGGTGTCGGTCGCCGACCCTTGGGTCACGGCATTCCGGACGACAATCGTGTCGATGCTCACCTTGGTGTTCACGTTGTCGTAGTACCCCTTCGTCATGTAGATCCCGGGGCCTTTATTATCGACGATTTCCGACGACTCACCCTCTTTGTTCGGATCTCTCTCGATCACATTTCCCGTTCCCGTCACCACGATGCCGGCCTTCCCCATTTTTTTGACGGTGACTCCCTGGAGCCTGTTGTCGTTGGTCAGGAGACAGATGCCACTGATGGGGGCGGTTGTGTCTCCCGTGATTTTCAGATTCGTGATGGTCACACCGCTCGCACTCCCCTGGATCGCGATGACACATCGATCCTCTTCCGTCAGTTTCGAGGCGTCGAGCTCATGCCCTCCACCATCAATCGTAAGCCCGCCCGTAGAATTCCCCTGAAAGACCAGTCCGTGGTCGAGCACGATATCGTGTTTGAGGGTGATCGTTTTCTTGCACCCACGGTCTGCATCCTTCTTCTGATTGAAGGCAAACTCGAACTTGCGAATCGAGGCATTGGAATTCATCGTATCGAATTCATTCCCTGTGATACATTTGCTGGCAGAGTATGTCCCCTTGGCCGCATACACCGGCGCCCACAAGGTCAGGCTGAGGAGACATCCCGTGAATGTGATGAGTTCCCGTTTCATAGTGACTCCCTCCAATAGCGTTAAAGCTTGAATTCAATACCACCCATTCCGCCCCCCCCAACTCTGTCAAGTCGATGCTCTATCTTATGCGTATTCAAAATCATGTCAGGGAGGTTCGGATAGATATACCCTTCAGCAAATCCACAGACGCGCAGACCAAAAACACCGAAATTATGCCCCACACAGAGATCCCCGCCTAGTACAAGGAGCAACAGGCTTTCAGGCGTCAGCTCACGCGCCGTGGCTTGTCGTCCATTGACGAGACTTGCGGAATTTCCAATGACGAGTGTTTTGCCATTTGCAGAAAAAACTGAGGAGCCAACTCCAAAGCGCAGACTCGCGTCAAGATGGTCATTGAAGAATATGAAACGGGCGACGGCAGAGAGAAAATAGCTGTCTGCCCAGATTTCATAGCCCGCAGATTCATCCTTCATAAATTGCAGATTCTGTGAATTCTCGACTTGAAACGTATCACGCGTTCCTTCATGCACCCCCGCAACTTCTCCTCCAAGCTCGACATCAACAACGTCACTGTCGAAGAGCAGCGCTGTCACTGAGAACGCCCATCGCAAAAAAGGCGTAGTAGAATTTTCCTGGCTCCCACCTGTGAGGGTACGATTACAAAAGTTGCTCGGCGCCCCCTCTTCGCATACGTTGATACCACCAACGCCGCCGGCACCAGCAAGAACGCGTATTCGCGCTGAGTAGTCGGATTTCGATTTCGATGCGGCTGCGGCGGCTGGCGTAGTATCCGCCGTCGCACCGGTGAGCAATGATTTCAGGGCATTCACCTTCGACTGCACATCGGCGGGGTGCCCGCTGATTTTGGTGGACGCGTAGCGGAGACGTTGGACGACCTGCCAGGCCTTGGGGGATTTCGTCCGCGCGTCGGCGGCCTTTCCCGCATCGAGGACGTCCGTCGCTTGCTGGATGTCGGAGAGGAAGGTGGTGAGGGCCGTGATATTCTCGGGTTTGTTGAACCTTTTCTGCCAGGTATCTCCACTGCCTAGATCTTGACTATAAGTGGCCGAATTGTAATCGATGGCCTCCTTCGTCATCGGATCCTCAGTCTCACTCGTGGTCCCCCAACTCCCAATCGCGTTCTGGGTATAAAGGTCACCCATCCGCTTGAGAAATGCCGCCGCCTTCCCCTCGACAGTGTCTGCGTCCGGCGCTGTCGGGAAGACCCCGGCCAGCTCGGCCGCCTTGGCCTCGATGCGCGAAATGGCGGTCGACAGGGTCATGCCGCCTTTCATGAGGCGAATGGTCTCTCCTTCAGCACGGTACGTACGGTCATCAAAGAAATCTAGACACCCCTTCACAGCTTTGGCTTCCTTTCCAGCATCGCCACCAGAGCCCTTTCTCGCCCCATCGGCACAGGCCTGTTTCACATCGTTCCAGAGGACTTTTGTCACTCCCATAACCCGTTCCTCCTCCCCCTGTGCGACCGCATCCTCCCCTTGGGACGGCGCCACAGGTCTCTACAGCTCTACGTATTGGTTATCGGATAACGTTGCGAAAAGTTGCTCGATTTTTCATCAGATCTATCAAGCGACTGATATTATTCGACATATTGAACTTCTCAATGGTGGATATCTGGAGTCTGGCCTCTATTGATGCGGTCATTTTTGGAACGACGCGCTACACGGATCCGAAGAGATCTTCCAACGTCATCACACGATCAAAATAGGCGGCTCTTTCCAGGGCGGGTTCGACGCCCTGGGCGGTAATCAGGACCTTTTCGAGCGTGTAGCGTCTCGTATTTGGAAAGCGTCGCAGCTTTTGCTCAACATCGTGAATCACTCTTTTCGTGACCGGAGATCGACCATATTTGATCTCGCACACCGTATAGACTTTGTCTTTTCGTTCAAAGACCAGATCGATCTGAAACCCTCGCTTCGCTCTGTCGACTTCTCGATTAAAAAACGCACCCGATGTGTAGCTCACGGCGTCAAAACCGAGCACATGGGCAACACGGTGATGGTGGCGGCGACAAAAACGCTCAAATCCAAATCCGAGCCATTGGTCGTAGGTCTCCCGATTCAATGGACGTGTGGGGTTCTGATTGAATCGCCCCATCTGAATTTCCTCGACGTGAGGCTCCACAAATTTGAAATAGAACTGGAGATAGGCATCGCTGATATGGTACCGGACAACGAGACTTTCTGCACCGAGTTGAAACGGCACGTATTTTGTGATGAAGCCGCAGAGCTCCAAGTCGCGCAAGATCTGTGTCAAATACCCGCCGGTTGTTGTACGAAGCGACCGGGCAATGTCGTTCCGTGTTGCGTGAGGTCGACGGCTTAACATGCGGATCACCTTGATATAATCAGGATGATTTGCCAGACTACTGGAAAAAATGCGTTGATATTCATTCGAAAAGAACGCCCCCTGCGTGAAGGTTTCTTTGCAGAGCCCGAGAAAAACAGAAGAGTCTGCGTCAAGATACTTCAAATATTCCGGGATTCCACCGACGGTCAACATGGCATCCATGGTTTCACGGAGTGAGCGAGGTTTTTTGAGAAATGCCCTGGCGTCCTCCAGGATAAATTCCTGCAACGGAATTTCATGCTGCGATCGATTGTACAGTGCCTTGGAATGGAGCACTTTGTTGATAATGAAGGATGGTGACGATCCGCACAGGATCAAGAGGAGGGAGGAATTCTGGCGAAAATAATTGTCCCAGACAAATTTGAGTTCAGCAACAAATCGTGTCCGATAGGCGGCCAACCATTGGACTTCATCGAAGAAGAGTGTCCATACGCCCTTGGCCGTCTGTTGGGAGATCAGTTGAAAGAGCTCCGTCCAGGTCGTGAGCCGCAGTTTGGCAATCAGCGGATCATGAAGATATTCCGACAATTGCCACAAAACCTGTTGTCGCTGTTGCTGCTCGGACCCCCCTTCAATGCCCTCAAACTTCAAAATATTCCGTTTGCGATAGGTCTGTTCGATGAGTTCGGTCTTGCCGACTCGTCGCCGTCCATATACGACAATGATCGAGGCTTCTCCTGCATGCGCCAAACGGGCCAGCTTTTTCCTTTCAAAGTCTCGCCCGGAAAAATGCCGGTTTTCCACAATGCGCTTTGGCGTGATCATCGAAATATTCTACCGTAAACACGCCAATTAGACAATGAAAATAGAGTAATTGGCGCATTATCGAAAACTGAAATCTAGCCAATTATTGATTCCTGCATGTCCATTTGGCGGATTGCGCAAACAGACAAAAAAACCGCATGGGATTCATCTGTTAGCGGACCCGGCGCTCAGCCTCGGCAATATGTCGGAGCAGGGTCTCGACCGAGACGACCTCCCCCAGGAGGCGCAAGTCATCAAACGGGGTCCCCATGGGATCGGTCAAGAGGATGGCCGGCCACCCGATGACGCCATAACGATCGGCCATGGCGTCGTTTTCAGGCGTCGGAAAGGTCATGTCGAGACGGAGCGGCACCACGCGCTCTGCGAGGGCATCAAGGACGGCGGGATCACGGAACGTGGTGTGCTCCATGACGAGACAGGGGGGACAACTGCGCGAGGTAAATTCGATCAGGACCGGGCGGTGTGTGGTCTGCGCGGTGGCAAAGGCCTGCGCCGGGTCGGCCTGCCAGGTCCTCGTGGGGCCGAGCGCCACCCACGCATAGTAGCTGGCGGGAATGAGGAGAAGGACGCCCAAGAGGATTTTCGCCCCGCGGACGAGGCCCCCGCTCTTGGGGACTCGCTGTGCCAGTTCTGCATAGAAGGTCCCAACCACCAGAAAGAGGAGCGAAAATCCGAGGGCATAGGTCCCCAGGAGGGCCATGCCAAAGACGGGATCGCCGCGGGTCCCCACGTACGCGACGAGCGCGGCCACGACCGGTCCGGCGCAAGGGGTGGCGAGGATCCCGGTCGAAATGCCCGCGAGATAGGCCCCCTTGGGACCCCGCCCGCCCCACCGTTGCGCGGTCCCCAACACGCGTTGCGGCACCCGCACGGGAATGAGGCCGAACATGGCAAGGGCCATGACGGTAAAAAAGAGGACAAGCCCCCAGACGAACCACCGTTGTTGAAAGAGAAAGGCCATGGGGAGACCGGCAAAGGCCGCGAGCGCTCCGACCGCGACAGAGGTCGTGGCGACCCCCAGTGCCAAGGCCCCGGCGAGAAAGAGATTGTGCCGGCGCGCACCGGGCCGGATCCCGATGATCAGGAGAATCACCGGCAACATGGGGAGAACGCATGGGGTACAGCTCGTCAAGACACCGCCCACAAAGGTGAGCGCAAACGCCACCGGCCACCATCCGTTCACCAAGTCATCGATCGACGGGTGCGCCAACCACCCGCGCCAATCCCCCGTGTCGACCGTTGGTGTGGTGATGGAAATCGGGAAATAATCGAGGGGGTACTCATCGACGGTAGCGTTCCCCTGGGGGAGACCATCCCGCGGCACAATCTGCACGGTCCACGCGATGGGTCGCGTCTCCCGCCGGAAGCAGACGTTTTCAGAACAGCCCTGCACGAAGAGCCGCGCGGTGAGCGTCTGACCTCCGGCATGCGCATCCGGGGCAATCGTGCCGGTCACGGTGATCACCAGATCGGTTTCATAGAGAGCAACCATTTTTTTGAAAAATGGATCGAACTTTTCCGTCGGCGCCGGATAGTGGACCTGGCCTCCCTGCCACCAGGAGACGGCGTCAAACGCCACCGTCGTCTCTTGCTGATAGAGATAGTGCCCCGGGGGGACCCGCACGAGCACCTCGAGGGTGACCGGATCGCCGGGATGCGTCGTCACGTGGTCCGGCTCCAAAAGATGGGAAAACGGGCTGGTCACCCGTTGGGCCGGTGCGCCGCCTGGCAGCAACGTCAGGAAGAGGACGCCGACCGCGATCCACACCGTTCTTTGTATCGAGAGTTTTGGCATAGGCATCCCCAACCCACCTTCAACCAGTCAGTGCAACAGCGGCACGGAAGAGTGCCGCCGGGGTTTTGTCGTGCAGATACTTTCTTGGCCGATGATGCAGCCATCGCTCAATGGCTTGCACCTGCCGATGCGGACCCGTAGCAAAATCAGTTGGCTTCGGCAACCATCGTCGCACCAGGCCGATCGTCTTCTCAACGGGGCCTTTCTCCCCGCTGTGGGGCCCCACGACCCAGCCGCACCGCGGCGCTGAGGGGGAGGCTCCATCACACTCCGCAAAGTCTTCGACTTTGCTTCGCGGCCCAGCACAGCTGGGCCTTGACCCGGCTGTGCCGCTGGAGGGGGGTGTGGCGACGACCGAGTCCGGGCACCCGCGAAGCGGGTGGACGAGGGAGTACCCGGAGGCGGAGCCGCAGGGTACGCGAGCCCCTCTAATAGTGGAACGATGCGCAAAAATCGGATCGTCTCCCCAGCACCGCATGCACCTGAAGCGCCGCCAGTCGTTGCCCCACATATCGCCGGTGTTTTGCGCTCTTCAACCGTGAACGCCAGGCTCTTTTCCGATTGCGGGGCTCGTGCCGGGCGTGGGCTGTGTGCGGCAGGGATCGCCCTCGCCGAATGAGCGGCGCCTTCCTGTGCCATCACCTTGAAATTGAAAGGCTGGATGGCGCACGAAGCAAAATCCGGGCGATTTCCCGCAGCGACTTCCCCGCTCCACGCCGTCCCGCGAGGAGATGAAAAGGCCGAGATGGAACCACACAATGGGATTGAAGGCGAAAATCGCAGTGGCGGGTTGAGAGGGGACAAGACTCTGGCGGAATTGTCTGCGGCATTCGATATTAACGCAAACCAGATTGTGGACTGAAAGCAACAGGTGTTGGAGAACGCTTGGAGGTGTTCGGTGAGGTACGGGTGTCCCTCGTATACGTTAGCCTGTTATTTACAGTCAGTATCTTGTTGTTTTCCGTGGGCGAGGTGGTCTTGGGACCGCATCCCGACTATTGCCTGGTGTCACACGTTGAAAAAGCTTATCGTGGTCTTGGATTACTTCGGATGCGCTGCGACCATTGGTGGCGGATTGGGGGGTCTTGTCTGGAGTCGGCTCTATGCGGTGGGGCACTTTGCGTCTATGGAACGACACGACTGGCATCTCTGCGCTGGTATTACCCTGGCCGTGGGCATGACCCTTGACCTGCAGAGTCGACGAACCAGCGGATGTTTAGAGGCACACGTTCGACGAACGAGGGAATCGATGTCGCTGGACGTGCCTATCACGAAAGGCCGTGCGGAGCGTGCCCATGTCTCTTGAATGGAATCCACAGGGATATGCCCGGCTGCAACGCCGCTATCAACGACAATACGGACTCGCGCTGATTGATCGCACGTTGCCCTACCGGCCATCGCCGGTCGGGACACTCCTCGACATGGGATGTGGCAATGGGGTGTTGACCAATGATTTCTTTGGCCGACTCTTGCCTCGACCACACAGGGTCATCGGCGTGGATCGTGACACGGGGATGATCGCGGCGGCGCGCAAGCGTTTCGGCCGTCGCGCGGCGTTCACGTGGCATTGTCGATCCCTCACCGACTGGATTGCGCAGGATCGATCCCTGTACGACCTGATCTTTTCCAATGCGGTGCTCCATTGGCTCGATACCCTCGCGGCTCTTCGATCGGTTCTTCAGTGGACCGCACTCCACCTGTCGCGTGACGGTCTCTTTGCCTTTCGCTATTCCCTGATTGGCAATGCCGAGGCGGCACGGGATTTTCTGGAATCCCAACTGCGCGTATTTTTGAGAGCGCGCACACTGACATTGCATCGCCCGGTCGTCTCCTTTGCGCAGAGTCGGGCCATCATGCACGACAGCGGTCTCGACATCACCAACGCGGAGGAGATCACGGGGAATCCCTTTGACGATGATGAACAGCATTTTCAATGGATGATCTATTCTCAACCATTGGGACGCTATCTTTCCAAGGATCAGTATGCATCTTTTTGTGCATTTCTCCGCGCGGCCTGGGAGAAGACGCCAGTACGTGTGGCCGGGCATCATGGGGTTTTTATTGGTCGGCGCCTTGCCAGGCGCTAGGAGGCGATCGCCGACCACCGCACATGGTCATGAAACCACCGGCGGATTTCGCGTGCCCGTTCTTTGAGTTGATGCGTTGTCGATCCTGAAAAGAGGAATGACGCAATACACTCCGTGGTTTTTGTCGGATGGGTATAGTCTCGTCCCGGTTCACCCATTGGGTGATACTCATGCACATAGCCGAGCGGACAGGTGCGTGGTATGTGTCGCAATTTGCCGAAGCGCGGCGGAATACACATCCCGCCGTAGAGAGAGTCGAGTCGGCTCTCAAGACTCGGTATTGGATCAACGAGACCGGCTTGTCCCCGCGCTGCATAGGCATCAAGATTGACATCGAATGCCCTGCTCCACAGGGTATTTATATAGGCCCCGCCCGTTCGACAGGCGATTTCACCGAAGATCACTGAATGATCGTCGGTCACGAATGCCTCCGCATGAAAACTCGTAGTGTGTTCGGGGGACGGAAGCGCGGTGATGGCACGGGTCACGAGATCGCACAACGGGTGTCGAAGCAGATGCTTCTTATCGAGGAGCATGCTGCAACAGGGATTGCCTTCGGTCTGAACAGACAGCGGATCGTAAAGATACTCACTTGGCCATATCATGACAACCGTTTTACCACTGATTAGGCCATCAATATGAAATGATCGACCATGAATGTACTGTTCAACGAGGAGATGGGGTTCGTAAACGAATGTCTGTGCATAATGTTGCTGCACAAAGCCTATGAGCGCCTCTTCGGTGCGAAGAATGTGGATATCCTGAGCCCCTGTTGACCGAATGGGTTTGATGACAATCGGATAGCCGTAGGCATGGGCAGCATCGAAAATGTCGAGCGCAGATTCTACACGCCTTCCGGCTGCGACGGGAATGCCGCACGCGTGCAGATAGTGTTTCATTTCATGCTTATCTCGGTAGGCCTTGGCACTCGGGGGCTGTTGTCCAGCAATCTCAAACGCCTTTCGCAGATCTGCAGCGCGGAGGATATCACACTCCGCCAGCGCAATGATCCGAGAAAAATGCATTCGCTTCCCCAACTCGTATGCACGAAGGACCACGCTCCCCGCCGTCTTGTACTGTTCATACCATTCGAGAAGCGGATATTTTTTGGCAAGCTGTCGCTGTTCGTGAACCGACAAAGGCTCGGCTGCAGCAAGCACAACAAGCTCTTCGTGGGATATATCCAGCCATCGAAAATATGGACGGTCTGTCAGTCCTCTGCTGTTGAAGATCAAAATGGCCATCGTTACACATCCCGTTTCACATGTTGTTGGAACCATCGGGAGACTTGTGCCAATAGCGTGGCACAATTCTGCCCGTGTGTGTCCAAGACAACACAAATCACAGATCGCGCATGGACGGTATCGTAGGGAATGACGATTGAGGGTGAGTATCGGTGCCCATGTGTCTGCGCGCAGTTCATGGATGGTCCCAGATCCATTGCTCGTCATACTGTAGACCATTCGCGATAATGCGCATCCGTAGAGCATCAAAACAGACAACCGATTGTTCACGTAGGATGTAGAGATAGTGGACGGGTACGGCAATACGGCGATATTCAGTGAAAGTCAGACCACACCACCTGCCTAACAGTGTACGGTTGACCTCTGCGTGTGCGACGATAATGTGGTGACTCTGTATTCCCCTGAGATGCTGTACGTGTCGATCTAGTATATAGTGACAAAAGTTCTATTATGTAATAAGCAGGGGGGATGAGACACGCCCCGAGGGTAGTGGTGACCGAAGAAGACCGTAGGATTTTAGAGGGTTGGGTTCGGTCGTCGAAGACAGAACAGCGCTTGGTGTTT
>JACPFF010000010.1 GCA_016183065.1 Deltaproteobacteria bacterium | reverse complement strand
TGTACGGATCCCATGGCCGTGGCGCTGGCACGGGATAAGGCCGCATGCCGTGCGCGTCTGCAGGAGTCTCACGTCCCTTCGGTCCAATTTCGCTGCGGAGAGACACTGCGGGAGTTGCGCGAGCACGCACGGGCGCTCTCCTATCCCTTGATGTTCAAGCCACAGGGAGGGACGGCCAGTTTTTTTGCGGAAGTCCTTCGGCACGACGCGGACCTCGATGCGGCCTATCAACGGTTCAGAGACGGTCTCGGTCTGCTCGATGCAGCATATCGCACGGTGATGGCGCACGGAATTTTGCTGAAACATATCTGGTCGGGCGGATGTTGTCGGTCGAACTCGGCGTTGCTGATGGGCGATACGTTTGTTATGGTATCGGCGAGCGGAAACGGGATCAGAAATGCGAGGCGCTTGAACTCGGAACCACGATGCCAGCCCCAATCAGTGCGGCGGAAGCGCGGGCAACCTGCGACTATGCCGTGCGCGTGGTGCAGGCCCTGGGGCTCGATCGTGGAATCTTTCATATCGAGATCATGCTGACGAAGGATGGGCCGCGATTGATTGAGGCAAATCCGCGGCTGATCGGGGGAACGGGTCCACGGATGTTGTGGCATGGCTGTGGTATCAACATTTATGAACTCTTGATTGCGATCTTTCTGGGCCAACCGCCGGCGTCGCCTCCAGCGTGGCATACGGCCGTGACCTCGCGGTTCCTCGGGTGTGCGGTCCCGTCGGTTATGCCGCATTTCGATCTCGGCGCCTGGCAGCGTGCACGGGGCGACGGTCTCGCCGAATGTGTCGTGTATCGCGATGCAGGTGAATGCCTTCCCGCCCTGCAATCGAACCACGACTATTTCGGCCATCTGATTGCGCGGGCCGATACGCCGGAGGCGGCATGTCTGCTCGCAGACCAGTTGGTTGATGCGTTGGCGCATGCGACCGGTCTGCATTAGTCCGCGGGATTGGGGGCAAAAGCGCATTCCCCGACATGTTCTAAATTCGGGATTTAGAACAGTCAGTGTTCTGAATGTTGAACAGTATTCAAAGTGATCTCTTTTGCAAATAAGTGATATCAACAACTTATCTTATCTTCAATATTGGCCTATATTTTGCTTAAATCCGAACATACCTATGCCCATGCCCAAGAAACAGGAATCGAAAACCATTGAATACCCCACAGCGGACGAGCTGATTTTTCCGGTGCAGGTCATGTCGTCGCGCGAGCGGACTACCATGCGCGAGCGCATCGCGGCGATCGACGCACAGCTGGAATGCGGTGACGTCACGATGGCCGAAATTGATCGACTGACATGTGGTCCACTTCTGGAACGCCTCACACTCCTACTCGGTCCCTATCGCTGCAACTTTCGTTGTCCGAATTATTGTTATACCAAGGGGATGCAAGCGCGTCCGTTGGCGTTACCATTGTTGCAGGAGGTGACAGATTGGGCCGTGCAGCGCGGGATTCGATACAGTTACATTGTGGGACTTGGCGAAGTCACGCTCCTGAAAGATTTTTGGACGCTCATGGACTATCAGACGCATCTCGGTCTTCCAGCCGTCGTTTTTACGAATGGATCAATATTTGTCGATGAACGTCTCTGCCAGCGCATCCTGCACATGTCGTGCGGTGAGTTGCTCTCGCGTGTTGGACAGATGCCGCATTATTGGTATGTCAAATGCTGGTCGAGCGATGCGGCCAAGGCGAGTGCGATGGTGGGTGTCTCCAGCAGCAATCACTATCCGTATGCCCGCTACGGGGGCATGCAGGTGCCGCAGGCCTTTGCCATCTTGCACGAGACGGTGGCACACCATGCCGGGTTGCAATGTCTGGTGACCAAACGCAATATTGCAGAATTTCGCGACAACATCCTTCCGACGTGTCTTGATCAACGGTTTGCCCTCTTTGCCGAACCCCTCTTGCTGAGCGGGAATGCTCATAACAATCCCGTTGCCATGGCGGAACTTCTCTCCCCCACGGACGCTGAGGCCTTCCGGCACCTCTTTGCCTCCGGAGAATGGCGCTGTGCCTCGCGACAATTTGGCGAGATGATCCTCATTGGTGACCGGCTGTCGCCAGGGATTGCCATTGAACCGAGGGCCGAAGACACTCTTCTGGGACCGACGCAGACCCTCGTCTCTCCTGGTGCGCGATATTTTAATGCCTATTTTCGTCAGATGCGTCGGGAAAGTGCCTGCAGGGGTCTCTCTGCCGGCAACGATGGCAGGAAAAGTGTGTGGCGCGACAGCAGACACCGGTGTAAGGGGAGGGGACGGATGCGACGCTTGGAAACCATGCTCCGCAGCGCGCTGTTTGTCACCTATTTTGGTGATTATTGCAGTCTCATCGGGCTCTACGAATTTGCCAAACGGTTCGGGTCGAATGGGAAAGTCGTGGCAGTCTACGTCGCCTACTGTATTCCGCCACTCCTGATGTTTGTGTTCTCCCGTTACTGGGTGGCGCGTCAGCGGTATCCGGCACGGCAGCTGGTGGGATTGAGTGTCGTCGGGATGTGTGCGGTGTTGTCGCTACTGAAGGCCACGGTGTATCCGCATGTGTTGGTGGTGGCGCTGGTACTGGCGTGCATTAAGGAGTCTGTGCAGATCCTGGTGAACGTGCATGTGAAGCAGCGCTACCCGTCGGAGACTGCAAAAAAGATTGTCGCCGATGTGGTCGCGATTCGATTTTTCATCATGGTCTTTGGCGGATCATTGGGGGCCTATCTCGGTGGAGTCGGGCGTTTCGACCTGGTGTTTCTGATCGATGCCGCGACCTATCTGATTGCTGCCGTGACGTTTTATCTGTTGCAGTCCAATGGGGCAGCCGTGTGCGTGCCAACCGAAACAGGTCCCCAGCTGCAGGGTGCGCAGATGACCAGGATGGTCCACACGTTTGGGCTCCTGTCGTGGTTCTGGGTGATGGTCTCGGCACTGGGCGTGGGGGCGTTCATGGGGATCGAGTATCCCTTGTTGACCACGGGCCTGGGCATCTCTCCTACGCTGATCTGGGTGATCTATATCGGGCATGTCCTCGGGACATTGCTGGCTCGCAAAGTGGTCGCGCGACTGCTACACCTCTCTGTACTCATGAGTGCCATCATCCTGTCGAGTGCGATCCTCATTGTCGCCTTCGGGAGTGTCGGGGCATTCGGCACGGGATTACTGCTGATGAGTGTGCAGATTGGCCTGGTCGCGTTTGTGATGGTGATTTTGGAAACGCTCTCGAATTACCATCTGATGCGACGGACCGCGCAGCAACAGTATCCCTTGTACAATCTCCAATATCGGATTCTCTATCGGTTGGCCATCTTTCTTGGGGCATTGATGCCCCTCTTTCTCTTGAAGCGGTATTCATTGGTGACCACCAATGCCTTGGTGAATAGTGTTTTGCTCGGCTTGGCGGCCACCGTTTCCTGTCTTGCGCTGGTGGCACTGAAAAGGCGGGTACGCTATGAAGTGGAGTAGGCATACAGTCGTGTGGACCGGTTTCCTGCTCTCCCTCTGCGTTATGGCGTGCGCAAATCATGCGGCCGTGGACAATGCGCAGCGTCGCACCCATCAGTCCCTGTTAGAGGACTTTCACAAGGCCCTCCTCACCATTCAGACGGTGGTCGACCGCGAGACGGCATTGCTGCTGGAACGGTATGACCCGCAGGCGCACTGCGCATCGTATGATCATGTGATATCACAGAGCAGCTTCTATGTCCCGAAGTCTGCAGTGCGCGGCACTGCGCTGAATTGTTTGGCCGAGGTGACCGCGCAATTCGATGAGGAATGGAAGGCGTTATATGAGCGGACCCACTACATCAGCTGGATGTACGTCTATGACAATGCCACAAAGGCCACGCGCCTTTATCCTCAAACGAATACGTATGCACTCTTCGGTCCGGACATGGCCTTTGAGTCGTTTTATTTTTATCACGGGGCTGTCGCGCAGCTGCCGCATGGCGTTTGGTCTGGCATTCGGGACGATATCAATGGCACGGGAAAAATCGTGATCTATTCGAAGGCGCTGAAATGTGCGCACTGTCGCGATTATCTCGTCGTGGCCATGGATCTCCGGCTGGACGGCATTTCGGATCGCCATCGGAGTCAATTCGTGCAATTCGAAAAGATGATCGGCGGGAAAAAGGCCGTGTTGTTTGCCTATTATCGCTCGGAAAGTGCGCGGGAGCTCTTGTACCAACAACAGTCGCTTGACATGCCGAAACGTGTTGCACAAGACGCTTCGTGGGAAGCAATGGGCGACTTGGTCGATATGACGCAGCTTGCTGCGCTCGAATCATCGCTTGGTACGGACTGCCGTGATGTTGTGCAGGGCCGGTTGACAATGACGCGAGCGCAGTATGTCTGTACCATGGGATGTCTGACGCAGTGGCCTGCCTATATGGCCCTCTGTCGAGAGGAGTGAACAACATGGTGACATATGCCAAGGTATGGCGATGTCGTCTCTGTATGATTGCGCTTTCCTCGATGGTACTCTTTATTGCAGGGTATTTCGCATTCGCATCGCGATATCTGGCAGGCCAACTCGAAGAACGTCGTGTGGATTTTTTTCAATCATTGGAACCCTTTGTCCATCGCCTGCACAGTGCGCGATGGGTCGTGGGACGATATGAGCATGAACTGGGACGCAAGAACCATGTGAGTGGGGCAGTCATGGCACTCTTAACAGATCATATGCTGATCACAGATCATATGCTGCACGTCGTCTTTGGTGCGCAGCGGAGCTACTTTTTCCTGCGGAGTAATACGGGTGCAACGCCACTGGCCCTCTATCATGGTCAGGTGCTTCGCGATTTCGGCGACCTCAGGGTCCCCGGCATGATGCACGGCGTAGCGTATGCGACGGGAACCTCATTACACCATTGCACCATTGCGGAAGCCCCATGGCTCTGTCTGATCGATGTCCCCCATGCACGGCAGTTTGTCTCGCCCGATCGGCGTGCCTATATGGGGTTTGCATTCCCTGTTGAACATGTGCAGACTGTCTCGCCATCCTCTGATGAAGGGACTTTTTTCTTTCCCCGGATTCAGCTTGCAGTGAAGCTTGGGGAGCGATCCTATCCGCAATTCAAAAAAAACGCTGCGTTGCTGCACCATGAAATGCCCCTGGGAAAGGGGGTCGCGTTGCAGATCTCTTTTCCTGCTGCCGCGCTCTGCACGCGAATGGTCTCCTTGCTGATCGGATTCCTGCTGGTTGAAGGGGCATTATTTTGGTGCGCCTTCAGTGTGGCGAAGAAAATGATGGCCGCGAAAGCCGAACGGGATGCGCTGCAATGCCAGGTGGAGCAATATGTGCGGATGCAGGAAGTTATCCGCGGGATCCGGCACGATATTCAGAGCCCACTGGCGACGATCAGGGCGTTCATGCAGCAGGAATCCTCTCCACAGGGTCGTGTGCTCTTGGGTCATGTCACCAAGCGGATGCAAATGATCGTTGAAGATCTTTCACGGAGTGGGGCCGCGGCTTTTCCGGCAGAACAGATTTATATTCCGTTACATTGTGCATTGCGATTGTTCCTGCTCGAAAAAGAGCGAGAGCATCCCGGTCGCATGCTTACTGGGGCCTCACCATTGCAATCATGCTGGATCATGGGCTCCTACTCCTCACTACTTCGGGCATTCTCCAATGTCGTCAACAATGCCATCGAGGCATCGCCGACAGGGCAGCCTGTCGTCATCGCGGTGCAATCTGCGGGAGAGTTCGTGACAATCACGGTGTCGGATACCGGCATAGGCATTCCGCCAGAATATGTCGCAAAGGTCTTTGATCGCGGCGTCTCCCTTGGGAAGCAGGGAGGGACCGGTTTTGGACTCTTTCAGGCCAAGACGACCGTCGAGTCGTTTGGCGGGACGATTGCGCTCACGTCGCGGCCGGGTCGTGGGACGCAGGTGACGATGCAGATTCCGCGTTGCAAGGCACCGCGATGGGGAGTGGAACAGCTCCATCTGGGAGCCATATCGCGCATCGTGCTCGTCGATGATGAATCGGCATGCCGTACCGAGTGGAGGACAAAGCTGGCACCGTATTTGCTGCCAATTGTCGAATATGGGCATCCGTCTGAAATTCCCGATCATTCTGCGGAACGCGAGTTGTTGCTGATCGATAATAATTTTGGTCGTGAATATGGACTCGGGGCGCAATATATTTCGACACGGACGGATCGGAGAAGTCATTTGGTGACGAACGACTGGTCAGCGCCGGCCGTACAACAGTTTGCGCAACAGCATGCGATTCCCATGATTGGAAAAGAATTCATGGGATCGCTCGAGGTGGTCATATGAAACGCCACGTGGTGATCTTCGGCAACAAATGGAATGTCGTGCACCATGTGCGGGCGATGGGTTACGAACCGGTTGTCGTGCATGGACGCTGTCCTGAGGGGTGCCGGCAGTGGATCTGTGTTGAAGAAGAGGGAGCAGAACAGGCCGACACGGGATTGTTGAAAGCCCTCGATTTTTCGCAGATCGTGGGACTGGTGAATTGCAGCGAATACTACGTGAGCTTTGCCGCGGCCGTGCGGGAGGCCTATGCACCGCAGTTGCCGGGATTGCGTCGGGAGCAGGCGGCGCTCGTGCGGGACAAAGTGTTGCTGAAGCAGCACTTGCAGCGTGTAGGGATCGCGACGACCCGCTTTACGCGTCTCGATCGCCAGGCGTCCTGGGGGGCGATTGCTGACAGGTGCGCCGCACCATTTCTTGTGAAACCACGCAAAGGGATGCTGGCGCGCCATATCACGCTCATCGACAATGAGGCGACATTTGCACGCTGGAGGGGAGAGACGCCGCATGTCGAGGACTATTATGCCGAGGCCTATCTGCCGCGGATGCGCGAATATTGTTGCGATACGCTCGTGAGTGACGGCCGTGTGTTCGCACAATTCCCTGGCGAATATACGGTGTCCTGTCTGGAATCCAACCAGAAGCACGCAGGGTATGGGGTCAACTTTCCGGGATTTCTTCCCGAGTCGGAGCGTGCGGTCATGAAAGAGATGGCGCGGCAATTTATCGCGTCGGCAGGCATTCGGGACGGTTTTTGCCATTGCGAATTTTTTCATACGACCGAGGGATGGACGTTCGGGGAGATCGGATGCCGATTGCCCGGCGGCTATCAGATCCCCACGGAATCCCATATGGCAGGTGAAAGTATCATGGACCTCTACTTGCGGATGCTGATTGCCACAGAAGACGCGCCGCGGGTCCCGTTGGAACTGGCAGATCGCTATTGCGGCTATTATCTCTATCCCAAAAAGACCGGGCGTGTAACCCGTGTGACGACTGATTTTGATCACCCATGGATTATCGAATCCAAGGTGTTCGTTGCGGCGGGCGATGAGATTGCCCATGAGGACTCGTCGGTCGCGATGAGCGGTGTCGTCGTCTACGCCGCCCGTTCGCCCGAGGAGTTGCGGGAGCATGCGGTGATGGCGCCGAACCTCATGACGGTGGAGATGGACGCGTAGCACACAAGGCCGCCCACGACTTTACGTGGCACGGGGTCACCGTCCCGCAACGAGTTGCGAGAAAAGTTGCTCATAGTGTCGAATCCAGGTGACCTCTGAAGGATCTTCTAAAAAGCGATCGATATCTTTCAGAATGAGTGCTGGGTTGACCGCGCGAATCTTTTCCGTCAGCGCCGCGAAAACATCGGTCTCAGAAACAAAGGGCTGCCGCTTTACTGCCCGGTTCAGATAGGGAAGGTTGATCGGGGTTTTTTGACTCAAGTACCACATGAGATCGTAATAATCGCGACCGCGGGCGTAGGGGCGATCAAATATCGCCAGCAGTTTCCCAGCAAACAAGGTCGAGAGTGTGTGTTTCAGGATCGGAAAGATTTCTTGGAAGCGTGTGACAAAAAAACTTTCACGGTCGTCTTCGTCCACGGGTGGAGGCTGCACATCGACCTCGATCTTGATGTGTAATTTTTGTTCTGTACGGAACTGGCGCAAATGCAACATCTGCTGAAATTCCTGAAATCGGAAAAAGGCCTTCTGGACAATTTTCTCGTCATGATGCGTGAGGTCAACAGTAAATCCCCGGTGCTCAAGTGTCGTTTGGACTTGTTGCATCAGGCGGGCAAAATCGTACGGCCGTTGTGGCGCATCGAGAGAAAAATCCAGATCCTCTGAATATCGTTTGAAATCATAGCAGATACGGAGGCATGTCCCACCCATGAAGGAGAGCGCGGCACCCGCCTTGTGTTGAAACATGATCTTGAGGACCAGCACCTGCAGGTATTCCCGCACGAGATTCAGCAGGTGCACGTCGGTCGTGCGCGCTTTTCCCGATCGCTCTGCCTGAATCAGCTGTTTAAGTCGTTCCATATTGTGCCAATGACTTCACGAGCTCACGCACTGTGTCGATCCCTGTTTTTTTACTGTACGCTCTGGCCAGGCGAAAATTGACGCTCTCCAAATGTTGCCAACGGAGTGCTTCCCAACAGGCGATGTGTGGTTGCAGGCGATGGCGATACAAATAACAATAATCGACCAGCGCTTTTTCCCGGTGTGCCATGAGCGTATCGGGATCGTATCCCCAAAAGAGGGATTTTTTGCAATGGTGGTAGATAAAAGGCCCGAAGGGTGTGCGGAAACGTCGCGTGCCACGGGGCGTCATGAGCGTTACGGCAAAAACGACGTCGGGCATCAGTCCATAGTGATGCAACGCACTTTCGAGGCTGATATAGGCAGGGGGATAGAGAATGCGGGCAATGGCTGAGCAGTCCGTCATGGACTCCGGAAAGGCGTATACACCACGGCGCACACGGACCAGATCCCCGTGTTTTTCCCACTGGTGGAGCTGCAATGCGAGTGTGGCCGGTGATGTTTTCCAGGCTACGCGAGCGGCCTCATCGTTAGTAAATATTGATAATTTCATCTGTTTTCGGAAATCTCGAAGTTTCATTTAATTATATTATAATATAATTAAATGAAACATACAACCCTTACCATCCCCCCGCGTCACAATACCACGTTTCCTGCCCGGGGTTGTAGAGGGCGGGGCAGGTGTCTTCGCCATCGAGGTAGCTGTCGAGGTCGGAGTCGGGTGTGCGCGGATTGCTCTCGCCGAGATGGGCGTCCCAGATGCCGTTGTTGTTCGCATCTTCTTCGCCGTCCAGGAGGCCATCACCGTCGGTGTCCGGCGCAAGCGGGTTCGTGTCAAACGGGGAATCGTACCCGCCATCGCCATGGGTTTCGGCCCAATCGTTGAGCCCATCACCATCCGAGTCGGCGAGATACGCCGCGGTTTCGCCAAGATCCGCGTCCCACACGCCATTGCGCGAGAAATCTTCCACGCTGTCGGGAAGCAAGTCGTCATCGGTATCGACCTGTTGCGGTGAGCTGCTCTGTGTACTGGCGGACCCCTTTCCGGTCTCGTCGTCGTCGAGGATGCCATCCAGATCGGCATCGGCGCCGACGTGCAGGTTCCAGCCGAACTCCGAGCTGTTTTTGTCACTGTCGAAGGCCAGATGCGCCAGCACATCGCCACTGTTCAAGGTAAAGACGAGTGGATGGAGCGAGAACCCCTGCGGCGACATCTCGCGATCGGTGAGCCACAGGTGCCCACCGCCATGGGTCAGCTCGCGGGATTGATCGTCCGCAGAGAGATGGTAGAGCTCGACGCGGTCGGCCCCCGGAGCCCAGCCCCAGGTCCAGTAGCGCTCCGTCTTGCCGGGCCCGTTCACCAGGGGGAAGGCCTGGAGATGTTCTGCATAATTGAAACGTCGGTTTGGTCCGCTGTCGAGATCGTCAAAATCATTCATCGTGATGCCGTCGTCCCCGAGGTCGATCCCCGATCCATCATTGCCGTAGTTGTTGGAGATGCGATTGTGTGTGATCATGATGCTGCCAATGGTCGCGGAATCCTCCAACACGATGCCACCGGCCATATTATATTGGAGCGTGTTCTTGTGGCTCTCCTCATTCTGGCCGCCCACGGTGATTTTTTTGGCCCCCTTGGCGACATAGATCCCGCTCCCCGTGCCGGTGCCCCCCGGATGACAGCCGGCCGATTGCGACGGGAGCGCCTGCGATGCCGGTGGACAGCCACCGTTGGCCACGATGGTATTGCGCGTGAGTTGGGTCCCGACTCCCTGCAACCAGACGCCATGCTCGGCACTCCCGCGGATCTCGTTGTGATAGAGGACATTCTTCGTCCCCAGATCGATGAGCCCCACCCCATCCGAACGGACAATGCGGTTGACCTGGATGGTGTTGTTGGCGGCCGTCATGACACTGCTATGTCCGGCAAAGGCATTATGAATAATGATGCCATACCGATTGGCGTTGATGGTGCCAGACCACTCCTGGCCGAACCAATTGGTTTCGACGGTGTTGGCACGCCCAAACAGACAGACGCCGGCGCCCGTGCTGTTCCCCACAAAGGTCCAGTTTCGCACGACATGCTCCGTGGAGTAGATGTTCAGCGTGCAGAGATCACCTGGTCGTTCCCCCGTCGGTTCAAAGTTGGAGGCATCGAGGATGGCCTCGACGGCGTTGGCGCCATCGAGTGTCACCGTTCCCTGACAATCTTCGGGGATCACCAAGGGTCCGGTGAGCATGACCCGCAGTTCACTGAGTCGGGTCTTGTCGAATTGGATCAGTTCATTGCCAGGTTCATCGCAGGCATAGTGGAGGATCGTACGGAGCGTCCCTTCTCCCTGGACGTCAGAGACGGATGTGACGAGCAGAGTGGTGGCGGCCATGGCGGAGTGCGCACAGAGCAGTAGCAACAACAGGAGCAGACGCACCATGCGTGTCATGACGGACCTCCACAGTGGGTGAGCAACGCCCCGGTCTTGGTCGGTGAGAGCGGTTGTCCGTCGATCGTTACTTCCACGCGCACTTCCACGCGGCGAAATTCTGGTCGGCCCGCATCGACATGGGCGCCAAAGTCTCGACGGACGAGGGTTCCGACATCGGCGATTATTTCGGGCGTATCGTTGATGATCGTGAGACGACCGCTGTTGAGGTGCGACGTCAGAAGGAAATATTTCCGCCCCGTCCGATCGTGTGTCCCGCAGGTGTCATTCCGGGTCAGTGTCTCGATATCGATCCCCATGCGGTCCTGTATTTGTTGGCGGCGGGTGGCATAGTCTTCCGGAACGATCTCCTTGAGGCGACTGATCGGACCGCGCCGGGTCCAATAGTCGATGACATTTTGTGCGCGGGCCCAGGGGAGCCTCGCATTATGTTCGGGACTCCCATAATCGTTGGCATAGCCCTGTACCCGGAGCGTCAGGCGTACGTCGCGATGCGATGTGTGCAGCGCCGCCAGGCAGCGGTCGATCCGCCACGCATAGTCGTCCAATGTGGGACTCGCAAGACACTCGGACATCTCCTGGCCATGGGCCTCATACCACGCGGGGCGCAGGTCGATGTCAGGATTGTCGTTGGCAAAGAGGATCGGGGGGCCGGGAAAGAGTGGGGCCGCGGACGATGGCGGGAACGTCGGTGGGAATCGGATGTACGGCGTGCTCTCTGGTTCTGGCGTCCGGAGACGGGAGCCCATTGGCACGACGCGCTCAACCAACTCCACATGGGGTGCGACCGTGCCCGGCAGTGGCGTTTCCGCCGCCGCGTGATCCGTCTCACCACTCGTGTGCCCGCCGAGGTGGAACCCGCACTGCACGGCGCCCACCGTGTAGAGGGGGTCGGTCACGGCCATGTCCTGCGTGTACTGGACCAGGGGCGTGAGACAGAGCCCCGAACCGAGACAGATCATCCCGCCGACGCTGACTTGTCCCTGCACGTTGACGGTGTATTCCGTGGGGAGGGGAAAGCCCTTCCCGAAGTCGAGGGCATTCATTGCGCCACCGGCCCCGGCCTTCAGATCGAGAAAGAGGAGATCGAACAGTCGCAGCCGTCCGCCGCCGCGGGCCATGAGGTGATGCCGATGGGAGCCGCGATTCTCGTCCGTGCCGCCGAGAAACCCGTAGCTGACTTCCACTACCGGTCCCACAACGACCTCTTCCCCGATGGCCTCGGCCCACTCCATCCCGAGGGTGAGCTCGGTCATGGCGTAGTCGGTCTCGTACGGGGCGAGTTCCTCGAGACGGCGCAGCCACGACCAGCCAGCACTTCCCGACAATGACACGGCAGGATCCACCATCGTTACAACGCCTTTCCGTAGAGTCGCACGGTCTGCTCGCCACAATGGAACGAACGGACGTACAAGTAACTGTCGTAGGTGCCCGGCGTGCTATGCTGGAAGAGGACCGGCACCTGGATGCTCTCGCCCGGCGCCAGCCGCGTCCCGCGCAGTCCCGGGGCCATGCCGACATGCGTGGTGGTGATCGTAAAGCCAAACGGCACCTCCGAGTACGGCAACGCCGGATCTGCCGGGGCATTGGTGATGGTGATCGTCTTCGTGAAGACTCCCTGGTCATCGGCCTGCACGGTCCCAAAATCGAGCGTCGTCGGGGTCACCGTGCAGTGCGGCATCTCCGCGCCAATGCCTGTGACGGTGATGGGCGGCAACGGTTCGAGATTCGACGACGTAATCATGACGACTGCCGAGAGTGGCCCCGATTGTTTCGGCAAAAACGAGATCGGAATACGGGCGATGTGATACGGCGGAATATGGGAGAGAAAGTTCGGAAAGGGCCCCAGCTGAAAGGCGGCCGCGGCGTCGGGCGGCGAACCCTCTCCCACGACAACGTCGTCGATCCACGCGGTATCATCGCCATTGTTGATGACTTCAATCACCTGATGTTGGTGCGGATAGAGCCCGAAGGCATTCCCCACGCCAAAGTCGAGCTCGGTCGCTGCGACCATGAGGAGCGGGAAGAGCGGCTTGGTAGGATCGGTCTGTCC
This sequence comes from Deltaproteobacteria bacterium, assembly GCA_016183065.1. Taxonomy (GTDB): domain Bacteria; phylum UBA10199; class UBA10199; family JACPFF01; genus JACPFF01. Next base: position 5,093 of record JACPFF010000010.1, on the reverse strand, counting down.
GTCGACCTCGGTGCCGTCGGGAATCCCGTCGCCGTCACTATCGGGATTGTTCGGGTCAAGACCGAGGGCGTACTCTTTTTTGTCGGTGAGCCCGTCCCCGTCCGTGTCGCCGGCCGTGATGGCCGGCAGCACCAGGGCCAGTCCGCAGGCCGTGTCCCATGCCGTGGCGGTGGGGCCAAAGATGGCGCGGACTTTCACGCAGTACTTCGTGTCGGTCGTGAGCGCGAGCTTCGCATTGCGATAGGGAATGGCGAGGACCTGTCCAAACGGGGGGACCTGCGCGTTGTAAAACATCCACGGGGGATAGAGGAGATCGGAATCCGGCTTGATCTGGATCTGATAGCGCGTCAGGTTGGCGTCGGAGATCGGCGCCAGATGCACCAGCAGTCCGTGATGCGCGGGCCCGTCGAGTGCCGTTGGTGCGACGGAGGTGATTTTCGCGTCGGGATACGCAGACGCCGTACGAATGTTTCCACCACTGATCGCGATCGTGGTGATCGTGGTGAGGAGGAGGTGGACGATGAAGGAAGCAACGCGTGGCATCACGCGTCTTGAGCTAAGCAAGCTTTGTGCCAAATTGGGGTTACCGCAATGCGATTGATTTCCGCGGATTTTTTTGCACAAAATATTACACGACGAAATGAAAACCTGTTTTCGGTGCACTGCATTCCGGAAAGTGGCACACTTGGGCGATTTGATTCAATTTGATGATTCATGGTGGGTCTCTGCACCCTTATGACCCGCGGCGATCGCACTTGACGCGTGCATTGCATCGGACTACGGAGCATCACTGTGCATCATGGCCTCGTAGACAGCTCCCGTGCGGCACACGCCCCGTCTGTGCACAAAGGCGTCGCCCGCTTCACTCTCACCACCGCTCCCACCCAGATCGGCCCCTACTTCGCCGACGGCCCCGCCACGTGGGCCCATCATCCCGATGGCATGTGTGAATAAACTTATGGTGATTTCCCTTTCCAACGTGAACAGCCCGCGACGACCACAGGGAACACGGCATGCGTGTGCCATTCGAAGCGGTGCCGCTTGATGCTCAGAGCGTCCACCACAGCGGAGGATCGGTATGGCATTGCGCGTTGCATACAGAACAATGCACGGACTGTACATGACGACCTACACACCGGAGTGTGGCTCGAAAGGACATATCCTGTTCGTCCACGGTGGCCCAGGCAGCCACAGTGCCTACTTTGAAGCGGCCCTCACGACCTTTCCCGCGTACCACGAGCGAATGCCGTATGGCTGGGTGTGTTACGATCAGCGCGGCTGTGGCCGCAGCGGTCCCTCCGCGTCTGTGAGCCATCAGGGGAATATTGACGACCTCGCAGCCCTTGTGCGGACACTCGGAGCCACCGACGATACCGCACCGATTGCACTCCTGGGGCACAGTTACGGCTCTTGGCTCCTTTACGACACGTTGCGACAACATCCGGAGTTGGTGAGAAAGGCCGTGTTTGTCGGGCGGGCGCTTGATCAACGACTCTCCAGGGTCCGCTCACTCCTCATGGATTTGCTGCTGCTGAAACTCGACCAACCGGATGATTACGCACAGATCAGACCGACCGTTGGCACAGAGACCAATCCATTCCTCGCGGCACACAGGGAGATCATCGCGCGGATGCGGTTCCGAGAGAAAAGAAACCGCTTCTATTGGGGAAACCTCGAGGCCATGCAGTGGTACGAAGGTGTGAAACAGCAGAGCGCAGTCAAAGAAAATGACACTGTCATGCGGGCGGTTGCCGACAGCTTATATCAAATGACGGGGCCACTCGGGGAATTTGACTTTCGCGCGCTGCCGACATCCGTACTTCTCGTGAATGGCTTTCATGATTTCCTGATGGGCGGCGAAACTCCCCCAATATCGGCCGGCGTGCCCTATGCCATATTGCCCGGTTCAGGCCACTATCCCCATTTCGAAGAGCCGGACCGCTTTGTCGATCTCCTCGTGAAGTTTCTCGAGGAGCAGCCATGACGCCCCGACGCGCCACCCTGCTGTTCTTGTTGGGGTTGCTTCTCCTCGCTCCGCCCGTTGCCACAGCAACTGCCCAGCTCCGTATCTGCCTTACCGGCGGCAACGTGAAGGTCAAAAAACTTTATGGGGAAGCATTCTACCAGGGCGCACAGCTCGGCTTAGAATCGCGCTCCAACCAGACCATTACCGTGGATCTGCGCCAACATTATTATGATCCTATGCCGCTCGCGCCGATCACCGCGTTCAAAGAGATGATGCAAGATCTGTGTGGGGTCATCGTCGGTTTCGATACGACCAATGACCTCATGGCGGTCAAATCACTGGCCGACAAGTCACATCCGCTGATTGTGTCTCTGTATGGACGCCTGAATGAAACGCTCGCAGCAGCGCCACTGCTGACGAGTTTGCAACCACCGGTCGTGTCGTTCGTCAACACACTGATGCACTTCATGACACACGACAAAGGTCATCAGTTTAACAATAGCCTTCTTATTACCAGCGTGGATAGTGCGGATCTGTTGGCATATCGAGATGCGTATGCTTCTGCACTTACCGCGTTAGGCGCTCGAGTCGCGCAGATCAGCCTCTTGGAAAGCGGATTCTCCGCCGCCGCACTCTTGGCCCAATATACACCGCCCTACGATTCAATTTTCATACTCACTCGGTCACCTATCGCTGCGGCGGCGGCCGCTGCGCTGTACGACTATCACCACGGCGAAAACCTCCCCATCTTTTTCGGCACGCTCTACTTCGGAACGGCGGCGCATCCGGCTTTCAGTGAGTTGCTCGATCATCGCCCGCTGACCGCGTACTTTTCCCGCATGGAGACCTCGGACGACCCTGATCCACGATTTGTGGCCTTCGCAGCAGAATATCGTATGAAATACCATGTGGAGCCAATGGCGATTTCCGCCCTGGCCTATGATGCGGTCCGTTATGTATTGGAACTCGCATCGCACATCGATACGCGCACGGGCCAAATCGTGGCCGTTACCGGGACTGAGTTGCTGGCAGCAGTGCAGGACGTTCAATTCTCTGGGATTACCGGTGTCGAGTTCAACCGCGCGTTCCGTCCCCGCCATACCAAGTCATTTATCATCTTTATCGACGAGTACGGCCAATATCCATCTTACTCGCCGTACAACTGGTACTGCTCGCCTGCGTGTTCCTCATTGAACAACGAAGGAATACCCGAGAATTGCGCTCCGAAATTGTCCAGCGCGCGCGATCCATTGATCAGAAAACCCATGAAGAGCTTATTCTGCAATCACTACTCGGGGATCAGGAAGCCCGAGATCTCTTGCTCTTCAAGTTGCTCCATTTGGAAAATCTGCAATCAATCGTCTTTTTGGGGAAAGAAGCAATCTCCGCATATGTGGCGAATGTGCTATGGAGCCAACCGTGTCCTCCTGTGGACGCACGTACTGCAACGAGCTGCCAAAAAACAGATGGAACGGTCGTCGGCATGGTCCCCATCGGGCATGATGACGCGCTGTATGGGTATCTGGTGAAGGAAATAGCGGCCGTGCAAGTCCCGCACACACGCGAACACTTCACCTGGCTGTGGCGCATTGGGCTGCTGCTCATCGCCGCGTTTCTCGCCAACCTCGCCGCACTGCTCTTTTACTATCGGAAGTACATTTGTCATGACGTGCATGGCCTGCTGCGGCACTTTCAACAATGTGCATCGGACTCTCCAAGCCCCAAAGATCGTGTGACAGAGAACCGTGTTGCAGAGTTCAGCATTATTCAAGAGACTTTTGATGACATATTGCTCAGGTTGAGGGCCGCCGAGGCGGAAAAACGACAATTAGCAGAAAAGCTCGAGTGCACCAGGCTCGCCACGCAAGTCGCCCATGATCTCCGGTCACCGTTGTCGTCGATTCAGGTGGCGGGGCGGATTTTGGGGGAAGAGGTAGGGCGGGAGGGGCGTTGCGGGCAGGCAGTGAATTTGTTGCAGCTCGGGTGTCAGCGGCTGTGGGAGATTGCGAATGATCTGTTGCACACACGAGCCTCGGCGCCGGTGGGCGAGCAAGCGCTCGCGGTTGCGCCGGTCCACTCGCCGTTTGCGGTGCACAAGATGTGTGATGAGTTGGTGGGAGAATTTCAGGCGCAGGCGTTGGGGAACGGCGTGACCTTTGTGAAGGCATATTACACCGAGGCGTTGGTGTGGCGTGGGGATCGGTCGGGGTGGACGCGGGCTTTGGGGAACCTGATGAAGAACGCGTTGGAGGCGATGCAGAATGGCGCGGCGCACCGGGACAAGCAGCTGACGATTGGGACGGCCGTGGAACAGGATCGCGTGCTGGTGCGTGTGGCCGACACCGGCCCCGGGATGACCGAAGCCACGATGGCGAAGATCCTTCAGGGTGGCCACACAGAGGGAAAAGCGGACGGGCATGGGATTGGGATGACGGTCGTGCGGGAGATGGTCACGGCCCATGGGGGAACGCTCGCAGTCGCATCGGTCGTCGGTCAGGGCACGACATTCACGCTCACCGTCCCGGCGACATTGCTGGAATCGACCGTCGTCACGATTCCGGTGGAAGAAGGGAGCCTGGTGCTCGTGCTCGATGACGATCCGGGGATGCGAGAACAATGGCGGATGCTGTTGTGGGAGCGGGACGTGATGTGCGAGCGATTCACATGTTGGGAGGAATATGCGGACTCCCCCGCGGCCAAGGACACCACGCATCCGCCCAGCACGGTGATCGTCGATTACCACTTCGACAACAGTGCAGTGGATGGTGTGACCATCGTCCGCCGCTTACGGGCCCACGGCGTGCCGTACCTCGTGCTGTGCACAGCGGAGTATTGGAAGCCATCACTACACGAGGCTGTGCGCGACTTGGGCGTGACGCTGTGCCCCAAGCCAGTCCCGCGTGTGGTGGTGGAGTGGATGACGACAACGCCCATCAGTACGAATGTCGTGGCGGATTGCCCAGCGGAGACCATCGCGTCCACCGACAGTGCCGCCCACCTCGACGCCGCTGCGCAGCGCTCTCAGGTCAGGGGCGCATAAGCCTCTTAGCGCTGCGACAGAGTGTCCCCTAACAGGTTGTCAACAGGCTGCTCTTGCCGGTGCACCCTGTGACCTCTCAAGCCGGAT
>JACPFF010000011.1 GCA_016183065.1 Deltaproteobacteria bacterium | reverse complement strand
TCGAGGCGCTCTGCCTGATCAAACTTACCCTCCTTCTGGAGCGCCTGTTTGTGCTGTTCTAGCGATTCCTTCAGTGCGGCGAGCTTCTCGCTCCCCATATCACGCCGCATGCACCAGACACGAAAATGGGGCGCGCCCAACGCATTGTCACCCTCTTCATCAATGTCTTTAATGTCTTTGGGTGTAATCGCACCCCAACGAAACTTCCGTGCCCCGGGGGCACCTTCGTAGACATTCGCGGTGTCGATCTCCAGGGGGCGAAACTTGGTCAAGATAACGTCGTCGCTCACTTCCACATCGAGGACATTGTACCCTTCCTGTTTTCTCAACCGGCCGATATCTCCGGCCATCATCAGGGACTCATCCGGATGAAGCACGGCCACTGGAATCCACGGAGAGTTGGCGGCGGTCACTTCGGCCACTGACAACTCCTTCGGCAGTTTTGTGCCGATTTTCGATTTGTAGGGATCGGCAAAGGCGGCAAAACTGCGTGGCATTTCAGGCAGCTGCTGAGAAGAGAACATCTGCCAAAGTTGATTGATGGCTATGCTATTGGCAACGAATTCGTTACCATGACTGGTCGGGATCTTACACACATGCCCTTTCAATGCCGAGGCAGCATCAAGCCCTCCCCACATCATCGTCATGAACTCATATTCGTCGGCCGTAAACGTATACCGGATGATCTGCCCTCCCTGTTTGGCAGGCCAAAAAGGAACACGCCAGATGCCATTCGGCGAAAACCATTGTTCTTGGTCACGTGATGCATCCAGATGGGGCATCTCTACGAGGGCGCCAGCGACAAATTCCGTGATCTTGCCGGGTATTCCTCGACGGGTTCCCTTGTCCAGTTGTGTCCACTGGCGCGCGATTTTTTTTCCTGCGGTAAAGGCGTCTGGCCAGTACTTATCTCCTGTCAGGTAAGGATCAAAATTTTTCTCTTTCCACCCAAGACTTTCGGCGAAACCGTCACCTTTTTGAATATCGGCAAGCCGCTCTGCGGAGAGTCCCTGAATGCTCTCGGGAAGACAGACCGGGAATTCAGTGCCCACTTTTGGCAATTCCGGTGGCGAATATGGTGGTGACGGTGCTCCAGAAGTTCCGCCAGTTGAACTTGGTCCAGCCATGGACGATACTCCTCCCTACAGAAATGATCGGCAGGCCAAGAGGCTCAAGTTGCGTGAAAATACTCTCAAAGGAACAAAAGGAGGTGATTACAAATTAGGACCACCGTAGCTGGTTCCAGAATTCCTCCTGACGTACTCTTTTCCTTTCGTAATAGCGTTGCTTCGTGCCATTTTTTGATCGCCAGTCGCGGGATTCACTAATGCAGGATCACTAAATGTCACGGTCACCTGATTGCCAGTCTGCATAATCTTGTAGCCTTTCCCGGAACCAACCTCTGTGGGTGTCGCCCCCGTTTCACCAGGAGGAGCCGCCGCCGCTCCCCCCGCACCCGCCGTTTCGGTCGCTGCGGCTCCTCCCGCGGCCTTCGGTGTCGGCGGCGTGGTAGTGACGGCGATCTGCACCTCGAGCCCTTCGCCATGGCGCTTCTTGGCGGCGTTCAAGGCCCCACGGACCTTTTTGACCTCCTCGGTCGTGGGAGCTGCAGACTTCGGTCGGGCGGTGATACTGACTTGGCCGGCCTTTGACCCTTTGGTCCCAAACGTCACGCCGATGCTCCAGTTCGCTTTATTCCTGGCGCTCACGCCTCCAACGGCCTGTTTGAGGGCCTTGGCCTTGCCAACGTCCCCAGCCTGCCAGGCCCCATATTTGGGGTCGGTCAATTGGTTGGGGTCCTTCGTTCTCTCGCTCCCGCTCCCCGCCTTGGCCTCTCCCTCTTCGGTCCCCGCTTCACCGGGGATCTTGTCCGGGACCGAGTCATAGCCCGGGATCTCCCCGGCCTCTTCCCAGCGCGGGGTTTTCATGGACTCCGACCCCCGCCGTTGATGCGCCTGTGGTCGCTGCTGGTAGACGGGCACCTGCGGGGAAAACCAGAGCCGACCGGGACGATAGGCGTTCACAAAGGGGATCCACGGGATAACCGCCGCGGCCAGCCATCCGGCGGGGGAAAATCCAAAGCCGGTGACGGCGCCAATGAACGAGCCCGCCACACTCCCGGAGGTGTAGAGGTCCGTGGCCCACGAGTTGGGAAGATCGGCAATGGCGCTGGTCCAGGGAGAAAACCAGCTGAAGGTCGGCGACGCGGCCGTGGCAAAGGCGGCGTAGTCGCCAAAGCCCCAGCCCCCATACGGATTGTCGATCCCGCCAATACCCAAGACCATGGCTCACCCCATCAGAGACTTCAGTATAGCACAGAGAAGGGGGTTTTCACCCCTCGTCACTGGTATCGGTCCCCCCAACCCCCAAGTTGCGTGGAGGTCCCCGCTTTCGCGAGACTGACGCCTCTTATGTCCGGGAAAGACGGGAGCGTGCAGAGTTCATCCGATATGTGTCCAGGGGATAATAGGGACTCCGTCTGCTGTGAATGCTTCGGTCACCGGCGCCAACACTATCCCTTGGGCTGGTCTTTGCTTTCCAAGAAAGCTTTTGAGGCCCCGGAGGGCATACGGAGCAATGTCACTGGTGATACTGAGTTGGATCCCCAATGTTTTCTTCTGATCCTGTATGACAAGATCGATTTCAGCTCCTCCGCGTGAACGGTAGACAAACACCCCCGGACGACTCTCCCCGTTATATTCATGTTGAGCCAAAATCTCGTTCACCACGAGCGTCCTGAGCGTCTGATGACGCACAAACGCGTCATCTCGATTGCCCAAAAAATACCGGAGAAGGGCCGCGTCAAAAAAAACATAGTCGGGCGCCGCTCGCCGATTGTTAAAGGATGGCAAGGGGTAGAGAAGAAAAAGGGCTTCAAGGGCGGCCACATGCTTCTGAACCGCATTTCTGCTCACCCCCGCATCTCGAGCAACGGTGCTGATATTGAGCGTCGGATTACGTGCAATAGCGCTCAGGATCGCCATGGCAACATCGCCGTCCAAACGCGCCCCTTTGAGCTGCTGTAAATCACGATAGCACAGCGCTTCCAGCCAGCCTTGCACGGAAAGCTGCATTTCTGTTTCATTATGCAAAGAGCAAAATATCGGGATGCCGCCCCGCTTCAGCCAGTGGTCAATATCTCGGGCCGTCACGTGCGATCGATACCCCTTCCACCCTTTCACCCATGGAGTTTGCAACGGCTTCTGCGCCAACTCGCTCAGCGTCATGGGATAGAGACGGCACAGACCCATGCGACCGGCCAGCGATTCACGGACGCCGGATTTATCGGAGAATTCGACAGAACCGGAGAGGGTGAATTGACCGACGCGTCGCCGTTCGTCAATAATGGACTTGATCGAATCGAACAGTTGCGGGACCTTTTGCGCTTCATCAACGATCAGTTTTTTGCCCAGATCATCCGATGCGGAGAGCAAAAAATTTTCCGGCTCTCGTTTGGCACGCTTGACCGTGTCCGATTTATCCAGGGTAATATATTGGGCCTGGATCCTCGTCTTCCATTCCTGCATCAAAAAGGTGGTTTTGCCGACTTGACGCGGTCCCACAACGCCAACCACCGGAAAGATTTTGGCTCGTCTGGAGAGAATTTTGAGAATGTGGCGTTTGCGATGATGCATAAAGCTGATGTAATATTGCACAATATTTGTCAATATGACAAGTACTTTTCTTCCCTCATTCCTCCGCCACGATCTGCTCCAGTCCCTCCCTCCAGGGAGAGGCCAGGACCTGGGAGAAGCGTTTGACGTCGGGGTCGTTTGAGATCAGGTATTGCCTTGATGAGTGAAAATCACCGCCCAACGTCATCAGGCCCTTGGCATGCCGTTCATCCACCTTGCTGGCTGATTTGATTTCCACCAGTATCGGGGCGAATGTCCCGCGCTCTATGATGACATCAATCTCGAGATCTTCGTGGACGCGCAAGTAGGAGAGTCTGAATTGTTTATTTTGATAGGACAAACGACGATGCAGTTCATTGATCACAAATGCCTCAAATAATTGCCCATATTCAAAACTCTTTGGGATCAGATCATAATCAACCTGTCCGGCCAATGCGCGGGCAACACCTGTATCAAAGAGGTAAAACTTCGAGGCCTGCTTCTGTTGTTTACGGATTGATGGATGATACGCGGGCAACCTGATGCCAAGGAGGGTGTCCTCCAATATATCATAATATCCACTCACCGTTTTCGGGTCGGAATGAATATCTTTTGCAATATTCGAATAGCTGATCACCCCAGTGTTCATTTGCGCGGCAACGTCGAGGAATCGCCGAAATGGCGGCAGATTGCGGACAATTTGTTCTGTGATGATTTCTTCCTTGAGATACGTCTCTGCATACGCTTTCAAGAAATTGGCTTTATCGGTGTCGTGTGCAAAGTGGAAAATCTCCGGAAGGGTCCCAAACTTGAGCGCTGCATCGAGGACAAATTTCTCCTGGAGTTCGGTCACTGTCAGCGGGAATAAATGGTAGACAAAAGCCCTCCCGGCCAGCAGGTTCGCGGCTCCCCGTTTTAATTTTCTCGCACTGGAACCCGTGAGTGCAAATTTGAATGCCTTTTCCCTGATGAGCTTATGCACAAGATCCAAAAGCTGTGGCGCTTTCTGCACTTCATCAATGATGACCCATGGTCGCTTGCCGGCATAGGGTGCCAGCCGTTTCAACAGATTATTGGGATAACTGATCAGTTCATCTGCCAGTTCGACGTTGAGTAAATCGAAAACGACCGTGTCCCCAACGGCGAAACGGTGTTCCAACAGGGTTGACTTCCCTGTTCCTCGGGGTCCAAAAATGAAAAATGACTGTGATTGCGATAGGTTAATCGACCTATGGATCATGGGCCAAATTTTACCATCATTCTTGGGTCATAGTCAAAGTCAACAGATGATGACAATAAATAGCTCAAAAAATACCAGTGGATAGGTCGCTCTTCCCCGGTCTGTCAGACGCAACTTCCGGGGTCTCACCCTCCGATCATAGTTATGGAGGGGTGTCGTCATGCCACCGTTGTTGCTGGAACTTGCGCAGAAGGCCGCCCAGACCGTGTTCGGGCGTAATGTCGTCCCGGATTTTGCGCCAGCACCACGGGGGGCAAATACCGATCACTTCCCGGATCCGATAGAGGCCCCGGTCGACGGCTATCAGGAGGGGCCAGCCGGAGCTGCGCCTGAGGCGACTCCCGAACCGAGCCCGGAAGCGATTGAACGCGCCCTCACAGCGCTCGATAGAGAGTTGCGGAGCGCGGCCGACACGGCCCGATTGCCCCATGACCGCATCGCCGAAATCCTCCCACTGACCGGCCCTGGCGGCAGATATGACCCTCTCACGATTTACGAACGGTATGCGGAGCGGATTCCGCCCGATATCTTGGAAACGCGCATTCGCGCGCTCCTCCTCGATCACCCCGAGGTCCGTGCCCTCCTGGCGGATACGGTGAGAAACTATGCTGCCGAGCATGGCCCACGCCTTGCCGCGAGTATCGGAGCCCTGATCGGTTTTGAAAAGATCGCCGATCTGCTCGACATCAAGGATCCGGCCGCACGTTTTGCCTTTATTGTCGGCTCGACCCATGTGGTCGCGCCGGTCACGAATAATCTGGCCGATGCCGGACGGATGGTCTGGCGACGGGCCAATGGCCGAGTCATAACCCATCTCGGTGGGAACCTCATCCTCACCCGGCAGCATGGCCTGGGATCCTCGCTCTGGCAGGTTGGCCGACGGAATCTGACCCCCGCCGGGAAGGGGATCCTTGCGAAGTTCGGGCATGGCACCGCCGGAGTCATCGGCACCATTGTGGGGACGCCGTTTCAACCGAAGATGGGGCGTGATCTCCTCTGGTCGCGCCTCTGGACGGCCCTGATCCCCGGAAAAAACACGCGCGTCGTCGATGGCGTCACCGTGGTCGATACCAACACCTGGGTGGAGAGTACGGTCGGCCTGCTCGGATTCTTTACCGAGCAGATTGCCGACCTCGGGACCAAAGGCGCGATGACCCGATTCATGGCAAGTCGAGGTCTCGTCGCCGTGCTCGGTCGCGCAGCAGGGGCCATTTCCGGGGCCGGATTCGGCGCCGATATCCTTTCCATGACGAGGAGTTGGCTCGTCTATGGCAATGCCGCAACCTCGTATAGCACTTTTGCCCACACGGCGACCGACCAGATGCTCGGCCCGGCCGCCAAATTCTCGGGGAGCGCACGGACGGTTCTCGGTACCTTTCGGTGGGCCGGCATTGGCAAGACCTTTATCGACGACACCTATGCCGGTGGGACATTCATGACACCGTTGGTCGATGCAGGCGATCAGATCGGTCTCTGGCTGGGGTGGAAAATGGAACAAGAGACCCGCGCGGCCATGGCCACGCACGTCTGGTATCAGGCCGCGAACAACGTGAAGGGTTTTCTGCAACAACTGCAGGGGGGACTGCAGGCCGTGCTGATCGATGGTGAAGATGGGGATGGGACGGAGAAGAGTTGGGCTGCACGGATCCGCGACGGCTCTCTCGAACGGGTCGAGCTCCCCGCCAGGCTCCAGGCGTACGACCGGTCGGTCGATCGAGCGGAGCAGAATCTCTACAATCTGATCCGCTCGCTCGAAACGTTCCGCATCCATCCGGCGGCGGCGGCCATTGCCGATCTCTTTGATGAGGATTTCCGTGAGCTCCCCTTTGGGAGTCCCACACTGGAGCACGGGATGCGTGTGATTGCGGAAGGGGCTGAAGAACGGCTCCTTGCGTGGCTCGGCGGCCGCGAGGCCATCCTGGCGGACCGCCGGGCGGCCTTTGCCGAGGCCTGGCTGCGGAGCGAGATCGAATATGCGGACGCCGGCCGCATGGCGCAGCAGGAGGAGGCGCATGCTGAGCAGACCAGAACCACGGCCAACCCGGAAATCATGCACTATCACGAGATGGCCTCACGTCGGCGCGACTACTTTCATACGCTTGCCCGGGAGGCGGGACGCGCGGATGGCGAGGCGATCGTCGCGGACGCCGCGTACTACCGAGCGCTGGGGGACCTCTCCCGCACGATCGGGCTCGGAGAGAATGACGCACATAAGCGCGCGTTCCGTCGTTTTGCCAGCGACCGGCTCAACACCGTCAGTCTCTCCCCAGATGCCGCAGTCCGTGCGCGCGCCCGAACCGAACTGACGGTGATGAATCCACATCTGATCTGGGGACGGGATGATGAGAATACGCGACAGGCCGCACGCCTCATGCAGGGGCCCGCTGAGATAGATCTGCAGGCCATGGACGCACTGCGCGAGTCTGTGGCATTCTGGACGGATCGCGCACGAGACGAACTGGCGCGCGATCTGTATGCCCAGACGGCCGCCTCGGCACCAATCGCGTATGCGCCGGTCCTCCGGGAGAGGGCTGCGACGGAAACTTTCCAGATGCTCGTACGTCACGAGCTCGACCCCACCATCACTCAGTTCTTCCACTATGCCATCGATGATCGTCGTGCCGTGCCAGAGGCGCTTGCCGCGCAATTGGATCCTCCGAACGGCCGTGATCGCACGGGAACGTTTGCCCTGCTCGATGCCACGACGGGGCTCCCCAAGAATGCCACCGCCCTGGCGCAATTGGTCGCTGCCGCGGTGGACGCCCGTTTTACCGCCGATGCCGAGGCGGAATTCATGCAGACGCGTGCCGGCGACACGACACCGGGGACACCGGCCTCGGTCGCCACCTGGCTGGAGCAGAGCTATCACCAGAATAGTGCCGCATTGGGGAGAATCCTTGCCACGTGGTACGTCGATGCACAGCTCGCAGGCGTTGACCCAACTCAGACGCTTGAGGCCCGGCTCCACTCGACGGAAGGGACCACCGCACGCACACTGATGCGGGAGCAGATCGCAATCGACGCCCGCGGGGTGATCGACTTTGGTGACGGATATCATGCGGCCACGCTCTACGACGCCCATGCCCGTGTCGATGATTGGTCCACGCTGATACGGTGGTTTACGCTCGATGCCCCACAATTTTTGCAGCAGGAATATGCCCGGCGGATCGAGACGGCCTTTGCCGAATGGTATACGTCGGCGATTGCCGGCAATGCGACTGACGACACCGCGATCCAGGGATATATCGCGGCCCAACTGACCACACCCGAGGGGATCGCCATGAAAACGTGTATTGCCCGGCTGGCACACCTCGAGACCGAGATGCCGGAGAAGGATCGCCTCAAGGTCTTTACCGTTGATGCCGAGGGGAGACTCGAGGCAGAAGGCGCGAGCAGCGGGGCCACTGCAGCGGGCCATCCGGCAGCGGCTGGCCACTCTGGCACATCATCTGGAACCCTACGCGCAGGGTGCCACGGGCGTGAGCCCGTGGGACCCCACTGAGGTGGAGCGGATGCTGGGCGACAGCCGTGCGCGGCTGCGCGACTTTACCCGCGCACACCATCCGACACTGCAGCACCTCCGGTATATCGGCAATACGGTCCTCCTCACCGCGGCCCTTGCCCCGGTCTGGAAAGCGGCGGGCCGAACGGATCAGACCACCGCCGAGCGGCAGGCCCATGTCGAGACCTATTTACGGACCGAGGCCGGAGAGAGACTGCGACCGATCATGCAGGACCAAGTGGAGATCGTCACGACCCATTTTCCCGATGAACGATGGGGAAACACCTCGCTCGATGCCAGGAACGTCTTCACTCCAGAGGGCGATATCCGCGATTGGACACTCTTTGCCACGTGGATGAACGATGCCATGCGCAATCTCGATGCCGCAGAGGACGCCAAACTTCGGGCCGCTGAGCAACGCCTCTTTTCTTCCCGCGTGTTGTGACATTTACCGCACCGGCGCGGTATGGGCACTCTCGCGCATCAACGCATAGACCCGTGGCAGATCATCCGGGGCCACACCAGGGGCCTGCGCGATCTTGTTCTCCCGCTCGAATCCGCATCGCGCACAGCGATGTACGAGCGTAATCGTGCCGGACAAATAGTACGCATGGACCGGCGTCATCAATCCGCGACACGTCGCCGCACGATCACCAGGATCGATGTCGGTATGTTGGGAGTAGAGACAGGAGGGACAGTGATTCCGAATCGTCCCATGACTCCCCGCAGGGACCTCTCCCCCGCAGTGGAGGCAACAAAATCCTTCATTCCGTTTGGTAAACCGTTTGACCATGTGGGGGACATAGCATCGTTGCGCCATGTCGCAAGATGAGAAAAAGCGTCTGTCAGATTGAGAAGATGCAGTAGAATTTGACCCGGAAAGCACTATACAATATGTTGATTTTACATAAAAATTTTGTGGCATGTCCCTTGCAGTATCCTTGAGGCATCGGGCGTTCACACAGGGGAGGATCTCATGGACCGATCACGCAACATCATCAGCAACACAACCAACCAGCTCCTCCTCCTCAGTACCATGATCCTCTGGATCGGGTGTTCTGGGGGGAGTTCCAATGCCGGTAATGGAGCAGGCGCATCGAAAGAGAATGCCACGGCCTCTGCTGCGGAAATAACCGCAGACACTGCCGAACCCGCTGAGGAGGACGCGCCAGCGCCAGAGACCGCAAACGACATGACGGCATCGGCGACAAGCGACGAAGAGATGACGACTCCGCCCCCTGCCGATGCAGCCGGTGCGGATGACACGGATGAAGCAACGGATACGGGTGAAGCAACGGATGCCGCGCCCCTCCCTGTCACGGATTCGTTCGCAGCCTCCGGACCAATGAACGACACCGCCACATCATCCGCAACGGCAGAGGAAAACACGACCGGGACGACGACAGCAGCGGAACAGACCGATCCGGAGACCACCACGGCCACAGAGGAGGTCACCGCATCGAGTACGCCAATCACAGAGACCGCAGCCACGGGGGAGGCAACGACTTCCACACCAAACGCCACGGAAGAGACGACGGCCTCTACACCAGACGCCGCAGAAGCAACGGCGACGCCATCCTCAACCGAGACGGAAACGAGCGCCGTGCCTGAAGGGAGCACGCCCGTCGAGGCACTGCCGCCCGCTCCCCCGCCAGACGGAGACAAAGACGGCCTTGCCGATGCGAACGACAATTGTCCGTTCACAGCCAACGCCGATCAGAAAGACCTCGATGGCGACAAGATCGGCGACATCTGCGATCCGGATTGGGATGGCGATCGTGTGGTCAATGCGAAAGACAACTGTCCCTACGTTCCAAACGCCAAACAGGAGGACAACAACCAGGACAGTGTCGGCGATGCCTGCGATGGCATATTTGACCGCGCCATTCATCTCGCGGGACAGCTCGGTGGCGATGGGCGTCAGGAGGGGCCGGCGATTGAGGCACGATTCAATCAGCCGCGCGCAGTGGCCGTCAATGGGACCCATCTCTACATCGGCGATCTCTACAACTACACACTGCGAAAAGTGAATCTTCAGGGACAGGCCCTCGTCAGCAGTGGGCCGAATCTTGCGGCGCTGCCGAATACCTCCGGCAGCGGTACGCCGTCGGCGTCCGTACAGAATGTCTCGGCCGTCAACGGATGGGGGATGCTCATTGACGGGAATATCCTCTACGCGGGACACTATAGCGGCAATAGCATTGCGGTCTTCGATGTGTCGACCGACACATTGATCGACACGATCTTCATCCACACAGGGTGCTGGATCTCCGGGATTGCCAAATCCGGCGATGACCTCTTTGCCGCGTGTTACAACCAGCATACGATCTACAAGGTGAGTGGAGGTACCGTCACACTGATCGCCGGCACCGAGGAGCAGAGCGGGTATCAGGACGACCCCTTCGGCACCGAGGCGCTCTTCGAGCAGCCGGAGGCACTGACCATCTGCGGCGGCCGGCTGATCGTTGCCGATTCCGGCAATGACGCCGTGCGCGTCATCTCACTCGATCTCCCGCATGGTGTCGACACGCTCGCCATGACCAAAGACGCCGAGGATCTCCCCATGGAACAACGGCTCTTTGAGCCGACCGGCTTGAGTTGCGCGTATCCCATCGTCTTTGTCAGCAACAGCGCCAGCAGCCATATCAGCGGTATCTCCATGCTCGATGAATCGGTCAAGGTCTTCTTGGGCGAACCGTTTGACAAAGGGGTTGCCAACACCGTGGACGATCTGCAGACCGCGCGGTTCCATTACCCGGAGGGGATCGCCTATGTGGACGGGACCATGTATGTGGCCGACACCTATAACTTCAGCATCCGGGCCTGCAATGTCTTCGAGGAAAAGTGTCATCTCGTGGCAGGCCTCCCGCTCCATGAAGGGGATCATGACGGGATCGGTGCCACCGCCACATTCTGGAAACCGTCGGGGATCGCCATGATGGGGAAGGATCTCCTTGTGGCACAGATGAATGCGCTGCGCAAAATCAATCCGGTCACCAAAGAGGTAACGACACTCATTCACCAGGGCTTTGATGAACTCGCCGTCGATGGCTCGACCGTGTATGCAGTACGAAAAGCCCATGTGGTGCAGATCCATGCCGATGGATCAACGGCACTTGTTGCCGGCCAGCCGTTTGATCACGGATATCAGGACGGTCCAGGGAACGAGGCCCTTTTTGAAGGCTACCTCGGTATCGCAGTCGATGCCCAGGCTATCTATGCGGCGGACTGGTACAACCATGTCATCCGCCGGATCGACAAGGTCACCCACATGGTCGAGACGATCTGCGGTGCACCCGGGGAAGAAGGGAAGGCCGATGGCGCCTGTAGTGCCGCCCGCTTTGACGCACCAGGCGGACTCCTCGTGCAGGGCGACACGCTCTACATCACCGAGATCTGGGGGAAACGACTCCGCGCACTCGACCTGAAGACCATGACGGTCAGCACAATCGTCAAGAACTTCCCGACCGGTCCGCGCTCCATTACCACGGATGGCGAGCGCCTCTATGTCGGGACGCTGCTCGGCTTCCCGGCCATCTTCTCGATCGACCCACAGACCGGTTCCATGCAGCTCCTGGTCGGGGCTGACGGGGAAAAAGGGGTTCGCCTCGGCGACACCTCGCATGCTCGGCTCAATCGGCCATGGGCCATCACGTTCGATCCGCTCCAAAAGCAACTCTATGTCGCCGACTGGACGGAGAATGCGGTCATCCAGTTGCAATGAGCAGCGAATCGTGATCTCGGGTCGCCTCGAGGGAAGAGCGATGGGAGTGAACAGCATGAAAAAAACCGGATGTTGACATTACTCCATAATTTTGCCAACATACTGGATCATGTTTGAAAGGACACTCAACCCATCGAAAATAAATAGTTTTATTCTCTTTGGAGCCCGCGGAACAGGCAAATCAACCTATGTTATCGAGCATTATGTGACTCAGAAAACGCTTTTTTTTGATCTCTTAAATCCAGAGGAAGAGGCCAGGCTCCTCAAGTCACCACAGTATCTTATTGAGCGAATGCATGGTGCAGGCCCGGGACTGCGCCGTGTGGTGATAGACGAAGTCCAAAAACTGCCAAAATTACTCGATCTCGTGCATCAACAAATCGAGGGATCCAAGAGGGAAGGCCATCCACTGCAATTTATTCTTTTGGGGTCGAGCGCCCGAAAATTGCGCCGTGGTGCGGCCAATTTATTAGCGGGACGGGCCTTTGTCTATTACCTGTTTCCACTCACACATCGAGAGATTGGTCCGTCATTCGATCTCACTGCCATTCTCCAATATGGCTCGCTCCCTGCAGTTTTTTCATACGACACGCCCGTGGACAAACGATTATTCCTTGAGGCATATGCGCGCACATATCTCAAGGAGGAAATCTGGAATGAACAAATCATCCGCAAGCTCGAACCTTTTGCACTTTTTTTGGAGGTTGCGGCACAAGGTAACGGGAAAATCCTGAATTTTTCCAAAATTGGAAGAGACATCGGCACTGACACAAAAACAGTGCAATCCTATTATCAAATCCTTGAAGATACCCTTGCCGGTTTTCTCTTACCTGCATACCATCGTTCTGTGCGAAAACGCCAGACAACAGCCCCAAAATTCTACTTCTGTGATACCGGCGTCAAGCGCGCGCTCGACGGCACCCTGACGGTCAATCTTCTACCCCAAACCTACGCGTATGGGGATGCATTTGAGCATTTTATCATTCTGGAAATTGCCCGCCTCTGTGCGTATCGGGGCAATAATTATCGGTTTTCCTATTTTCGTACCCACGAAGATGCGGAGGTCGATCTGATCGTCGAGCGTCCTGGACAACCACCAGTATTGATAGAAATCAAGTCTGCAGAATATGTCGACCCCATGGAAGTCAAATCGTTGGAGAGAATTGCCAACGATTTCGGCCCGTGTGAAGGCATCTGTTTGAGTCGGGATCAACACAAACGAAAAGTGGGCAAGGTGCTGATCGCACCGTGGCAAGAGGGCATGCAGCATATCGGACTGTGACCATTCCCGGCCAGCACACTGAGGGATGATACATGGACAGAGTGAGCACCATCGTGAAAAGCCTCTTGACGATGCTGATAGTATCAGGCGCCACATCAGGCCTATCACACGCAGCGACAAAAAAAACGGTCCTTCACGAATTCACACAACTCATGCAGTCGAACTGCGATGTCAAACAGTTCGGCATCCATACCCCCATGGAGGCGCGCATTTTGCGCAATGTCCCCTATGCCCTTGCCGGTTATACGTTCAGTGCTGAAGAATTGACGACGCTCTTTGCCGGAGATGGTGGATGGTACACGCCAACGAGCGCACAATTACCGGTGCTCAAGCCGGAATACCGTGCGTGTGTCGAACGATTGCTGGTCCGCGAGAAAGAAACCCGCACGTTACTGCGGATCGACCCCGAGATCGAAAAAATCCTCACCGGCGATCCGCGCATCTTTCTCTCACTCCGGCGTGAGGCAAGGCCCGACAGCGTCTATCGGAATCACCATCCGGGGAAAAAGAGCGCCCACACTGTGGAATGGGGCTTTCGCAATGAAGGCCCCACGTCTTGTGGTGGCAATGGAAGCCGTGGCGACAAAACCGACTGTACCGGCGCCACGATATATTGCGAACGGCCAGACTCATCGACCCATTGGCGCGATTTCCGCTGTCAGATCATCTGGGCGGGGTAAGTGAGCGAGTGGAGAACGACTTTTCTGGCGAAAAGTCGTTGCGCCCCTGGCAGGAATACCCTCCGGCTCCCACCTCCGGGGACTTCCTCGGTCACCCGCCTTCGGCGGGTCCCCGACCTCGGTCGTCGAAGAGCCTCTTCCCTTCCGCCACCGGCGCCCAGAGGCCCGGGAGCCGTTGGCTCCCGGGCCTCTGGGCGCAGTATTCTTGAATCAGTCCGAACGCATTTCGCCGCTTGCGGCGGCGAGGAAGTCTCCCCGCCTGCGTGGCCGAAGCCACTTCGGCGAGGCGAAAGCCCGCGAAAATTCGGAAAGGCGGCGGAGCCGCACCGCTGACAATTTCAAATTTTTTTTTGGCGGCAATTCATAAATAAACGAGTTCTCTAATTATCTATGAACGCGCATTTATTAGAAACACATGATGGCTTGGGAGCTGGGACGCACCTATCAATAGCCGCTCGACATTGTTGAGTATAAATTTGCATCTTTGCGTAAAATTTATTTTTATCAACTTCCTTATTAATAAAATGATAGCATCCAAATTCCACATAGCTTCCTCCCAGAGCCAAGACGCTACAATCAGAGGCATTTTGACAATAATTAGCTTTGGTCAAGTCATTCTCAATTTCGTTATTAAGCCTTTGACAAGCGGATTCGCTTGTCGAGTTCTGGTTAGTTACAACAGAGGTTTGTGGAACCCAACCTTTCTTGAAATCCTTTCCGCATACTTCTTCAAAGGTTTTTCCAGGCGGGACATAATCACACATTTGGAGACTACAAGTTTTTCCAGTTTTTTGTTCGCACTCCTCTTGAGAAAAGAAGACGTCTTGCTGTGTCTGTGGAGTAGGCGTTTGATTCTTAATAAAAGCGAAACATCCAAATACACCAATAACAAGAATTGTGAAGAGAATAAAAAATATATTTTTCTTATTCATAGGATTAAAAAATTTTCTTCCCCAAAAATCAAAATATGGTTCGAGCCGATGTTTTTCTCCGGGTTCTTTTGCGGTTTCGAGCGGTGCGGCTCCGCCGCCTTTCCGAATTTCCGCGGGCTTTCGCCTCGCCGAAGTGGCTTCGGCCACGCAGGCGGGGAGACTTCCTCGCCGCCGCAAGCGGCGAAATGCGTTCAGACTAACTCAAGAATACTGCACCACATAGGAAAAGTCAAAGAGTCTTGGTTCGCCTCGCCTCGCTCCGCGACTAATTTGTATTCAATTTTGGGGGTAAAAACAAATTCACGATTTCGTAAAATATGGTTCGAGCCGATGTTTTTCAGAAATGTTGTCATTGATTGAGAGAGGAAAAGCAGACGGGATCATTTCGTGGCACCCCGACAGGTTAGCTCGCAATTCTGTTGATGGGGGGAAAGATTATTCATTTTGTAGATCGCGGCTTGATTAAATCCCTCAAATTTCCCACCTTTTGGTTTGAAGCAACCCCACAAGGCTTGTTCATGCTCAATATCGCTTTTGGTCAATCAAAATATTTTGTAGATAATTTGCGAGAGAATGTGAAGCGAGGTTTTCGGCAAAAAATACGAAATGGCGTATGGCCAGGCTTGGCTCCGGTGGGCTACCTAAACAACGCTAAAACTCGTGGGGTTGATGTTGATAGCGAGAAAGCACCGAAAGTAAAGAAATTGTTTGAAATGTATGCCACCGGAGCATATACGCTTCATTCTCTCGCAAATTGGTGCAAGAAACACGACTTGCGTGGCAATCTCGGTAAGGAAATAGCGTTGAGCAATGTGCAGAGCATTCTACAAAATATTTTCTATACGGGGCTAATGAAATATGGTGGGGAAATTCATGAGGGACAACACGAGCCGTTAATCTCAAAGAAACTTTTTGATTCTTGCCAAGAAGTGATGAGTAAGCGTGGAAAATTCCACCATGTGAGAAAAAATAATTTTGCTTTTCTCGGTCTCTTAAAATGCGCCTCGTAAGGCCATAACTATTATCGCTGTACTCGCAAGAAGGGGCCATGCCAAGAAAAGCATTATCTCCGCGAAGAAGCCTTGATGGAGCACATCGCTTCTTATCTTCAAAAAGTTTCTCTGTCGAGCCAAGACACCGAAAAAGTCTTGGCGGCGTTGGACGGGAAACAGAATAAAGCGAGAGAGGACGCACAAAGTGAAGCTATTGTTTTAAAAGAGCAATTAATGCGCGCGGAAGCGCAGTTAGCAAAACTACTTGATGTCTATTTAGCGAACGCTTTATCCACAGAAGAATACGCCGCCAAAAAACAAAGTTTACTTTCTCAAAAACTTGCGCTAGACGGAAAAATCACCAATTTTGAGATAAAAGGATTGTCTTGGCTCGAACCGGCTCGTGAGTTCGTAAAGTCCTTAAATCAAGCCGCTAATCTGCTTTCCTCTCCCAATCCGACTGCAATGGCAACATTTCTGAAAAACATCGGCTCGAACCATATTTTACGAAATCGTGAATTCGTTTTTACCCCCAAAATTGAATACAAATTAGTCGCCGAGCGAGGCGAGGCGAACCAAAACTCTTTGACTTTTCCTTTCTGGTGCCCCTGGCAGGAATACCCTCCGGCTCCCGCCTCCGGGTACTTCCTCGGTCACCCGCCTTCGGCGGGTCCCCGACCTCGGTCGTCGAAGAGCCTCTTCCCTTCCGCCACCGGCGCCCAGAGGCCCGGGAGCCGTTGGCTCCCGGGCCTCTGGGCGCCCCTGGCAGGAATCGAACCTGCGCGCATGGTTTAGGAAACCAATGCTCTATCCACTGAGCTACAGGGGCATGTCAGGAGATCCCCGCGGGCGCGGGAATGACGATGTCGCAGACGACACTGCTCACTCATACCGTACGACCGTACATACATTGTAATCGCCGACACGGTCACGACCGCCCAAAAATGCGAGTTCAATCAGAAACGCGCATTCGACGACCGTTCCCCCCAACCGCTCCACCAAGGTGCACGTGGCCGCTGCAGTCCCTCCCGTGGCGAGGAGGTCGTCGATCACGAGCACGCGCTCACCCCGCCGAATGGCATCGGTATGGAGTGCAATGGTCGCACTCCCATATTCCAAGGCGTAACACTGCTCGATCGTGCGATAGGGGAGTTTCCCCTTTTTCCGCGCCATATGAAACGGAACACCCAATTCA
Organism: Deltaproteobacteria bacterium; assembly: GCA_016183065.1. Lineage (GTDB taxonomy): Bacteria > UBA10199 > UBA10199 > JACPFF01 > JACPFF01. The sequence continues at coordinate 48,861 of JACPFF010000011.1, read as the reverse complement.
TAGGCCAGCGGGGCCCCAAAGATAAACCCGCGCGATTCAATCGCCACCACGGTCTCAATGGACATCGATTGATACCGATCGAGGAGAGAGCGAATCGCCGCCCGGAGGAGTGCGGCATTGCCCAACAATGGGGCAATATCCTTAAAGAGGATGCCGGCACGTGGAAAGTCCGGCACATCACGAATATATTGTTTGATCTCGGTCTCACGCACGCCACCGATATGGTGATATCTGCTCATCGATTACGACCTTTACTGGCGTTTCTTCCGAAACGGTGTATTCACGCGCACAGTCTCTTTATCGGGTGGCACATATTTGCGCCACTGACTCTGTGACACCCGCTTCTCCTGCGGCCCACGTCCAGCCACTTTCGAGGGACCGGGGGAGACATGTCGCGCCGCGACAGCGTGCCCACGCTGCGCATCCGCAGCATGGGGATTGAGAAAAAATAAAGGGTTTCGCGCCGTCTGTCCACGCCGAATTTCGAAATGGAGATGCGGTCCGCTCGAGCGTCCGGTCGTCCCAACGGCCGCAATCGGTTCCCCCTGCCGGACCTTCTCCCCTTTTTTCACAAAGTGCCGCGCATTATGGGCATACGCCGTGTAGTACCCCCCGGGATGGCGCACGATGATGACCTTCCCATAGCCGGAGAGCGTCCGGTCAAAGACCACCGTCCCCGCCGCCGCCGCACGAATCTGCGCCCCATTTTTTGCGCCGATATCGATCCCATCATGGCGACGGCCCCCGCGAATGCCGTAGTGCGAATGGATCGGACCCTGGAGCGGCCAGGCGAATTTCCCGTGAAAGGTCGAAATTTGGTTGCCATGGCCGCCCCAGTCCTTGGCCTTGGGACGCTGCGGGCTCAAGAAACTCGTCTGTCTCGGGGGAAGACTCAAACGACGCCCCGGGATAATCAGGTCGGGATTTTGGATATTATTCCACTCGGCCAATTGCTGCACCGTCAGATGATACCGCTGTGCGATTCCCCCGATCGTCTCTCCACGCTTGACAACATACCAGCCACCACGCGCCACTTTTCCGCTGGTCGCGCAACCGCTCACGAACATGAGCAAGACACCGACAATGGAGAACGTCATCCCCCGCACGGATCGGGAGTGTAGCATATCTATGTGAGATCCTGAACTGCTTTCAGCTCGGGGAAGGCGTGCAAAAGATATGTCCTGATCCCCTGCTGGACGGTCATTGTTTGCGCCCCACACCCATGACAGGCCCCCACCATCCGGAGCTGCACCACGCCGTCATCGACCGAGAGGAGCTCGAGATCCCCGCCATCGCGGACAAGCGCCGGTCGGACATCGCGATCGAGCAGGGCCGCGACCCGTGCGATCAGGGCGGGATCGCTCCCGGTGACCTGTGTGACATCCAGGGGTGGATGGTCCGAGGTCTTGAGCGTCCCTGGGTACGCCGCCAGCCCCCCATCGGCGTAGAAGAGATAGTGATAGCCCTCCTGCATCAGGAAACGGCAGGCCAAACGCCCCTCGTCCTCCGACGCTCCGATCACGAGGAGCGGCCGGAATCGGTCCGGCAACTCATGCAACCGGCGGGAGAGCTCCTGCGCGGCCACGTGTTTTGCGCCCTCGAGATGGCCATGCTCCCATGCGACATCCGACCGGACATCGAGAATGAGGAGTTCGGGAAGGCGGCCTCGCGCATCATCGATCCGATCAGCCGGGATTTCCGTCCATCCCTTACCCTCGAGGATCACCTCCACCCCAATTGGCACGCCCTGCGACAGCCCGGCCACGTGACTTGCCAGTCGATCGAGTCGCTGCTGTACGGTCTCCAGTTGTGCGCGGAGGGCAGCCAAGGCGGTCTCCTCATTGATCGTCGCATTCGCGCGTTGACGCGAGACAAAGAAGGTCATCCCCCCTCCTTTCTCACCACATGGCCCGTTATGGCATCGAGGATCGGCCCCGCCAACGAGGGCCCGCCAAGACGCACCAAGGTATTAATCCCTGTGGGCGAGGTAATATTGACCTCGGAGAGCCGGTCTCCCAGCAGGTCTGCCCCGGCAAAATCACAATCGATCGAGCGCAAGAAATTGCCCAGTTGCGCACAGAGATGGCGGGTCCGATCACTCATGCCATGCAATGTGCCATGCCCCCCAAAGGCAAGATTGGCAATAAAGCCGCCCGGCGGGGGGATCCGGACCAGATCACCGACCATCTGACCGCGCAGATAAAAGACGCGCCGATCGCCGGTGGTCATCACCTCAGGCAAGAATGGCGAGACGAGCATCGGTGTCGGACTCGCGGCCACCGCCGCGAGGACCGCCTCTGCCGACGGATATCGCTCGACGCCCCGTCCGCCAAAACCGGTCCACGGTTTCACGACCCACGCCTCGGCGCGATGCTCGGCCATGAAAGCCTGCAAGAACGCGGGATCCCGTGTCAATATCGTCGGGACGATCTCGTCCGCCTGGAAAAAACCAGCCTGCACGCCGCAGAGAGGGAGCAACTTCTCGTGATATCGCAAAAGGACGGAGGCCCGATTACTGACCACCACACGCGATTCATAGGGTGCCAAGAGCCAACAGAGGCGGAGATACCCCTCATCGAATGGGGGATTTTTGCGAATGAGGACGATGTCAAATTGCTCGATGGGGAGCATCTGACATCCCCCCACTGTCGGTATGGCGTACGGCGCGATCGAGGTGATCGGTACGGCGTTGGCTATCACGGAGACCCCGGAGAGGGCAATCTCTCCATCCTCCGCCCACCAGAGGTCATGGCCCCGGGCAATACCTTCCGTGGCCAGGGCCAGGCTCGTATCGCTCTCCGGACGAAGCCCTCCGAGGGGGTCGGCAACAATCAGCAGTCGCATGTCACGTCCATACCATGGCGGAGAAAAGAAAAACAACTTTTTGCCAAGGGGACCGATACAGACTATGGCGCAAACTGAACAACACCTGTGGAGACGTATGGGATATACACCGTTGAAACCAGGGAGTTTTTTTGGCATCCATCTGGATGGAGCGATGGCCAGGCGTCTTGCAACCTCTCTACGTCCAAAACCTGTATCGCACGACGTCCCTTTTTCGACCATGGCACCTTCCATCACATGGCCGGGGGCTCCTCTGGTGACTCCGAATGCCTCTCTACTGTGGAGTCCGCAACAGCCAACGCTTGTGACACGGCCCCCGAACGGTGTCCCTATCGAGCCTTTCTACAATCTCTATCTCCCTGCAACATGGATCGTCCCTGAGTGGGATGGCAAACGGCCATTGACAATGGACGAATGTGAGATTGGACGTCGACGACTCCTCGCCCTCCATCTTTTTTATGGCTTGGCCTCCAGGCCGATCTTGCGAGCCTACTGCCGTGCACACAACGGAGCCAGAGCGCTGCGAGATAATATCCCGTTGCTGGCAGAGGAGGCCACACACCGTGCACTGATTACCCCGACACGATATGCCCGATACCTGCAAAGGATATTGGAGCATTCACCCTGGCAGGCATCGGCCTGGAGCTGGATCTTCGCAGCCCTGGCCACCCCATCGCTATCGGCATTGTTGAAGACAGACCTCTTGAAGATTGTTCAGGCAGATCCAGAAATGGTCGCACCCGTCTATCGTCCACGCATGCGCAGTGCGCTCTATCCCTTAAGCTACTTGGGGTACCGGCTTGTGTCAAATGTCCCATTTGGCATGCCCTTGAATGCGGAACAGCAACAATTCCTCGCGGTACAGCTCAGTGAGATCCGCATGCACTTCCCTCCCCTTTTTCCCCCTCAAGAGTAGTGCCGGAGACCTGAGGGCCCTGACGGGCGCCGCTCATGATTCCTGCAACAAACGCCCTTCCAGGGCGTGAATGCCATCGCGCAGGCGTGCGGCCTCTTCAAAATCGAGGTCTCCGGCCGCCGTGCGCATGGCCTTGCGGAGTTGCTCAATCTGGCGGGGAATGCGCGCGATCGGGACAGCGCTCCACGCCGTCGTCTCTCCCTCTTCCGCGGGGATGGCAGGATAATCGGCCTCATAAATGGACTGCAGAATGTTATCGATCTCTTTGTGAATGGTCGTTGGGGTAATGCCATGGGCCTGATTGTAGGCCTCCTGTTTGGCCCGTCGCCGCTGGGTCTCGCGGATCGCCGTCTGCATCGATCCGGTGATGGTATCGGCATACAAGATGGCCGTGCCATGGACATTGCGCGCCGCCCGGCCGAATGTCTGGATGAGCGAACGCGCTGAACGGAGAAATCCCTCTTTATCGGCATCGAGGATGGCGACGAGCGACACTTCCGGGAGGTCGAGTCCCTCGCGCAAGAGATTGATGCCGATCACGACATCAAAGAGGCCTTTGCGAAGATCATGCAGGATCGCCACCCGCTCGATGGTCTCGATATCGGAATGGAGATAGCGCACCTTCAGGCCCTCACCTTGGTAAAATGCCGTCAAATCCTCTGCCAAACGCTTGGTAAGCGTCGTCACCAGCACCCGTTCCTGCCGGGCGATGCGCTGCACAATCTCCCGCTGCAAATCATGCACCTGTGCCGCCACCGGTCGCACCTCGACGACAGGATCGAGCAGACCGGTCGGCCGCACCACCTGTTCGACAATCTCCCCGTGGGCCTGCGTCAATTCATACTCCGCAGGCGTCGCAGAAACGGCAATCATGTGACGCAGCTTGGTGGAAAATTCGTCAAAGGCCAGCGGCCGATTATCAAGTGCCGAGGGGAGACGAAATCCATGCTCGACCAAGGTCTCCTTCCGCGAACGGTCCCCATGATACATGCCGCCGATCTGTGGAATGGTGATATGCGACTCGTCGATGACACAGAGAAAATCTCCGGGGAAATAATCGAGCAGCGTCATGGGTGGCGCGCCCGGCTGACGGCCATCGAGATAGCGGGAATAATTTTCGATCCCCTTGCAAAACCCGATTTCTTCCATCATCTCCAAATCGAACTCCGTCCGCTCCTTGAGACGATGGGCCTCCACCACTTTGCCCGTCTGCCGAAAGCGGGCGAGCTGTGATGCCAACTCCTCCCGGATGACAGCCATCGCGGACTTCATGCGGGTTTCCGGGGCGACATAGTGACTGTTCGGATAGATGGTGATTTTTTTGAGTTCGCCGAGCACGGCACCGGTCAGGGGATCGACCTCCAGGATCCGGTCGATCTCGTCCCCGAATGCCTCAATCCGTATGGCCTGCGTCTCCTGGTACGCGGGAAAGATCTCGACCACATCCCCTCGTACGCGAAATGTCCCTCGGTGAAAATCGACGTCACTCCGTTCATATTGCATGGTCACACAACGTGCGAGGAGCTCCGCCCGCGCCAGGAGATCGCCACAGGCCAATTCCATCCGCAGAGTCCGATACGACTCCGGAGAACCCAATCCGTAAATACAGGAGACCGATGCCACGATGATCACGTCGTTCCGGGTCAGCAGGGCGTGCGTTGCCGCGTGACGGAGGCGATCGATCGATTCATTCACCGACGAATCCTTTTCGATGAAGAGATCCTGCGCCGGCAGATAGGCCTCCGGTTGATAATAATCATAATAGCTGACAAAATATTCGACCGCGTTGTCGGGAAAGAGCTGCCGGAATTCACTAAAGAGCTGCGCGGCCAGGGTCTTGTTCGGGGCGATAATGAGGGTCGGTTTTTGCACCCGTTCGATCACACAGGCCACGGTGAATGTCTTGCCACTCCCCGTGACACCAAGGAGGACCTGATGTCGCCGTCCGGCCTGGATGCCCCGTGTAAGCGCCTCGATCGCCGCGGGCTGGTCTCCGCAGGGGGCAAATGTGGTGACGAGTTTAAACACGGGCCCTCCGCGATCCAGCGGAGGCCGCAACCAGCTGCTCGTACTGGGTGAGGAGCGCTTCCCGCGTCCCTGTCTCCCGGAATGTCGCAATCAGCGATCCAAGACGATGGCGCTGTGCCCGCGGTGACAGTTGGTAGAAGAGATCGAGCAACAGATAGGGAAGTGGGTCGTCAGCCTCCCAGGCCCGCAACGTCCCCTCGATAGCGTGCCATGTCGTCTCATCATGCTGCGCAGCCACATCGCACCGGAACTGCCCCCGCAGTCGCTGATCGATCCGCGTCAGGTCGCGGAGACGCTGATCGATCCACCGATGGAGCGATACGACATCGTCTTCGACCACGAAAGGAGGCGGCAGGATAACGCGCGGCATCCCGATGCGGACCGTGACCACCGACTCGCTCCGGATCCGGAGCGCCCCTTTGGGGAAAATGCCCCCCGCTCCCTCGACCGCCAACGGGATCACGGTGACGTGGCGCTGTTCACCGGACTGCGCCAATGCCGCGGCGGCCATGAGGGCCAACCGTGCCGCTCCTTTTTTGCAATGTCCGCCAATGCGCGCCAAGCGCGCGCGAGAACCAATGGCATAATACCCCGGTTCCACAAGTCTCCCCTGCGCATCCCGTCGTACCGACGCCCGTGTCCCTTGTGGATAGATCGCCACATCGACGCCGGCCATCACCATCTGTTGTGCCGCATGCTTGAGCGCCGCGTACCGCTGCGGCGGGGAGCCTTTGCGATCGGTAAAGATCATCCCTGCCGCTTCCACGGCCATGCCGATGCGCAGAGCGCGATAGTACCACCAATTCTCGAGAAAATGGTCTTTGGCGACAAGATAGCGGATATGAAGCGGCTCCCGGTCGGTCAACGGGGCAAACGCCAATGCAAGCGGCGTCACGACAAAGTCGAGCGTGCTGGCGTGATTGCTGCAGACGAGTGCAATTCCGTCGATGTGGTGGAGATGCTCGATCCCCTCCACGTGGATCGCCAGATGTGCTAGATCGGCCAATCTGGCCCCCCAGAGGATCATGAGACGATCGACCACGGTCCGCAATGCCTGCCGCAATGCCGCTGTCCGTGCAGCGTGGAGCACCAATGAGGCATAGAAAAACGTCGAGGCCGCAGCCCGACAGACCGGCCACCACCGAAAACGGGGCCTGCCGCCTCGACGAAAATCGAGGGTCTGGAGTGTCAATGTGCACTCTGGCGCCGTCCATGCCACGGGCCATGGGGCAAAGCCCGCGAAGTACCGGTCATGGAGTGACTGCGGATGCGCCATGGCATGTTGCAGTACATACTCGATCGCCGCGGTTCGCAGCTTCCGCGCATGACGCCGACTCTCAAGCGAAATGCCAATCGCCAGCAGGCACCCGCACAACGGTGCGATGACGGCGCCCGTCGGGAGACGTCCGCTCATCACGGCCACGACGAGCGAGAGACCCCAGACGCTCCATGCCACAAGCCCGAGCGAATCGCGCAGAGAAGAGAGTCCCCATTCAATGGATCCAATGCACCGGAGCATGACGGTCGGGCGACGAGGCGTTCTGTGACACCATCGCAGACCGAAGCGAATGACGGGAATGACATAACCGCCGAGGAGGCCCCACCACATCACAACATGTCCACCAATCTTCAACGCATCTGCGTGACATGAAAATCATACTCCACCGGATATCGCTCACACTGATGGAGTCCCGCAGCATGCATGGCACGGCGCAAACGTTCGACCACCGTTTCCATTCCCGGGGTCGCGGCGGCCAGCATGACACTCACCAGGCCGCGCTGCTCAAAACCCATGACCGTGTCGCGCTCGTAACGCACGGTCTCGCGCGTCACGTGTTCCACGGTCTCCAGCAGTTCTGTACACCGGCGACTCCCCAGACACTGCTGCAGACGCTGGTAATTTTCGATCGCCACATCCAATTTGCATCGCGGGACGCGCGGCCCATCCGGCAGCTCCTGGACCACGGGAACCGTCATCACCAGGGCAATCTCGCTGCCGCGTAATCGTTCGACCCAGAGCTCGCCACCGAGCGCATCCACCATCGTGCGACACCGCTGCAGACGACACCCCAGATCGTCAGTGGACGTCTGCAGATCGGTCGGTCGCGCGATCGGCGCATTGCTCCCTATCACCTCAAAGAGACGGTACCGGTCCCGCTCTGTAAATGTATGCGTCTCCGCAATGCAGCGCCATTCGACACCAGCCCCATGATGGAGATCAACTTCCCGCAACGCAATCTTCAGTGTCGATCCAGAGTGCGCCAATCGTGACAGATAATCGAGGAAGGTGGTAAGAACCACCACGATCCGCTCCGGCATGCCGGAGACGGTTGGGAGCAAATGTCCCATGGAGAGCGAAACGCGCAATGCGCGGCGCGCCAATTGTGCCTCGGTGGCACGGAGCACGTGTTGCGTCAATCGGACCATATCACAGGGGACGACGGTTTCACGGGGATTGTCTCTGGCCGTGGCCACCATATCGACCGAGAGGAGGAGCGATTCCGCCGCCGACAGCGTTTCGCGCAGGGACTGATGAATGGCACGGTGGCGATCGGGGGCATGCACCCCTTCTTCGAGCAGGTCGACCATATCCCGTGCTGTCCGGATCATGAGTCGCAGGTCCTCAGTCAGTCCTTTTTCGTCCATGCCGTCTCCCTGACTGCGTGTCTCCCGGCTCCGTTGAAAAACCGCAATATCTGGGACTGTTCAAAAACGTCCAGATACTAGGCGGATGAAAAATTTAATGAAGGCGCGTACTGAAAAGTACGTAACTGAATTAAATTTTCCATCCAACGACGTAGATGGGCGTTTTTCAACAGTCCCCTCCCCTATCACGTCATAACCGCCAGCTCAAGATACAAGAGGGCCCCAGCGGTATCCCGCCGAGGCCCTCTCGCACACCCAAGATGACGCCGTGTTAATAACGAGATTTCGGACCGGACCAACTCCCTGGCGAAGACTCGTAGACCTTCCCGCTTTTCGGGGCATACTTTGTCGAACCACGTGGTGTCACAGATTTCATTGGCGCGGCGTTCATCGAATCGGCGGCAGACATCGTGCTGCTCACCGGATCGGCCATGTAGCCCGTGGGACGCTTGAAAATGAACATGTTCTCGGAGACCGCCACCAACTCCCACCCTTCATTGCCGAGCATGTTCCACCGACCCTGCCACTTGTGGCTCTTTGGCGCACGCATCCGCTTGGCCATATAGACCCATCTGACCGGTCGCTTCTGGGGAACGACCGCTGCCGGCGTGGTCTGCGGTCTTGCACGACGCACAATACGCCGATGTCTCCGTGCGGCCAACAAGGTCCCCGGGATGTCGGACATGGCCGCAGACGATTGTGGCGCGGCCTCCACATGATTCCAGAGCGGCGTCGCCACTGCCGAGGCAACGAGGACAGCGATCGTGATCAACCCCTTATTTCGCATATGCTTCCCCCCCTTGGTGCAGATGAGCTGAATTGTTCACAAAAATCGGATTTTTTATACACGAGTTTTCCGCGAAGTCAATATCTCTTCCGTGGGTGTCTCCCTCTTTGCCGTCTTATGGAAACAACCCCCGCGATTGATAGGCCGCCTCGATCCGACGACAGGCCACGGCAAGACTCGCATCGCGCATACCGAGTCGTTCTTTTTGGCTCACGAGATAGACCCGCTCAAAGGCATCATCCATGACCCGCTGCAACTCACTATTCACCCGACGTTCCGTCCAGAAAAAATTCTGAAGGCCCTGCACCCACTCAAAGTACGAGGTCACCACCCCTCCGGCATTGGCCAAAATATCGGGAATGATCACCACGCCGCGCTCCTCCAGCATCGCCGAACCACCGGTGGAGAGCGCGGCATTTGCGCCCTCGGCAATCACGCGGGCCTGAATCTTGTCGGCATTCTGTTCGGTAATCTGGTGGGATGTGGCGGCGGGGATCAAGATGTCGCACGGTTGCTCCAGGAGCTCCGCATTGGTGAGCGCCTCGCCTCCAGGAAAGCCTTTCAGATAGCGGTGCTGCGCAAGATACTCCCGCACGGCCTCCAGATCGAGCCCTGCCGGATGATAGACGGCACCGGTCATGTCACTCACCCCGATGACGGTGCTCCCCATACTCGCGATCTTTCGCGCGGCGTGCGACCCGACATTCCCGAAGCCCTGCACAATCACCCGCGCCCCCTCGCCAAAGGGGAAACTGATATGCCGCGCGGCCGCGCGCAACGCATAACAGACACCGACACCTGTGGCCTGTTCGCGACCATGGGTCCCGCCGATGGCAATCGGTTTCCCCGTCACGACGGAGGGAACTGCGTAGCCCTTGGCCAGCGAATAGGTATCCATGATCCATCCCATGACATCCGCGTCGGTCCCCATGTCTGGCGCAGGAATATCGTGATCCGGCCCGATGACGCGGATAATTTCTGTGGTGTATCGGCGCGTGATCTTCTGGAGTTCATCCCGGCTGAGACGATGCGGATCGCACAAGACACCGCCCTTGGCCCCGCCAAGCGGGAGACCGACGAGCGCGCACTTAAGTGTCATCAACATGGCCATGAGGCAAATCTCGCCAAGATTGACGTCCGCGGAATAGCGAATCCCCCCCTTGCACGGACCGAGCGTGGTATTGTGTTGCACGCGATATCCCTGGAAGAGGGACAATGTGCCATCGTCCATCCGTGCCGGGACCGATACCATCACAATGCGCTTTGGGACCCGCAGCCGGAGGGCCACTGCGGGATCGAGGTGAATGCGCTGGGCAAGGCGATCAAAATAGTGCTGATACTCACGGTACATTGGGGCATCCCACTCCACATACCCTTCCGGCATCTCGGGACGAAGGCCGTGATTCACATCGTATGTCGTCGTGGAGTCGGACGACGTCTCGATTGCTCCTTGCCTCATGGCTCACTCCTGCTATTGGTGATCGCGGTTTGCATGTCTGGTATAGTATTTCAACGTTTAATGAGTACAAACGTGCTCATTAAACGTTAGAAATACTTATGGTACTGTACGATGCATGCACTCAGGAAAAGTTAACGCACCATAATCCATGGAAGAAATCGCCGCAACCTATTAAGAAAGTGCGCACGGTGTCTATGATATCAATCAGATCGCTGATACTCTGCACAATCCTTCTCGTCATCTCTCTCGAGGTCAAGGCCTGGCACCCAGACGATCATAGTCGGATAACGAGCCTCTCCTTGGAAAGCCAAACCGACCGATTACTTGATCAACAGATCGCCTATGTCCCACTCCAACATTTTCTTGACCGGGCTGCCGCACCACTCGGCATCGCACCAACTCCCCTCGCATTTGCCCTCTACTTTGGTGTGGATCCCGCGATCCCTCTCGATCTCCCGGATAGCACCGAACAAAAATCCGGGAGTGCATCAGCTCGTAACATATTGATTTTTCACGTGAATGATCCTGATGATGGCCGGGACGCCACCCTCTATGCACGCACGGCGGATGGCAACGTCCAGCAGGATGCCGCCGGGAGACCGGTTCCCCTCTATGACCACCTCTTTTTCATGGGAGGACCGGAGACCCAGGCCTATCGGCATATGGAAAAACCACCGGTCAGTTGCTCGCGGCTCGAGAGCACATGGGGGTACCCGTTCGGTGAGCTCGGGATGGCCAGCGATCAGGCCCAACGCTATTTTACGCTTTCACGGCTGGCCAGGGCCGTGGAGAGCCCCTATTGGGAATGGCGTTTCCTCGCATGCGCAGTCCACTATCTGCAAGATCTCGCACAGCCGTATCACGCGACACAAATGAGTTCGCATGGTCACTATTTCTGGCGGGCACTGCGTGTGTGGTTGATGACCCCGCACGTCTCGCTGCGTAAAAGTGTCGCGCAACTCATGCAGAACTCCCATCAGTGGTATGAGTCGTACGTGGCATCGCACAGTACCCTGGTCATGCAGGGTCTCACGGATGATACGCGCGCGGAGGCCTGGTTGGTGGCCCTCCGGGGAGAGACGACGGACGTTTTTCCCTGGGACACGCCCGAGGCGCCGGTCCGCGCCTATGCTAAAACGATCCGCGATGCCTCGAACCGCATCGCGCCGGATCTCCTGACGTCTGTCTATTGGATGAGCAATGCGCAACTCCTCTCGGCCTACCCGTTCGATTATCGGCGCGATCCCCCGGACACCTTTCTCCGCACCCGCCGCGATCTTCATTTCATGCAAGGTGAGTCGACGCTCTTTGCCGTGACCACCGAGGCCTTCGCCCGCGCCGCCCGCGCCACACGCACGTTGGTGCAGGCGGCATTGCGGAACTAGGGCCTGTGGCAACGGCATCGGCCCGCAAATCACCTCGATCCAGCCCGACGGCCTTCCATGATGCAGATAGATCCCTTCCCCATTCACCATTATTCGCTGAACACGCTCTGTTAGCAACCCATCGAGGGGAGCCAGTGCGGCGCCGCCGCGCGATGTGCATCCATCCGCGCAAGAATCTCCACGGCCTCCAATGCCACTTCGATCGTCTCCTGTTCGAGCCGCGCCTTTGTCGCCTCATCGACCCAGGCATTGGCGTTCCGCTGTGCAATGACACCGCAGACGCATCCGGCACGGGCCTGCATCAACGTGGCCAGTGTGAAGAGGCACGAGGCCTCCATCTCGAAATTGCACACCCCCAGTCGCGCCAGTTCATCGAGGCGTGTGGCATAGCGCGAGGGGAACTGCGGAATATCCCGTCCCTGCGCCCCGTAGAATCCGGCGCCGGTCGCCGTCAATCCGAGATGAAAACGCGCCTTGCGACGCGTTGCGCTTTCCATCAACGCCAATGTCACGTCATGATGGGCCACGGCCGGATATCCTTCGGGGACAAACGCCGTACTCGTATTTTCGTATCGCACCGCGCCTGTGGAAATGACCAGATCGCCAATCGATATGGTGTCGAGCAACCCGCCGGACGTTCCGACACGAATGAGGATCGGACGCGTCACGAGTTGCGCAATTTCAACCAGCGCAATTTCGGTATTGTCCGGCCCCATGCCGGTCGCCATGACCGAACAGGAGAGTCCATGGTAGCGTCCGGTGATGGTCACATACTCGCGATTCGTGCGCGGTGACGCGCAGTCGGTGAAATATCCGGCCATCCGGTGGGCGCGCTGCGGATCCCCGCAGAGTAGAATGGTCGGGGCCAGTTCGCCGGGCCCCACGCCAATATGATATTGGCGCCCGCTCCCTGATTGCGGAAGGTCTGCGGTGGTATGCCGTGTCATGCCCTGCTCCTTGAACAACCTGTTATGGTGCGTCACAAAGCCTGGACCCCGACGATCAACGGGGTGACACACGTCAAGGGACCGATGACGCGCTCCTAGTATATTTTCATCCGTTTGACACGCAACCCATGGGAGGTGCGACAACAATCAAACCCGACATCCAGCCCCACCTGCACATGCCGGCGATGCCCCTTCGGTCCCAGAAAATCGACTTCATCGAGATGAAAAAAGAGCTCGCGTCCGATATGATCCCGCACAAAACCGTAGGAGAGATTCGGAAAAAATTTGACGACCTTTCCCTTGGAGAACTGGTCGTCTCGCGACACAACAGCAGTTGCAGGGGCCAGTGGCGCCTGCGTGCGGAGCGCAACGGGCGGTACCGGAATCGTATTCGGGACGAGTGCGCGAACCGTCATCATCCCGGTGCGCGTATCATGGATACTTTCCAATAAACAATATGAAAATTTATCGGGCGTGTTGCTCGCGGTACTGTTCATAGCGGGAACGGAAACGGCGTTCCCGCGACGTCCGCTGATCGGACTTCGTCCGCGTCGGCAGGTGATCATCATCGTCGAGACTCATATCCTGCTTCACGTTGTGAAGATGCGGGAGCTCATTTTGCAGGGGGGACATGACACGCTCCCGGACAATGGTCGGACGGATGAAAATCATCATGTCATTATTCGTTTTGGACCGCGATCGCGACTGGAACAGGTAGCCCAAGAGGGGGACATCGCCGAGAAACGGCACTTTGCGACGTGTATCCTGTCCGCGAAACCGGAGCAATCCCCCGATGACAGTCATATCATTGTCATGGACCAGAACGGTCGTCGTGGCCTTATTGTCGAGAATGGCCGGAATGCCATCGACCGTGCGTGTAAAATCGGGCGCGGACGTAATCGTTTCAATCTCCATTTTGATGTACTCATCGACGGAGATATGCGGCGTGACATTCAGCTCCACACCCGTTTCAATCTGCTCCAGCCCACTATCGCCTCCCGAGGCACTGGAACCGCCAATTTGCACCGATCCGGCGGTTTTTACATAAATGGTCTCCCCGCTCCGGATATGGGCGGCCACCCCGTTGGACGTGACAATCGAGGGTTCCGAAATCACATGCAGGTCGCCCCGCTGTTCCGCGGCCGTGATCTGCAGATCAATATTGGTCCCACCACCGAGCGTCCCCACGAGGAGACCGAGCCCGCTCGTCGGATTCGTTGCCGGGAGGTCCACCTGCAAGACTCGCCCCGAATCTGCCGTCCCCACGGACGCGACACCCAACACATTGGCCTTGTTACCGCTCATATTGGCACCCCACTGGATGCCCACATCGCGTGCCCAATCACGGGTCGCCTCGATGAGTTTGGCCTCGATGAGCACCTGCGCATCTCGGATATCGACATTTTCGACAAAGCGCCCGATTTGCTCAAGATTCGCGACGGTTTCACGAATGACCAGCGAGTTGGTCCGCGCATCGGCCAGGACCGACCCGCGCGTGGTCAGCAGTTCCTTCACCTGCTTCGCCATGGCTGCGGCCACCGCGTATTTGAGCCGGAAGGTTTGGGTCTTGAGATCCTCGCCCGAGGCCGTGAAGTCCTCGCGCTTTCCGACGCGCAAGATCCCGCGCTCAATCGCGTAATCGAGCCCATTGGCCTTGGTGAGCGCATTGATGGCATCGACCACGGTGATATCATCCAGCGCGACCGTGATCGTCCCTTCCACATTCTCGGGAATCACGAGGTTGGTTCCGGCAATCTCGGCCAAGAACCGGAAGGCCTCCTTGACGCCCGCCTCGCGAAATTCGATGCGAAACCGCTTTGCTGCCCCCTGCAGGAGAATATCCTGCGCCTGCGTCCCCGCAATGCGTCCCGTGTCCGTCGCTGTGGCGATTGTCCCCCCCGCGATCGTCAACCAGAGAAGACTGCAGACGATGCCGATGCGGCGCATGGCACTGCGGTGACCGATCTGTCGCTCTCTCACTGCACGCCCTCCCCCAGTTTCACGATGATGCGCTCATCGAGTTGTTGCAAGAGGAGATGATCGAGCCCAATCTGGCGCACACGATACCCGCCGACGCGATCCCCGATATGGACCATGCGGCCGTTCACCAGGGCATACGACGCGTCATCGCTCACTGCGATCCCGGTCAGGCGCAGGGCCTTGACGTCCACGGCGGCCTTCTCGGTCTCACGGAGCAGAAACGGGTTATCGGAGGCACTCTCCGTCTCGCTCCCGGCGGCCTGAAACGACGGCTCATTGCGTTCCGAGAGTGCGCGTCCCCATGCGCCATCTCCATGCCACAGCGCACTGACGATCAGCACACCCATCACCATGCGTGCACGCAGATGTCCACGCCTCCTGATGCGGTTCATTTCCCCCCCGTGGGCGTCTGCAACGCCGCCGCGGATTTGATCACGAATGCCGCACCAGACAATGTCGCCTGCAACCGCCCCTCCTCGATCTTGGGAGAGACGAGGTCGATCCCGCGAATAATCGCCAAAATCGGTGCCGATTCCACTGCGAAAAAATAGTGCGTCATGGCACGATAACTCCCTTCCAGACGCAGCTCGAAAGGAATTTCAAGATAGTCCCCCTTGTCCTGTTCCTCCTCAAACCGCATCTGCAGCAACTCCATCTCGCGCAACACTGCGGGGGAGGTCATGACCTCGCTCACCTCTTTCAAGACCGCATGGCGCCCTTTCATCTCGCCGGACAGATAGGGCTGAAAACGCGGGTCATCCGGCTGGATCCCCACGGGCGCGCTTGCGAGCGGCGTGTTTTTTTTCTCGATTTTCACGGACAAGATTTTCTCCAGCGTCTCGAGTTGCACTTTTGCCGTATCGATCTTCTCGCGAACCATGTGACTCCTGGCACGCTGTGGCCCCCACACACCGATATAACACAGATAGACAATGAGCCCAAGCATAAGAAAGAACCAGACCTTCTCCCGTCCCGGCGCTTCCTGCGACCACTCCCATTTGGATTGCGCGGCCACCATTATGGCGTCCCCCGCTCGCCGGTCAGTTCGATCACAAAACGGAGTCGTCCACTCTCGGCATCGCGACGGGATTCCAGCAATCGGGCATCACGGTACACCGCCAGCGCGTTGAGTCGCTCGACAAACTCGTTGATCCCCTCAATGCCGATCGCGTAGCCCTCCAGCATCAACTGCTGTGCCATCATCCGCTCGTCAATCTTTCCCACCACACGCACCAATGCCAACGCGGACGGCCGGGCCTCACCAAGCCCACGCACAAACGGCGACCAGCGGGGGGCCTGCGAAAAAATCGAGGCCAGACTCTGCATGGCCGTATCGGCCTGTTCCCGCGAACTCGATGCGGCCAGCAGCTGGAGTTGCTCCTCCTGCCGGACCGTCAGGAGCCGAATACGCTCCTGCAACGACTGCTCCCGATGTCGCACATAGGCGGTATCGATCATGAGGACGCACTGGATGAGGAGACAACAGCCCACCCATCCTCCCAGGGCAATCGCCATATTCCGATAGGTCAACATCCAGCGATCGTTGACCAGAAAGTTGATCCGCTCCACCATCGTTTCCCGCACCTCCCGCTCCCTACCCCTGTGGCAATGCCAACCCCACGGCGCACGCGTACAACGGCCCATCCCGCAGGGTAACCCGCCCCCCATCCGGCGTGATCATATGGAGAAATGGATCGAGGGTCTCGCACGGAATGCCCAGATTCTTGTGCGCGATCTCGGCGATATCCGGCAGCAATGCCCCACCACCGGTCAGCACCAGATTGTCCACCGTCAGGGGCTGTTGTTCACTCCCGAGGGCGAGATAGGTATCGATCGATCGTTGGACCTCCACCAGCCACGTGCTATAAAAATCGCGGAGCATCTGCCACGTCTCCTCGGCAATCCCTTCACGATGCATCAAGACGTTGTGGAGCGCTTTCCGGCGCTGAGGGATGGCATCGTCCGGCGTTGGCTGCAGTCGCGTGGCCAACTGATCGAGATAGAGGTCGGGCATGCGGCGCACGAACCGAATCGTGGCATTGGCAAAGATCAAAAACATGCTCGACTGATCGCCCACGTCGATCACCGCCGTGGTCTGATTCGGCACAAAACCGCGGCTATGGGCAAACGCGGCCAACAACGCCGTGGCATTCGGCTCGAGCGTTGCCAGATGTATGCCCACCCGTTTTGCCAAGGCCGTCCGTTGCTCGAGATAGCGTCGATCGACACCATAGCCGATCAGTAATCGCCGTTTCCCACCGTCCACTGCGGCCACGGTGGAATACGTGACACGGAGTCGTTCCAGGGCCCCCTCGATCTCCTTGCGAAAATGCCACCGAATGGCCAACTGCAGATCGCGCTCCGGCATTTTCGCGAACTCCATCCGTTCCATCAATACATGACGGTCGCCCACATTCAACGCCACACGAGGGCGGCGGATACCCAGTTCGTGCACCACCGCCCGCAACGCCGCTTCCGCGGCCACGTCCTCCGGCCCCTCGAGCGTCTGCGCCGCAGAGCGCAGCAGATAAGACTGCTCGCCGCGCTGTTCCAGATGGACCATTTTCACGGCAGCGGCCCCACAGTCGCAACCGATCGTCTGGCGTGGCCGGAGCTGCTGCCACACCGTGCGCAGATCGATCACGGCGACATCTCCTCGATGCGATAGCGCACCGCCTCCAGCAATTGCGGATCATCCTGTGCGGCATGGGTCAGAAACGCCTTGTACTCCGCGACGGCACTGCGATAATTCCCTTCCGCTTCCATGAGGACGGCGAGATTGAAATGGGCATCGGCATAGTCCGGCCGCGCCTGAATGGCTTGACGAAACAGCACGGCCGCTGCCAGCGGATCCTGCCGCGTGAATTTGATCATCCCCATATTGTTCAGGGCCTCGGCATAGGCCGGCTCGATCTCGAGCGCCTTTTGATAGGCGGCAGCCGCCTGTTCCAGATCCCCGAGTTTCCGGTGGATCACTCCGATGTTGTTCCACAAGACCGGTTGCAACGGGGCTTCCTTGGCAGCCCCCATGAAATGCGACAACGCCTCGCTGTAGGCCCCGGCACGAAAGAACTCCTCCCCCTTGGTGACGCCCGGGAGCAACCGCGGTGGTAATTCTGCATACGCCGGGTCGATCACATCCGCCGCAGTGGATGCCGCGGTCTCCGCCGTCTGCTCTGTCACGGCCTGGCCCGAGAGACCGGGGGGAATGATCGGGACGGCCACGGGGGAATCCTTCGACTGCGTCGAGGAAGCCCCCCACCGTTGATACGCCACATAGCCGATGAGCACCACCACCAGCAGTCCCAGGATCCATGTCACCGGTCGCACCATCGGACCCGAGCCCCCGCCATGCCCCGGGATCAGGGCCTCTTCCGGGATCTCCATCGACGGCGACACCTCCGGAGTGCGTGTCGGCATTTCCCCCTTTTTGAGTGCCTTATGGATCAACGACATACCGATCGCTCCTTGAATGCGCCCCCCCACGGAAAGCGTCGCCAGAACTGCCACACCGGCGGAACCACGGCCTCCATCCGGAGGTCGGCCCGTGCCCGTCGCAACAACTGCGGGGTCACGATTTTGCTATCTGCGGCATAGGCGGCCATGAGTGTCCGATCGCACAGCAGATTGATGAGCCGCGGATAGCCGCTCGTCAGACGGTAAATGAGTCTGTAACTCTTTGGGTCAAAATAGACCTTCTCTTTGCCACCCGCCAAGACCAGTCGATGGTGGATATAACGGACAATCTCCAGGAGCGAGAGCGGTTTGAGGACCACATGGACCGCAATGCGCTGCCGAAACTGGCGCAGGGCATGGCTCGCCAGCTTCCGCTCCAGTTCCGGTTGCCCGACCAGGACAATCTGCAGCAATTTGTGCTGCTCAGTCTCCAGATTCGAAAGCATCCGGATCATTTCGAGTGCCTCCACAGAGAGATTCTGTGCCTCATCGATCACGACCAAGGCCGTGCGTCCCTTGGCATGGAGATCGAGCAGATATTTGTTGAGCGACTGGATCAGTCGCTGTGGAGAGAGAACGCGCCCGGGAATCCCGAAATCCCGGTTAATCGTCTGCAATAACTCCGGAACAGAGAGGAGGGGATTGATCAACAGTGCGGTCTCAATCTCGTCACCCAGGGTCGAGAGGAGATACCGGGTCAGCGTGGTCTTTCCGGTCCCCACCTCGCCGGTCATGACGGCAAAACCCATCTGTTTCTGAATGGCGTACCGGAGTGAATCGACGGCCGCCTCGTATTGATGTGTAAAGAAGAGAAACTTGGTGTCGGGCGTAATGCGAAATGGAGGCTCGTCGAGCCCAAAATATGCCAGATACATAGCGCTCCCCTCCCACCGCAACGGCCTAGAGTCTTCGGAGTTTCAGGCAATTATGGTGCGTTAACTTTTCCTGAGCACATGCGTCTTGCGGTACCATAAGTATTTCTAACGTTGAATGAGCACATGTGTACTCATGAAACGTTGAAATACTATATAATCAAGCAGTTCGAAACAGCAAGAGAAAGACGCAGCGAACTTGGCAAAATTCCACTGGTAATCCCAAAAAAAACGGGGTGGCTGCCAACGCCACCCCGTTCAGACTCATGCATGGTGTATTATGGCGCCGTCGGTGACGTGAAGGTCCCGTTGTTCGTACTGTACGTATAGGTAAACGTATTGGACCCATCATCGAACACATAGGTCGTGCCGTTCGTCTTCGACCAGCTGCCATCGGCAATGCCGTTTGTCACGACCGTACCAAAGCAGGGAGCGGCCGCACTGCAGGTCGTCGCGTTGGCTACACCATCCAATGTCGCCGGATAGATTCCCGGAGGGCCGTTGGTCACGAGATCATTGGCCCGCGACAACGCAATCCCTGCACGGACCGCACCGACCACACCATCCCGTGACGCCTGCTCAGATTGCGTCGCCACGTTGATGAAGTTCGGGAGTGCCGAGACTGCCAAAATACCGAGGATCGTGATGACTAACACGAGCTCGATCAGCGTAAAGCCCCTTCTATCCCTCATATCCCCTCCTTTGTTTTTCGACTGAGTTGACGGATACAAAACTGAGGTAATAATACCATGGATATAACTATATGCATTATAAAAATTTATTTTTTATGGGTTATTTATTACCCTACAACATTCTTGAATGGATTTCCATAGATGGCGGAAAAGATGTTATCCGCCAGTCACAACCGAGGACATATTCCAGATCGGCAAAAAGATGGCGAGGGCCATCAGGGTGACCATTCCAAAGATGCCGATCAACAAGAGCGGCTCAAGGAGCGTGGTGAGATTTTTGATCGTGTGCCCCACCTCCAGATCGAAATGATGGGCCACCGCCGTCAACATTTCATCGAGAGAACCGGCCTGCTCCCCAATGGCCGTGGTTTCCACAACCACCGGAGGAAAATATTCCCGCTGTTGCATGGCATCGGCAAGCCCCATCCCCCGCTGGATGTCGTCGGAAATCTGCCGGACCTCGAGGGCAAAGGCCTCATTGCCGATCACCCGCGACACCACATCGAGAGAGCGCGACATGGGGAGACCGCTCCGATAGAGGGCGCTGAGAATATGTCCAAACCGGGCGTTGGCGATTTTCACATTGAGGGCACCAAAGACGGGAAAGCGGAATCGGAGCTGGTCGATCTGGTAACGCCCGCTCTGCGAGGCCTGGTAGCGCTTGAACAAAATAAAAACAGCCACGAACAGGAGCATGACCAGCCACCAAAAATCACTCGCGAAATGGCTGATCGCCATGAGGGTCTGCGTGGCAAAGGGGAGATCGGCCTTATAGTGGCCGTAAAACTGCTCGAATTTGGGAATGACGACGGTCATCAACACACCCACTGCGCCGACGAGTACGGTCACGACAATTTTGGGATAGAGTGTGGCCGATTTGATATTTTTCTTGATCGCCTCCTCTTTTTCGATGAGCGTCACCAGTTCCTGCAATGTCTGTTCGAGGATACCCGCCTCCTCACCGGCGGCAATCATCGAGACATAGAGGTCGTCGAAGACACGCGGATGCTGCCGGAACGCCTGCGCCAGACTCGCACCCCGTCCGACATCACCACGAATACGTTCGATGGCGGTGCGAAACGTCTTGCCCATCGCCTGCTTGGCCAGTGTGCTCAGGATGGTGTCGATACTGACGCCCGTCCGGAAGAGCGTGTAAAACTGTCGCGTAAAGACCATGAGTTCGTCCATCTTGACGCGCGAAAACCACCGCATCACCACGTCGACGGAGACCACACCGTCGCCGGCTTCTTTCACGGCGATCGGGATCAGTCCCTGTTCGAACAGGCCCTCCTGCATGGCCGCAACGCTGACGGCCTCGGCCTCTCCCACCACAAGGGCCCCATTCTGATCGCGCGCTCGATAGGAAAATTTCGCCATGATTTATGATCCATCCTGCGTGACACGGAGCACTTCTTCGAGCGTCGTGATCCCCTGCCGGATTTTTTCGCAACCGTCCCCGCGCATATCACGCACGCCCTGCTCGCGCACATGGCGCCGCACCGCATCCCCGGTCTTTCCTTCGGTCACCATGCGGCGCATCTGGTCATCGACGACCATCAATTCAAAGAGTCCGATGCGCCCGCGATAGCCGCTCATGCGACATGCAGCACAACCCTTGCCGCGGAAGAGCGGCCCTGCATAACCGATCCGCGCCATCGTCTCGCGCAGCATCTCGTTTGGCGTCACCTCTTCCCGACAATCGGAACAGATGCGCCGCACCAGCCGCTGCGCCATGACCCCCAACAACGCCGACCCCACGAGAAAGGGCTCGACCCCCATGTCGGCCAGCCGTTCAATGGCACCGGCCGCCGTGTTGGTATGGAGCGTGGAAAAGACCAAGTGACCGGTCAGTGCAGCCCGCACGGCCATATCCGCAGTCTCGCGATCGCGGATCTCGCCGACCATGATCACGTCCGGATCCTGCCGCAAAATGGACCGGAGTGCCGCAGCAAAGGTCATGCCGGCCTTCACATTCACCTGGGCCTGATTAACGCCGGGGATCTCATTCTCGACCGGATCCTCGATGGAGACGATGTTGCGCTCTTGCGAATTGACGCGGGAGAGCGCCGCATAGAGGGTAGACGTTTTCCCCGATCCCGTGGGGCCCGTCACGAGAAAAATCCCGTAGGGGAGTGTGATCAATTCGCTGAAGCGCTGCTTCTCTTCGGCCTGCAATCCCAATTGCTCGAGGGTCAGCGCCGCCTCCTTCATGAGGAGCCGCATCACGACCTTCTCGCCAAACATCGTCGGGTAGGTGGAGAGCCGCAGATCGACCATCGTCCCCCGCACCTTGAGCCGTACGCGGCCATCCTGCGGGACGCGTCGCTCCGCGATATCCATCCCGGACATCACCTTCAATCGACTCACGATGGAGAGATGGAGACCCTTGGGAAAGACCATCCGTTCTTCCAGCAACCCGTCCAGACGATACCGCACCTTGGTCTCCTCTTCCTGCGGTTCAATGTGGATGTCGCTCGCCCGCTCACGGCATGCACGGCCAATGATCGAGTTGATGGCAGAGACCACCCGGGATCCCGAGGCCATCTTCTTGAGTTCTTCACTCTTGGCACTCCCCTCCTCAGGCGCCTGGTGCATGATCTGAATCTGCGCCTCACGGATATGGTGATGGTCCCCGCTCTGATAGTGGAGCTGAATCGCCGAGAGGACCTCTTCCTCGGACACCAGGACCGGACGGACTTCACAATTTAAAATCCCGCGTAACTCCCCAATGGCAAAGAGCGCCAGCGGATCGCTGATCGCAATCGTCATGACCTCTTCCACCCGAAAGAGCGGCATGAAATGATAGCGCTGCGCCACGCTAAAGGGGACCGCCTTGACCACGGCCGGATCGATCGGATACTCCGCGAGCGAGAGCTCTTCGAGCGCCAATTGTCCCTTGACGACATCCCGTACCTGATGTTCCGAGACAAACCCCTTCTTGATGAGGATATGACCGAGATCTCCGCCCAATGTGCGCGCAGTGACCTCGGCCACTGCCAGTTGATCTTTCGTCAAGAGGCCCATCTCGACCATGTGTGTCGTCAACTGTTCGACCAACGATCGTGGTGCGTCTGCCATGTCGAAGAAGACCCCTTTCCATATAATACTATTATTTCATTGGGATTATAAGGGGGTTAATTGAACCCGATAGTTTGGCGTTCTCCATTTTTCGAATCGGTGAGTCAGAACATTGACAGGTCCACTCCCTCTCTCATATAGCGCACCCATGGGGAATCGCTAATGGCACAATTTTACAGGGGAATCTGGCTCACGATCCTCGTGGTGGCTCTCGCGAGTTGCCATCCCCCCCTGCAGCGGGACGCACCGCAGGGGATCGTAGTAGCGCCACATATCTTGGCCAGTCGCCTCGGGATCGACATCTTACAAGCCGGAGGGAATGCCGTTGATGCGGCCGTGGCGACCGGACTCGCCCTCGGCGTCGTGGATCAATACAATTCGGGTCTTGGCGGCGGGGTCTATCTCGTCATCGCCATGGCCGATGGTCGCACCGTGGCCATTGATGGTCGCGAGACCGCGCCATTGGCTGCCCATGCATCGCTCTTTGTGACCAATGGGACCAGCGACCCCGAGCGATCGCGCACGGGCGTACTGGCGGTCGCAGTCCCCGGGGCACTTGCGGGCTACGCCAGTGCGCTGGAGCGTTTCGGGACCATGCCACTCGCACCGATCGCACACCGCGTGGCAGCGCTGGCCCGCTCGGGATTTGTCATCGATCCCTCCTACGCGCAAAAGTTGGCGAGCGTGGCGGAGACGCTCCGCGCAGACCCCGAAAGCACGCCATACTTTCACCCCGACGGACGGCCGTTACAGGGCGGCGATCGTCTGATCCAGAAGGATCTGGCGGCAACCCTGGAGGGGGTTGCCCGCGACGGGTTGCACTATTTTTATCACGGGCCTGTGGCCTCACAACTCGACACCCTGATGCGGGAGAACCGGGGCATTCTGACCAAAGAGGATCTGCACCGCTATCAACCGGTCGTCACGCCACCGGTGACCGGACACTATCATGGATACACCGTCCTCGGCATTCCCCCGTCGAGCTCCGGCGGTCT
Source organism: Deltaproteobacteria bacterium (assembly GCA_016183065.1). GTDB lineage: Bacteria > UBA10199 > UBA10199 > JACPFF01 > JACPFF01. The sequence goes on along the minus strand of JACPFF010000011.1, from coordinate 24,776 downwards.
CCATGTCATCCAGGTCCTCGGGATGTTGGAACGCCTTGGCGAACCGGCAACGAGCACCGCACTCGCGTCAGCGCTCGGGTTCGCCTTTCATGATCGCGCGCGGTATTTGGGTGATCCGGCATTCGGTCTGGTCCCCACAGAGCAGCTGATTGCCGCACCATATCTCGATCAACTCGCGGTGCGCGCGCGACAGGGCGAACGTCCTGGACCGACCCGCGATGCCCACGAGAGCGATGCCCGGCATGATACGGCCGGTTTTGTCGTAATCGATCGCGCGGGAAACGGCGTCGCGGCAACGGCCTCCATCAATACCACGTTTGGCGCAAAGCGGATCATTCCGCGGACCGGCATTGTGCTCAACAACGAAATGGATGACTTTGTCACCCAACCCGGGGGAGAGAATATCTACGGACTGACCGGCAATACCGCGAACCAGATTGCGCCGGGGAAACGTCCGCTCTCAAGCATGGCCCCAACCATTCTCAAATCCCCTGATGGCACCATTCGCCTGCTCCTCGCCGCAGCCGGGGGACCCATGATCATCAGCAGCGTGGTCCAGACCATTGAACGGGTGATTGCCCGCAGCCAACCCTTGTCCGCAGCCATTGGCGCCCCGCGACTCCATCATCAGTGGCAACCGGAAACCGTCTTTCTGGAACCGGAGTACCCATTGTGGGGCCCCACGACCCAGCCGCACAGCGGCGCTGAGGGGGAGGCTCCAGCGGCTTCGCCGCTGGAGGGGGCGACGTGAGCCCCTCCAATTGTGGGGGGCGATGCAATTAGTGTTGGCGGATTTTGCAATCGACCCGCCGCAATGGAATGCCAAGGTGCAGGGGATTGCGTGCGACATCGTCCAGGGGGAGTGCACAGGGGCCACGGATCCCCGGGCCAATGGCGCGGCTGTCTCCTATCCGCACTAATGTTCCTCCATGCCGAAGGGAGATCGATATGCGTATCCTGATGGGTCTCATCATCTTCATCTGCTCCTCGTTGCCTCCCCTCGTGCGCGCGGAAACGACGGTCTACGACTTTGTCTTGTGGTACCCCGGAGAGGCCGGAAGTACGGCAGAGGCACAGCCCCTGATGGATCTTGTCGGGGAGTATCTGGCCGCGAAGATCCCGCAGACGCAATGGCGTGTCCTCTACTTTGCCGAATTGGATCCGGGAAAAAATTATATTCACGGCAGGCGACCGCCCTTTGGCATCGTCAGCACCGTGGCCTATTGGCGGTTTCAGCAGGCCTTGCAGATGACGCATCTGTTGGCAACGCGTCCGCTCCCACATGGCACGACCCGTGAACGATGGGCCCGCATCACCGGACCGTGCGAGGGCCCCGGGGCCGAAACACGGAAGACCTTTGTCACGGAGCCGCTCACGCCGGCCTTCCATGCAAAAGCCTTTCCCCATGCCACACCAGGGAACATCGTGACGACCACCAATGCCCTCAAGACCGTGCAAGACATCGCGGGGGAACACTGTCTCGCGATGGTGGTCAATGAGCGGCTGGGAGAGACCATCGGAGCGCTTGGTGCACGGTGGGGCAAGCCACTGCAGATCGCCATGTCGCAGGCAACATTTCCCACGCCAAGCGTCGTTCGCTTTGGCACCACAGTACCCCCAATCACCGAGGCCCTGACGCGCACCTTCCTGACCATGGATCGCGATCCCGATGGCAAGCGGCTGCTCGAAGAATTGCGACTCGCGGGATTTAGGTAACCGGGGGTCCGTTGCCAAAAGATCGGCGGCGCGCGAGATGCCGACTGATGATTCCATGGTGCGGTGCACCCAACAATGCCAGGACAAAAAACCCGCCGGCCACGGTGGCCATGGCCCCCGCAATGGAGGCGTCGATCATCATGGCCAGTCCGTATCCCCCTGCCGCACTGAGGATGCCGATCGCCACGGACCAGAGGAGGAGCCAACCGAGACGATCGGTCAGGAGATAGGCCGTGGCCCCGGGGGCAATCAACATGGCAACGACCAAAATGGCCCCGACGAGTTCAAAGGCGGCCACGGTCGTCATGGAGACCGCGCCCATGAGGAGATAATGAAAGGTGCGCGTAGAAATGCCAAGTGTCCGGGCCAGATCGGGATCGAACGTCGTCACCTTGAGTTCTTTGTAGCAGAGAAACACAAACGCGAGGTCGCAGCAAAAGACCCCCCCCATGATCCAGAGCGCGCGCGGGCCGAGTGATCGTCCGCCGACGATCCACGTGTCCCACGGCACATAGGCGATTTCCCCGTACAGGACACATTCCTGGTCCAGATCGATCTGCCCCGCGAAAAGCGAGATCACAATGACCCCGACGGCGAACAGCCACGTAAAGGTGACGCCAATGGCGGCATCCGACGCGAGGCGACCGGTGCGATGGAGAAATTCCGTACAAAATGCCGTGACGAGTCCCAAGGTACTGGCTCCGAAGAGCATCGGAATCGGATGCCGGCTCTGTGTCAGCAAAAACGCCAGGGCAATACCCGGCAAGACCGCATGACTGATGGCATCCCCGAGCATCGACATGCGCCGAAGGATGAGGAACGAGCCGAGCAGTCCGCAGGAGGCAGCGACCAGTCCTCCCGTGCCAATGATGAGCAGCGCGGCTGTCATCGCTCTTCTCCCGTGGCATACGGAATCTTGCGCGCATGCGGATCGACGGCGGGGTGCTGCAACACGGCCTCGAGCCGCGCTTCGAGCTCCGGCGTCAGGATATGTTCAATATCCTCCGCACCCGCGTGCACGGCACCCGGCCCCAACTGGAGATAGCGCGAGAGATAGACCTCCCAGAGCCGATGCCGGCGCACCAGCCGTTCGGCTTCGCGCAGGCCCGCCGACGTTAAATGCCAGGCCGCCCGATCGCCGATGGGGATGACGAATCCGCGACGTTCCAGCCTTGCGAGGATCTGGATCCCCTGCCGGAGAGAAATGGCGCGATACTGCTGCATCATCGCGATCGAAACATTTTCGCCCCGCCCATCTTCCACCAGTCGATAGAGCGTCCGCAGCGTATTTTCTTCATGGATCCGGTGCGAGGTCTGCCGATGTCTCCACCACCGCGGGGCAATGCCCCGATGCGGCGCCATCACGAGCGAGAGAGCAAAAATGGCCGTGGCACACACCACAATCCACGGCCCGGTCGGCATATGGGGCGCTAGCGTACTCAATCCGGTCCCGCTCATGCTGGCCAGGGCCCCGAACACCGCAGAATACCCCAACATGGCGCCGAGACGATCCGTCCATTGTCGTGCCGCGACGGCCGGCGTCACCAACATGGCCGCCATCAGCACGACCCCCACCGATTGCAATCCTGCCGTGACCACCAGGACCGTAAGCACCAGCACGATCATATCAATGCGTGACAGTGGCAATCCGATACTGCGCGCAAAATCCGGATCAAACACGAGCACCTTCAATTCTTTATACATCACCATCACGGCACAAATGACCATGCCGGCAATCCCGCCAAAGAGCCATAAATCGCGACCCACAATGGCAGCGGCCTGGCCAAAGAGAAATCGGTCGATCCCGCTCTGGTTCCCGAAGGGTTGATGCTGAATATACGTCAGCAGGAGAATCCCCACACCAAAGAAGACCGAGAGGACGAGTCCCAACGCCGTATCCTCCTTGATCCGACTCTGGCGGACGATAGCGCGCATCGCCAGGCTGCCGAGCAATCCGGTGACAACGGCACCGCAAATGAAGAAGACGGGGTGCTTCATTCCCCCCGAGAGGAGGAAGGCCAGACAGATGCCGGGGAGCGCGGCATGCGCCAAGGCATCGCCGATCAAGGCCTGGCGCCGCAAGACCACGAACGTCCCCAGCAGACCGGCACTGATGCCAAAGAGGACCGTGCCGACCAGCACGTAGAGGACATTCGCAGAGAGTCCGCTCATCACGATATCTCTTCACCAATGGCGGTCAACAGATTGAGACGTCCCCCGTAGGTCACGCGCAGATGTTCCTCTGTAAAGGCCGTATCGACCGGTCCGGAGGCGACCAAACGGAGATTGAGCAACACCGCCCAATCAAAATACTCGGAGACGGTCTGCAGGTCATGGTGCACCACGATCATGGTCTTGCCGCGCTGCTGCAAGGTTTGGAGCAATACCACAATCGCCTGCTCTGTCGCAGCATCGACCCCGGCAAAGGGTTCGTCCATGAGGTAGAGATCCGCATCCTGCACCAGGGCTCGTGCCAGAAAGACGCGCTGTTGCTGTCCACCCGACAACTGGCTGATCTGGCGATCCGCAAAAGTTTCCATCCCCACTTGTTCCAGCGCGGCACGGGCGAGATCCCGATCATGCCGGCGGGGACGCGCAAACAGGGGGAGGTGTCCGTAGCGACCCATCAGGACGACATCGAGCACGGTGGTGGGAAAGTCCCAATCCACGGAGCCCCGCTGGGGGACGTAGCCCACGCGTTGGCGCACATCCTGCAAGGGGTGCCCGAAAATCGTCACCACACCTGAAGCCATGGGGAGCAGACCCATCACCCCCTTGATCAGGGTCGATTTCCCCGCACCGTTGGGACCGATGATACAGGCCAACGATCCCGCGGGGATTTCGAGAGTGACGTCCCAGAGCACCGGTTTGCGCTGGTACGCGATCGTCAGATCCTGAATGGCAATGGCATGCGCTGTCATGGGCCTACTCACGGCGTAATGCCGCGACAATCGTCTCCACGTTGGATCGCACCATCCCGACATAGGTGCCAGCGGAGGTGTTCGGCGCGCCCATGGCATCCGAATAGAGTTCTCCGCCAATGCGGACGACATGCCTCGCGGCACGTGCGCCAACCACCACGGCTTCGATCGACCGTCTCGGAATGCTCGATTCCACAAAGACCGCGGGAATCTGTCGTTCCACCAACAACGCGACGATCCGCGAGAGATCGTTCAATCCAAACTCTGAGACCGTGCTGATCCCTTGCAGGCCGATCACTTCGACATCATAGGCACGACCAAAATACCCAAAGGCATCGTGCGCGGTCACCAGAACCCGCCGCTCCGCAGGGATTTCCCCCAACGTGGCGCGACACCACGTGTCGAGCTGCCGGAGTTCTTTCGCGTAAGTCGCGGCCTGCTGCGCAAACGTCTTGGCGTGCGCGGGTGCGGCCTGGCTTAATGCCTCGGCAATGGTCGGCAGGGTCTGCGACCAGAGGGCCACATCAAACCAGAGATGCGGGTCATAATGGCCGGCAAATTCCGGCGGCTCGCGCAACGCATCGCGTGCAACCCCTTCCGTCACGGCAACCACGGGCCGCTGCCGTGACAATTTCACGAACAAGTCACTCAGTTTTCCTTCGAGGTTGAGCCCGTTATAAAAGATGAGTTCCGCCCCGTTGAGGCGCGCAATATCACCGGCGCTCGCCTTGTAGAGATGCGGATCCACGCCGGGGCCCATCAACGGGGTCACCGTCACCATAGTGCCACCGACATGTGCGACAGCATCGGCAACCATGCCGGTCGTGGCCATAATATTGAGCGGTGTCTGGGCGAGATTGCGTGATGCGGTTTTTTGCAGACTCTCTCTCCCCGTTCCATCGCCGGTCGATCCGGACCGGTTTCCGCAACCAAGACCAAGGGAAATCAGTGCTACGAAGAACACTGTCCATTTTTGCATCGCACACCATCGCAGATTCATGATACACTCCGAATCGCTCGAAAGATTTAGCTTTAACTTCAATACTAAATTAGTCTAGACTAATTTACAAGAGGAAAAATGGAGAAACTCCCCGCAACGCACGATGTGAGCCCGGCGATTCAGGACTACCTGAAATGCTGCTATCAACTCGCCGACCCGACCGGGCAGGGGGTGGCCATGGTGCAAGTGGCAGAGGCTCTGCGTGTCACCGCCCCGTCAGTGACCAACATGGTCAAACGGCTTGAAGATTTGCGGCTCCTGCGCCGCACACCACACGGCCGCCTCATACTCACGGTCCGCGGAGAAGGGATTGCCCTGGAAGTAATCCGTCATCATCGATTGCTGGAGACGTTTTTGGTCGACACCCTGGGCATGGGATGGGGAGAGGCACACAAGGAGGCGGAAATCCTTGAACACTACATTTCCGAGCACCTCGAACAGCTCATCGATTCGCACCTCGCCAATCCCCGGCGCGATCCCCATGGCGAACCGATTCCCCGACGCGATGGTCTCCTCCCGCATCGCACCTCAGCCACATTATTAGAGGCGCCATGCAATACCCCGCTACGCATTGTACAGCTCCGCTCACAAGATCCCACCATGCTGCGATATTTGGAAGAGACACGACTGCATCCCGGTGCCCGCATCACGCTGCGTGAGATTGCCCCCTTCAATGGCGCACTCGCCGTGCGGATCGGCAGAGAGACACGGCATATCAGCCGCGACGTGGCGGCCTGCATATTTGTCCTGCAAACAACTGGGAAATAAGCGACGTTTGGTCGGCAATGCCTGAACAAATCTCGAACATTTATCGAACGAAACTCCGACTGATTGCCGCGTTTCGCGCGGCAGAAACTGAAGGATTTGGTCGCGCAAATGACCGGAAGCAGGGCCGTGGAAAGTCCGCGAGTGAATGCGGTACACCACACACACCTAGAGGGTTACACCGGTCCGTTTAATTTCGTCAGCCAGAGGATGTAATCCCCGTTGGAGATCCTGCGGATGCAGGGGATGAACTTCCAATAGATAACTCACACGTTTGGCAAGTATCGACAATCGAGCCATCTCGGCAAAATCGTCGCGCCCGAATTGCTTCGAGACGACACAGAGATCAATATCGCTCCAAGGACGAGGGCGGCCTTTAGCATAGGACCCGAAGAGGATAAGTCGTGGTCTTTGGATACCCGCTTTTTTCAACACGGCACGCAATTCAGCCGCAACCTTCCGGATCTCATTTCTGGTCAGTAATGGCTTAAAAACCATTGGTAGAGATCCTCCGCCACGAGATAATAGCGTTTTGTAAATGCCCGCGTTGCCTTTTTATAAAAAGCGAATTTGTAATCGGCGTATCTCGCCCGAATATTGAAGGTATTGATCGTCGCCAAACATTCCTCCTGCTCTTTAGCCAATGATAAGCCGCCGAGCCGCGCTAGCACAAGAAGATCGTGTGAGTAGGGCGGTGTTTTTCCCGTCACCGTCTGTACCAGCCCTTTGAGTACCTTTTCCAGATAGAGATGCAAAAAGAACAGGCAACCGACGTAGTTTTTGGTTTGAAGGAGATCGTCCGAGGTCCTTTTATCGCGCGCTGCACTTTTCTTCCAAAAGGCAATGAGATCATCGGTTCGCATAGGAACAGCACTCCAGACAGGCTGTCCATACCAGATATTACTCATGATGACCAGCCGGAAGTTCACGAGCATATTGTTTCTGGTCTGCCGGCGATGCCGATGATGTCGTGGATCCAAAAATCCCTCATGATCAACCCCAGAGACAACTCGCCGGGCGAATGGGTGCAATTTCTGAATGGCCGAATACGGGGCGAACGAGCAACAAAACGCCACGGAATATCCAAGATGTCTGAATGGGTGTCGGGGTGAGAGGATGTTCCCCTTCGCGCTCTCGCGCTGCGGGGACTTCCTCGGCCACCCACGCGCCGCGTGGGTCCCCGGCCTCGGTCGAAACCGGGCGGTTCAGACCGCCCACACGCGACATCGCTCGAGAGGGCCGGTGGCCCTCTCGAGCGATGTCGGGGTGAGAGGATTTGAACCTCCGACTTCTTGCTCCCAAAGCAAGCGCTCTAGCCAGGCTGAGCTACACCCCGAAGTGGCCAGCACTCACTATCGTCTTATGCACAGATTTCAAGCAAGATTTCGCGCATCTTTTCCGCGGCACGGGCCCGATGACTGAGACGGTTTTTTTCCGCCGGGGGCAATTCGGCCATGGTACACTGCCGCTCAGGGAGATACAAGAGGGGATCGTAGCCAAATCCACCAGTGCCCCGCGGCATCATGGCGATCATCCCGCAGCATTGCCCTTCAATTACCCGCGTTATTGCCTCGGGACGCGCAAGGGCCAAGACACAGACAAAGCGTGCCGCACGTTCGGCCGGACCGACATTGATCAAATCGCACAAGACCCGGAGATTATTGGCTGTCGCATCCTGTGCAAGTCCCGCATATCGGGCAGAAACGACCCCCGGCGCTCCCTGTAAAGCATCGACCACCAGCCCACTGTCATCCGCAAGGGCCCAGCTGCCCAGGTGCTGTGCAACAGCCTCTGCTTTGCCACAGGCATTTTCGGCAAAACTCGTCCCCTCTTCCGGCGGCATGATCTTCACCAACGCCGCATCGAGCGGTACAAGTCGCCACGGGCCCTCGCCTAAGAGCCACTCCAGCTCTCGATACTTGTGTGCATTCGTCGAAGCAAAGATGATTGACCGTTTCATCGCGCAACCGGTCGGCGCGACCCGAAATCGCTGCGACGCCGCTCCGCCGCCGATCCTTCGACACAATCTGCCATTCCCGTCGAGATCGACATCAGACACATCCGGTCCGCTACACGTCTCCGCATTGACATCCATCGCGGCGGTAACATAGAATTCCCCACCATGGCAAGCTGGGGAGCAACGGCAAAGGCGCAATCCACCCACTCCACCCGCGTATGGCGCTTCAGGCAACGACCGATCGGTGTGGCATGCTCGGTCGCACTCCTCCTCCTCCCGATCACGGCAACGGCGTGGGCCCGACCCCCTGAGGGATTTCATGAAGGACCCTATCTGCAACTCGTGACCGGGGCACGGAACGCCGATTTCGATACCAACACGGCGGACGGCATCGACAACGCGCGGGATATTGAACCGCTCTTCGGATTCAACTTCGGCTGGAATCTGACCGATCCCCTCGCCTTTGAATTGAGCGGCCACTACAGCACCTCTGGCACGGCAAACATTCAGCAGCACCTCGTCATGGCCCGGGTAGGGACCCGGTGGAACTTTGTGACCAACGCGCTCACGCACTTTTCCTCTGTGCGGATCCTCCCCTATGTCACCATGGGCGGGGTTCTCCACTTCAACATCCTTCCGGCAGCAAGCGGAAGCAGCAAGACGCGTGTCGAGCAATGGGGGGGTGGCATGGATGCCGGCGGTGGTGTAAGCTTGCTCTTCTACCATGACACGCTCTACATCAGTGCCGAAGGGACAGCGGGACCGATCAGGCGTTCCACAATTCGCGAGAACATTGGTGGGAGTCTGACAACAGTCTATCGTGGTGGCTGGGCGGTCGATTGGGGGACGCGACTGGCGGCTGGTGTCCACTTTTAGTGCCCATAATACCTTGACTTATTGCCATTGCCCCCTGTACATTCCGCCTCGGCATTTTTTTCAGGACTGATCGCACTGGGGGATTCACATGAACTGGAAGAGATGGAGGGGGATCTTTGCATGCGCGCTCTGCATGTTGGCGGGGTGCGGTACGGCCAGCGACAAGGCACTCGACGATGTGCTCTCCGCACTGGATGCGGGCAATTACGCGGAAGCGGTCACACTCGCGTCCGCCGCGCTCGCCGACGATGCCACCAATTTCCAACTCATGATGGCACTCTCCTCGGCCTACTCGGGACGCGCGGGCGTCGAGCTCCTCGATCTGGCAGAGACCCTCTCTGATACAGACAACGAGAGTGAGGCCTTCAAGCAGATTCACAGTGCCTTGGTGGCCACGATCAGCGCGACCGGCCTTCCGGACCTCCGATTGGCCATCACCACCCTCACCGATTTTACCGGGACCGTTGCCGATGCCACCAATTACCGTTTTCAACTCGGTATGCTCCAGGCAATCGAGGCCTTTGCCCTCCCCACCATGACCGCCAAACCGATCAGCACCAGCACGGTGACCGCGACCGACATTACCGCGACGCATCGCGCCGATGTCCAGTCGGATTTCCTCGATGCGGACAACAACCTCATTCTCGGCAATCTCGGCACCGATAACCAGCTGGTCGAGGTGGTGCGGAAAAACTACTGCGTTTTGAAGGACCGTTCGACCGACACCGGTTTTTCGCTCGCCGAACTCCAGGACATCACGACCTGTCAGCTGAGCGACAGCCCCAGTTCGGTCTCGACATTCCAGTCCGCGTCGGTCACCAGCTGCGCGGATTTCAACTTTGACAACTGCACCGCGGTCGATACAACACTATAAATGAGGCGAGAAAGGGATCCTATGAATCGACGCATACGACATCTCGGTCTCACCATGGTCTTCGGATGTCTCTTCCTCAGTAGCAGCATCATCCACGCCCGCGAGACAAATATCGGGGATCAATATCCCAGTGTGGCTCGGAGCGTCCGCGCGCTTGGGATGGGGAATGCCTTTCTCACCATGCGCGGCCGCCGCACCACCGACATGTTTTATAATCCCGCGACCCTGCATGACCTGAAACCGTCGTGGCGGTTTTCCGCCTTTGGCAATGATGTCGGGTTCAGTCAAAAGTTGATTCCCATGGTCAAGGATCTCTTTGATCTCTCCGATGATCTCAAAAATTCGGCCACCGATGACGGCGACATCAATGTGTTTAAGACGTTTTTTAACAAGCACGTGGGCGAATTCCAGTCGGTCGATTACGCACTCACTCTCTTTTCCATGGGACGGAAGGATTGGGGCGTGGCGCTGTTGACGGACAGCCGTACCACGGTCTCCATGCGGAACCGGGCCTTTCCAAATTTCGAGTTGCACACGAACAGTGATGGGATCGTGGCCATCGGACGTTCGATCGGTCTCTTCTATGACGACCTGGTCCTTGGCGCCCTCGTCAAGGGGATCTACCGTTTCCAACTCGACAAGATCGTCACAATCGGGGACATCCTGGGGGGCGAGCTCGGTTCGATTATCGGCTTCGATCAATGGAAGCGCGCCTTCGGCATTGGGGGCGATATTGGCGCCCGCTATGCCATTCCGATCTTGTGGAGCGTCAATCCCGTGATCGCTGTCACGTACCAGGATGTCGCGCATACGCGCTTTTTTGCCGGGGATAGCGGCATTGACAAGACCCGCAACAGTCTCAACGCCGCCATCGGCATCCATCCGCGTCTCGGGGACTACGAACTCTCCGTCGAGGCCGGCGCAAGTCAGCTGACCGATAAGCGCGACATCTGGACCCGCCTCCATGCGGGGGCGGAGCTCCGCTTTCCCACCTTTGCCGCAACGACGCTTTCGGTCCGTGGCGGAACCAATCAGGGGTATCCCACTGGCGGTTTTTCGCTGGAGTGGCCTGTGGCCACCCTCGACTTTGCCTTTTATGGAGAAGAAAAGGGCGTGGTCAAACGGGTCGGCGCGAATTATAAATATGCCGCCGCCTTTAATTTCTATTTCTAAACCTAGGTGGTTGAAAAACTCTGAGCGGACAGTCTGTTAGGCATCCACCGCCATTGCAGGCGGCGCGGTTTCTCGGGCCAGATTTTCAAAACGGGTATAATCCCGAAGGAACGCCAAACGGACAAGACCGGTCGGGCCGTTGCGCTGCTTGCCCACAATAATCTCGGCCACGCCCTTCTCGGGGGATTCGGCATTGTACATCTCCTCGCGATAGACAAAGCAGATCACATCCGCATCCTGTTCAATGGATCCTGATTCTCGAAGGTCGGACAGCAGTGGACGTTTGTCATTGCGACTCTCCACGGCGCGATTGAGCTGCGAGAGGGCCATGACGGGGAGATGAAGTTCCTTGGCCAGGGCCTTGAGTGAACGGGAAATCTCCGAGATCTCCCGTTCTCGACTCTCCATCCGTCCACCGCCACGCATCAGTTGCAGGTAATCGACCACGACCAGCCCCAACCCCCGTTCCCGCTGCAACCGGCGGGCCTTGGCACGCATCTCCAGGACAGAAATCGCGGGCGAGTCATCAATATAAATCGGAGCATCAGAGAGAATGCCGGCGGCACGCGTCAACTTGGTCCAGTCGCTATCCGCCAGATATCCCCCGCGCAACCGGCTCGAATCGACCTTTGCCATGGAACAGAGGAGACGCTGCACCAACTGCTCTTTGCTCATTTCCAGCGAGAAGACGGCCACAGGAATCCCGGCATCGATAGCGGCATTGGCGGCCATCCCCAAGGCAAAGGCCGTCTTCCCCATACTGGGCCGGCCGGCCACGATAATCAGGTCCGAGGGCTGCAATCCGGAGGTCAGCCGGTCGAGATCGGCAAACCCGCTCGCCACGCCTGTAATCGACCGTTTCTGTTCGTATCGCAACTCAATGGCCTTGAAACTCGCCTTCACGATATCGCGCATGCGGGAAAACGACTGCCGGATTTTCTGCTGCGCAATATCGAAGATGATCCTTTCGGCCTCGTCCACGATGTCGTCGACGCTCGCCTCCCCTCCCCGATACCCGAGCTGCACGATCTCGGTCGCACCCGCAATGAGCCGACGCAAAACCGCCTGCTGATGGACTGTGGTGGCATAATACGCAAGATTGGCCGTCGTGGGCACGGCATCGGTCAACGAGGCCAGATAGGCGGCCCCTCCCACGCCTTCGAGCTTCTGCAGCGTCCGCAACCGTCCGGTCATCGTGACCAGATCGACCGGTTCGTTCTGCTCGAACAGTCCGACAATGGCGTGGAAAATCTGCCGGTGGGCCTCGTGATAAAAATCCTCGATCGAGAGGACTTCAAGGACTTTCGCAATCGCTTCGGGATCAATCAGCATCCCACCAATCAACGCGCGCTCGGCGTCAAGATTTTGCGGCGGGATTTTTTCCAGCACGGGAGACGTCATGGGATAACAGCATCAACACGAATCTTGACCGGTACCAGCACTTCGGCATGGAGTTTGATTTCCGCGAGAAATTCGCCGACGTGTTTGATCGCCTCGGGGAGCCGGATGCGGCGCCGATCAACCGTCACGCCCTTTTCCGCCAATGCCGCCGCAATATCGCTATTCGTGACCGACCCGAATAACTTCCCCTCGTCACCGGCCTCGCGCTGAAACACGAGGGTCAACGCGCGAATCTGTACGCCAACCTGCTCCGCACCGCTCTTGAGACGCACCTGACGCGCGGAGACGACGCGCTGTTCATGGTCCAGCATCCGCATATTCGAGCCATCAGCGCGGACCGCAAAGCCTTTCGGAATGAGAAAATTCCGTGCATACCCGTCCCGGACCCGCACAATGGCGCCCGCGTCACCGAGTTGCGGAATGTCCTCTCGCAGAATCACCTGCATATGACCCTCCTGGTGCCCGATGGACCATGTTGTGGTTCGAGGCGAACGGCAAAAATGCCAGTTGTCGCGCCTGGCGAATCGCCAAGGAAAGCGCCCGCTGACTTTCTGCGGACACATTGGAAACACGCCGCGGCACAATTTTCCCCCGCTCAGAGACGAATTGCTGGAGGAAACGGAGATTCTTGTAGTTGATCTCCGCCATATCCACCCGCAATGGCTTTTTCTTGATTGGCCGTCGGCTTTTCCGTTTTTTTCCGCCCATCTGCATAGGTCACGCTCCTTGTACCACCGCCACCGGTTCAGCCGGCTTGGTCAATGTGATGCCAAAATATTGTTCGAGCCGCTTGAGATCGGCCTCATGTTCACCCTTTCGCGCCTCGACATTGGGCGTGGCTGACACCATGACCGTGAGAAACCGGATGATCGCCTCGGAGAAGCGGCAATACTGTTCCAATTCTTTCACAATGGCCGTCCCGGCCACAAAGTCCCAGTAGAGATAGAGTCCGCGCGTCTCCTTTTCAATTTCATAGGCCAGCGTCCGCTTGCCCAGTGGAATCATGTGAAGGATCGTGCCATGCGCCGCGGTCACCAAGGCCACGATTTTTTCGGTGATGGCGCGGACCTGCTCCGGTGAAAGATCCGGTCGCGCAATCACGGTCAATTCATATTCCCGAAGATTCATTCGCTCCTCCTCCCTCACGATGCAACATTTCTTGGGCCCTGACTGGTCCCAGGGTACAGACCTGCTCAATCACCTGACATGCCTGATGAATCGCGGCATCCACACCTCCCTGCACTCCCCGCGCAATAGGCGCCAACACGTACTCCGTCGGATCGCTCCCCACAGGCGGTCGCCCAATACCAACCCGAAGGCGCCAAAATGCGCGCGTTCCCAGTGCAGCAGCAATCGACTCCACCCCACGGTGCCCAGCAGCGCCGCGGTTCCACGACAATTTCATCTCACCCAACTCAAGATCGAGCTCGTCGTGGATCACAAGCATCTCTGCCGGAGGGATCTGCAGGAATCCGAGACATTCTGCAACGGATTTTCCACTGATATTCATAAACGTCTGCGGCTTCAAGAGCCCCAAACACGTCCCAGCAACCTCAACTTGGGCCCACGTCCCATAAAATCGCTTTTTCGTCAACTCTCCTGCACAACACCTGGCAAAGGCATCCAGAATGAGAAATCCGATATTATGCCGCGTCGTGGCGTATGCCTCGCCAGGGTTCCCTAAGCCAACACAGAGTTTCACGATTCCTTCTTTGCACCCGTCGTTGCACCGGCTTCCGTCTTCTCTGGGGCCTTCACGGCCACTGCAGGCACCTCCCCCGGGGGGACCACGGCTTCTGGCGCAGCAACAGCCACTTCCTCTTCCTTTTGTGGCGCCACCACCTGGACAATACTGAAGTTTTCCGCATGTGGGAATTCGACCCCGGCCGGCAGCTGGAGGTCGTTGGCATGGATACTATCGCCAATCGCCAGCGCGGTAATATCGACTTCGATCGCCTCCGGGATTGCGGTCGGGAGACAGCGGAGATCGAGGGTCCGGCGGCTCATCTCGACCACGCCCCCCTCCTTCACCCCTTCGGCCTTCCCCATAAAGTGGATCGGCACCTCGACATCAATCTTTTCCCGCAAATCAATCGCCTGCAAATCGAGATGCCGGAAGGACTGCGCAATGGGATCCCGCTGGATCTCCTTGAACCGGCTGACGACGGCCGTGCCACCATCAATGGAGAGATCGAGCAAGACATTCAATCCAGCCGACGTTCGCAGGGCCTGGGCCACGGCCTTGTGGTCGAGCGTCAACGGGGTCGGCGCACGCCCTTTGCCATACAAGACCGCCGGGACAGCACCCGCAGCACGTGCACGCCGCGCGTGGCCTTTGCCCACCTGACGACTTGTCCCCTGTAGCGTTGTTCTTTCCATACATCACTCCTTCTTGCTTGCGTCAGATAAATAACGAGGAAATGGAATCCGAATTCTCGATGCGCCGAATGGCCTCGGCGAGGAGCGGGGCCACGGATAAGGCGGAAATTTTTTCGCAGCACCGCGCCTCTTCGGAGAGATTGATCGTATTGGTCACAATGACCCGCTGCAGTGGCGACGCCTCTATCCGCTGGACGGCTTCCCCGGAAAAAATGCCGTGTGTGCAACAGGCATAGACCTCACTCACGCCATTGGCCTGCAGGGCCTCGACCGATTTGACGAGCGTCCCTCCGGTATCGATCATGTCATCGATGATAATGGCCCGTCGTCCCTCCACCTCGCCGATGATATGCATCACTTCCGTCACGTTCGGACTCGGTCGCCGCTTGTCGATCATGGCCAGGGGACAGGAGAGCCGCTTGGCAAACGCCCGAGCCCGTTCTGCCCCGCCGGCGTCCGGTGCGACAATCACGCCATCGGTCGGCACCCAATGCCGGATATGGTCCAGCAGGATCGGCATCGCCAGCAAATGATCAAAGGGGATATTAAAAAACCCCTGGATCTGTCCGGCATGCAGATCCATCGACACCACGCGATCGGCTCCGGCGGCGGTTAACAGATCGGCGACCAATTTGGCGCTGATCGGCGTCCGTGGCTGGGTTTTCCGCTCCTGCCGGGCGTATCCGTAATAGGGCACTACGGCGGTGATCCGCTCCGCGCTCGCGCGTTTGAGCGCGTCGATGAGGATCAGGAGTTCCATGAGATGCTGATTGGCCGGCCGCGCGGTGGACTGTACGACAAAGACATGCATGCCGCGGACATTCTCGAGGATCTCCACCCACGTCTCGCCATCGCTGAATTGTTTGACGACGCACTCGCCCAAACTCGTGCCGAGCGCTTCCACAATTTCACGGGCCAAGGGGAGATTGGCATTGCCGGAAAAAATCTTCATGTGCGTACACTGTGACATATGGTGCTGGGGCGCCAGGACTCGAACCTGGAAATGCCGGCTCCAAAGGCCGGTGCCTTACCATTTGGCTACACCCCACACATCGTTGTGGCACAACACCACCACTCGCCCGATTGTAATGCGGTGTGCGCCATGTCTCGTTCGCGCGTCGTCCGAAAGACGCCAAACACCGTTGGACCACTCCCCGACATCAGCGCCGCCGCCCCGAATCCTTCAAGGCGGGTCTTGATCTCCTGAATCACGGGAGCGCGCCGGACCGTCACCGACTCAAGGTCATTGTGAAGAATCGCGGTAACATCCTCAAATCGTTCAACAAGCGGCGGGACTTTAGCATCGCCTTTTTCGTGCGTCAAATGGAAATCGAGGGAGTGGAAGATTGAGGCGGTGGAGATATGTATATTTGGATTGACCAGTAATACCGGGAGGTTGGGGAATTTCTCATACGGGACGACCGTTTCTCCAATCCCGGTCACCCAGGCTGCCCCCTCCCAGCAAAAAAACGGGACATCGGCCCCAAGCCGTACCCCGATCCCACCCAGTTGCGCCGGAGACAACGTGAGCCCCCACAGGTGGTTCAAGGCGTGCAAGACGGCGGCCGCATCACTCGACCCCCCTCCGAGGCCTCCCCCGATCGGAATCCGCTTCGTTACATGGATGGCAATCGGCACATCTGAAGGACCATATTGCCGCATCGCCCTTGCGGCATGAACGGAGAGATTATTCCCTTCCGCGCTCAATGCGACATGATCACAGGTAAAAAAAATCCCATCTCCCACATGGGCGGCATCGTTGTCTTGCCGTTCCGCCTCTGCACCGACGATGACGGTCACGGTATCGCCGAAACCGAGTGGCGCCATCACCGATTCCAGCAGATGATAGCCATTCGCGCAACGGCCGACCACTGCAAGCAGTAAATTCACTTTCGCCGGGGCCAATCGTTCAACCTGTGTCGGAGCGGCAGACATATCAGCGGGACATGCCAAGGAATCTTGACACAATCAAGGGGAATTCCGGGCAATCGCGTTACAGCTGGATCTTTGCAACACGCTCAGCGGAGCAGCAATGTGCAACCCCCACCCGACGAGGCAGGCGCGCCGTCATCCGCGTCTGTGGCATCATCACCCGGATCATCGCTTGCCTCAATCTCGGCATCGTCGCTTGCCTCAGTCTTGGCATCGTCAGCCGCGATATCGTCGCTGGCATTTTCCTCAGCAGGTGTCGAAGAATCATCGGGGACGTCGGCACTGGCGCCACCACTCTCCGCATTATCCTCTGAAATATCTGCACCACCACCCACATCCTCCGTCGGTTCTTCCGATTCGACAAAACATTGCGCATCACAGCCATCACCGGCAGTGACATTGCCATCATCACATTCTTCGTCGACGTCAACAACACCATTGCCGCACTGTTCATCATCGACAATGGTCACCAACACACTGGTCGGCTCTTCCAATGTTGCATCACCAGTGACATCACTCAAGGCCACAGAAAACGTCCTGGCCCCATCCAGCTCGGCATTATCGAGGATCGGAATCGCCACCGGCTGCATCGTCGCATCGCCATCGGCAAAACTCACCATGGTCACCACTCCCGCAAAATCAACACCATCCGCTGCAGTACCATCAGCCACCGTCATGACCGTGGCTCCGGCTTCCCCATCGCTCCCATTGAGGCGCGCGATATCAATCAGTACTTCTCCAGCATTCTCGCTGACCACATAGCTCGCCTGCGCAAATTGTACGGTTCCCGCATGACTGATGTTGCGACATGCAGAAAATTCCGAGGTATTCCGGAGCGCATCCGTCGCGGTTGCAGTCACAAAACCGGTCTCGTCTGATGGAATGGTCATCTCGAAAATCGTCTCGCCATCGGCACCAATTTCTACTCCGGCCTGTGTGCCGATCCAGATCTCCCCTTCCCCATGTGATGACGCATTGCAGACCGCATTTGAGTAGACTTCAATATCGTATTTTCCTGGAGATCCATAAAGCACTCCAGTAATGATTGTCGTACCTGATACAGTTTTTGCTTCGGTAATTTCGGGAAAGTTCTGCTGCTGATTAGGACCTCCATCACTGTCATCGGCATCGTTCGGCGTCACACCATCACCTCCCAAATCAATGCCGAGCCCTTCATGCATCGAGATGCTATTCAATGAAATATGATTTCGAACACCATCGAGGAGAGTAATACCGGTTTTATGATGGCGAATAATGTTTCCAACACCAGACCCGCCAATCGTATTAATTTTTGCCCCATCAGAGATAAAAACACCTGTTATCGTACTGGGGAATGATAATGATCCGGAAATATCTGTGCCAATATAATTACCAATCACTTTATTCCGGGTGGAAGCGGTATCCACAATCAACACGTTGCGATATTGCGCACCAACAATCACATTCGCCGAGAGGCTCGTCGATCCGCCCACCGTATTGTTGGTGGCTTGATAAATCGTCACGCCATCAAAGCCCGTCCCGATCACCTCTTTGCCATTTTCAGAGGTTCCAATAAGGTTTCCGGCAACCGTATTGAGCGTTGCCGCGTTTCCAATATACACACCGTACGAATTGTCAGAGATCACATTACGTGCATCGAGCGATGCATCACCAATCGCGTTGGACTGACCACCACTAATAGAAATGCCGGCAAAGGATTGGCCTTTCCCTTTGCTGCCACCGAGGACGTTACCACTGATGGCATTATGGTTGCCAAGAATCTTGATCCCTGATCCGTCAAAATGAATGATGCGGAGCCCGCGAATGTCACAAGCATTTGCGTTTAGCACCAATGCATCGGTCGGACCGGCAAGCGTTCCATCGATCGTGACAAGAATGAGCGCATTGTTGCCGGTCGGATCGGTGTTGGGCTGTGACTCGGGCAGTGAAAATCCATCAATACTCACTGAATCGGTAATCACCGGCAACGGCGATGTGACTTCAATGTTCATCAGCATTCCAGGGATGATGAAGAAATGAATTACATCAGCGCCTGGATTGGCATTCGCTGCCGTAATCGCCGCACGCAGGGAGCAGCTATCCGCCGTACACGGAGCCGAGAGATCGTCCATCTCATTGACCACATAGGTCTCCGCCCGCACAACTGACACGTACCCACAGAACATGAGCATCGCAACACAGTGCACCAGCAAAGCGTGCCGCATCTTCAGAGAAGAATACCGCATGATCCTACCTCCTGCTGTTGATGAAGCCTGTTATCGAAAACGCATTGACGCTATTGGGGAATTATCGTCATAGTGGCAGAAGAAGTTGTGTCTTTTTTAACAGGCGCGGAGAGAATCACAATAACCATTTAATATTGATATGTTGTGCAAGATGCTTCGCATCGTCCCGATAGGCATCGGGACCGTCCTGTTCCTCCTTGGCACAGGGCTTTTCTATGCTGCTCGACCGGCGCAACCGGCGCCCCGACACCGCATTGTCCAGATTGTTGACACACCAACCGCTCACGTTGAACCACCGAGCGCGCTCACCATCGTCACCTACAATCTCGGGTATGCCTCGGGGAGAAAAAACAATCGGGGTGATGTGCTGACCGCGGCCGAGGTGCGAGAAAATCTGGATCAGGCCATCCGGCAATTACGGCTGCTCAGGCCAGACATTGTGGCCCTCCAGGAAGTTGATCTCGACGCTACACGGACGTTTGGCATCGATCAAAGCACCTATCTTGCCAAGGCCCTCGGGTTACCGTACCTCGCCACAGCCATCACCTGGAACAAACGCTATGTGCCGTGGCCCTATTGGCCGCCATCGCGTCATTTTGGCCGCCTCGTTTCCGGGCAGGCGGTCCTTTCGCGGTATCCTATTCGCACCCAACGAGTACACCGATTTGCCAAGCCCGCCACCAATCCGGTCTGGTATAACTGGTTTTATCTCGATCGTCTGGCACAACGGGTCGACATTGCGCTCGGGTCCCGGCAGGCGACCCTCTGGAATGTCCATCTGGAGGCCTTTGACGCATCGACACGGACTGTGCAATTGGCGCAGTTGGCGGCACTCGTCCACGATGACATCGTCACCAACGGTTTGGTATGGGTCGGTGGCGATTTCAATACCGCTGCGCTGGCCTCGTTCGCGCTGAGTGCAGGTGTGCGTTCCGCCACCGCACTACCGATAGCCACCTATCCGAGCTGGGAACCCCGCGTGGCACTCGATCACCTCTTTGCCATCCCGCAACTCGTCTCCCAAGAGGGTGGTACCCTGCCAACGCTCGCCTGCAGCGATCACCTGCCGATCTGGAGACGGTATCACTTACCACGGTCCGGCAGAGAAACAACGCGGACCCCTTTGGGCGGCGTAAAGTGAAAATGGGCATCATCCAGTCCCGAGTTGCGCGCAATCCGCTGGAAGGCATAGGTTGCGGTCCCCCCGCTCACATTCCGCACCACCATGGATCGCAAGAGGCCGTCTTTTCCAAAGCGGCAATCGAGTGCATGAAATCCACTGCGCGATTTTGGTTGCAACTCCACGCGATATTCCTGACCAACACGACGGACGGTGCCAACCACAAACCACTGGTGCAATTCGCCAAACCCACCCAGAAAGGCCAGGGCCTCGCGTGAAATCGCCCCGTCGTCGCCAACCCGATAGGCCATGGCCTGCGTATCGCCAGGGGTATAGATCCACAATGTCTTTCCATCACTGATATACTCCCGCGCCATGGACCCACGATAGGCAATGCGCAGCTTTCCCGGTTTTTTGAGCATCAGAGTTCCCTCGGACTTCACCGTCCGTCCTAAGGCCTCCACAAGAGTTTCCTGTGTAAATTCCGCCTGAAGATCGGTAAGCTGCTGGTACGTGGTCTGAATGGTGGAGAGAATGGTCGCGTCCCTGGCGTGGGCAGCAAAAGCCCCGATGAGGAAGAGAGAACAGATGATCGTGCAAAGACACCGCCGCATGGGATGCACATAGGTGAAACGCCCCCCACAATGCAAGAAGGATGCGCGATGCAGGAGAAGAGCAAACAGAAACGCCTCGACGTGT
This sequence comes from Deltaproteobacteria bacterium, assembly GCA_016183065.1. Taxonomy (GTDB): domain Bacteria; phylum UBA10199; class UBA10199; family JACPFF01; genus JACPFF01. The sequence continues at coordinate 3,738 of JACPFF010000011.1, read as the reverse complement.
ATTTGGTCGATGCGGGATATGCCACGAGTCGTGAACAGGCCCGAGGACTGATCTTAGCGGGCCATGTCCGCGTCGGCACGACACCGGTCACGAAGGGAGGATATCGTGTGCCGAGAGAGGCATGCGTCACCGTGCTGAAAAAACCGCACCCCTATGTCAGTCGCGGTGCCATAAAACTCCTCCATGCAATGGACCAGTGGGCGATCTCCGTCCATGATCGGGTCTGCCTCGACAGCGGTGCCTCGACCGGCGGATTTACGGAGATCTTACTCCAGCGCGGCGCGCGCAAGGTCTTTGCGATCGACGTTGGCTATGGCCAACTCGCCTGGGCGCTGCGGCAAGATCCGCGAGTGGTCGTTCTGGAGCGGACGAATCTGCGGCACATCACACCGGAACGCCTCGGCGAACCGATCGACGTGGTGACACTCGATCTCTCGTTTGTCTCGCTCACCAAGATTTTTCCCGTCCTCCCTCCCCTGCTCAATGCCGAGAGTGAGGTGATCGCCCTTGTCAAACCGCAATTCGAGGTTGGAAAAGGGCATGTCGGTAAAGGGGGCATTGTCCGTGATCCAGCGGCCAGGGAACGCGCCGTGCACGAGGTCTGTTCGGCGGCAACCGCGCTCGGCTGGACACATCGCGCCACCATCACATCACCCATCACGGGTACGGATGGCAATGTGGAATACCTCGTCCATTTCACCATACCGTCGCCACTATTACAGGGGCTCACGTACCCTCCGGCTCCGCCTGCGGGTACTTCCTCGTCCACCCGCTTCGCGGGTCCCCGAACTCGGTCGTCGCCACTGCCCCCCCAACGGGCAAAGCCCGTTGGGTCCCCCCCCTCTCGCGCGCGGTGCGCGCTGGGTCGTGGGGCCCCACTCCCCTGATTTTCTTGCGTTCTCGGGGCATTCGGGCTACACGCCGATCATGTCACAGCGTCTGTTCGAACCTGCGCCGGATGCGCCGCGACTGACACGCCCAGCAGCGATCCAGTTTTTCTACGATGGGATGAAACCGCGCGATCAGATTCGCGTCGGTATGGAAACGGAAACATTTTGCGTAGACGACCAGACGCTTGCGCCTGCAGAGTATTCCGCCATTGAACAACTCCTCGGCATCCTGGCCACAACCGGAGGATGGCATCCATGGCGGGAGGGAGACCGTATCATTGCCCTCGAACGCAACGGTGCCCTGATCGCGCTCGAGCCAGGAGGTCAAATCGAATACGCCTCGCTCCCGCAGACGAACCTCATGGATCTCATGGCAGAACTCGCTCGTTTTTTTGAGGAACTGCGACAGAGTGCGGCGGGATTACCCTACCTTTTTTTGAGCATGGGTCAGCATCCCACGGCGCGACTCTCGGATATTCCGCTGGTGCCAAAAACGCGGTATCAGATCATGGCGCCACGACTCTCTGAAAAAGGACCGCGCGCCCATGCCATGATGCGCGGCACGTGTGCCTGGCAATGTGCGATCGATTACCATTCGGAATCGGATTGGCGGCAGAAGTTTCGCACCGCATTTCATATCACATCCATCGTCTCTGCCATCTACGCCAATTCGGCCTGGGAAGAGGGAGTCCGCACAGGGTATGCCAGTACCCGACTCGACACCTGGATGAAAACCGATCCGGCACGATGCGGGCTCATCGCTGAGGCCTTCCAAGACCCCTACAGCTTTGAAGATTATTTCGAGTATGCCGCACACCTCCCCATGCTCTTTATCATCCGCGAAGGGACGTGGCATAACGTCGTGGGACTGACGTTCCGTGATTTTCTCCGCCAGGGGTATCAGGGATTTTACGCCACACTGGAAGACTGGCAATTGCATCTGGGAACAGCGTTTCCCGAGGCACGACTCAAACAATATATCGAACTGCGGTGTGCTGACGCGAATCGCTTCGAGTGGGTGGCCTCTTTCCCCGCGCTCTTTCTGGGCATCTTTGCGGAACCGAGTCTGATGGAGGCGGCGTGCGACCTCACGCGGAATCTGCCGTTTGCCGCACGTATGGCACTGCATGAAGCCGTTGCCAAAGAGGGCCTGGCCGCGCGACGTGGCCGCGTTCCTCTGTGTGAATTGGCACGGGAACTGGTGGCCATTGCACATGACGGGCTGGAACGGCGCAAGCTCGGCGAGGCACACGTACTCAATCCGATCGCCACGGCCTTGGCACACTCTGGGGAAGCCCCTGCGGTCTTTAGTCCGGCATCGCTCGAACGCGGCGTATTGGCGCCCTACCTGTTGCAACCATACGCCGCCATCACCCAATACTGATGACGGAGAACTCCCCGCAAAAAGAGTTGCACGGGGCATAAAGATGCGTTAGTCAGTCGTCTGCGGGGTCGACATACACCACACGACAAGGAGCACTCATTATGCCGAAGTACTTCCGTATTGCCATCATTTTTACCAGTATCGCAGGCATTGCCGCCTGCAAAGGGACCTGTAAAAAAGCGGGCGAGGAAACGACCGTCCCTCCTGAGCAGGCCGCGACTGCGGAGACAGCCGAGCCATCGACCACACCGGAATTGGCGCCAGAACAGATCGCCGATGCCCTGAGCAAGGCCGTCTGCAGCCGGATGGTCGCCTGCAATCCCGAGTCCGGCGTCAGCGAGACCGATTGTGCAGCAGGCATGACAAAAGATCTGGCACAGGCGCTCCCTGACAAGGCGAAAGTGGTGCAAAAGGGCGTACTCGAGATGTGCGTCGCCGCGATCGCCGCAGCGAGCTGCGAAGACCTGAATTCCCCGACTCCTCCAAAGGGGTGCGAGTTCATGGAATAACATCCGGTCTTATTCGGATTTCGCCAACACATAATTCCCGTGGCACATCCCTTTCCATGAGCGGTTGGTGCGGCGGAAAAACTCGAGCTGTAGGGCATTGGCAGAAAACATGCGGCGCAACTCTCCTTCGGTCTGGAATTTGAGCCGCCATTGCATGTCAAACACACTCCCGCGGCGGTATCCGGTCCACACTTTGTAGGTATTCTGCAGGATATTGACAAAATAGTCGTTCACATGAAGGCCAATCTTTCCCCACCACGTGGCACAATAATCTTCGACCAGCACGACGCACTTTCCCACGCGGGCCGCCTCACGAACCAGTGCCGCAGGGTCATCGGCATGATGAATGACGCACACCAAAAGCACGACGTCGAAGTGATGATCGGCAAACGGCAAGGTCTTGCCATCGTAACAGGTAAACGGAATATCGGTCATGTGATAGTCGATCGTATCGACACCGGTCACATGGCATCCATGCGTATCCTGGAGAAATTTGGCGATCCGGCCATCGCCACATCCCACGTCGAGCACTTTTGCCCCTGGCACAAAGTACGCCCTGGCAAAATCGAGTTTCCAAGCATAGATCTGCTGATCATGCGCGGTGAATTGCCGATTCAGACGGGTTTTCCATGGTCCCAGTATGCCATGTTCTGCCATTGCCCACCTGTATACTAAGGAGTACACAACCCACTACACATCTGACTTCGGCTCATGGCCTACGACTGCGTCAGGCTTCAAGAAAAAATCCTCAACGTATCCGAGTGGATACGCCTCGGATTTTTTCTCTCGCCTTCCTGGTCTCGGCTCATGATCCTGTGTCATCTGTATAGTGGGTGGTGTACTCCTTAGTAGCCTGCCCCGGTTAATTGCGCAGCGGCTTTCCTGTCATGAGCATATGCTGAATTCGTGCATGCGTCCTCTCCTCACCACAGAGAGAAAGAAAGACTTCTCGTTC
>JACPFF010000009.1 GCA_016183065.1 Deltaproteobacteria bacterium | reverse complement strand
GGGTGGACGAGGAAGTCCCCGCAGGCGGAGCCGGAGGGGACGTGAGCCCCTGTAATGGAGACTGGGCGTCCCAGCGAGTAGACCACTCCCCGATTTACTCAGATCTCTCCTCCGTCTGACAATATCGACGGGACAAATAACCATATTAAATAAATAATTCCAATCATTTACAATCTCTTCTTCTTTCAACAATCTCTCCCTCTTTGGCAAGGTTTTTGCTTTTCTATAAACCCGCAGACGCACCAGACGCCACGACGGTCACGAGAAGGAGTTCGGGGGATGGGCATTAAATATACGTCGCGATATCGTGAGGCACTCCATATTGGTCCCGGTCATCTGGCGGGCGACGGACGCCGGATCGGCGCCACCTTTGGCGAGCGCCGTCAACGGGGAAAAGAGGTCGAGTCCCAGACACAAGGAACGTCCCGCAGTGCTTTTCAGCGGCTCCGAAATTTATTCGGCCTCCGTACCAGCGGCGAGCTTCCGGCGGCCAATGCCCAATTCGTGGCTGAGAGTGGAAAGACCCCGCTCCAGCAGATGGGTGAGGGACGGCGGGGGAGCGCCTTCACCACTGATCAGGCCCTCGTCGCCGAACTCGACACCATTATCAAGGGAAAATCAAAGGCTTAGGCAATACTCCCCATCCAGGCTCTCCAGAGACCCTTCGATGGCCATTCCCCGCAGGCGGTTTTTCGAGGTCCCCCGAAGTCAAAACTTTGCTTGCCGGGACCGGCGCCCCATGCTACGCCCCGCAACCGTTAACAGCATGAGTGGAGGTCAGGGAGTATGAAAGGAAAGATTCATCCAGAATCAAAAGAGATTACTGTCACGTGTGCGTGTGGACACGCCTTTCGGACCCTCTCCACACTCGGCCACGATCTGACCATTGAGATCTGTTCCGCCTGTCATCCGTTTTTCACGGGAAAACAGAAGCTGGTCGATACGGCCGGGAAGGTCGAGAAGTTCCGGAAGAAATATGCGAAATTTGAGCAGGCACGCGCGAAATAACCGATCCCGAATTTTTGCAGGCCTGCCATTGTCTCCCTCATTCCCCAACTGGTAGGTTCTGCGCCCCCACTGTGTGAACATGCACAGTGGGGTTTTTTTTGTGATGAAAACGCAACTCGAACATATTGTCACCCGGTACGCCGAACTGAGTCGTTCCTTAAGCGACCCCGTCACGGCGACCGACCAACGTCACTTTCAGGCCCTGGCCAAGGAGCAGGCCGGTTATCGGCCCATCATCGCCGCGTATGAGACCTATCAGGCCCAGCTCCGTGAACTGGCCGATAACCGCGAGCTTCTGAAGACCGAGCGCGATGCCGAGATGCGCCACTTCATTGAGGCCGACATCGAACGGCTGGAGGTGTCGGTCCGTACCCTCGAGGAGACCCTGCGGCAGCTCCTCCTCCCCCGCGATCCGAACGATGAAAAAAATGTTCTTCTCGAAATTCGCGCCGGCACGGGCGGTGAAGAAGCCGCGCTCTTTGCCGCCGATCTCTTCCGGATGTACTCGCGCTATGCCGAGCACCAGGGGTGGTCGATCGAGGTGATGGAGACCAATGCGACCGGCATCGGGGGGGTCAAGGAAGTGATCGCCATGGTGCACGGCACGGGGGCCTACAGTGCCCTCAAGTACGAAAGTGGCGTCCATCGCGTCCAGCGCGTGCCACGGACCGAGGCGAGCGGACGGATTCACACCTCAGCGGTCACCGTGGCCGTCCTCCCCGAGGCGGAAGAGATCGAAATCGACATCAACCAGGCCGACCTCCGGATCGATGTCTACCGCTCCTCCGGACCTGGCGGGCAGGGCGTGAACACGACCGACTCCGCGGTGCGGATCACCCATACCCCCACGGGTCTCGTCGTCACCTGCAGCGACGAGCGCTCGCAGATCAAGAATCGCGCAAAGGCGATGAAAATTTTGCGCACGCGGCTCCTGGAGCAGGAACGCCAGGCTCAGGAAGAGGCCATCTGCAGGGAGCGACGCACGCAGGTCGGGAGCGGGGACCGGAGTGAAAAAATCCGTACCTACAACTTCCCGCAAAACCGCGTCACCGATCATCGCATCGGGAAGACGATCCATCAGCTCGATACCTACCTCGATGGCCATCTCGACGAGATGATCGAGAGTCTCCGCAATCATTTTCAGACAGCGGCCCTGGCGACAGGGGGACCATGACGATTCGCGACGTGCTCCGTGACGCAACCGGCGTGCTCGTAGCCGCCGATGTCCCGTCCGCGCAGATCGATGCCGAGTGGTTGCTCGCCCATACGCTCAACTGCCGACGGATCGATCTCCATACGAACGGTGACACGCCGCTCCAGCCGCAGAGCCACGCGACGTTCGCGGCGCTGCTGGCCCGCCGTGTTGCACGCGAACCATTGCAATATCTCCTGGGGAGTGGTCCCTTCTATGGCCGTCTCTTTCACGTCACACCGGACGTCCTCATCCCGCGGCCGGAAACTGAGCAACTAGTCGACTTCGCCCTGCGCGGCCTCCCAGAGAGACCGGCCAACATCCTCGAGATCGGCACGGGGTCGGGATGCATTGCGATTACACTGGCCATCGAACGCCCCACTGCGACCGTGACGGCGACAGATATCTCCGTAGCCGCGCTCCGGGTGGCGAAAGAGAATGCCACGACATTTTCCGTCCTCGACCGTCTCCGTCTCTTGGAAGCCGACGGATACCCGCCCCACCCCACGGCCCCCTACACTATGATCATCAGCAATCCGCCCTATGGATGCGAGGCGGAGTGGGACCATCTGCAGCCGGAGGTGCGCGACTACGAACCCCGTCATGCGGTGATCGGCGGTGACGACGGATTGGCCGTCATCCGACGCATCATTACCGAAGCCCCGCAGCATTTGATTTCCGGCGGAGACGTCTGGCTGGAAATCGGCATGGGTCAGGCCGATGCCGTGATAAAACTCATTGCAACATGCGGGGACTATAGTACGAGCCAGGTGCACGATGATCTGCAGGGCATTGCACGGATCCTGCACGCCCAACGACGCTAGGGGAGCCCATCATGGACCGATTTCGTATTGACGGCGGACACCCACTGCACGGCACAGTGCAGATCAACGGCGCAAAGAATGCCGCACTCCCCCTGCTGGCCACGGCCATCCTCACCGACGAGACGGTGGTGCTCCACCATCTCCCGAACTTGGGCGACATCCGGACGATGTGTCGACTCCTCTCGCATCTGGGTGCCGAGTGGCGAGGTGGCGAGACCATTACGGTCCGTCTCGCCGGGGTGGAACGGGCCGAGGCCCCGTATGAGATCGTCAAGACCATGCGGGCCTCCACGTTGGTGCTCGGGCCGCTGCTGGCACGGTGCGGGCGGGCGCGCGTCTCACTCCCGGGCGGATGCGCGATCGGTGCACGTCCCATGGGCCTCCATTTGCAGGCCCTGGAACGGATGGGGGGACGGATTACCATCGAAAATGGCTACATCGTTGCCGAAGCGCGCCGATTGCGCGGCATCGACTACACCTTTGAGACCGTCACGGTCACCGGCACGGAAAACATCATGATGGCCGCAACACTGGCCGATGGCACGACCACACTGCACAATGCCGCGCGCGAACCGGAGATCCCGGACCTCGCGCAGTGTCTCACAACAATGGGGGCACAAATCCATGGCGCGGGGACATCCGACATCACGATCCAGGGCGTAACCCGCCTCCGTGGCGTGGAACATACGATCATTCCCGATCGCATTGTTGCCGGAACTTTTGCCATTGCCACAGCCATGACGGGCGGCGACGTCACGCTCCAATCGATGGTGCCGGGTCACATCGAGGCCCTCTTGGAAAAATTGGCGGCGGCCGGGGCAAAGATTTTCCCGATGACCGATGCGCTGCGCGTCGTCGGCCCACCGCGGCTGGAGGCCGTCGATTGCACCACGGCCCCCTTCCCCGGATTTGCCACCGATCTCCAGGCACAATTCATGGCTGCCATGACGATTGCGAACGGTTCCAGCGTGATCAACGAAACGGTTTTCGAAAACCGGTTCATGCACGTCGGCGAACTCCAACGGATGGGGGCCAACATCCAGGTGCAGGGCTCCACGGCCGTCGTGAAGGGCGTGCCCCGCTTGCGCGGCGCGCCGGTCATGGCCACGGATCTCCGTGCCAGCGCAAGTCTCGTGCTCGCCGGACTCACGGCCGAGGGCTCCACCGAGATCGAGCGGGTCTATCACATCGACCGCGGCTACGAGCAGATCGAGACGCGCCTCGGCGCCCTCGGCGCCACGATGACCCGCGAGCACGGCGACGACGGTCACTGATGTCCATATAAATGATGTTGCGCAATGTACTCCGCGACTGTTGCGGGGACGAGCGCGTCCAGTGACGTACCGGCACGCACGGCATCGCGGATCTGTGTGGAACTCACGTCGGGTATCGGGCCCGCAGGCCCCCGTGGAATCACCAGCCAGTCGCCATGTTGGGCGAGCCATGCCCCCTCATGCCACGTGCGCACCTCGGAGAGAAGGTCTGCACCGATCAGCAACCGGAAGTGCCCGCCTGGCTGTTGCTCCATCAGCGTGCGGAGTGTCCGCGCCGTGTAACTGACGCCGCCGAGTTCCCGTTCGATCTCGGAGATCATCACGCCGGCGCCCTCCGCAAAGGCCGCACGCAGCATGGCGAGTCGATGATGATACGGCGCCATCGGTTTCGCAAAAGCATGTCGATAGCAGGGAATTACCCGGACCTGATCGACCGCACCGGTCTGGCGCACGTAGTCGACCATGGCCACGTGACCCACGTGGACCGGGTCAAAAGCCCCGCCCAGGATCCCGATACGCATTGTGCTTGCCACAATGGACGGCATTCGATAGCGCCTTTCATTATTGCGAACGTTTTCCCGGTGTTCGGACCTTCCGGAGCAACTCCAAATCCGCAAGATCCTGCTTCCGCCCGGAAGCGAGCACGGCGAGCGTGAGGGGGAGGCTCCACCACACTCCGCAAAGTCTTCGACTGTGCTTCGCGGCCCAGCGGAGCTGGGTGGCGACGACCGAGTCCGGGCACCCGCGAAGCGGGTGGACGAGGAAGTACCCGGAGGCGGAGCCGCAGGGTACGCGAGCCCCTGTAATAGACTCTTTCGTTCCCATACGCCCCACGTTTTTTATGCCTCCAGACCCGCTCGAAAGAGACCCCCTGAATGGCGGTAACGAGATCAATCCTGACGGGTTCATAGCCCAGTTGAATGAACCGCCCCGCCTCACAAAAATCGCTGGGGTGGAGGGGAAGACTCCCAAAGCCGAACTCTTCAAGGGCCCGGACAATGCGTTCCCCGTTTCTCTCCTCGGGTTCCACCAAAAGATCGAGGTCTTTTGTGTACCGGGATATGGCGTGGAATCCCACGGCAAAGGCCCCAATAATGCAATACCGTACGCGATGCTTATTGAATAACCGTAATAACTCTTTGAAGTCTTCTTCGACGGTCATTGGCACGATATCCTTTGAAGGTGTAATACATCTCCCGCAGCAATTGCATATCGGCGAGTCGCTCCATCCGAGACAGACGAAGGTGACAACGCCGGTCGCTGGCGTTTGCCTCCCTCCACGATGAGAACTTTTTCACCCATACTTTTCTTCTCATGCATGGGAAACTAGTACTCACTGACATAAGTCAGCGTATTTATATTTGAACTGTTTTTGATACACCACCTGTTTTTTCCATTCAAACGGCGCTGCTTTTTTGTTGTACGCTTCCACAAAATGGTCAA
>JACPFF010000008.1 GCA_016183065.1 Deltaproteobacteria bacterium | reverse complement strand
TCCGGGTGGACCATCATCCAAGGCTAAATACTTGCAAGCGACCGATAGTGAACTAGTACCGTGAGGGAAAGGTGAAAAGCACCCCGGGAGGGGAGTTAAAAGAACCTGAAACCACATGCTTACAAGCAGTCGGAGCCCTATACGCCACCATCTGACTTCGTCATGCGGAGCCAGATGGTGGCGTAGGGTGACGGCGTGCCTTTTGCATAATGAGTCAGCGAGTTACTCTCTGCAGCAAGGTTAAGGATTATCAAAATCCGGAGCCGTAGCGAAAGCGAGTCTGAACAGGGCGATTAGTTGCAGGGAGTAGACCCGAAGCCGAGTGAGCTACCCATGACCAGGGTGAAGGTCGTCGAAAGACGGCTGGAGGCCCGAACTGGTGGATGATGCAAAATCTTCGGATGAGTTGTGGGTAGGAGTGAAAGGCTAATCAAACTCGGTGATAGCTGGTTCTCCTCGAAATATATTGAGGTATAGCCTGCGTCGTTGCCCCGCGGGGGTAGAGCACTAGATGGGCTAGGGGTCTTACCAGACTACCAAACCCAACCAAACTCCGAATACCGCGACGGTTAGACGTGGAGGCAGACTGCGAGTGATAATATTCGTAGTCGAGAGGGAAAAAGCCCAGACCGCCAGCTAAGGTCCCGAAATCATTGCTAAGTGGGAAAGGATGTGGAAACGTTCAGACAGCCAGGAGGTTGGCTTAGAAGCAGCCATCCTTTAAAGAAAGCGTAACAGCTCACTGGTCGAATGGTTCTGCGCCGAAAATATAACGGGGCTCAAGCAATGTACCGAAGCTGCGGACTTTCGCCTTTGGCGAAAGTGGTAGAGGAGCATTCTGTACGCCTGTGAAGGTCGACCGTAAGGACGGCTGGAGGTATCAGAAGAGATTCTGCTGACATGAGTAGCGTTAAAACACGCGAGAAACGTGTTCGCCGTAAACCCAAGGTTTCCTGGGGAAGGTTAATCCGCCCAGGGTTAGTCGGGTCCTAAGCTGAGGCCGAAAGGCGTAGGCGATGGATCACAGGTTAATATTCCTGTACCACCATGTGCACGCTAGACAGCGGAGGGACGGAGAGGGACAGATGAGGTCACTATCGGATGTGACTGCAAGTACGTAGGAAGGCCTGCCAGGCAAATCCGGCGGGTCAATTCCGAGATACAACGCCGATCCGCCTTTGGCGGAACAAAGTCATTGATTCCCCCTCCCTAGAAAAGCTTCGTTGTTAGTGTACAGGGTGCCCGTACCGTAAACCGACTCTGGTGGGTGGGGCGAGTAGCCCAAGGCGCTTGAGAGAACTCTGGCTAAGGAACTCTGCAAATTGATGCCGTAACTTCGGGAGAAGGCATGCCATCGCTCGTGAAGTCCCTTGCGGATGGGGCGAGCAATGGTCGCAGAGAGCAGGTGGCGGCGACTGTTTACCAAAAACACAGGGCTCTGCAAAGTCGTGAAGACGACGTATAGGGCCTGACTCCTGCCCGGTGCTGGAAGGTTAAGGGGAGTTGTTAGTCCTTCGGGGCGAAGCAGCGAACCGAAGCCCCAGTAAACGGCGGCCGTAACTATAACGGTCCTAAGGTTAACACACGCTAGCTTTAGTAAAACCGAACTATATGCGGGAAAATTCTCAAAAGATGTCCGGTACTCGTTCGAGCAATCGAGCAGTAAAAAACCGGCATACACGGGGACAATCCGCAGGGAAGGCCCAGATCGTCTGGGAACCCTCAGAGACTTTACGTTCGGAGTGAACAATGAATCTCAATGCACAATGGATTGTTGGTTTTGTCGATGGTGAGGGGTGTTTTCACGTGGGGATCAATCGGCATGAGGACATGTCGGTCGGGTGCCAAGTAGTACCGGAGTTCACCATTGTACAGAATCAGCGAGACATTCAAGTGCTTCATGCGATACGGGCCTACTTTGGCTGCGGAGTCGTGAGAACAGATCACGGGGACCGCATGGCATATCGGGTCAGAAAGCATGAGCATCTGCTGGAAAAAATCACCCCATTTTTTATGGAGCATCACCTCAAGTCAAAAAAACAGCTCGATTTTCTCAAGTTTCGAACTGTGGTCTTGATGATGCAGAGTGGGGAGCATCTCACAAAAGAGGGCATAGAGAGGATTCGTCTGATTGCGCAACAGATGCATCGCATTGACACTAAGATAAAGTCCGGCTCCTTTGGAAACACTGGAGAATAATCCGAGCGAAATTCCTTGTCGGGTAAGTTCCGACCTGCACGAATGGAGTAACGATTGCCACACTGTCTCAGCCAGAGACTCAGCGAAATTGTATTGGCCGTGCAGATGCGGTCTACCCGCGGCAAGACGGAAAGACCCTGTGCACCTTTACTATAACTTGGCAGTGAACTTCGGAGTGATCTGTGTAGGATAGGTGGGAGACTTGGAAGCCGGCGCGCTAGCGTCGGTGGAGTCAACCTTGAAATACCACCCTGATGATTTTGAAGTTCTAACCGTGACCTGTGAAGCCAGGTTCGGGACACTGTCTGGTGGGTAGTTTGACTGGGGCGGTCGCCTCCAAAAGAGTAACGGAGGCGCGCGAAGGTACTCTCAGGCTGTATGGAAACCAGCCGTCGAGTGTAAGGGCAGAAGAGTGCTTAACTGCAAGACTGACGCGTCAAGCAGGTGCGAAAGCAGGTCCTAGTGATCCGGTGGTTCTGTATGGAAGGGCCATCGCTCATCGGACAAAAGGTACGCCGGGGATAACAGGCTGATCGCTCCCAAGAGTTCATATCGACGGGGCGGTTTGGCACCTCGATGTCGGCTCATCACATCCTGGGGCTGGAGCAGGTCCCAAGGGTTTGGCTGTTCGCCAATTAAAGTGGTACGCGAGCTGGGTTCAGAACGTCGTGAGACAGTGGATCTCGCTGTCTTTAAACCGCGCTATATGCTGGAATAACCGATGGATCCTGCACTACCGATGTGGTACATATGTCGGTGACAATGTGACAGGTGCGGTCAACCAGCAGGAAACCAAGATGGATGATTCGTATATTGCCGGATTCGTGGATGGAGAAGGGAGTTTTCATGTCGCCTTCCAGCGCAATTCGAGCGTGCGACTCAAGTGGCAGGCGGTGCCAGAATTTCACATCGCCCAACACAGAGAAAGTAGTCAGGTCCTGTATATGATCCGCGAAAAGTTCCAGTGCGGTATCATTATGGCAAATCATGCCAGCAGTGTTCGGGATCGAACAATGGTCTACGTTGTTCGAAATCGCGATGACCTGATGCACATTATCATCCCTTTCTTTGAGCGTCATAAACTCTACACGAGAAAATATCATGATTTTGTCCTTTTCAAGAAAATCGTGCAGATGATGGAATGTGGAAAGCATTCCACTGTCATCGGGTTTCTAGAAATTCTTGAACTGGCATATCAAATGAATGGTGTGGGGAGATATCGGCGGACGAAGAAGGAGCAGATTATTGCTGAATTGGGATCCTCAGAGACTATACGCGTGGGATCGAATGACATCGATCAAGATATAGTCCGAACTGCATAGCGATATGCAGACTCATCGTGTCGTATGATGAGCGCCATGACTAGAGTCATGGTCAGTAGTCTGTGAATGTTCACGGGCGAAAGTAACAGAGTGTCGGTCCCTATCTGTCGTGGGTGTAGGAGATTTGAGAGGATCTGCCCATAGTACGAGAGGACCTGGGTGGACGCACCTCTGGTGTACCAGTTGTCGCGCCAGCGGCACAGCTGGGTAGCTATGTGCGGATGCGAGAACCGCTGAAAGCATCTAAGTGGGAAACGCACCTCAAAACAAGATCTCCCAACTTCTTCGGAAGTTTGAAGGGCCCTTGTAGACGACAAGGTTGATAGGCTGGGTGTGGAAGCCGCGTAAGCGGTTTCGAGCTAACCAGTACTAATTGCCCGTTCGGCTTGGCCATTATATTTGCCCGGCACTTTGCAAAAGGTGCCGTGGCATGTGGTATCCTTGCAAGAGAGACCCGGTCTGATGTTGTACTGCGACAATGTCCTGTTCTTTTGTATATCGTCTTCTGGTGACTATAGCGGAGGGGTCACACCCGTTCCCATCCCGAACACGGCCGTTAAGCCCTCCAGCGCCGATGGTACTGCAGGTCATCATCTGTGGGAGAGTAGGACGTTGCCAGATTTTTCTTGCCCCGCATCTTCGAAAGAAGGTGCGGGGTTTTTTTATTGGCGTTCCCGAGTGGCTATTGCGGTTGCAATCTCTTTGCGCAACACCTCGGGACTCAACAGTGCCGGTTGGCCAGTATCATACGGACTCCGTGTACTTGCCTGCTCAACCTCGCGCAGCGCGGCTACAAGGTCGCCGGCAGCGAGCGCACTCTTCGCCGCCAAGAGGTAGCCGATCGGCATCTTTGGATATAATTTTTGCATTTTTTTTGCAATACGCTGCGCCTGTTTCGCATTGGTGCGATACGTAAGCAGCCCCTGCACGGCGAGGGCGTGGTACTCACGGGGGTTGTTCGCAAGGACCTTCGCCGCTAATGTGTGTGCCGTCGCTTCATCCCCCAGTACGAGTGACTGCAGCGCCACCCCGGGCTCGTAAGCGGCCCACTGACCGAATCGTTTCCGGAACGCCACCAAGAGCAGTCGTGCCGCATCGGTCGCCCCTTCACCAATACGAAGGTAGATCTCTGTGAGATGGGCATGGATATCGTTGGGATTACTCGCCAGCGCTCGCTCGAGTTCCATTTGCGCGGTCCGATAGTCGCCCTGTTGATAATGTGCAAACGCCAGATTGGTCCACGCACCAGGCAGTTGTGAATATGTGGTCACTAATCGCTCTGCTAAGGCCAATTGACCATCGATATCATTTTCATAGTACTTGAGAAATGTAGCGAGCCACAAGTGCGTAGCAGATTCCGGCGCTAATTGATGGACCTGCCGAATATGGGGTGCGGCCTTGGCCGGTTCGGCTCGCGTGGTATGCAAACTCGCCAAATTCGTATGGATCTCGGCCCGTACTGCGTCAAAGAGGTTGCCAGCATCGCCGGTCCGTTGCATGAGCTTGAGGGCCCGCGCAAAATAGTGGATGGCACGTTGACCATCGCCTTGTTCCCTCGCAATCGACCCGAGCAGTAAGGCTCCACTGTGATCGTGGGGAAGGGCCTTGGCATAGGCCTCTGCCCATGCACGTGCTGTGGAAAATTTTCCAGCAGCCAGTGCGGCACTGGCCACCGCCACATCTCCCTCAGGGTTTCCCTGCATTACCAAGGCCTCTTTCCGTGCTTCATCATAGGCCAGATCGACCTTCCCCTGCATAGAAGCGAGCTGTGAGAGAAGCGAGTGACTGTATGGGAGGTTCGGGGCCAGGGCCACGGACAAAGCCACCGCCCGTTTCGCGGTTGCGAGATCCCAGTGTTCCATCGCCTCCATGGCCTGGTACAGCCAAGCCACCGCATTGTTCGGATTGTTTACGATGGCCTCGAGAATGAGTTGGTTTCTCCTGGCAGGTGACTTTTGGACGTCAGCGGAGAACACCTGCAACATTTCACCAAACCCGCGCTGCGGCATCTCTTGCTGCACCACTTGAGCGTAGTCGTCACAATTTCGCTCCCTCAGACAGAGTTGTTGCACAGCAAAAAGGGCGTAGGCCTGAGCGCCCGGGGTCACTGCATCGGCCAGGAGACTGAGGGCCTCCCGCTGGGCCTCCGGTCTTGAATGGTTTGCCAAATGCCCGGCCACAACCAGATAGTGCGCGATGTCCTCCGGACTCCTTACCACTGCCTCTTTCGCATAGGCGAAGGCCTGCCCCGGGTCGCTGCTCACATTGGCAAGAATTGCGGCGCCTATGCGCGGTGCAATCGTATACGAGAGCCCGGCATAGACGCGTGCCGTCGCGGGCTGTTTCCCGTCCCTGTACGACGAAGCGAGGTTGGAATAATAGACGGCGGCAATTTCGGCATCGCTCGCGGCAACATATTCCCAACCGATCTTTCCTAATTTTGAGGGGTCCAACGGCGTCTCGCCGGAGCGAGGAAAAATATGTGACTGCGTGAGCACGGCATCAAGAGGACAGGCCAACCCGGCTGCCCTCGAACCTGCGATAAACATGTACGTCGCCTCCGTACATGCCCCAGAGAGTTTGGTGGGATCCAAAACTGCTGCGTAGGCCTCTGCCGCGGTCATCTCCCAATGTTCTAGACGCATATTTGAGTCTGGATACCCCAATCCAAGGCCACCGGCGTCAAACGGGGGGAGGTTGTGATGAAAATAGTAGGGCACCACCATGTCGCAGTACGCCGGATCGTTCGGGGGGAGGGCAAAGGTAGATTCCGCGGCCGCGAGGAGGGTTTGGGCCCGCTGCACAATTTCGGGTGGTAGCCGGCGAGTGTCTAAGGGATGGTGGAGACCGCACTGATCCATGAGCGGCAAAAACCGCTGCCAATTTGGAGTGTTATAAATGTAGTGGAACACCTCCGTGACAGTGACCACCGAGTCTTTGGACCCGCCCGGCCCACTGCCATCCATTTTTGAGGGGAGATCTGGCTCGATCTGCACGATAGGCTGCAGTGCTTTCAGCACCACTGATGGCATCTGTGGATCGAGCCGCACGGTCATCGTTACTATATATCGGCAAATAAGGGAAATAGTTGCTTCACGTTCATCCTTATCATACATAGCTCGGACTATGTTCGGGCTTTTGGTCTCGTCAGGCGGATCACATAGTGAATTTATATTGATCACGTTGGTCGTGTTTTATGTTGCGGCCAAGAGCTTTGCCGCTGTGTGTGAACGCCTTGGAGTACCCGGCATCGTGGGAGAGCTGCTCGCTGGCATTCTCTTAGGCAATCTGCATTTGGTCATTCCAGAGCTGCATGGCTGGCGGATGACTGTCCTCTCCTCGGAATTTTTCACGGTCGCTTCAGAGCTCGGGGTGATTTTTTTACTCTTTCTTGTCGGACTAGAGACCAGCCTGACGGATATGCGTCGCGTAGGCACGAACGCACTTTGCGTCGCCACTATTGGCGTCATTACGCCATTTACGCTGGGATATCTGAGCGGATTTGTCTTGCCCGGTCTCGATTTGAGTACTCTCGAAAAGATTTTTCTTGGTGCCACACTCACGGCGACCAGCGTCGGGATTACCGCAAAAGTCCTCTCTGATAGCCGCGCCATTCGCTCCGTGGAAGGGCAGACCATCCTTGGTGCCGCTGTGATTGATGATATTCTTGGGCTGATGATTCTCGCCGTCGTCAGTGGCTTAGCCAGTGGCGAGGCCCTCTCCGCGGGTGTGTTAGGGGTTATTTTGCTCAAAGTGGTCGTCTTTTTTGTGGGTGCCTTTATTGCGGGACGACTGATTCTTCACCGATTGATCCGCATTCCGGCGAAATGGCACGGATCCGCCCTCATGCTCACCACGGCACTCTTCGTCATGTTTTTCATGGCTTGGGCCGCGGCAAAACTGGGTCTCGCCCCCATTGTGGGTGCCTTTATGGCCGGCCTGCTCATGGACGAAGAGTATTTTCACGGCTATCGGGAGGCCGCCGAGACAAAATTGGAACATCTCATGGGGCCAATCACGGCGCTGTTTCTCCCGCTCTTCTTTGTCATTATGGGGTTACAAATTGATCTTCAGGCTGTTTCCTCGATGCCGATTGTCATTGCCACGGCCATCTTGACGTTCGTGGCGGTTATTGGAAAAATTGTGAGTGGCCTCGGACTACCGCGAAAAAAAGGGGATCGGCTTACCGTTGGTTATGGGATGATTCCGCGGGGTGAAGTCGGATTAGTCTTTGCGGCGGTTGGATTACACACCAAAGCCATCACGCCAGCATTTTACGGGGTCACCGTCTTGGTCGTCGTCTTGACCACGGTCATTTCGCCCGTATTGCTCCGGAGACGCCTCCACAGGCGCCTGTCGGCCTGAACAGCTCCTGTGCACCATTGTGGTACGACGATGACAAATGCCACGGCGGCGTAGAGCGCACCCCCCAACAGATCGATGGCATAGTGGTGATGGAGATACAAGGCCGCCCACCACATCCATCCCCCATAGCCGAGCAAGACCCACCGCAACCGCCGAAATGATCTCCAGGCATAGGCGCTCATCAGGAGTGGCCACGCCCCGTGCATCGAAGGGAACGCACCGAAGACAATTGCACTCATCCGATAGAGCGAAGTGAAATAGGATATGCCGAGGAGTGCATCGACCCGTGCCAGTCCGGCAGGGTCACCAGGAAGATCATAGCTCGCCGGCGCAAATTGGTAGAGATCATAATACCATGGGGAGGCTGTGGGAAAGGACTGCTGTGTCACCAGGGCCGCAATATTCATCAGTCCGAAGCTCATGGCAAAGGGGGCGATCAGCGGCCGGCCCTTTTTCCACAAGACCCCCAGAAAAATAAAAGGGATATAAAAATGGAGATTGTACGGAATCGCCGCCAGAATATCGAGAAACGGCGAGAGGGTGTGGCTCAGCCATTCGTGGGGGAGTCCGCCAAAGAGGGTGACCTCCCAACGATAGAGGGTGTCTACCGCAATGGCGGGACGGAGCGTGGTCGGAATATAGCGGATCAGGTCATAGAGGAGGAGATAGGTGAGGATCGGCAGACATCGGCGCAAAAACCATTGCCAACGTGTGGAAAAGATTTCGAGGCATGCCATGACGAGTGCGACCGCGACATGGCCGACACGGAGCCCCCCACACAAGGCGTGGATAGTCAGAAAAAATATGACGGCGATGGTGCTGGGATACCGGCGAAACCTCATGCGCCGATGCTCGTAATCGAAGCGGTGCCAGAAGGCAAGTCGCGCCTCCGTTATAACCCGATCGCCGAAAAGGCCATCTCCAGTGTGCGGACCCCATGGCATTCCATTCCCTTGGGTGGCGTCAGATGCGCTTGCGATGCCGCAATAATGGCGCGATGAAAACCAAGCTTTGCCGCCTCCGCCAGGCGGAATTCCATGCCAGCCACGGCACGCACTTCGCCGGTGAGCCCGACTTCACCGATCAAGACGGTGGCGGGGTTGATGGGAATATTGCGAAAACTCGATGCCATCGCGGCGACAATGCCGAGATCACTCGCCGGCTCGGCAATTTTGATTCCACCCGCCGCATTGATGAAAATGTCCTGATCGGCGAGTTGCAGGCCGACCACTTTGTCGAGCACCGCGGCCAGCAGGCTGACGCGGCTCGTTTCCACGCCAATGACCGTGCGGCGCGGATTGGCCAGCCCCGAATGCGACACGAGGGCCTGGAGTTCCACCAACAACGGTCGCGTCCCCTCCAATGGCACCACGACCACGGAACCTGCGGCGTTTATCGGTCGTTCGGCCAAAAAAATCTGCGAGGGATTGGTGACCTCCCGCAATCCGGTTCCACTCATTTCAAAGACCCCAATTTCATTGGTCGATCCAAACCGATTCTTGACCGCACGCAAGATCCGGTATTGATCACCCCGTTCCCCTTCAAAATAGAGGACCGTATCGACCATATGTTCCAGGACCCGCGGGCCTGCGAGCGTCCCTTCCTTGGTCACATGGCCGATGAGGACAGTTGCCATCCGACTCCCCTTGGTGGTGTAGAGGAGCTGGGTGGCCACATCGCGCAGTTGTCCGACGGTTCCCGGTGCTGCGGGGAGATCGGGACTGTAGACGGTTTGGATGGAATCAATCACGGTCATCGCCGGTTGCAAGGCCTTGATGTTGCGCAAGATGGCGTCGAGGGCGTTTTCCGTTAAGACGTGAAGATGTTGGCTCTCATCCGCCCCAAGCCGCGTCGCCCGTGCACGGACTTGGGCAGCAGACTCCTCACCCGTCACATAGAGCGCCCGTGCGCCCGACGTGACGACTTTGGCGAGGACCTGGAGAATCAGCGTTGATTTGCCAATGCCAGGATCGCCGCCGAGTAAGATGAGCGAGCCCGGCACAAGTCCACCACCGAGGACCCGATCGACTTCGGAGAGGCCAATCGGTTGATGGGCTCCATCGTCCGGGGCAATTTCGGTGATCGGGATGGGGCGTGCAGCCGCATCACTTGGGAGAAAGCGGCGCTGATCCATCTCGCGAGGTTGCTCTTCGGACTCAATGTAAGAGTTCCACGCCCCACAGTCGGTGCATCGCCCGAGCCATTTTGGGGCCTGGGTGCCACACGATTGACAGACAAAGCCGATCTTTCGCCGCGCCATGGGAGTGCTCGTAGTCAAGATTGCACCGGCATGCAAGCGCCCAACAGGGCTCACGTACCCTGCGGGGCTCGCTGGATAGTTTGACATCCGCAGTCATCTTGGCTACTTATCCCCCATGGTGCCCTGTGATGCCCCACAGACGATTGCGCGAAGGCTCCCGCCCTGGATGAAGAAGCGGGCCGGGAACCAGCTCGCCATCCACCATCTGAAGGCCGATCTGCGGGGTCGCCGTCTCTACACGGTGTGTGAAGAAGCCCGATGTCCAAACCTTGGAGAATGTTGGTCGCGCGGGATTGCGACCTTCATGATCCTCGGGGACGTCTGTACGCGGGCCTGCCGGTTTTGTGCGATCAAAAGTGGCCGGCCGACCGGTCTGGACCCCGACGAGCCTGAACAGACGGCCGTCATGGTCGAACAGCTTGGCTTGCAGCATGTCGTCGTCACATCCGTCGCCCGGGATGACCTCCCGGATGAAGGGGCAGGACAATTTGCGGCGACGATTCGTGCGATCCAGCAGCGGACTCCCCACGTCACGATTGAGGTGCTGGTCCCCGATTTTCATGCCCGTCCCGATTGTCTGGCCATAGTGGGCGACGCGCAACCGACCATCTTGAATCATAATCTCGAAACCGTCCGTCGTTTGACGCCGAGCGTGCGCAGTAAGGCCCGGTATGATCGCTCGTTACAGGTCTTGGAGCGATTTCATCAATCGTATCCTCATATTTTGACCAAGTCGGGGATCATGCTGGGACTCGGGGAGACCGAGGAAGAAACCCATCAGGCCCTCAAGGATCTCCGTGCCGTCGGGTGTTCAGTGGTGACGATCGGCCAATATCTCCAGCCAACCCCGCAGCATCATGCGGTCATTGAATATGTCCACCCCGACCGGTTTGCGGGTCTGGAGGTCTACGGCAGATCGCTCGGTTTTTTGCACACCTTTTCCGGTCCCTTTGTGCGCAGTTCCTACATGGCCGAACATCAGTTCCTTCGAGCACGCAATGAACAGGAGGGAGTATGACGGCAGCGCAGTCACGAGAGAGTGCGGTAACACGCTTGTACGACGACCACCCGATCGGAGGGCACATGGCGCCACCACATATCGCGGAACGCAATTTAGCCTTGGAATTGGTCCGTGTCACCGAGGCGGGGGCCATTGCCGCCGCACGGTGGATGGGGCGGGGCGATGAAACACATGCCGACGAAGTGGCGGTCAATGCGATCCGAAGTTGGTTGGGGAGAGTCGATATTCGCGGGACGATTGTCATTGGGGAGGGGGAGCGTGACGAGGCGCCGATGCTCTATATTGGCGAATCGGTCGGAACCGGCAATGGTCCAGAACTCGATATTGCCGTCGATCCACTGGAGGGGACGACCGTCACCGCGCGTGGCGACAACAATGCCATGTCCGTGATTGCCGCAGCAGAGAAGGGGGGCTTCCTCAATGCGCCAGACACCTACATGGAGAAAATCGCGGTCGGACCGATTGGCAAAGGGAAAGTGGGTCTCGAATATTCACCCACCGATAATCTGCGACGGTTGGCCGAAGCAAAATCCTGTCGCGTGGAGGATTTGACGGTGATCATCCTCGATCGCCCGCGGCACGAGGCCCTCATCGGCGAAGTGCGACAGGCCGGAGCACGCATTAAGCTGATCCGTGATGGCGATGTCTCCGCCGCCATTGCCACATGCCGCCCCAACAGCGGCGTTGATATCCTCATGGGGACCGGTGGGGCCCCGGAAGGCGTCCTGGCGGCGGCGGCGTTGCGCTGCTTTGGCGGTGAGATCGAGGGACGCCTCAAATTCCGCAACGAAGGCGAGAAGGCGCGCGCACAAAAAATGGGCATTACAGATTTTTCGCGCATCTACCAGATTCAGGACCTGGCACGAGGCCCGGTCCTCTTTGCGGCCACCGGAGTGACGCAGGGTGATTACCTGAAGGGGGTCGTTTTTTTTGGTGGCGGCTGCCAAACCCATTCCGTGGTCTTGCGCTCCTACACCGGGACACGGCGTTACATCGAGTCGATTCACGATCTCTCGCGCCTCCCAAAGGATGTGAGTAAGACCCTGGCCGTGGAGTCCTGACCGATGCCAGGGACCAGTCGCACGATTGCCATCGCGGCCCCCATGGCAACGGTCTTTGCCGTGCTCGCCGATTTTGAATCGTACCCCGATTTTCTCCCGGAAATTCAACGCGCCCAGATCCATGCGCGCGAAGCAGGGGCCTGTGAGGTCGAGTTTGCTGCGCATATAGTGACCGATCTCACCTACACCTTGCACTGTATCCTCGACCCCCCACAGCGCATCCAATGGTCGTTGATTGCTGGCGAGGTCATGACCAAAAATGATGGCGGATGGCTGCTGCGCGAAATCCCCGGCGGCACAGAGGCCACGTATACGATCGATGTGGGCTTCGGACCTTTTGTCCCCCGCATAGTTACGAAGATGCTGGTCGGATCTTCCCTCCCGACCTTTTTGGAGCGCGTCAAGAAACGAGCCGAAGATGAAAAAGTCAAAGGACAATGAGAGCGCAAAGGATGATGACGGACAAGTCGGCCGGTTTGCCAAATTACTCCGTTTAGGCGTGGGTGCCTTCTGGATGACCGAAGAGAGTGTGCGGAAGGCGCTCCTCGAGATGCGGATGCCGAAAGAGGCCACGGCATACTTACTCGAGCAGATTGACAAACGGAAGGGGGAGATCTTCCAGCTGGTCCGCGACGAAATCCAGCGCGCTGTCGAGCGGATGGATGCCACCCAACTCGTTGATAACATCCTGGCCAATCACGACATTGAAATCTCGGCCAAGATCCGATTGACCCCACGCACAAAAACCGCTGAGTAGCCTGTGTCAGGTATTTTTTTCGGAGAGAATCTGTCGGTATTTCCCCAGCGCCAGAAGCGGGAAGTAGTGCCGATAGCCGTGGTAGCGGAGGTAGAAGTGGCCGGGGAAGCCGGTGCCGGTGCAGGCCCGCTCGTTCCATGTCCCGTCTATCCCCTGCGAGGCACAGAGAAAGCGCGCGGCTTTCGCCGCAACGGGACCTTCGCCGTGGCCCGCAGCGATCAGCCCCATCAACCCCCATGCCGTCTGGGAGGCCGTGCTGGAACCTTTGACATAGGTTTCACGGGGATAGCTCTCCACCGATTCTCCAAAGCCGCCATCGGCCTGTTGAATCGAGGCGAGCCACTCCGCAGCGCGCACCATCTCTGGGGCATCAGCAGGGACGCCGATGTCGCACAGGCCGGTCAAGACCGCCCAGGTCCCATAGATGTAATTGACGCCCCATCGGCCAAACCAACTCCCGTCCCGTTCTTGTGTCTGACGGAGATAGCTGATGGCCCGCATGATCGGGCGATCGCGCACGGTAAATCCGTATCGGGTCAACAATTGCAGCATGCGGCCGGAGATGTCCGGGCTGGAGGGATCCAGACAGGCCCCGTGATCTGCGAACGGAATCTTGTTGAGAATGGCCAGCGAATTGTTTTTGTCAAACGCGGCCCATCCGCCGTCGTCGTTCTGCATGGAGAGACACCAATCGAGTGCCCGCGCCGTGGCCGAGGCCACCTGATGGTGGGGGAGGGCCGTGCCATGGATGGCCAAGAGGACCTGGATCGTGTCATCCACATCGGGAAAATAGTGGTTTTCAAATTCAAAGGCCCACCCGCCCGGTTTCCCGTCGGGATTCTTCTTATGCCAGTCGCCGTAGCAGTCGGTGATCTGTTGCGAGAGGAGCCACGTGGCGGCACGCAGTAAGGCGGGGTCATCGGCGGGCACACCGGCGGCCCGAAGCGCACACATGGCCCATGGGGTATCCCATACCGGAGAAATGCAACATTGTTGGTGGATCGCACTTTCGCCCGCCGTCACGCGCGAGGCGGCATAGGCGGCATCCGTTTCCGTGGAAAATGGGAGGGCGGGCAATTCCGTTGGGTATGAATGTTGGAAACGATCCAATGCCGTTAACGCCTTGGCGATGCTTGGATCTTCCTCGGCATGGCCCAACGCGGCCAACGCCAGGCTCCCATAGGCCAGCGCCGGGAAAATATCTTCCGTCTTGGCAAGATGGCTCCGAATCCATTCCTCGGCACGCCGGGCTGCCACTCCGCGTGTGGGACGCCGTTGGGTGAATGGATGCGTCACCTTCATAATACGATCGACCCAGCGGAAAAACTCGGCCCAGATGTCACGCCGGCCGGCACGGCCGTTGCCATTGCCACGAGGGATCTCTTCCACGAGATGATCAATCGGGAGTGGCCACACCGGCCGTTGCGACATGACAATGAGGAGCGGAATAATGCAGGCGCGGGCCCAACTCGAAAAGGCATAGATGGAGAAGGGGGCCCAGGAGGGGAGGAGGAGAATTTCAATCGGCATGGAGGGCGGTGTGGACCATGGCACAAGGCCCAAACAGGCAAAATGGATCTGGGTAAAGACACGGGCGGCATTGAGGCCGCCATGGTCGGCGATAAAGGATCGCGCCCGCACAAGCGCGTCAGCAGCCTTCTCGTAGCCAGCCAGACGGAGGGCCACGTAACACTCGAGCGTGGCACTAACGTCGCCGGTCTCCCCATAGGCCAGACTCCAGCTCCCATCCGGGCCCTGTTCGTCGAGCATCCGGCGTGCCAACCGCGCCCAGCGTCCCGGGGTGCGTCGATCGAGGCAGTGTTCGAGAAAGATCAATTCCGCCCCAATGGTTTCATTGGCCTCGAGCGTATACCACCAGTAGCCCTCAGGGACTTGCTGATGCCGGAGGACTGTTGTGGCCTGCGCGATGACCCTCTCGAGAGGCAAGAGGTCCGCAGCGTGGCCAGATGAGACCGTCCGCTCATCTGCAAGGGGGGATGTCACCGCAGGTGGCATGGCGGCTTTTTGTCCTGAAAATCGGGGGAGCTGTCAATTGAATACAGTGCGGGTGCATCGGGCTGAAAGCCGCAACTTTTTCCCCATCCCGCCGCCGATAATACGATCAATGTTCCCATTTGCGACCCAGCCCGGGTGGAGAGGTATTGCCTCGACGTATTCGGAGGCATTGGCACAAGATGCTGTACGTTCTCAACGGGTCGTCCCATGGCAAATCACCAAAGGCGCGTCCGCTGCTGGATTGGCTCACCGCGCCGACAGAGACCGTACACCGCGTCATCACCGACCAACGCCTTCCAAGACATGTCGTCCGGGCCCTCCATTACGGATTGACCACCGAATGGGTGCACCTCATCTAGCGTCCTATGTGAGCAACCGGCAACACCTTCTCAGCATGGACTCCCGGGGAAGGGCCTTGCACTATACTCCACTTGCTTGGACACAGGATCCAAACTGCTTGACATCGACGGAAAAAGGGCCGTTCAACTGCATCGTCGACGGAAAAAGAGCTGCCCCCGCAGGAGTATAGGAAAAAGTCCCTCTCACATCCACGCTTCCAGTGATCCGTCCAATCTCAGGTTGAGTGGTACATGGATTAAAATCAGTTACTGGACTTAATGTCACTGAATCGATCTGCACGGTACCGGATACGTTACTCTCCACGCTATCCGTCACATACATACCGCCATTTTCCATGGGCACCCATTGACGCATGATCCATGATAGAGTAGTGGCGGCATGCGTGCCGGTCTGTAGTGAAGCCGGATCCAAGATCTTCATAAAAATTAAGAAGGTCATGGCCTCATTCTCCGCAAATCCAATCGTGACGGTTAATTCCTGGGTGGCTTTACCGGCAAATGTGAAGTCCTCATAATACCCGGTCACTTCCACCGGCGATTGCAAGGGAGCGTTATTCAATGCACCCTGTAACGAACTGGTTCCCTCGCCAGGGGGATCATCGTCGGCACCGGTTGGCGTGGAGGGATTATTGCAAGCCAACCCCATTATTACTACACTCAGAAGCATACTGAAAAATCGCATACTTTCTCCGTAAGTGGTAGGCACATATGGTGGCTCACATGTGGTAGGCAAATGAGTATCGCTCTACACGATTCCCATGGGCGGAGCAGCACAAAAACGACGGGACCGAATTCTTCTTTGGGTGAAAAGGCTCAAGAAACTCTTACAGGACTTATTAGTCGCATAAGGTATCTTATGTAACATTCAATACCTCTTTCACCACATCCTGAAAATCCTTTATGGCGTCCGCGACGGAGGGCCTTTCCCTCCCCGCGCCTTTTTTTTCCCAACCACAGGCTTTCGCCGCACTCCGACCCGCTTGGGCTCCCAACCTTGTGGACCGACAATCCGTTTTGGGCCGTCTTCGGCGTCTCCCGCCAGGCCTGCCGCCCGCAGATGTGTTCGTAATCGCTCCAGGATCCGTTGCTCCAGCTGGCGCGCCCGCTCTTTGCTGATTCGGTATTCATCGGCAATATCTTGGAGTGTGCGCGGTACTTCGGCGACCAATCGCTCGCGAAAAATGGCCTGATCGCGAGCCGACAACTGCCCCACGAATTCTTTGAGTTTTTCGGCAAAGATGTCGCGGAGCTCCTGCTGGGCCAATTTCTCGTCAATCGGCAGGTCGTCGTCAGAGACAAACTCGCCAAAGGTCGCGCTGTGCGGGTCCTGACTGACCGGTGCATCGAGCGAGACTTCTGATGCGGCAAGGCGCTGACTCATCATCTCTATGTCATCAACGGTAACCCCAAGACGCCCCGCCAAGAGATGCGCATCTGGCTGGAATCCCATGGCCTCAATCCGGCGTTTTTCCTGCACCAGATTATAGAAGAGTTTCCGCTGGGCCTTGGTGGTGCCGATCCGGATCAACCGAAAATTATCGAGGAGATATTTCAGAATATAGGAACGGATCCACCACGACGCATAATATGATAGCCGAGAGCCTTTGTCTGGCAATTTTCACCACGAGTCGGAGATGCGCCGCGACGAGTTTGCGCGCCGCCTCGAGGTCTCCGTGGTCGCGATAGGCCTGTGCCAGGGCCACTTCCTCTTCGAGCGAGAGATAGGGAAAGCGCTGGACCTCCGCCAGATATTGACGGAGCGGATCGAGTGGGACAAGCGCATGGGTGTCGCCACGATGCCTCCCCTCTTCCGCAACCTCTCCTTTTGGGGCACTCGCCCCCGCGACAGGCGCGTCGGTGGTCTCTTCCTCGTTTTCCTCGAATGCAATCGTCATGCGATCAGGGTATGCGGACTAGAAAAAATCGCCAATGGTAAAATTAAAGACGGTCTTGGCCTCACCGGGCCGGCGCTTGAACGGGAAGCCCCATTCGAACCGGAGGGGGCCGAGTGGGGAAATCCAGCGGAGACCAAATCCGTAATTGGTGCGGAGCTGTTTGAAGGAAATCGCCTGCTCCTCGGCAAAGGCATTGCCGGCGTCAATAAAGGCGACCGCCCGGAATCCCGCCGGGTCATAGAGCGGGAATTCGAGTTCGAGATTGGCCTGGATCATTTTATTGCCGCCATAGACAAAATTCGTATCGCCCCCGGTCGGACTGGCGGGAATCCGCAATGCCGGGCCGATCGTCCAGATGTCGAAGCCCCGGAGGGAATTGGGACCGCCCATCAAATAGCGATCAAAGAGCGGCACCGAGGTGTTTTCGAAGCTCTTGATATACCCGCTCTTGAGATAGAGCTTGCCGATAATTCCGGCCACAATGGGCTGGTAATAGCGGCCCTGTGCATTGAGGCGATAGAAGTTGTTATCTCCGCCCAGATAAGACCCCGAAAACTCATTGGTGACAGAAGCAAAAACCCCCTTCTTGGGAAAGATACGATTATCGCGCCGATCATAGCCGAGTGTGAGACTGGCCGAGGAGGTGCGCCCGCTCGCATTCGTGCGAAAAATTTCCGGGACGGAAAAGAGGAAGTTCGAGGCCTTCACATCTTCGTACGAATAGCCCACACTGACGGACCCATGCTCAAAGATGCGGTGCCCCAGGGAGAGACTCCCCCCAAAGGCTTTGCGATCGAATTCCGGATAGCGAAAGACGGTTCGATAGCTGGAGAGCCCCAAGATCCAACTGGTGTCGAGAAAATACGGGTCACTGAACTGGATCATATATTGCTGCCGGAGTTTACTGATCTCGACCGCAATCTGACCGGAAATGCCTCGACCAAAGAAATTTTCCTTGGCAATGGATCCCGTGAAAAAGACACTCTCTGCCGTGGAATAGCCGGCCCCGATGTTGAAGGTCCCCGTCGGCTTTTCCTTGACGGCAATATTCAAATGGACGCTGTTTTCGCGTGAACCACGCGGCGTGGAAAAGTTCACCTCTTCAAAATACCCGAGCTGCATGAGGCGATCACGACTCTCTTCGAGTGCCTGCCGGTTAAAGAGATCGCCCTCTTTCACCTTGAGTTCCCGCCGAATCACTTTATCCCGCGTAATGGAATTTCCCGTGATGTGGATCTTGTCGATGTAGACCCGGCGTCCTTTGGCAATGGTGTAGACGACACTGGCCGTCCCCATGCTTTCGTCGGGGATCGGGATTGGCTGGATATTGGCAAAGGCATATCCCAGGGTCCCATAGAGTCGTTGCAAGGTCGCAATATCCGCTTCGACCCGTTCGTGCCGATACGTTTTTCCCACTTCAAGTGTCAAAAGCGACCGCAATTCCTCGACCGTTGTCAGGATATCGCCGTCGATCTGGACATCGCTGACCTTGTATTTCTGTCCCTCCTGCACCGTATAGGTCAGGAAGAGATGGCGTTTGTCTTTGCTGATTTCCACCCGGGGGCGCTCGATCTGCACTTGGAGAAACCCGTGATTCAAATAGTGCCGTGCGAGGAGTGCCACGTCTTGATCGAGACGGTCGCGCTGGAGTTTCCCCGTGCGAAAGAGAAAGGCCCCCTTTTCTTTCGAGCGAATGATCTTCTTCAACTGCCGATCACGGAAGACGCGATTGCCGACAAACTGAATCCGACGGACCGCCGCCTTGCCGTGCTCCTTGATGCGAAAGGTGAGGAGGCTCCCTTCGTCGGTTGGCTCCAGCGTGTAATCGACATCGACCAGATAATACCGCTTCTCCTTGTAAGCCTCCTGAATGGCCTCGATGGCCGCGGAGAGCTCTGCGCCATTGAGGGTATGAAATGGCTTCACCGGGATTTTTTCGAGCAACTGTTTGGTCTTGAGACGCCGATTGCCGGTGAAGAGAATGGTTGTGATCATCGGCCGTTCGGTCATCTGGTAGATGAGCTTGATTCCGCCCGGCACCGAGGTCCGTCGCACTTGAATGTCGGCAAAGTCGCCCCGTCGGAAGAGTCGCCGAATGTCTTCTTCAATGGTCGCCTGTTGATATCGTCCGCCCACCTGACTGACCAGCTGTTGTGTGATCGCGGCGTCACTCACCGAGACATTCCCCTCAATCTCAATGGCCTTGATCACCGCTCCAGCGGCCCAGAGAGGGGGGAGGCAGATCTGATGACCGAGGAGAACGACCAGCATGACCGCGAGCCGGCGAGTCCCTCCGTTACGGCATTTCATGCAACATCCCTTCTCGCAATTCGACCCGGCGATCACCAGCGGCCATCAAGGCGGGATTGTGCGTGACCATCACGATGGTTGTCCCATGCTCCCGCACGGTCTCGCGCAGCAACTGCATGATCTGTGCACCCCGCGCTTCATCGAGATTGCCCGTCGGCTCGTCGGCAAAGATGAATGCCGGCGATTGACCAAGGGCACGTGCAATTGCTACGCGCTGTTGCTCGCCACCGGATAAGGCGGAGGGATAGTGGTGCCGGCGTTCTCCGAGGCCCACCCGCGCCAGGAGCGTTTCAGCCCGACGACGAGCCGTGTGCCGCCGCATGCCGCCAATGCTCATCGGAACCATCACATTTTCTTCGGCCGTAAATTCCGGCAGGAGATGATAAAATTGAAACACAAACCCCACGGTCTTGTTGCGATAGCGCGCCAAGGCAGGCTCGGTCAGGCGGTAGAGGGCCTCGCCATCGACACACACGTCCCCACGATCCGGTCGATCGAGACCTCCGAGAATGTGGAGAAACGTCGATTTCCCCGAGCCCGAGGCCCCATAGACCACGATGAATTCTCCACGGGCAACGGTGAAGGAGAGCGCCCGTAACACCACGACCTCTCCCCCATCACCCCGATACCCCTTCCAGATCCCCTGTGCCGCAATGGCTGACATGTCTGACGGCTATTAATCGAACAAGGTCGGGAAATTCAAGGAGAAACACGGAACATTTTTTCCTTTGAGCGGGAGACGGGGGTCGAACCCGCGACTTCAACCTTGGCAAGGTTGCGCTCTACCACTGAGCTACTCCCGCACGTGGCGCGCTATCTATCGGGCTTTAAAACGTGTGTCAATCGCGTATGGAACTATTGCTTTTTCTGTGACAATCCTTTATCAAGCCAACGCAGCAGACGGCATTCTTCAACAAGGGGGATGGCATGGAGCAGCACGCGACATCGCAGGGTGGACAAAATCCTGCGTATCTGTGGGCCATGATCTGTCATTTGTCGGCATTGACGGGGTTGATCATTCCCTTTGGGAGCCTGATTGGTCCCATCATCGTGTGGCAGATCAAACGCAAGGAATTTCCGTTTGTTGAGGATCAGGGGAAAGAGGCCGTAAATTTTCAACTCTCAGTTTTTCTCTATCTACTCGCCTCGCTCCTCTTGATCTGGGTGGGCATCGGGCTGGTTTTGCTCTGGGTCGGGGCCATTGGCGCCTTTGTCTTTACCGTGATTGCTGCCATTAAGGCGAATCAGGGCATTCCCTATCGATACCCCCTGAAGATTGCCTGGATCAAGTAATCGGCTGATCCTCTATTGGAGGGTCTCACGTCGCCCCCTCCAGCGGCACAGCCGCTGGAGCCTCCCCCTCAGCGCCGCGGTGCGGCTGGGTCGTTATTTCTGGAGTCCCGCCTTGCGGAGCGACAGGAGGATGGCGGCGAGTGCCCCCACGGCAATGGCGGTCATGATATGGTCGGGGACGCTCGTCAGCTGGATCGCTTTTTGCCAGCCTGAGGAAATGAGGATGGCGACCAAGATCCCCATGATCGCCTCACCGGCAATGAGGCCCGAACTGAGCAAGACGCCGGGGTCATGGGCGGAAGTGGTTGCCAGGTTGCGGCGGGCGCGAGCGGTTTCGACCAGCACCCGGGCCAACCCTCCGACAAAGATCGGGACCGACAGCGTGATCGGGAGATAAATCCCAATGGCGACCGGCATGACATGGGTGCGAAAACGACTGCGGCTCTTTTTGAGCCTTTCGTTGACGATGATGAGGACCACGCCAATACCCATTCCCCAATAGACCATCTCAAGGGGGAGTGAGCCGCCGCCAAAAATGGCCTGCGTAATACTCGCAAAAAGTGTGGCCTGCGGGGCCTTGAGTCCGGTACCGATGCCATAGGCCTTATGGAGGGCTACAAGTGTCGGCGCCATGACAAACGCGGCCACCACCACACCGAGAACCTCCGCGATCTGCTGCTTGCGCGGCGTTGCCCCGACAATGTATCCCGTCTTGAGATCTTGCGAACAATCCCCGGCAATGCAGGCGGCACAGCAGACAACGCCGGCAACTCCCAATGTCGCGAGAATCGCGGAATCGCCGTGCATCCCAAAAATGAGCATGAGTGCCGAGGTGCCGAGCAAGGCGCAAATGGTCATGCCTGAGACGGGATTGTTCGACGACCCGACCAGTCCGACGATATAACTGGAGACGGCAGTAAACAAAAACGCCCCAATGACGATCGCCACGGTGGTCAGGACGGTCAGTCCCCACGTATGGACGAGGGATTTATAGAGCCACATCAGAAAGACGAGATTGAGGAGAAAGATCACCGCCATAGTCATAAAACGAAGATCCCTTTCCGTGCGAATCACCACGCCTTTCCCATCATCTCCGTACCCTTTTTTGAGCTCGGAGACTCCTTTGCTAATCCCGCGACGGACAGAATAGAGCGACCAGACACCTCCCACCAACATGGCCCCGACCCCCATGTAGCGGACTTTCGTGCTCCAGAGGGTCCATGCGGTCTCCAGCGCGTCATGGGTCATGAGGCTCTCTGGAATGCCCAACAGCGGAATCGTGATCAACCAGGCTATGGTCCCGCCAAGAAAGACCAATGCCGCGACTTCAATGTTAATGATATATCCCACACCAATGAGGGCCGCCGACACCTCAGTCCCAATGACCACCACGCGCCCCCCGACCACGGTGCTCCACTCGAGAGCGCCCTTCATGAGTCCCAGGCCGATGGCGAAAAATTTAAGGAGGCCCCCAAGTAGCATCCCACCAGCGATGGTTTTGAGCCCTTCCCCCCCCTCTTCGCCGACAATCAACACTTCGGCACATGCCGTCCCCTCGGGATAGATGAGTTCTTTCTCCTCCACGATAAGGGCGCGCCGCAATGGAATCATAAACACCACCCCAAGAATGCCTCCGCAGAGCGCAATCACGGTAGTTGGCCAAAACTCAAAGTTCTTCCAGGCCCCCACCAAGACGAGAGCGGGGACGGTAAAAATGATCCCGGCGGCAAGGGACTCCCCGGCACTCGCGATCGTCTGCACGATATTATTCTGCAGGATATTCCCCCGACGCATCACGCCGCGCATGATCCCCATCGAAATCACGGCTGCGGGAATGGAGGCCGATACGGTCATCCCGGCATACAGGCCGAGATAGGCATTCGCCGCCCCGAGGACAATCGAGAGGATACAGCCGAGTATCGCGGCAAAGAGGGTAAATTCCGGGATCTTTTTGTCCGGTGCCACATACGGTGCAAGCTGCTCTTGTGCCATGATGCTCTCCTTTTTTTATTCCCGACCGAGATAGGCCCCCGTGGTGGTATCCACCTTGATGGTATCTCCCACTTGAATGAAATTCGGGACCTTGACGACCAGTCCCGTCTCCATGGTGGCCTGTTTATAGGTGGCGCTCGCCGTCGCCTTTTTGACCGTCGGTTCGGCCTCGACCACCGTGAATGTGGCTGCTGCCGGGAGACTGATGCCAACCGCACGGCCTTCATGAAAGTCGGCATCGACCCGCATATTCGGGAGGAGATATGGGGCAAGGTCTGCCATCTCTTCGCGGGCAATGGCCAGCTGTTCAAAGTTATCGGTATTCATGAAATGATAGTAGGACTCATCCGCGTAAAGGAACTCGAGGAGATGCTGTTCCAAAATCGCCCGTTCGACCTTTGCATCGGAACCGAATCGGCGTTCTTCCTGATTGCCGGAGGTAAGGTTACGTAACTGGGTCTGGATAATGCCGCGTTTGTTCCCTGGCGTGAGATGATCGACGTGCATGACCCGATAGAGTGTCCCCTCCATATCGAGAATCATCCCTGCCC
This sequence comes from Deltaproteobacteria bacterium, assembly GCA_016183065.1. Classification (GTDB taxonomy): domain Bacteria; phylum UBA10199; class UBA10199; family JACPFF01; genus JACPFF01. The sequence continues at coordinate 32,986 of JACPFF010000008.1, read as the reverse complement.
GGATCTGCGTCGCGATCATCATAAAGAACTTGGGGATGATAGGTACGGGCCCCGGGAGGTTCGGTCAAGGAGAATCTCGACGCAACGGATGGCGCGATGGACCCTATGAGGCCCTAATACACCGCAACGATGTCGGTGTAGTAACTCCCCTCGGCATGCAGAGCATCTTCGGCCTTGCCGCCAATCAGGACCGCGGCCGATTTCGTGGCGCCGGCGTCAGGGGCAAAATCGAGCGAGAAAGTCCCGGCGTTGATCTGCTCTGTATCGCCCGAGACCTCATTGAAGCGCTCAATTACTATCGTTCCCCCACTGGCGACCTGGAGACTCCCACCTTTTGCATAGGTCGCTGCACAGACGGCATAGGTCTCGCCCTCCTTGCGAATCGTGAAGGAGAGTTGTTCGGTCTCCGATCCCAGGGTAATCAGTGTGGTCATCCCATCGATGCGGGTTGCTGCCGCCAATACCTTTTCCCCATTGAGCACGGATTCGGTGGTCCCTTGCCCCTCTTCGGGCGTGACCACTTCCACGGCAATATTCGTCATCGGCTCACAGAGCACTGTGACCACTTCCACATCGGGCGTCGCTCCCCCATCCGCCGGGGCCTCGACCTCGGTCTCCTCTCCCCCTTCAGGGGCGAGTTGGTAGTCCGGACCGAGCGCGGTGGTGAGCGCCTGCTGTTCTTTATTATGCTCATTAAAGGCATTACACCCCGCAAGGCCGACGGTGGCACACACCATCAGCACGATCAGCATCGGCGTCATTTTTTGCAGTGGCATACGCTGCTCCTTTCATCCGTTCAGGACAAGCGACCCTTCCACTCAGGTATTCGGCAGCATGGGCCATTGGTTGCGTGCCAAGGCAAATAAAATCTATTTATTCAATGATATCAATTAGTTGTATGCATTGAATGGGCGGGGGAACACCGGAGAGTTCATACGCCATTCTCTGGTGAATGCACTTTGCAGTTCATCCCTGCTCAATCTCGGCCACGAGTGCGTCGATCTCCTCAATCACCTGCGGATCATCCCAATTGATCCCACCGGTAATTTTTCGGACAACCTCTCCCTCCCCATCAAGCAGATAGGTCTCTGGAAGGAGATAGGTCCCGTACTGATCAGCGACGTGACCGCTCAGATCGAGCAGGATGGGAAACGTGATCGGGACGGACTGCTGGAATCGCGCCATCGTTTCCCACGCCAGGGTGCCTCCGGCATCTTCACTGATTCCGAGGATCTGAAACGGTCGCCCACGAAAATGGGTCGCCAGTCGATTGAGGGAGGGAATTTCCGTCACGCAGGTATGGCAAAACGTCGCCCAGAAATTCACGAGGAGGACCTGACCGCGAAAGCTGACCGAACGAATGGTCTCTCCCTCGGCATTCTGCAGGGCAAAGGCTGGGGCCTCAGAACCGAGGCGGACCGAACCCTTCTCTCGCATGGAGAAGTAAAAGAGAATACCCCCGACAAGAATGAGGATCAGGACAATACGGGCCCGCACTTATCCCTTCTTCTGGCGTGCTGGCGCTTTTTTGGGACCTCTGGTGGATCGCGTCGCTACGCCTGCACGCGAGTCCTTTTTTGCCTCAGCCGGTGCCGCCCCTTTTTCGCCCCGATGGAGTCCCTTTTTCTTTCCACGCCCCGACCCAGACCGTTTCTCTTTTTTCCCGACGGTTCCTGTCACGTCCGCCGTGACGTATTCAATGATTGCCATGGGGGCCGAATCGCCATGGCGATGACCAAGGCGGAGGATGCGGGTATATCCCCCATTGCGGCCTTGGAAGCGATCGGGGAACTGGGAGAAGACTTTGGTCAAGACGGTTTCATCCGCGACCAATGTGGCGGCCCGTCTCCGGGCGGCCACGGTCCCCGCTTTCCCCAGCGTTACCAAACGATCCGCATAGCGTCGCAGTTCTTTGGCCTTTGGCACAGTGGTCTCGATACGATCGCGCATGACGAGCTGTGTGGCCAGATTGCGGAGCAGTGCGATGCGATGTGCCGTGGTCCGCCCCAATTTTCGATACGCTACGTGATGCCGCATACGTCCTCCGACTATTCGACCTCTTTTGGCCGAAACCGTTCTGCCTCCATGGGGTCAAAGCCATCGAGTTTCATTCCCAGCGCGAGGCCCATGCTGTGGACGATCTCTTTAATCTCATTGAGCGATTTTCGTCCGAAGTTTTTGGTTTTCAGCATTTCTGCCTCGGAATATTGGCACAACTCACCGATATACTTGATATTGGCATTGGCCAGACAGTTGGCGGATCGCACCGAGAGTTCAAGCTCATCGACACGGCGATACAAGTTTTCGTTGAGCGGCTGCGATTCTTCCGCGGTCTTCACTTCCACCGGCTCTTGGACTTCCTCAAAGTTGATGAATAACTGCAATTGTTCTTTCAGGATCTTGGCCGAATACGCAATCGCATCATCAGGCCGGACCGAGCCGTCGGTCCAGACTTCGAGGACCAACCGATCGTAGTCCGTGATCTGACCCACGCGGGCATTGGTCACCATGTAATTGACGCGGCGGACCGGTGCATAGAGGGCATCGAGGGCCATCATCCCGACTGGAAATTGCTCATCCTTGTTTTGTTCTGCCGCGACATAGCCCTTTCCCATGCGGACGATCATCTCCATTTTTAATGTGCCGGAGGGACCGATCGTGGCAATATGTTGATCCGGATTCAGGATCTCGGCCTGTGCCGGGGCCTCGATCTGTCCCGCCGTGACCACACCTTCCGCCTTCGCCGTGAGGGTGAGCGTGGCCTCGCGCCCTTCATGCAGACGGACACGGACCTGTTTGAGATTCAGCAGGATATCGCTCACGTCTTCCCGCACACCCGGGACGGTCGAAAACTCATGCAGGACCCCATCGATTTTGACACCGACAATGGCCGCCCCCTGAAGCGAGGAGAGGAGGACCCGACGCAGGCTATTCCCGATCGTGGTCCCAAATCCACGTTCAAGGGGCCGCACCTCAAATTTTCCATACGTCGATGTGACGTCATCCGCATCAAAGACCAATCCTTTGGGGTAAATCATCGACCGCCAATTTTGATACATAATCTCTCCTCCTTCAATAAGCACGGTGGTGGCGAATTATTTTGAATACAATTCCACAATCAACTGCTCATTCATCGGCATGGTGAGGTGCTGACGCTCAGGAAGGGCCGTCACCTGCGCACGCAACGCCATTTTTTCAAAGTGGAGCCAGTCTGGAATGCCACCACGCCGCTCTACCCCTTCGACCGATTCGGCAATACACGCCAGCTTCTCGCTCTTCGGGTCGACCGTGATCTCATCGCCCTGCCGGACGGTATAGGAAGGAATCGATACGCGATGGCCATTGACCCGGACATGTCCGTGCATCACGAGTTGTCGGACTTCCTTGCGCGAGCGGCCAATGCCACAGCGATAGGCGGTGTTGTCGAGGCGACGTTCCAGGAGCTGCAGAAGATTTTCGCCCGTAATCCCCTTCATCCGCTCAGCCCGCTCGAACGTGATCCGAAACTGTTGCTCGGTGAGTCCGTACATCCGCTTGACCTTCTGTTTCTCACGGAGCTGCATGCCGTATTCGGTCTGCTTTTGCCGTCGTCCCTGCCCATGCTGGCCGGGACCGTATTGCCGGCGCTCAATCGCGCACTTTTCGGTCAGGCACCGATCGCCCTTGAGAAAGAGTTTGATTCCTTCCCGACGGCAGAATCGGCAAACCGCTTCTGAGTACCGCGCCATTACACCCTCCTCCGTTTTGGGGGCCGACATCCATTATGGGGAATCGGCGTCACGTCCCGAATGGCCGTGACCTTCATCCCCGCATGGGCGATTGCCCGGACCGCGGATTCACGACCGGCGCCAGGACCCTTGACGGAGATACTGAGCGTGCGCATCCCGAGATCCCGCACCTTGCGGGCGACCTCTTCTCCGGCCATCTGGGCCGCAAAGGGCGTGCTTTTTCGAGAACCGCGAAAGCCCTTGGCACCCGCCGATGACCACGCCACGACATTCCCCTGCGGGTCGGTAATCGTGATCAACGTGTTATTAAAAGTTGCCAGGATATGTGCCACGCCTATGGCCACCACCTTCTTCCCTTTTTTCCGACCTTTCACCGGCGTGACCGTGCCCTCAGGGGGTTCGGTCGCTTCGGCAACAGCCGGAACATTCGGGAGTTCCGGGTTCGGTGTTGCCGTGGTGGTCGTTTTCTCTTGTTCGTCACTCATAGAGATCGCTCCTTCAGGTTATCCCTTTGGCGGGGCTTTCTTGCCCGCAATCGCAAGGCGCTTGCGCCCCTTGCACGTCCGTCCGTTTGAATGGGTCCGTCCCTTGATGGGGAGTCGCCGGATATGCCGCATGCCACGCCACGAGCCGAGGTCCTTCAAGAGCTTGATATTCGACTGCACCTGGCGACGGAGATCACCCTCCACCGGATATTTTTCTTCGATGATCTCGCGGATCGCGGCAACTTGCGTCTCGCTTAAATCGCCAGCGAGCGTTGCCGGATCAATGCCGGCCTCATCGACAATCGCCGTGGCAACGGTCGGCCCAATGCCATAAATATATCGGAGGGCAATCCCGACTTTTTTCTTTGTTGGAACATCGACTCCCGCAATACGTGCCATCCCATGACTCCTTGCTGTCAGTTACCCCTGCCTTTGACGATGTTTCGGATTGGTGCACATCACGCGCACCACCCCCTTACGCCGGATCACCCGGCACTTTTCGCAGATTTTTTTCACTGATGATCGCACTTTCATCGTTCACCACCTTGTTACTTGTTTCGATACGTAATACGCCCGCGGGTGAGATCATAGGGAGAGAGTTCCACGGTGACTGTATCGCCCGGCAAAATTTTGATATAAAACATCCGCATCTTCCCGGAAATATGGGCGAGGACCTTGTGGCCATTGGCCAATTCCACCCGAAACATGGCATTGGGTAATGTCTCAAGGACCTTTCCTTCCACCGCAATCACATCTTCTTTTCCCATATCATCCTTTACTCAGTATGCGCGGCCCGTTTTCAAGCAACGCCACTGAGTGTTCCACGTGGACCGAAAGCGATCGGTCTTGGGTCACCACGGTCCATCCATCGTCGAGCAATCGCACATCTGCCTTTCCGGCATTGACCATCGGTTCAATCGCCAAGACAAGTCCTGGTAACAATTTCATCCCGGTCCCCGCGCGTCCAAAATTCGGAACCTGCGGTTCTTCGTGCAACTGGCGCCCAATGCCATGCCCGACATAATCCCGGACGACGGAGTACCCATGGGCTTCCACATGGTGTTGCACCGCCGCCGAAATATCAAAGAGCCGTTTGTCCGTCCGCATCTGCGCAATCCCATGGCCGAGGGCCTCTTCACTTACCTTGAGCAATCGACTGATCGTTGCCGGCGGGTTCTCTCCCACATAAAATGCCCGGGCATGATCGCCATGAAACCCGTCCCAGTAGACACCGCAATCAATGCTGATGATGTCACCCTCTTGCAGGGTCCGATCCCCCGGGATCCCATGGACGACCTCCTCATTGATTGACGTGCAGAGCGCGTGTTGATAGCCGTGGTACCCCACAAACGAGGGGATAGCCCCACGCCGCCGGATATGCTCGTCAGCCATGGCATTGAGATCGATGGTCCGAACCCCAGGGACGATCTGCTCGGCCATGAGGTCCATGACCTCAACCACGATACCATTCGCCACCCGCATGGTTTCGATCTCGTCATGGGACTTGAGAACGATCATACCGGCTACGACCCGTCTATCACAGAACAAATGTGTCGATGCACCTCGTCCATCGATCCCGTGGCAGGAATACGACGCACAAGGCTCCGTTCCTCATAAAACTTTACGAGCGGCAATGTCGCACGGCGATAGACATCGAGTCGATGGAGCACGGTATCGTCAATGTCATCGAGGCGATGTTCAACCGTCCGTCGCGTCCGTAATCGTTTGCGGCTTTCCGCATCCGGGACCTCAAACAAGAGCACATGATCGAGTGGCACACCTTCTGCCGCCATCAGCGCATCGAGCCCATTGGCCTGGGCGATTGTCCGCGGAAATCCGTCGAGGATATAGCCGCGACGACAATCCGGAGCGCTCAACCGTTCCCGCATCAAGGAGAGGATAATGTCATCGGGGAGCAACTCCCCCCGACGCATATACGTATCGGCCATCTTCCCTAATGCCGAGCCTTCTTCAACTGCCCCGCGCAACATGTCACCCGTAATCAGTTTCGGAATATGGTAGGCGGCCACAAGGCGCTGCGCCTGCGTGCCTTTGCCACATCCGGGTTGTCCTAACAAGATAATTCGCATAACACTCGTTTCATCTTGGATGGGAACGGCGGATACAATCATGATAACCAGATGACATCAATCACTTTATTAGCCTCTTCGTCCACGAAATCGTCCCGCACTTCGCCCGCCAAAGACCCCTTCATATTGATGAGAGAGGAGATGAGACTCCATTTGGCCGACGGTATCCATGGCCACGCCGACCATAATCAGCAAGGAGGTGCCGCCAAAGGTAAAGGCCAGCGTCTGTGGCACCCCCATCATGCCGGTCAGAATCTGTGGAAGCAAACAGATGGTCGTAATATAGAGCGCACCCCCCACCGTGATCCGCGTGAGGATCCGGTCAATAAATTCGGCAGTAGTTTTGCCTGGGCGTATCCCCGGGATGTAGCCGCCATATTTTTGGATATTTTCGGCCACGTCAATGGGATTAAACGTGACCGCCGTATAGAAATAGGTAAAGAAAATAATGAGCCCCGCATAGAGCGCATTATAAATCCACCCCGAGCCCAAATACGAGGCGATCGTTTGCAGCGTCTCGCTTTGTGAAAATTGCGCAATGGTCGCGGGAAAGAGAATCAGCGATTGCGCAAAAATGGGCGGAATCACGCCCGCCATATTGATCTTGAGGGGTAAATACGATCCCTGCCCGCCCATCATTTTTCGCCCGACGATTCGCTTGGCATATTGGACTGGGATCCGGCGGTGGCTTCGTTCAAAATAGACGATGGCAGCAATGATCGCGGCAATCGAGGTGAGCAAGAGGAGAAATCCAAAGAGTTCCCCGAATTGATCCTTGCCGATCCAGGCGGCACGAAATGATGAGGGAACATTGGCCACGATGCCGGCAAAAATGATCAGGGAGATGCCATTCCCGATGCCGCGCTCGGTAATCTGCTCGCCGAGCCACATCAGAAACGAGGTGCCCGCGGCCAGCGTGATCATGGTCAACAGATAAAAAGAGAGGCCGCCGACCCCGGGGTGCAACACCCCCTGCTGTTCCAAACCATAACTGATGCCAAACCCCTGCACGAGACTTAAGACGACCGTGCCATAGCGGGTATATTGTGTGATCTTCTTGTGACCAGCCTCCCCCTCTTTTTTCAACTGCTCCACGGCCGGGACTGCCACGCCGAGAAGTTGGATAATGATGGACGCACTGATGTACGGCATAATCCCCAAGGCAAAGACCGAAAAATTCTCCAAGGCCCGTCCCGAGAAGAGATTGAAAATGTCAAAGACCGTCCCTTGGCGTAAAATATGGGATAATGCCTCGGTATCAATGCCCGGTGTTGGGACATAGATGCCGAGGCGATAAATTCCCAACATCAAGAGGGTAAAAAGAATCCGTCGTCGGAGTTCTGGGATTTTCGCAATATTGCCAACCGTTGCCACCGTGACTCCCCCAACGCACCTTATTGCACTGTCGGATCTTCCACTACGCCGCCGGCCGACTCAACTTTGGCCTTTGCGGCGACAGAAACGGCGGCCAATCGTACGGTGAGTTTTGACGGTGCATCCCCACGGGCCAGCAACTTGATGGTCTCATGCCGCTTCGGAATCAGTCCATGCGCCACGAGCGTCTCTGGTGTCACCATGGTCCCCGACGGCCAATTCTGCAATTGATCGAGATTCACGACCGCGACCTCGCGGCGATCAATGTTGGTAAAGCCGCGTTTGGGCAACCGACGCGCGAGGGGCATCTGGCCTCCCTCAAAACCCCGCTTGTGATATCCGCCCGTCCGGGCCTTCTGTCCCTTGTGTCCCCGCGTGGAGGTTCCACCGTGCCCACTGGCATCGCCACGGCCAAGGCGCTTCCGCGATTTTCTCGCACCCGGATTTGGTCGTAATTCATTGAGTCGCATGATCGTCATCCTCTTCGTTATGCTGCGGGCTCAACCCGCTGAATCCGTTCGCCCTTGTTGCGCAGTGCCGCATTGAGCTCCGGCGACTGGAGGGCCATTAATCCGTTCAGCGTGGCCTTTAAGACATTATGTGGATTGTTGGTGCCGAGACATTTTGTCAGAATATCGTGAATCCCGGCCGCCTCCACAATCGCCCGTACCGCGCCCCCGGCAATCACACCCGTTCCGGCAGAGGCTGGTTTCAGCATCACCCGTGCCGCCCCAAAAAAGCCGTCGACCTGATGCGGAATCGTTGAGCCGATCATCGGGACGCGCACCATGGCCCGCTTCCCCTTGTCGATCGCCTTCCGCACGGCTTCCGGGACTTCATTCGCCTTGCCATGACCATATCCTACACGGCCCTGTCCGTCGCCGACCACCGCCAGACAGGAAAAACTGAATCGCCGGCCCCCCTTGACGACCTTGGCAACACGCCCAATATGGACCACCCGTTCAATGAATTCCGATCGCTCTTGACGTTCCGTCATACGGCTTCCTTCACTCCGTTAAAAGGTTAATCCACCCTCACGTGCCGCCTCGGCGACGGCCTTGATCTTTCCATGGTATCGAAAACATCCGCGATCAAAGACCACCGTCGTGATCTCTTTGGCCTTCGCGCGTTCGGCAATCAAGGCACCAACGCGCGTGGCCGCTGCCATGCGCGTGGTGTCACCACGCAACGCCTTTTCATGACTCGATGCCGCGACCACGGTCTCGCCACGCACATCATTGATCAGCTGTGCGTGAATATGCTTGAGACTCCGATAGACACTCAACCGCGGCCTCTCCGAGGTCCCACTGACTATTCGACGGACATGTTCCCGGCGGTATTTCCGCAAAACCTGTTTTTTCTGTGCCATATCAGAACTCCTATTTGGTGGCGCCCGCACTTGCGCCTGCACCAGCGGATTTTCCAGCCTTCTTGCGCACCACTTCATCGACGTACCGTGCACCTTTTCCTTTATAAGGCTCCGGGGGACGTTTTCGACGAATGTGCGATGCCGTTTCTCCCAACAATTCGTTATCTACGCTGGACAAGGTAATCCGTGTCTGTTTTTCCACGTGCATCTTGATCCCTTGTGGGACTGGGAACTCCACAGGATTCGAATACCCGAGCGATAAGAGCAAGGTGTTTCCCTTGAGCTCCGCGCGGTATCCGACGCCCACGAGATCGAGCGCTCGCGTAAATCCCACCGTGACCCCGTGGATCATGTTGGCAATCAGGGCACGAGAGAGGCCATGCACCGACCGTGCCACGCGCGTATCATCCGTCCGTTCCACGGTCACAAGGCCGTTGGTGACCATCAGCCGGATACACGGATGGAGCGGTCGCATCAGCGTGCCGAGCGGCCCCTTGACGGTCACGTTGCCCTGTTGACTGGTCACCGTCACCTTCTCCGGGATCGTCATAGGTTGTTTGCCGATACGTGACATCACCACACCTCACAGAGCATCTCGCCACCCACTTTATGAGCGCGTGCCTCTTCGTCGGTCAGCACCCCGCGCGGTGTGGAGAGGATCGCCACGCCCAGTCCATTCCGCACGCGGGGGATCTCTTGGCAACGGACGTATACGCGCCGGCCTGGTGTGCTGATTCGCCGGAGATCGGTCAAGACCGGCCGTTTGTCGGCGGAATATTTGAGTCCGACAGCGAGCCGTTTCCCCACGCCATCACCAATGGGCTGCACATGGGCGACATACCCTTCCCGCAGCATCACGTCGAGAATGTGCGCGTTGAGGCGCGAATACTCGACGAGGACGGTCTCATAGCGCACGGCACTCGCATTGCGAATGCGTGTCAACAGGTCGGCAATTCGATCAGTCACCATACATCCCTCTCAAACGTCCACGGTGGTGTTTACCAACTGGACTTGACCACACCAGGCAACTCACCGAGCAAGGCGCTCGAACGAAAACAAATGCGGCAGAGTTCAAACTTTCGCAGGCATCCCCGTGCTCGCCCACAGCGTGAACACCGGCGATACTTCCGGGACGAAAATTTCGGCTTCCGCTTTGCTTTTTCGATCAGACATAATTTTGCCATACCGACACCACTCCTCACGCCTTCCGAAAGGGCATCCCCAAGAGTTCCAGTAATGAACGCCCCTCGGCGTCATTCCTGGCGGTCGTCACGACCGTAATATTCATGCCATAATTCACTTGCACTCTATCGAGGTTGACCTCGGGGAAAATACCGTGTTCGGATAATCCCAATGTGTAGTTTCCCTTCCCGTCAAAACCGCGCGGAGAGACCCCTTTAAAATCTCGCACGCGCGGAAGGGTAATCGACATTAGTTTCAAGAGAAAATCATACATCGATCGCCGTCGCAATGTCACGCGACAGCCGATCGGCATTCCCGCCCGCAATTTAAAATTGGAGATCGATTTGCGTGCCCGGGTCATCACCGGACGCTGCCCCGTAATCGATGCCACTTCGCGGACTGCGACATCCAGGAGTTTGCTGTCTTGCACGGCTTCCTTCATGCAGACATTGACGATCACTTTGGAGAGCTTCGGGACGCGGTGCGCATTCGTAATCCCAAATTGCTCCTTCAACGCCGTAATGGCGCGCTGTTCATACTTTTCCTGTAAGACCGCGTGTGCCATAGTCTAGTTTCCGATGGGGTGCGCGCATTTGATACAGAGACGCTGCATTCCCTTGTTGTCCGATTTTTTGATGCGAATCCGCACCGGCTTTGCGCAGTGCCCACAGAGGAGTTGCACGGCCGACCAATGGATCGAGGCCTCTTTTTCGACCACCCCCCCCTGCGGCTGCTTCTGCGAGGGTTTGACATGCCGTTTCACCGTCTGCACATTCTCCACATAGACGCGCGCTTTGGCATGATCGATGCGAAGGATCTTCCCCGACTTGCCGCGAGAACGACCGGTCATGACTTGCACAACATCCCCTTTTCGTAATCGTGTGGTCGTCTGCATTTTACAATACCTCGGGCGCTAACGAGACAATCTTCATATAATTGCGGGCCCGGAGTTCCCGGGCGACCGGACCAAAAATCCGTGTGCCGATCGGTTCACCCTGTTCATTGATCAGGACGGCAGAATTCGAGTCAAAGCGGATGTAGGACCCATCGGGACGCCGCAATTCCTTGCATGTCCGGACGATGACGGCCCGCTTGACATCGCCTTTTTTGACGCGCGCGCGCGGCATGGCTTCCTTGATCGCCACCACGATCACGTCGCCGATGGAGGCATACTTCCGACGTGTGCCACCGAGGACTTTAATGCACATGACTTTTTTTGCCCCCGAATTATCCGCGACATCGAGGACCGATTCTTGCTGGATCATAACGTCCCTACGTACAGCCACCGTTTGGTTTTACTGATCGGGCGACTTTCCTGCACCATCACCATATCGCCAACCTGGCATTTGTTCATCGGATCATGGACATGCACATTCCGGTGGCGACGGAGATATTTCTTGAATTGTGCATGCATGACCATGCGCTCAACGCGCACCACCACGGATTGTTCACCGGAGCGTCGCAGCACGACCCCTTGCATCGTCTTTCGTGTCTGTCCTGTCGCCATAGTATCTGCTATCCTTGTGGTCGCTCTTCTCGAAGGACCGTGCGAATTCGCGCAATCTCCTGACGGACCCGTCCCATGCGCGCCGTGTTGTGGAGACGACCGCTCTTCAATCGAAACCGGAGACGAAAGAGCTCTTCTGCGAGCTCTGCCAAAGATTTCTGCAGTTCTTCTGCCGACCGTTGTCGTAAAACCTGGACCTTCACTTACCACTCCTCGCGCACAATACACCGTGTTTTCAGCGGTAATTTGTGGCCAGCCAATCGAAAGGCCTCGCGGGCGACCTCCGCTGGGATGCCCACCATTTCAAATAAGACGCGCCCACGTCGCACCGGTACCACCCATGCCTCCACCGCACCCTTCCCCTTCCCCATGCGGGTTTCCAAGGGTTTTTTCGTAATCGGCTTATCGGGAAAGATGCGAATCCATATCTTCCCACCACGCTTCACGTGGCGGGTCAGCGCCACACGACTTGCCTCAAGTTGGCGAGCGGTAATATAACCATTCTGCAATACCTGCAAGCCATATTCGCCGAAGGCGAGGTCAGTCCCCCCCTTGGCCGGACCGCGATTGCGCCCCTTTTGCTGTTTCCGATATTTGGTCTTCGCTGGTTGTAACATCACGCTTTCCTAACTTGGCAAGACATCACCTTTATAAACCCATGTTTTTACGCCAATTTTCCCATACGTTGTGTTGGCTTCAGCAAATCCGTATTCGATGTCGGCACGCAAGGTATGGAGCGGGACACGACCCTCGCGATACCATTCGGTGCGGGCCATTTCCGCGCCCCCGAGTCTCCCCGCACAGCGGATTTTTATCCCCTCAGCCCCCATTTTCATCGCGGTCTGGACGGCTTTTTTCATGGCCCGACGGAACGCGATCCGGCGTTCAAGTTGGGTTGCCACATTTTCCGCAATGAGCTGTGCCTCGATCTCCGCCTTGCGGATCTCCTGAATGTTGATCACAATTTCATGCGGAGTGGTCTTTTGCAATTCCAGTCGCAATGAATCAATCCCCGCGCCTTTCTTGCCGATCACCAAACCAGGCCGCGAGGTCCAGATCGTGATCTTCACCTTGTCGGCCGCGCGCTCAATTTCAATCTTGGCAACGCCTGCGTGATACAGTTTTTCCTTCAAAAAACGTCGGAATCGCATGTCCTCATGAATCAGTTGGGCATAGAGGCGCTTCTCCGCATACCACCGGGAATCCCACGGTTTTGTGATACCAATCCGAAATCCTTTTGGGTGCGTTTTTTGCCCCATCGTTCCTCCACACTTACCGTTCAATGAGCTCGATATTCAGATGACTGCTCCGCTTGATAATCGGATGGGCCATCCCGCGAGACCGCGGTCGAAATCGCCGCCACCGGGGGCCGTCATCGACACGAATGATCCCGACCACCAACCGATCGACATCGATACCACCCTGCTGATCGGCATTGGCAAGGGCGGATTTGACAATTTTCAGGACCGATTTTGCCCCACGCCGTTCGCAATAGCGCAAGAGGTCGATGGCCTGATCGACGCGTTTTCCGCGCACGAGATCCACGACGGCTCGCAGTTTATTGGGCGTGATACGGACATGGCGAAAGGTGGCAGTCACGGATTTCTTCATGGTTTTGGCGCTTCCTCTTTCTTCACACCACTGTGACCGCGGAAGACGCGGGTCGGCGCAAATTCGCCGAGCTTGTGCCCGACCATATTTTCGGTGACATAGACGGGGACAAATTTTCTCCCATTATGGACGGCAAACGTCAAACCGACCATATCAGGAATCACCGTGGAACGACGTGACCAGGTCTTGATCACCCCTTTCTTGGCGCCTCCCTGGGCTGTCTCGACCTTGGCCAAGAGGTGCTGATCAATGAAAGGACCTTTTTTGAGCGAGCGTGCCATTATTTCTCTCTCCGCCGTTTGATAATCAAGGCATTGGAAGGTTTCTTCTTCTTCCGGGTCTTGTATCCCTTGGTTGGAACCCCGGTGGGGCTCACGGGATGGTTTCCCCCCTTACTCCGTCCTTCTCCACCACCATGGGGATGATCGACCGGGTTCATACACATGCCACGCACATGGGGACGACGCCCGAGATGCCGGCGCCGGCCCGCCTTGCCATACGAGATATTCTCCCGATCGACATTGCCCACCTGACCCACAACGCCCCAACAATCGAGGTGGATCTTTCGCACCTCGCTGGAGGGGAGACGAATCTGGGCATAGTCTCCATCTTTTGCGATGAGCTGCGCGTGCGCGCCAGCCGTCCGACAGAGTTGCGCCTTGCCACCGATTTTGAGCGCCACATTGTGGAGATCGGTCCCGACGGGAATTTTTCTGAGCGGGAGCGCATTGCCGGGACGAATGTCCGCTTCGGGAGAGGCCATGATGGTATCGCCGACCGCAAGCCCCACGGGGTGGAGGATATAGCGCTTCTCGCCATCGACATAATGAATCAGGGCAAGGTTCGCCGATCGGTTCGGATCGTACGCAATGGCCGCGACCGTGCCCGCAATGCCGATTTTTCCCCGGTGAAAATCGACGATACGATACCGACGTTTGGCCCCACCACCCCGATGGCGCATGGTCACGCGACCCGTATTGTTGCGTCCACCGCGGCGTTGCCATGTGTCGAGCAATCCCTTCACCAAGGGCGCATTGGTCAGTTCGTCACGGCGAAGCCCGGTGTGCTGGCGTCGTCCTGGAGAAGTCGGTTTATAGGTCTGCAATGCCATCGTTTATGCGCTTTCGGTAATATCGATCGTTTGTCCTTCACCCAAGGTCACTATCGCCTTTTTCCACGGTGAGGTGAGGACGAGCTTCCCCCGTCCCCGCAGACTTCGTCGGTGCTTACTCGGCATCACGATCGTGTGCACCGACGTGACGGTCACGGAAAAGAGTTTTTCTACAGCCTCCCGTATCACCGTCTTCGTGGCCCCTCTTGCCACTTCAAACACATAACATCCCCCGGCCTGCCCCTGGACCGCTTTTTCGGTAATAATCGGGCGCTTAATGACATCGTACAGGTTCATGCGGCTAACCGTCCCTTTATCACCTCGAGCGCGGCCCGTGAAATGACTACCGTCTCAAAAGCGAGGAGGTCATAGGTATTGAGGCATCGCGCCTCCCGTACGCTGACGTGCGGAATATTGCGGACGGAGCGGCTTAAACACGCATTGGGCGTCTCGATCACCAAAAGCCCGCTCGTGATAGCGAATTGCTTCAGCAATTGCACCATCGGTTTGGTCTTTGCTCCCTCACAATGCCATGCGTCGAGGACAATGACTTTCCCGTCCCGCAGCTTCATGGCAAAGGCCTGCTGAAAGGCCTTGGCACGTTGCCGTGGAGGGAGTCGATCGACAAATGGCCGGGGTTTTGGGCCGAACGTCACACCACCGCCAACGAAAATCCCGCTCTTTTCTGTGCCATGTCGTGCACGTCCGGTCCCCTTTTGTCGGTACGGCTTTTTGTCGCTTCCCCGCACCTCGCCCCGTGTTTTTGTGGACGCTGTGCCGACACGATGATTGGTCCGTGTGGCCTGGACAACCGCAAAGAGGAGGCCCGGTTGGGGATCGCATGCGACCACTGCCGGAGCAAATTCGAATTCCCCGACTTGAGTTTTCGTTGCTGAATAGACGGGGAGTTTCATGATGACACCGCTTCCTCACCGGGTGTTGTTGCCGTCTCCACCGCGGTCGTCGGTGCCTGTCCGGCATGATAGCGCGTGGCAAAATCGGCGGAGCGGTTCATGACGCGAATCAGGGCATTTTTCGCACCCGGCACAGCCCCTTTCACAAAGAGGAGATGGAGCTCGGGATCGATCCCCACCACTTCCAGCCCTCGAATGGTCCGAAAGACATTTCCCATCTGTCCCGGGAGCTTCATATTTTTAAAGACACGTCCTGGCCAGGTCCGCTGCCCAATCGAGCCGGTGGTCCGGTGAAAATGCGAGCCGTGACTTCCGGGTCCCCCATGTTTTCCCCAGCGTTTGATGACCCCTTGATAGCCGCGTCCCTTGACACATCCGCGCACATCAATGCGATCCCCTTTTGCAAATCCCCCAACCGTCAGAATCTGTCCCACTGTGAATGTCTCGGCCCCGGTGCACCGAAATTCTTCAACGACCCGCATGGCGGCAAGACCCGCCTTGGCAAAGTGCCCCCGCTCGGCCTTGGAGAGCCGCTCCGGATGTGCAGCCGCCTCAAAACCGAGTTGGAGAGCGTCATAACCATCGGCCTCCCTGGAGCGCCGTGCAAGGACGGCACATGGTCCCGCCTCAAGGACCGTCACTGCAACGGCCTGGCCGTGATCATTCAAAAGCGTTGTCATCCCTTTTTTTCGGGCAAGGAGTCCGAGTGTCATGATTACACCATCTTAATTTCGACGTCGACGCCCGCCGCAAGATCCAACTTAATGAGCGCATCGACCGTCTGTTGTGTCGGTTCCAAAATGTCAATCAAGCGTTTGTGCGTCCGAATCTCGAATTGTTCCCGCGATTTTTTATCGACATGCGGCGAACGGAGGACACAAAACTTTTCAATTTTTGTCGGCAGCGGAATGGGCCCTGCAATGCGCGCCCCGGTCCGTTTGGCCGTATCCACGATCTCGACCGTCGATTGATCAAGGAGTTTATGATCGAACCCCTTGAGCCGGATCCGGATTTGCTGACTCTGTTCGCCAGGATGGTGGTAACGACGCCGGCGCCGACGGTGCGGCCCCCTTCGCGAATCGCAAACCGCAACTCCTTCTCCATCGCCACTGGCGTGATCAACGTCACCGTCACCGTCACGTTGTCCCCCGGCATCACCATCTCCACGCCGGCCGCCAACTCCACCACCCCCGTCACATCCGTCGTCCGAAAATAAAACTGCGGCCGATACCCCTTGAAAAACGGCGTGTGCCGGCCCCCCTCCTCCTTCGTCAAAATGTACACCTCCGCCGTAAACACCGTGTGCGGCGTGATCGTCCCCGGCTGGCACACCACCTGCCCCCGCTCCACCTCTTCCCGCTTCGTCCCCCGCAACAACAATCCCACATTGTCCCCCGCCTCCCCCTGATCCAGCAACTTCCGAAACATCTCCACCCCCGTCACCACCGTCTGCTGCGTCGGCCGCAACCCCACAATCTCCACCGCCTCCCCCACCGTCACCACCCCCCGCTCGATCCGCCCCGTCACCACCGTCCCCCGCCCACTGATCGAAAAGACATCCTCCACCGCCATCATGAACGGCTTGTCCGTCGCCCGCACCGGCGTCGGTATCCACGCATCACACGCCGCCACCAACGCCTGAATACTCGCCACCGCCTCCGCGTCCCCCGCCAACGCCTGCACCGCACTCCCCTTCACCAGCGGCGTCGTCTCCCCCGGAAACCCATACTTCGTCAACAACTCCCGCACCTCCAACTCCACCAACTCCAACAACTCCGGATCATCCACCTGGTCCGTCTTGTTCAAAAAGACCACCATGTACGGTACCCCCACCTGCCGCGCCAATAAAATGTGCTCCCGCGTCTGCGGCATCGGCCCGTCCGCCGCACTCACCACCAAAATCGCCCCGTCCATCTGCGCCGCCCCCGTGATCATGTTCTTCACATAATCCGCGTGCCCCGGACAATCCACGTGCGCATAATGCCGCTGCGCCGACTCGTACTCCACGTGCGCCGTCGCGATCGTGATCCCCCGCGCCCGCTCCTCCGGCGCCTTGTCAATCTCCTCATACGCCGTATACTCCGCCTTCCCCTCCAAACTGAGCACCTTCGTCAACGCCGCCGTCAACGTCGTCTTCCCATGATCGATATGCCCTATCGTCCCCACATTCACGTGCGGCTTCGTCCGACTGAATTTCCCCTTCGCCATAACCGGTCTCCTTTGAAGATCTCACCGCTTTGCGGCGTTATTTTCCTGTCACCTTTGCGATAATTTCTTCCGCAATATTTTTTGGGACTGGCTCGTAATGCGCAAATTGCATCGTATAGGTGGCACGCCCTTGTGTGGCAGACCGCAAATCCGTGGCATAGCCAAACATTTTCGCCAATGGCACCTGCGCACCCACCACTTGCGAGCCGATACGAACGTCCGTGCGCATAATACGTCCGCGCCGAGAATTCAAGTCGCCAGTGACCGCACCGATATACTCTTCAGGAGAGACCACCTCAACGTCCATAATCGGCTCGAGCAATACAGGAGAGGCCTTTCGGGCGGCCTCTTTGACCGCCATGGACCCGGCAATTTTAAAGGCCATTTCCGAAGAATCGACCTCATGGTAGGAGCCATCCGTCAACGTGATACGGCAATCGACCAAGGTATAGCCGGCCATGACCCCACCGGCCAATGCCTCTTCGACCCCCTTGCGGACCGCAGGGATATATTCCCGTGGAATAGACCCCCCAACGATTTTATCGACAAATTCATGGCCACCACCACGGGGTAACGGCTCCACTTCGAGGAGGACATGTCCGTATTGGCCGCGCCCTCCGGTTTGGCGGATATATTTCGTTTCAGCCTCTCCCCGGCTTGTGATGGTTTCCCGGAAGGCCACCTCGGGTCGGCCCACATTGGCCTCCACTTTAAATTCCCGCATCATGCGATCGACAATGATCTCGAGGTGCAATTCTCCCATGCCGGAGATTATGGTTTGGCCGGTCTCATGATCGACACGGACGCGAAATGACGGGTCCTCAATGGCCAATTTTTGCAATGCATTCGACAATTTATCTTGATCCCCTTTGGTCTTTGGCTCAATGGCGATCGAGATGACGGGATCGGGGAATTCCATCGATTCGAGGAGAATGGGGGACTTTTCCGTGGCGAGCGTATCGCCCGTCGTCGTATATTTGAGTCCCACGGCGGCAATAATGTCCCCGGCCACAGCCCCCTTGACGTCTTCCCGTTTATCGGCATGCATGCGCATCAACCGACTGAGCCGTTCCTGTTTTCCCTTGGTGACGTTGTAGACGTAGCTTCCCGATTCCAGGGTGCCGGAGTAGATTCGCAAATAGGTCAATTGCCCGGCAAATGGATCGGTCATGATTTTAAAGGCCAAAGCCGAAAAAGGTTCATGACTCAAGGCCGCTCGCGTGAGGGTCTTTTCTGGGTCATTCGGGTCACGCCCTTCGATCGCAGGGACATCGACCGGCGAGGGGAGGAGATGGACGACGGCATCAAGGAGCTGTTGAATCCCCTTATTTTTGAAAGCAGAACCGCAGAAGATCGGCGTAAAACGTTGAGCAATAGTGCCTTTTCTTGCTGCGTGCCACAGGTCTTCGTCGGAAATTGCCCCACCCTCAAGGTAGGTATGCAAAAGGGCATCATCGCATTCGACGATCGCCTCGACGAGTTTATTGCGATACTCCTCAGCCACTTCTTTGAGATCTTCAGGGATCGGAATTTCGGTGATCTTCGCGCCACGACTCTCTTCATCAAAAATGAATCCGACCATCCGGACCAGGTCGACCACACCGCGGAAATCGGATTCGAGACCGATCGGGAGTTGAAAGGCGACCGGTTCTGTATGGAGTCGTTCCTTGATGGAACGGAGATTCATGGAAAAATCGGCCCCGGTTTTGTCCATTTTATTGATAAACGCAATCCGTGGGACCCGATATTTGTCCGCCTGGCGCCAGACGGTCTCGGACTGCGGTTCAACCCCGTTCCCCCCATCGAACACCCCAATGGCCCCGTCAAGGACACGAAGACTCCGCTCCACCTCAATCGTAAAATCGACGTGCCCCGGGGTGTCGATGATATTGATATCGGTCCCCTTCCACGAACACGAGGTAGCTGCCGAAGTAATCGTGATCCCGCGTTCCTGTTCCTGTTCCATCCAGTCCATCGTGGCCGTCCCATGATGGACCTCGCCAATCTTGTGACTCCGACCGGTGTAAAAGAGGACGCGCTCGGTGACCGTCGTCTTTCCGGCGTCGATGTGCGCCATGATCCCGATGTTGCGGAGGTTACTTAACCGTTTGAGCTCTTTTTCATCCACTGCTGACATAGTCCTGTCTCACTGTGGGGCCCCACGACCCAGCGCGCACCGCGCGCGAGAGGAGGGGGCGACGTGAGCCCCTGTAACAGTCGTGCCCACACACCGACCGACAACATCCCTTCCTGTCACCATTACCATCGGAAATGCGCAAAGGCCTTATTGGCTTCTGCCATGCGATGCGTCTCTTCACGCTTTCGTACACCGCCGCCACGATTTTCAACGGCCTCCAAAATTTCGGCGGCCAATCGCTCTTCCATGGTCCGTTCATTTCGATCGCGTGCTGCGCCGATCATCCAGCGCAGCCCAAGGGAGAGTCGTCGTTCCGAACGGACTTCTACCGGCACCTGATAATTGGCGCCTCCAACCCGTCGCGATCGGACCTCTAACACGGGCTTGACGTTTTCCAGACCCTGACGAAACAATTTGAGTGGGTCATCTCGCTTTTGGGCCGCAATCAGGTCAAAACACCCATAGACAATATGTTCGGCAACCGACTTTTTCCCCCGCTGCATCAGTTGGTTGATCAGCTTGCTCACCAAACGATCTTGATATTTCCGATCGGGCTGAATGTCCCGCTGTAACGAGGCGCGTTTTTTTCGTGGCATAACAGCAATCCTTGTTCAATTACTTCGGTTTCTTCGCCCCATATTTGGAACGACTCCGTCGACGTTTTTCCACACCCGCGGTATCGAGGGCCCCGCGGATAATATGATATCGAACGCCAGGAAGGTCTTTCACACGCCCACCGCGAATCGTAACAACCGAGTGCTCCTGCAAGTTGTGTCCCTCACCCGGAATATACGCCGTCACCTCGATCCCGTTGGTGAGACGTACGCGGGCGACCTTGCGCAAGGCGGAATTCGGTTTTTTTGGCGTGGTCGTATAGACGCGGACGCAGACCCCACGACGTTGTGGAGACTGCATCAAGGCGGGTGACGCACTCCGATATCTGACCTTTTCCCGGCCCTTGCGGACCAACTGATTATACGTCGGCATTGCTTCTCATCCTCTCAAACACAAAACTTCATGTTATTCCAAATATTTAACAACTCACGGCGGGCACAAGCGAAAACGCGCCGTTAGCTAGCAAAGCCCTTGAGAAAAGTCAACCCTCGTTCGACAAGGGAGACTCGCTTGAGGGCACCCCTAACCACCTATCCGATGACCTCCTGATGCCCAAGGGGGGACGCATGTTCCATCCGGTCGACCGGACGCTCGACCTCTTCACCTTCGTCCACGGTAATGTTGAGGTTCCGATAATACTTGAGTCCGGTCCCTGCAGGGATCAAACGTCCCATAATGACGTTTTCCTTCAACCCCCGGAGATAATCGACCCGACCTGAGGTGGCGGCCTCGGTCAGGACGCGCGTCGTTTCCTGGAAGGATGCCGCAGAGATAAAGCTCTCCGTCGTGAGTGAGGCCTTGGTAATGCCCAATAACAACGGTTCACCCACGGCCGGCTCTTTTCCTTTGGCCTCTATCTCCGCGTTGATTGCGTCAAAGTGGGTCTTTTCCACATGTTCATCGACAAGGAACATGGTATCGCCGGCAGCGGTCACGCGGACCTTGCGTAACATTTGCCGAACGATCACTTCGATATGTTTATCATTAATGCGGACCCCTTGGAGACGATAGACTTCCTGGACTTCATCGACCAGATATTTGGCCAACTCTTTAATCCCGAGCACGCGCAGAATGTCGTGCGGGTTGCTCGATCCATCCATCAAGGCCTCACCAGCCTTGATGTGGTCGCCTTCATGCGCGGTCACATGCTTTCCCTTGGGGATCAGATATTCCATCGGCTCACCCACCTGCGGGGTGACGAGAACCTTCCGCTTTCCTTTGGTATCTTTTCCAAAGCTGACGACACCATCGATCTCGCTGATGATCGCGACCTCTTTCGGTTTGCGCACCTCGAAGAGCTCGGCCACGCGTGGCAATCCGCCGGTAATGTCTTTGGTCTTCGTTGTCTCGCGCGGAATCTTGGCAATCACATCCCCGGCGCTCACGGTCTCACCATCGGCGACAGAAATGTGTGCGCCGACGGGCAAGAGATACCGGGCCTCGCCGCGTGTGCCACCGAGCACCATCGGTTCCCCGGCAGCATCATGAATGACAATCCGTGGCCGCATGTTGGGATCCTTTGACGGACTCACCACTTTTTGGGACATGCCGGTCACTTCATCGACCTGTTCGCTCATGGTCAAGCCTTCCACCAGATCCTGATAGGCGATCACGCCATTGACTTCGGTCAGAATCGGGACGGTATAGGGGTCCCATTCGGCAATCAGTTGTCCCGCCTTCACGGAGGCGCCATCTTTCACCCCCACGTACGCCCCGTAGGTGAGCTTGTGTCGCTCACGTTCGCGGCCCGTCTCATCGACAATGACCAGTTCGCTATTGCGATTCATGACGACCAGGCGCCCCTCTTTGTTCAGCACGACATTCGCACTGACCAGTTTGACCATGCCATCGACACGACTTTCCAGTGTTGACTGTGCCACGCGCCGACTGGCCGTTCCCCCGATATGGAAGGTACGCATGGTGAGCTGGGTCCCGGGTTCCCCGATCGACTGGGCGGCAATCACGCCGACTGCCTCGCCGACACAGACCACGTGACCACGGGCCAGATCCCGGCCATAACACTTCGCGCAGACGCCGAAGAGTTCATTGCAGGTCAAGACGGAACGGATCTCGACCTGCTCAATGCCGGCCTCCTCGATCTTTCGCACCAGATCTTCGTTCAATTCCATACCCGCCGGAACAAGGACTTCCTCGGTCAGCGGGTCATGGATGTCAAGCAGGGTGACGCGACCGAGAATGCGGTCACCCAAAGATTCAATCACCTCGCCCCCCTCGATGAGGGCTCGCATGATAATCCCGTCCAGCGTCCCGCAATCTTCCGCGGTGATTGTGGCATCCTGTGCCACATCGACCAATCGTCGCGTCAGATACCCGGAATTGGCAGTCTTGAGGGCCGTATCCGCCAAGCCTTTGCGCGCACCGTGCGTTGAGATAAAGTATTGCAGCACATTCAATCCCTCGCGGAAATTCGCAATAATGGGGGTTTCAATGATTTCCCCCGAGGGCTTGGCCATGAGGCCGCGCATCCCGGAGAGCTGCCGCATCTGTTGTGTCGATCCGCGGGCACCGGAATCGGCCATGATGAAAATGGAGTTGAAACTCATCTGCTCGCGAGTTTCGCCAGCCAGATTCGCGACCGATTCCACGCGGATCTGTTTCATCATTTCATTGGAAATGTGTTCGGTCGTCTCCGCCCAGATATCGACGACTTTATTATATTTCTCTCCGGCCGTGATGAGCCCCTCGGCATATTGCTCCTCGACCGTGCGTACCTCCTGGACCGCCTGATCGACAAAGGTATCCTTACTTTCCGGCACAACGAGGTCGTCAATGCAGATGGAAATCCCGGCCTGTGTCGCGAAATGGAACCCGAGGGTCCGCAGCCGATCGGCCAACAGGACCGTCTCTTTTTCACCGCACAGGCGGTAACATTGATCGATCAGGGCCGCGATGGTCTTTTTGTCCATGATCTTGTTGACGTAGGTAAAATCGATGTGTGGCGGCAAAATCTCGGCCAGCAAGGACCGCCCGACCGTGGTGTCGACACGCTTCCCATCGATGCGGACGGCAATGCGTGCCTGCAAATCGACCGCGCCCTGGTCGTAGGCGGCCTGGACTTCGTCGACATTGCTGAACAGTCGCCCTTCCCCCTTGGCAAAACCGCGCTCTCGCGTCATGTAATAGAGACCGAGAACCATGTCCTGTGTGGGGCTGATGATCGGCTTGCCATTGGCCGGTGAGAGGATGTTGTTGGTCGACATCATGAGGACGCGGGCCTCGACCTGTGCCTCCACGGAGAGCGGCAAATGGACGGCCATCTGGTCACCGTCAAAGTCCGCGTTGTAGGCGACGCAGACCAGCGGGTGCAATTGAATGGCCTTTCCTTCGATCAGAATCGGCTCAAAGGCCTGGATGCCGAGTCGGTGCAACGTGGGCGCCCGATTGAGGAGGACCGGATGTTCCCGGATGACCTCGTCGAGTGCATCCCAGACTTCCGGGGTTTCGCGTTCCACCAGGCGCTTGGCGCTCTTGATGGTCGAGGCCAACCCGCGCATCTCCAGCTTGTGATAAATGAAGGGTTTG
This sequence comes from Deltaproteobacteria bacterium, assembly GCA_016183065.1. Taxonomy (GTDB): domain Bacteria; phylum UBA10199; class UBA10199; family JACPFF01; genus JACPFF01. Next base: position 9,112 of record JACPFF010000008.1, on the reverse strand, counting down.
AAGAGTTCGAGGGCCATTTTTTTTGGTAATCCGCACTGGTGCAGACGCAATTCGGGACCGACCACAATGACGGACCGGCCGGAATAATCGACCCGCTTCCCGAGCAGGTTCTGGCGAAACCGGCCCTGCTTCCCCTTGAGCATGTCGGAGAGCGACCGCAACGGGCGCCGATTGGGGCCGGTAAAGGCCCGCGATCTCCGTCCATTGTCGAAGAGCGAATCAACGGCCTCCTGCAACATCCGTTTTTCGTTCCGAATAATAATCTCCGGGGCATTCAACTCCATCAGGCGTTTCAGGCGGTTGTTGCGGTTGATGACGCGCCGGTAGAGATCGTTGAGATCCGAGGTCGCAAAACGGCCACCTTCCAGGGGGACCAGGGGACGCAAATCGGGCGGCAGCACGGGAATCACGCTGACCATCATCCATTCGGGACGATTGTTGGCGAGCTTGAAATTTTCCACCAGTTTCAGGCGTTTCGTCAATTTCTTGCGCACCGCCTCGGATTTCGTCTTGCCTAAGTCTTTGCGGATTTTTTTCCCCAGTTCATCGAGATCGATTTTCGCCAAGAGATCACGGGCGACTTCGCCACCCGTCCCGATGGTAAACGTCGGGCCGCAGCGTTCCAGTGTACGCTGATATTTTTCTTCGGTGATGATCTCAAATTCCTCGAGCTCCGACGCCCCCGGATCGGTGACCAGGTAGGCCTCGCAATAGAGCACTTTCTCCAGATCCTTGAGCGAGATGTCGAGCATCAACCCGATCCGTGACGGCAGGCTTTTTAAGAACCAGATATGGGCCACGGGAGCGGCAAGTGTGATGTGCCCCATCCGTTCCCGGCGGACCTTCGATTGGATCACTTCTACCCCGCACTTTTCGCAGACGATCCCACGGTGTTTCATCCGTTTATATTTGCCGCAATTACACTCATAATCCTTGACCGGACCAAAAATCTTTGCACAAAAAAGCCCGTCCCGTTCCGGTTTGAAGGTCCGATAATTGATGGTCTCCGGTTTCTTGACCTCACCAAATGACCACTCGGCAATTTTTTCGGGTGATGCCAGTCGGATCCGGACTCCGTCAAAAGAGAGTGGATCCTTCGGTCTCTCAAAAAAACTATAGATGTCGGCTACCATATGACGCCCTCCACACAGTGACCCAATGTTATGCCCCTTTCTCGATCAATTCAGAATCGAGACAGAGGGCCTGCAGTTCCTTGAGGAGCACTTTAAAGGATTCCGGCAGGCCTGGTTCCAGAACACATTCCCCTTTGACAATCGATTCGTACATCCGCGTTCGGCCGACAACGTCGTCGGATTTCACGGTCAGAAACTCCTGCAGCGCATACGCCGCACCATAGGCCTCCAGGGCCCAGACTTCCATCTCCCCCAGTCGTTGGCCGCCGAATTGCGCCTTCCCGCCGAGCGGCTGCTGTGTCACGAGCGAGTACGGACCGATCGACCGGGCATGGATCTTGTCTTCCACCAGATGATGCAACTTCAAGATGTAGAGAATGCCCACCGTGACCGGTTGCATAAACGGCTCTCCGGAACGGCCGTCGAAGAGGATCGTCTGGCCGCTCTCCGGGAGTCCCGCCTTGCGGAGCAGGTCCTTGATCTCCCCTTCCCGCGCGCCGTCAAAGACCGGCGAACAGACGGGCACCCCATTCTGCAGCAGGGCGGCCATTGCCTTGACATCGGTCTCTGACGCTCTCTCCAACCATGTGTTCATCGCTTCGGATTGATAGACATCGCGGATTTTTTTTGCGAGCGCATCCCTCGAATATTCGCGCTTCAGAATCTCCCCAATCTGGCGACCGAGACTTTCCGCCGCCCAGCCCAGATGGGTTTCCAGGATCTGACCGACGTTCATGCGCGATGGCACGCCGAGCGGGTTGAGAACAATGTCAACCGGGCGCCCGTCGGCCATATAGGGCATATCTTCTTCCGGAAGGATCCGGGAGATGACCCCTTTGTTGCCATGGCGTCCGGCCATTTTGTCGCCGACCTGCAATTTCCGTTTGATCGCCACATAGACCTTCACCATTTTGATCACGCCGGGGGGAAGCTCATCCCCCTTTTTCAGTTTGCTGACCTTCTGGCTGTACATCATTTTGACAAGATCTTCTTGTTCTTCATGGGCTTCAAGCATCTCACCGAGCTGTTCCTCGATCTCCTCCCCGCCGCTCACGGAAATCTCGCGGATTTTGTCGAACGGGAGCGAGTTGAGGATCGCTTCGGTGATCGTCTTTCCCTTGGCGAGGAGGGTCTTCTCTTCGGTATCGTCCATGACTTTTGACGAGGCCGTCCGACCAACGAGGATCGACTTGAGTTGTTTGCGTGTGGCATCGCGCAAGGCCTTCAATTCCGCATCAAGATCCTGCCGGATCCGGAGTGTCTCCTCATCCTGGATTTCCTTGGTTCGTTCGTCCAGATCGAGCCCTTCACGGGAAAAGACCTGGGCATGGACAACCGTCCCTGTCACGCCCGGTGGAATGCGGAGCGAGGTATCTTTCACATCACCGGCCTTTTCCCCGAAGATCGCCCGCAACAGTTTTTCTTCGGGTGACAATTGGGTTTCCCCCTTCGGCGTCACCTTGCCGACCAGGATGTCGCTGGTGGTGACCTCCGCGCCGATCCGCACAATACCGCTTTCATCGAGATTGCGGAGGGCCTCGTCACCGACATTGGGAATATCACGGGTGATCTCTTCCTTCCCCAATTTGGTGTCGCGCGAGATACACTCGAACTCTTCGATGTGCACCGACGTAAAGGTATCATCTTTCACCAGCCGCTCACTCACGAGGATGGAATCTTCAAAGTTGTAACCGCCCCAGGACATGAAGGCGACCATGACATTCTGTCCCAGTCCCAGCTCACCAAAACGCGTGGAGGGGCCGTCGGCAATCACATCGCCTTTGATCACCCGATCGCCGACGGTCACAATCGGCCGCTGGTTCAGGCAGGTGTTCTGGTTCGACCGCTGATATTTCATCAGGGGATAGAGATCGATGTCCGATTCTCCCTTGCGTGCCGCCTTTTTGTCGACTTGGACAACAATGCGCGTGGCATCGACTTCCGTCACCACACCATCGCGGCGCGAGACAACGGTTACCCCGGCGTCTCGCGCAACCACACCCTCGATCCCGGTCCCGACAATCGGGGCCTGTGATTTCAGGAGGGGGACGGCCTGCCGCTGCATGTTGGAGCCCATCAGCGCACGGTTCGCGTCGTCATGCTCCAAAAAAGGGACGAGCGATGCGGCGACGGAGACCAATTGCGTGGGCGCCACGTCCATGAGTTGGACCTCTTTGGCCGGGGCCAAGATGAATTCCCCATCCCGGCGGCACTGGACGATGTCCCGAATGAATTCGCGTCGTTCATTCAGTGGCGCATTGGCCTGGGCAATAAGGTATCCCCGTTCATCCAGGGCCGAACAGAAGACGATGTCATCTGTCACACGGCTCTGGTCCACCTTGCGATACGGCGTCTCGATGAACCCGAATTCATTGACACGGGCGAATGTGGAGAGAGAGGCAATCAAGCCGATATTCGGACCTTCGGGGGTCTCGATCGGACAAATACGCCCGTAGTGCGTGGTGTGGACGTCGCGCACCTCGAATCCCGCCCGATCCCGGGTCAAGCCGCCCGGCCCGAGGGCCGAGAGTCGCCGCTTGTGGGTCACTTCGGAAAGCGGATTGGTCTGATCCATGAATTGCGAGAGCTGGGAGGATCCGAAAAACTCCTTGATCACGGCCATCACCGGCTTGGGATTCACCAGATCATGCGGCATGAGCGTTTCAATCTCCTGCAGGCTCATCCGCTCGCGGATGGCCCGCTCCATCCGGACGAGACCGACGCGAAACTGGTTCTCCAGGAGTTCGCCGACCGACCGGACACGCCGGTTGCCGAGATGATCGATGTCATCGATCTGTCCACGGCCATCCTTGAGGTCAACGAGGTATTTCACGGTGGCCAGAATATCCTCTTTGCGCAGTGTCCCCACTTCCAGTGGCACATCGAAACCGAATTTATGATTGAGCTTTAAACGTCCCACGCGCGACAGGTCATAGCGTTCGGGATTAAAGAAGAGATTCTCAAAGAGGGCACGTGCCGATTCCGGTGTCATGGGATCACCGGGACGCAACCGCCGGTAGATCTCCATGACCGCATCATCGGTCGTCACCATTTTGTCGACGAGCAAGGTATTGCGGAGGTAGGGCCCCACATTGAGGTCATCGATGTAGAGGAGCGGCAGGGTGCCGATTTTTTGTGCACGCATCTCTTCCAGTTTTTCCGGGGTCAGCACATCATTCACCGCGAGCACCACCTCACCCGTCTCCGGGTTGACGACATCGTGGGCCACCACCCGTCCGAGCAGATCGTCCCAATCGATCGGAATTTCCGTCACATGGGCCTTCTGGAGTTTCTCCATTGCGGACCGCGTGAATTTTTTCCCTTTTTTGACCAGGACTTCGTCGGTCTTGGGATCCCGAATGTCGCGACTCGCCCGCTGGAAGATCAGTACCTCCGGCACCACATCCTTCACCACCTTGCGACTCTCCCATTGCACGGTTTCCACGCGGTAAAATTCGTTCAGAATCTCTTCGACCGACATGCCGAGGGCACGCAAGAGGATGGTCGCGGGCATCTTCCGCCGACGATCGATCCGGACATGCAGCAGATCCTTGGAATCGAACTCGAAATCGAGCCACGACCCGCGATAGGGAATGACGCGCGCAAAATAGAGGAGTCGCCCGGAGGCCTGAGTCTTTCCCTTGTCATGCTCGAAAAAGATGCCGGGACTCCGGTGGAGCTGATTGACGATCACGCGTTCCGTGCCATTGACGATGAACGTGCCATTATCGGTCATCAGGGGGATTTCTCCAAAATAGACCTCCTGTTCTTTCACATCCCGAATCGCCCGGACGCCACTCTCCTGATCCACATCCCAGACAATCAGACGGACGACAACCCGCATCGGGGCGGCATAGGTCATGCCGCGACTGCGGCATTCCGTGACATCGTATTTCGGTTCATCCAGACTATAGGAGACGAATTCCAGCGAGGCGGTCTGGTTAAAGTCGGAGATCGGGTAGACGCTCTTAAACACCCCCTGCAGGCCCGTATCCGTCCTGGCCTCGGGCGCGACCTGACTCTGGAGGAACGCCGCAAAGGACTGCCGTGGCAGTTCAATCAGATTGGGAATTGAGAGCGGGTTCTCCAATCGGGCATAATCAATGCGCAGGTGGCGAATAGGGGTGTTGGACATAGACGAAACTCCTTACGTTCACAGAGTTACGACCCGAATGACCGAATCTGCACACAACATCATTTCCCGCGTGCATCCGGCGATCGGGTCTTGTTCACGGCACATCGACCGTCCATCGACTTACTTCAGTTCAACCTTTGCCCCAGCCGCTTCCAATTCTTTCTTCATCTTCTCGGCATCTTCCTTCGACACGCCTTCTTTCACCGTCTTGGGCGCGCCTTCGACAAGATCCTTGGCTTCCTTGAGTCCCAGACTGGTCAGACCACGGACGGCTTTGATGACGTCAATCTTTTTTGCCCCGGCATCCTTCAAGATCACCGTGAATTCGGTCTGCTCTTCGACAGCTTCACCCGCCGCAGCCCCTGAGGGCATTGCCACAGCAGCAACCGGCGCTGCTGCAGAGACCCCAAACGTCTCCTCGAGGGTCTTGACCAGCTCGGAGACTTCCAACAGGGTCATGCCCTTCAGGGTTTCGACAATCTGTTCTTTTGAGACCGTTGCTTCTGACATGCTCCACTCCTTTATTGTTGCGCCCCAAGTACGACCCAGCCATGACTATTCACCGACTGTCCATCCGTGGGGAACCTCACGGTTCATTCTGCGCACGTCTTCTATGAGGCGGATTTTGCCTCGCCAATCGCTTTCATGGCGGTCACCAGACCGCGTGGAACCGCTGCCAAGACCGATGCCACACCACGGGCGGGTCCCTGCATGACACTGAGGAGCTGACTCAAGAGGACGTCCCGGGATGGCAGGATGGCCAAGGCCTCGATGTCACGAGCGCTGACGGCCCGGCCTTCGACATTCCCCCCCTTGATCTTGAGCGTCTCACATTCCCTGGCAAACTCCACCAAAACCTTGGCCAACAGGACTGGGTCACTCGTAGCGGTGGCCAAGGCGGTCGGACCGACCAGATGTTGCTCGATTCCGTCGAGCGGATGCTGCTGCAAGGCACGGAGGGCCAGACGGTTTTTGATCACCCGCATGCCACCAGATACGCCACGGATTTTCCCGCGCAATTGTGTCATCTGTGCCACGGTTAATCCCCGATATTCTGCGATAAATGCGGCTTTCGCCGCAGCAAACCGATTGGCAATCTGTTCGACTTCGGCATGTTTTTCTTCTCGCAACATCACGCATTCCTTTCTTGCATCACGGTGGACGGCTCAATGGCAATGCCCGGCCCCATGGTCGTTGAGAGGGTCACCGTCCGGAGATATTGCCCCTTTGAGGCCGCCGGTTTTGCCCGCGTGACGGCATCAAGTAATGCCTGAAAATTATCTTTTAACTTATTCATTCCGAATGATTTTCTTCCAATTGGTGCATGGACGATCCCCCCCTTGTCGATCCGGAATTCCACGCGGCCGGCCTTGGCCTCTTTTACGGCAGTGGCAATATCGATGGTGACGGTCCCCATTTTAGGATTCGGCATGAGTCCCCGTGGGCCGAGGATCTTCCCCACCTTGCTCACCGTGGCCATCATATCTGGCGTGGCAACGGCCTTGTCAAAGTCGAGCCATCCTTTTTGCACGCGCTCCACCAGATCTTCGGCACCGACCACTTCGGCACCCGCACTTTCCGCCTCGCGGGCTTTTTCTCCCTTGGCAAAGACCACCACGCGAATCTTCTTCCCCAGTCCATGGGGGAGTCCCACGCTCCCCCGCACCATTTGATCCGATTTCTTGGGATCAATGCCGAGGCGCAGGGCCACATCGACGGATTCATCGAATTTCGGTGATGCGCAGGACTCCAAGAGGGCCAAGGCCTCATCGAGCCGGTACGTCTTTCCCTCGTCGATCTTCTTGCAATTATCTGTATGCCGCTTGGTCATCCGATCACCTCAATTCCCATACTCCGTGCTGTCCCCTCGACTTGTCGCATGGCAGCGTCGATCGAGATACAATTGAGATCCGGGATCTTGGTTTTCGCGATCGACTCGACTTGTGCGCGCGTCACCTTTCCCACTTTTTCCTTGTTCGGCGTCCCGGATCCCTTTGCCAATCCCGCTTCTTTCTTCAGCAGGACCGCAACGGGGGGTGTCTTCGTGACAAAGGTGAAGGAACGATCATGATAGACCGTGATGACCACCGGGATGATCATCCCCGGTTGGTTCTTGGTCCGTTCATTAAACTGTTTGCAAAACTCCATGATGTTGACGCCGTGTTGTCCCAAGGCCGGACCGACCGGTGGCGCCGGGTTTGCCTGCCCCGCCGGACATTGCAGTTTGATGAACGTCTGAACCTTCTTCTTCGCCATGGCATCCACCCTCTCTCTCACTGCATTGCGATCCCCGCATGCGCGGGAATGACATCGTTTGAAACACGCTCAGGTCTTCTCCACCTGTGCAAATTCGAGTTCAATCGGCGTGGCACGCCCAAAGATGCTCACCATGACCCGCATTTTCGCCTTCTCGGGATTGACGTCATCGACAATGCCGGTAAAGGTCGAGAACGGCCCGCTGACGACCCGCACAGTTTCGCCCTTTTCAAACAATACTTTTGGTTTTGGCCGCAACGTCCCTTCTTCGATCTGTTGCGTGATCCGTTTCACTTCCGCCTCCGGGACAATGGGTGGCATCATCCCCTTGCCGACAAAACCGGTAATCTTTGGCGTTCCCTTGACCAAGTGCCATGAGTTTTCATTGAGCTCCATCTTGACAAGAATGTATCCGGGGAAAAATCGTCGGGACGATGTCTTTTTGACCCCCTGCTTCATCTCAACGACCGTTTCCGATGGCACGAGGACCTCCTCAAAATGGGGTGCCTGACCGGAGTTTTTAATCCGCTCTTGCAGGGCCTCTTTGGCCTGCTGCTCGAAACCGGAATACGTGTGCACCACATACCAATGTTTTGCCATACTTCGTGCTCCAAACGACTAATATAAGAGTCGAACCCCCCAGCCCCAGACGACATCGTAGAGGGCCAGGATCAGGGCAGACAACACGACAATAAACGAGACCACGCCGGTGGTCAGCCATGTCTCTTTTTTGGCCGGATAGGTGACCTTCACCAATTCCGCGGCCGCCTCATTCATAAACACGTTCACGCGCATCGTCCGCCGCAGGACAATAAAGGTGATGATCGCACTGACGAAACCGGTCAGTTCCGGCGGGGTCATGGGCCATCCGTCGGGATATGGCCATCGCGCCAGATCCCAGACCATTTCCGTAATGCGTCCAATCAGGAGATAGACAACGATCGCCACGCCCATGTACCCAATGGAGACCCATTTTTGCAAATTGCGTGGACTCACCACTCCCATACTCGCCTCACCGGCTGTCGACCATTGACTACGCTGTTGGGCCCCACGACCCAGCCACACCGCGGCGTTGAGGGGGCGCCGTGAGCCCATCCAATAGTGGCGTCTCTTGCAGGAGCGACAGGACTTGAACCTGCAACCCCCGGTTTTGGAGACCGGTGCTCTACCAATTGAGCTACGCTCCTCAAATTTTGCCTCGGAAAAAGTTTCCCGATATACGATACACGATATTCGAGTTCCGGCGTTTCGCACCCCACCTACTTCGTCTCCTTATGCATCGTATGCTTCCGACAAAATGGGCAATATTTTTTCATCGCATGACGTTCGGTCTGGCGTGTTTTATTGCGCGTCGTTGAGTAATTACGCCGTTTACATCCCTCACAGGCCATTTGAATAATCACTCGCATAGTTCACTCTCAATCGTGTGCATCGCCTCGAAATTTACGCCAGGATGGTGGTAACGACGCCGGCGCCGACGGTGCGGCCCCCTTCGCGAATCGCAAACCGCAACTCCTTCTCCATCGCCACTGGCGTGATCAACGTCACCGTCACCGTCACGTTGTCCCCCGGCATCACCATCTCCACG